>NZ_JAWIRW010000001.1:0-591548 GCF_036319985.1 Stenotrophomonas sp. SMYL89 | reverse complement strand
GGGGTCAGATCCCTTTCCAGCGGAAAGGGATCTGACCCCGGGCGCCACAAACACCAACGCCCGGGCAAGCCCAGGCGTTCGTGCCCCCTTCATGCTGATAGCGCGGTTCAGCCGGCCAGCTCGGCCTGCTCGCGCTCGATGCCGTACTTGCGCAGCTTTTCCACCAGGGTGGTGCGGCGCAGGCCGAGCAGCTGGGCGGCGTGGGCGACCACGCCCTGGGTGCGTTCCAGTGCTTCGTGGATCAGGCCCAGTTCGATGTTGGCCATGTGGTTGCGCAGGTCCATGCCTTCGTCGGGCAGTGCGGCCGGAGCCGCCGGGCGATTGACGGCAATGCCGTGCTCCAGCGCCGGCTGGTTGCCACTGCCGGGTGTGTGGAACGAGAAGCTGCGCAGGTCCAGCCGCTCTTCGCTGGCGGCGGGCGGTGCCGGTGCCGGCGTAGCGACGGCGGCCAGTGCCGCATCGCCACGATAGCGGGCCGGCAGGTCCTGCACGCGCACCGAACCACCCGGATGCAGCACGGCCAGTCGTTCGACCAGGTTGGTCAGCTCGCGCACGTTGCCCGGCCATTCGTAGCCGGCCAGTGCCTGCAAGGCTTCCGGGGTGAAGCGCACCTCGCCACGGCCGGTGCGGGCCAGCTGTGCGGCGATGGTTTCCACCAGTGCCGGCAGGTCCTCGCGACGTTCGCGCAGCGCGGGCACTTCAATCGGGAACACGTTCAGGCGGTAGAACAGATCCTCGCGGAACTTGCCCTCGGCAATACGGGTTTCCAGGTCGCGATGGGTCGCCGCCACCACGCGCACGTTGCAGCGGATGGTCTGGTTGCCGCCCACGCGCTCGAAACTGCGCTCCTGCAGCACGCGCAGCAGCTTCACCTGCATCGGCAGGCTCATGTCGCCGATTTCATCCAGCAGCAGGGTGCCGCCCTCGGCCATTTCGAAACGACCCTTGCGCGCGGTCAGCGCACCGGTGAAGGCGCCCTTCTCGTGGCCGAACAGTTCGCTTTCCAGCAGGTCCGCCGGAATGGCGCCGCAGTTGATCGCCACGAACGGGCCATCGCGGCGCGGCGAGCGCTGGTGGATCGCGCGCGACACCACTTCCTTGCCGGTACCCGATTCACCCAGCACCAGCACGGTGGTATCGAACGCGGCCACCTGTTCGATCATGGTGCGCAGTGCGGTCACCGCCGGACCGTTGCCGGTCGGCCCCTGATCCTGCACGGCACCGGCCTGATGCTCGGCATCCAGGCGCTTGAGGCTGGCGCGGCGCAGAAGGGCTTCCATCTGCGCGTGGCGCAGCGGCGTTTCAAGCGGCCAGATATTGGCTTCGTGCAGGCCGTGCTGCTGCGCGAACGCAGAGGCATCACCATCGGCCAGCAGCACCGGCGGTGGCAGGCTGCTGCCGCCCAGCCAGTTGTAGAGTGCGGTGCTGGCGGCGCTGTCGTCCAGGCTGCCGACGATCACCGCCATCCAGTCGTTCTGGCGCTGCCGGCCCAGATCGAAGTCGGCCGCGTCGGAGACCCAGCGCGGGTTGAAGTCCATGAATTCCAGCAGGGCAACGGTGCGCTCTGCGCGCACGGCGTCGTTGTCCAGCACCAGGATGCGCGATTCGCTCACGATCGATCCTCCCTGAGGCCTTCCAGGATCGGCATGACTTCCTGGATGTAGGACAGCTTGCTGACAAAATTGTCGGCGCCGGCACGCAGTGCGTGCTCGCGGTGCTCGGCGTCGTCGAAGTGGCTGGCGATCACGATGTACGGTGCATCGTCCTGCGACTTGATCAGGCGGGTGGCCTGCAGGCCGCCCATTTCCGGCATCGCCAGGTCCATCAGCACCACCTGCGGGCGCAGCGTTTCCGAGCGCTCGATCGCTTCCAGGCCGTTGCCGGCGCTGCCGACGATCTGCAGCCAGTCGATCTTGCGGAAATGGCGCATCGCCGCGTTGATGAAGCCCTCGTGGTCATCGACCAGCAGGACCGTGAGCTTGTTCATGTCCAACATCCTTTTCAGCCCACCCGGGCCAGCTGGGGTTGCCTGGCGCTGAGCCGGCGCCGTTCGCGGGCCGGGGCGATATCCAGTTGTTCTCGGTATTTTGCGACGGTTCGGCGTGCAATGTTCACCCCCTGGCGTGACAGCAGGCCGGCAATGGCCTCGTCTGCCAGCGGGCGGCCGGCCGGTTCGGCGTCGATCAGGCGGCGGACCATGGCCTTCACCGCCTGCCCGGAGACGCTGGCGCCTTCCAGGCGCACGGCGAAGAAGTGCTTCAGTTCGAAGGTGCCGCGCGGGGTCTGCAGGAACTTGCCGGTAGTGATGCGCGAAACGGTGGACTCGTGCATGCCGATCTCCTCGGCCACTTCCTTCAGGGTCAGCGGGGCCATGGCCTCTTCGCCACGGGCCAGGAAGGCGGCCTGGCGCTCGACGATCACCCGCGCGGTGCGCAGCAGGGTGTCGTAGCGCATCGACAGGCCGCGGCTGAACCAGCGCGCCTCCTGCAGCATTTCGCGCAGTGCCGGTGCGGCCTCGCTGGTCTCTGCCAGCGCCTGTTCGTACTGGCTGTTGATGGAGACGCGGCGGCTGGTGGTCGGGTTCAATGCCACCTTCCACTGGCCATCGGCGTGCCAGGCGACCACGTCCGGAACCACAACGGCATTGCGTTCCGGCAGCAGGCTGTCGCCCGGGCGTGGCTGCAGCGACAGAATCAGGCGTACCGCTTCGCGAACGTCGTCGATCTCGGCGTCGTGCTGGCGGGCGAGGGCGGGGTAATCATGTGCGGCCAGCGCATCGAGCGCGCCGTCCAGGATGCGCGTGGCCAGGTGGCGGGCAGGCACCGCGCCGTGAAGGCTGCGCAGCTGCGCCTGCAGGCCCTCGCGCAGGTCCTGCGCGGCCATGCCGGCCGGTTCACCGTGCAGCAGCTGCTGGCGGATGGCTTCGACGCCGTCGGCAGCGATGTCGAACTGTGCGCTGGCCAGCAGCTGCAGCTGGTCCAGTGGCGCCTGCAGGTAGCCGGCCTCGTCGCAGTGGTCCAGCCAGAATGCGGCCACTGCCAGCTGGCGATCATCCATGTCGAGCGACAGGCGCTGCAGCACGCGCAGCTGCGGGTCGGTCGATTCGCCGGCAGCGATACGCGCCATGCGATCGTCGTCACCGTCCTGCCAGCTGGTACCGGCAACGTCCCACATCGAGGACTCCGGCAGCTCATCGAACGCGGCGGTTTCCAGCGTCGTGGCGGCAACCTCGGTGGCGTCGGCGGTCGGTGCTTCGGGTTCTTCGATTTCCAGCAGGGGATTGGAGTCCAGCAGGCGCTGGATTTCCTGTTCCAGGTGCAGGCCATCAAGCTGCAGCAGCCGGATCGACTGCAGCAGCTGCGGGGTGAGGTGGAGTTGTTGGCCCAGCTGGGTCGAGAGTGCAGCCTTCATCGTGGTTCCCCGGCACCGCTCCCCGGCGCCTTGTGGAACGCATCTTGCTTTTGATCCGGCGGGGGCGGAATCAGGGGGTTCCTGAGGGGCTTGGTGGTTGCCCCGACAGGGTGTAGGGGTTTTCCCTACATGGTTGCGGGATATTGACGATGGGTGGAGCTAAGGCATTGATTCGCGGTGCCAGATCCGTCGATCCCGCCGTGTGCCGTGTACGGATTCCCGTCGGGGAGTGTCGGGATGACGGGATTTCGTCGCGGATGCGGGATGTCGCAGGTTGGTAGTTAGTCGACTGCACTGTTAGTCGACTGCACCGTTAGTCGACTGCTCTCCGATCAGGCTCTGGAAAAGTCCCGCGCTCCGCGCGCAAGTCGACTGACAGTCGACTCTACCGACAGCCGATCACTCCAGCTCGTGCTGGTGGCGCGCGGCCAGCAGCAGCAGATCATTGGCGCGACGGCAACCCAGTGACTCCATCATGCGTGCGCGGTGGGTTTCCACCGTCTTGACGCTGATGCCGAGGTCGGCGGCGATTTCCTTGTTGCTTTCGCCCTTGCCGATGCGGCGCAGGATCTCGCGCTGGCGAGGTGACAGCGCGGCGATGCCAGTGGGCTTCTCGCGGCCGAGCATCGGTGCCAGCATCTTGGCGGAGATCTGCGGACTCAGGAACACCTGGCCGGCATGCGCCGCGCGAAGCGCCAGTTCCAGTTCCTGCGGTGCCGCATCCTTGACCACGAACCCGACCGCGCCGCGGTCAAGCGCATCGCGCACGTGCGCGGCATCGTCATGCATGGTCATCATCACGACCCGGGTACCAGGCGCGCGCAGCCGGATATCGCTGAGCGCTTCCAGGCCCGTACGGCCCGGCAGTGACAGGTCCATCAGCACCACGTCCGGTGCGTGCTGCAGGGCCAGCTGCAGCGCCTGCTCGGCGTTGCTGGCTTCGGCCACCAGCTGCACGTCGGCAAACCCCTGCAGAAGCCGCGCCAGGCCGGCGCGGACCAGGGTGTGATCGTCGACGATGAGAACTCGCACAGGCACGCAGCAGGTCCGGGTAGGGGAGTCCACCTTAACTTAGCTGAACGGGCCCGCCAAGGCTTGCCCGCCAAGCGTGATGGTGGCAGGTTTCAGCGCGCCCGGCGTGCTTCGGCCACCTGTCGACGGTGCAGGCGGAACAGGTGGCGCTCCATGGCCATTTCCAGGCCATCGCCAAGGCGCTGGAAGCGCAGCCAGAGATAGTGGCCGCCGCCGCCATCCGCTGCTTCGGCGATCACTTCCACCGGCAGGTCGATATGGTCGGGCAGCCAGTCGCTGGGCTGCAGGCGCACCAGGCCTGCCTGGCCGGAACTGGCGCCACTGCGCGGGCCCAGCTGCAGGCGTATCCCGCGACGTGACCAGCGCACCGGGCGCAGGGTCAGCTCCTGGCCCTGCTGGCGGACCAGGCGGCCAAGCAGCACCATCGCCAGATCCAGCTTCGCCTCGAGCCGCTGAAGCTGCAGGCTGGCCTCGTTGCGGTCGTCATGCTCGTCAACGCGGCTGTCTTCCACCAGCGCCAGGCTGCGCAGCAGGCCTTCGGCGCTGCTGGTACGACCGGCGGCACTGCCGGGCTGGAACTCGGCGGGCAGGGCCAGTTCGCAGCTGAGCGTTTCGTCGAACAGCTCGCTTTCGGCAGGATGGTGCAGCGACGTTGTCGGCAGTTGGGTCATGCCAGCGATTCTGCCTGCAGGTAGGCATGCGCCGCGCGAAGGGAGCGCTGGCCGTCATTCATCAGTGCAGCCACCGCATCGCGGCGCTGGCGCAGCAGGCCCAGCAGGTTCTGCTGGCGCTCGAACAGCGCACTGAGTGGTGCGTGGTCGTCCAAGGTCAGCGGCTGGCTGAGCAGGGCATGCAGCGTGCTGTCGTGGCCGTCGAGCAGGCTGTCGGCCTGGTCGAGCGCATCTTCGCCCAGGGCCTTTTCGAAGGCATCCAGCTGGGCGTGCAGTTCGTGCAGGCTCATGGTGCCACCGCGGCCGAGCGACGCTGTTCCATCGGGATCGCATTCCAGGCGCTGTCGATCTCGCCCAGCAGCTGCAGGGATTCGTCGAGGGCGGCACGGTCGTTGTGCAGGTTGGCCTCGGTCAGGCGCTGCAGCACGTAGTCGTAGAGCGCCGACAGATTGCCGGCGATCTCGCCGCCGGCCTCGTGGTCCAGCGAGCCGTTGAGGTGGCCGACGATCGCGCAGACCTCGCCGATCGCCTTGCCCTTGCCGGCCTGGTCGCCACGCTCGAGGCTGGCCAGTGCGCGCCGCACGCGCTCCAGCGCGCCGGCCAGCAGCATCGCCACCAGCTTGTGCGGATCGGCGTCGGCAACCGCACTGGTCACTCCCACCTGGCGGTACTGCTCGGCATATTGACGGCTGGAACCGTACATTCGTGATTCTCCTTGCGCTGGGTGCCGCCGGCAGGTCGTGGGGACCGTTACCGGCGGTGCGGCGTTGATTGCTGTTGCGTCCGTTATCGGTGCGTTGCACGCCAAACTTGAGCGTTGCACGCCGTCCTTTAACGGTTCAGCTGTGCCAGCTGCTGCTGCAGCGACGTATTGCTCTGCTGCAGCTTGCCCATCAGGCTGTCCAGCGCGATGAACTGCTTCTTGTAGCGCTCTTCCACGTTCTTCATGCGTGTGTCGAGGTCCTTGCGGCGCTTGTCGATGTTGTCCAGCGTGGTGTTCAGGCCCTTGGTGCGGGCGACGAAGGCGCCTTCCTTGCCGACCGTGGTGCTGACGTAGCCGTCAACCATGGTGTAAAGCGTGCCGGCACCGCCGGTGTCGCCGGTGATGGCGGCGCGGATCTTCTCCGGCTGGCTGGCCAGTGCAGCGGCAAACTTGGTGGTATCCAGCACCAGGCTGCCGTCGGCATTGGGATAGCCGCGCGTCTGCAGGCCAAGCACCTTCGGGTCCAGGCCGTCAGCGGAAAGCTCCTTCAGCACGCCGGACATCATCGAGCGCAGCTGGCTGGAGGCACCGCGCATCTGCGCGTCACCGGTCAGCGTGGCCGCTTCCTTGGTCTTGGCGTCGTACTTGGTTTCGGTGTTGATCGCCGCGATCGCCGCGTTGTAGGCGGTCACGAACTCCTGCATCACCTTGGTCGCGGCGGCAGTGTCGGTACTGATCACCACGGTGCTCTTGCCGGGAACCTTGAGGTTCAGGGTCAGGCCCGGAACCGCATCGGCCACCGTGTTGCTGGCGCTGACGACCTTCACACCATCGATGGTCAGCTCGGCGTCGGCGGCGGCGGTGTTCTGCTTGAGGCTGTTGACCAGGCCGCCCAGTTTGGCGTCGCTGCCGGCGTACTCCAGCTTGATCGCGTTGGCAGCGCCGGTCTTTTCCTGGGCGATCGACAGATACTGGTTGTCGCCCGAGGTGATCAGTGTGGCCTGCACGCCCTCCTTGCGGCCGGCCGCATCGATCTTGTTGCGGATGGTGGTCAGCGTATCGCCGTCCTCCACCGCCACGTTCATGGTCTTGGCCTTGTCGCCGACGCCAACGGTCAGCGTCAAGGTTCCGGCACCGAAGGTGTCGGTCTTCGGGAATGAGGTGTCGGCAATCAGCTTGTGCGCGGTGGCCAGGGAGGTGACCTCCACCTGGTGCGTGCCGTTGGAGGCGGCTGCCTTGGTCGTGCCGAGGTCGTACAGCGCCACCGAGGCTGTCAGAACGTCGTCGGCATTGGTGGGGCCGGCCTTGCCGGTGGCTGTCACGGTGCGCGTATCGAACGCGGTGGTGGCCTTCAGTGCGGTCAGTGCGGTCTTCAGCTTGTCGAAGGCCGAAGTGACGGTGCCGATCGACGACAGCTGCATCTTGGCCTTGGACTGCTGCAGGTTCAGCGCGTTGTCGGCGGGCTTGCGGTCGGCTGCGACCAGCTGGTTGACGATGTCCGAGATGTTGAGCCCCGAGCCAATGCCACCGTATCCAAAGCTTGCCATGTGATTCTCCTGGTATCCGGGCCTGGCCGCCGTGCGGTGGCCCGTCGTCAACGAAAATAGCGGCCTGCGCCGCTGGGTCTTGAGGACTTCGTTGATGCATGCGCCGTGCCAGTTGTCTGGCGGCGGATCTGGCACGCGGTTTGCAGGAGGGCTGGGGCAGGGTGCGGGTGGAATCACCGCAGGCTGCCGGGAGTCTGCAAAAAACCCTCCCCCAAGGCAGGGGAGGGATCAGGCTACTGACAATCGGGGGGAGACGAAGCCGCCCGGTACGTACAGTCAAAGGTACAGCGCTGAAAGAGAGGTCCGCAGGAGCGGGCGATGCCAAGCCGGTTCGGGAGTGATCCCGGGCCGGGCATGGCCCGCGCCTTCGTGCACCGTGGCTTCCGGGTTGCCGCTACCGTCGGTTCGATCTGACGGTAGCGGCGCCTTCTTGCCGTGGATCAGCGCAGCAGGCTGAGCACGCCCTGCGGCACCTGGTTGGCCTGGGCCAGCATGGCCGTACCGGCCTGCTGCAGGATCTGGGTGCGGGTCAGCTCTGCGGTTTCCTTGGCGAAGTCGGTGTCCTTGATGCGGCTGCGCGACGCCGACAGGTTCTCCGAGGAGGTCTGCAGGTTGGCCACCACCGAGGTGAAGCGGTTCTGGATCGCACCGAGGTCGGCGCGGGTGCTGTTGATCGCACCCAGGGCCTTGTCGACCACTTCCAGGGCCTGCTGGGCGCCGAGCACGGTGCTCACGTCCAGCTTCTGCACGTTGGCCGAGGTATCGGTGCCGGCAGTGTAGGCGCCCGCAGCTGCCGCGGTGCCCCAGGTCTTGGCGGTCGCGTCGTAGTCGCTGCGCATCAGGGCGATATCGGCGGCGGCGACAGCCTTGCCTTCCTTCACCGAGCTCAGCTTCAGGGAGCCGTCGGCATTGGCTTCGGCGTAGATGCCTGCTTCGCCGATCTTGGCATTGATGGCGGTGGCGACGGCCTTGGAGGCATCAGCCGTGGTGGCGCCGGCCTTCACTTCAACCGTGCCGATGTCCACGCCCATCACGGTGCCGGAGAAGCGGGCACCGTCGGTGCTGGCGGCCAGGGCAGCGGTCGCACCGGTGGCGAAGGTCGAGGTGCCCAGCGAACCGGCCTTGGCATCGATGGTCTTGTCGATGGCGATGGCCTGACCGGCATTGGCGCCGACCTGGAACAGCTGGCTGGAGAAGGTGCCGTCCAGCAGCTTGGTGCCGTTGAAGTCCGACTGCTTGGCAACGCGGTCGATTTCCGAGACCAGCTGGGTCACTTCGGCCTGCAGCGCCTTGCGGTCGCTGGCCGAGTTGGTAGCGTTGGAGGCCTGCACCGACAGCTCGCGGACGCGCTGCAGGTTGTTGCCGATTTCGGTCAGCGAGCCTTCGGCGACCTGGGCCAGCGAGATACCGTCGTTGGCATTGCGGATGGCGACGTCGGTACCGCGGATCTGCGTGCCGAAGCGCTCGGAGATCGCCAGGCCGGCGGCGTCGTCCTTGGCGCTGTTGATGCGCGAACCGGAGGACAGGCGCTGGATGGTGGTAGCCAGCGAGCTGCCGCTGGTGCTCAGGTTGCGCTGAGCATTCAGGGACATGGTGTTGGTGTTGATGACTTGTGCCATGGTGCTTTTCCTTTGGCGAAGGTGGAACGTATTTCAGGATCCGGGCGCCGCGTCATGCGGCGCCCGGAGGTCGATCAGCGAGCGGATCAGCGCAGCAGGCTGAGCACGCCCTGCGGCACCTGGTTGGCCTGGGCCAGCATGGCCGTACCGGCCTGCTGCAGGATCTGGGTGCGGGTCAGCTCTGCGGTTTCCTTGGCGAAGTCGGTGTCCTTGATGCGGCTACGCGAAGCCGACAGGTTTTCCGACGAGGTCTGCAGGTTGGCCACGACCGAGGTGAAGCGGTTCTGCACGGCGCCAAGGTCGGCGCGGGTGCTGTTGATCGCACCCAGCGCCTTGTCGACAATTTCCATTGCCTGCTGGGCGCCCTTCACGGTGCTGACGTCCAGGTTGCTGGCGTACTTCGCAGCCGGGGCCGCAGCAGCGGTGGTGGCGGTGAAGGTCGGCGCGGTGGCGCCGGTCCAGGTGCCCGGGGTGGCGGTGATGGCCTTGAACGAGCCGTCGGCGTTGGTGCTGTCCTTGACCGAGGTCAGGGTCACGCCAGCGGTGCCGTTCACTTCAGCGTAGACGCCGGTCTCGCCGATCTTGGCGTTGATCGCGGTCACCAGCGCTTCACGCGATGCCTTGCCGGTGGCAGCGGCGTCGGCGCCCTGCTTGACCGAGACATCGGCGATGGCCACGCCGTTGATGGACAGGCCGCTGGTGCTGAAGTCAGCGTTGGTGCCCGGGTCGGCCAGGGCCAGTGCGTTGGTGTCGAACTTGGCGCCGCCCAGGGCATTGGCCTTGGCATCAATGGTCTTGTCGATGGCGATCGCCTGACCGGCGTTGGCGCCGACCTGGAACAGCTGGCTGGAGAACGAACCGTCCAGCAGCTTGGTGCCGTTGAAGTCCGACTGCTTGGCGACGCGGTCGATTTCCGAGACCAGCTGGGTCACTTCGGCCTGCAGGGCCTTGCGGTCGCTGGCCGAGTTGGTGGCGTTGGAGGCCTGCACCGACAGCTCGCGGACGCGCTGCAGGTTGTTGCCGATTTCGGTCAGCGAACCTTCGGCGACCTGGGCCAGCGAGATGCCGTCGTTGGCGTTGCGGATGGCAACGTCGGTACCGCGGATCTGCGTGCCGAAGCGCTCGGAGATCGCCAGGCCGGCGGCGTCGTCCTTGGCGCTGTTGATGCGCGAACCGGAGGACAGGCGCTGGATGGTGGTGGCCAGCGAGCTGCCGCTGGTGCTCAGGTTACGCTGAGCATTCAACGACATCGTATTGGTGTTGATGACTTGTGCCATGAGGAGAGGTCCTTGAGCGGTTGCACGTGAGTTGGGTTAGACGCCCCCGACGTGCCCCGGGGGCGGCTCATGTCAGCGCTGCAACAGGCTGAGCACGTTCTGCGGTACCTGGTTGGCCTGGGCCAGCATGGCCGTACCGGCCTGCTGCAGGATCTGGGTGCGGGTCAGTTCGGCGGTTTCCTTGGCGAAGTCGGTATCGCGGATGCGGCTGCGCGAGGCCGACAGGTTCTCCGAGGAGGTCTGCAGGTTGGCCACCACCGAGGTGAAGCGGTTCTGGATCGCGCCAAGGTCGGCGCGCACGCTGTTGACCGATTCGAGGGCCTTGTCGACGATCGATAGCGCCTTCTGCGCGCCTTCGGCCGTGGTGACGTTCAGGTCCTTGACGAAGTTGGACGTGGCGCCGGTCAGCAGGCCGCCGTTGGTGCTGGTTTCAGTCAGGCCCAGGCCGGCGATGGTCGCGGCGGTGGCGCCGGCCGGCGGGGTTGCGGCACTGACGCCCAGCGTGAAGGTCTGGCCGTCCTTGACCGAGGCCAGGCTGATCACGCCGGCATTGACCGAGGCCATGACGCCGGTTTCGCCCAGCTTGTTGTTGATCGCGGCAGAGGTGGCCGAGGTGATCGATTCACCCGCTTTCACGGTGAAGTCGTTGATGGTGACCGTGGTGGCGGTGCCGCCCGGCGGGGTCACCGAGATCTGCAGGCCGGAGTAGGTGGTGTCGGCGGTGGCCTTGTCGGCCGCGGCCAGGCTGGTGCCGGTGTAGCCATTGGCGAAGGTCGCCGCGCCCAGCGAATCGGCCTTGGCGTTGACCACGCTGTTGATGGCGATGGCCTGGCCGGCGTTGGCGCCGACCTGGAACAGCTGGCTGGTGAAGGAGCCGTCCAGCAGCTTGGTGCCGTTGAAGTCGGCCTGCTTGGCCACGCGGTCGACTTCCGAGACCAGCTGGGTCACTTCAGCCTGCAGGGCCTTGCGGTCGCTGGCCGAGTTGGTGGCGTTGGAGGACTGCACGGCCAGTTCACGGATGCGCTGCAGGTTGTTGCCGACTTCGCTCAGCGAACCCTCGGCGACCTGGGCCAGCGAGATACCGTCGTTGGCATTGCGGATGGCCACGTCCAGCCCGCGGATCTGGGTGGTGAAGCGCTCGCTGATGGCCAGGCCGGCCGCGTCGTCCTTCGCGCTGTTGATGCGCAGGCCGGACGAGAGGCGCTGGATGGTGGTAGCGAGCGAGCTGCCGCTGGTGCTCAGGTTGCGCTGAGCGTTGAGCGACATCGTATTGGTGTTGATTACCTGTGCCATGGGGTCGTCTCCTCTTATATGGAACCCGTTGGTGAATGAAACGAAGCGCCGCCTGTTTTTTTGTGTGGCTGTGTGCTTCGCTGTTGCCAAATGAATAACGGCGCTTTGTCAACAACCTTTAGCCGTGAATTCCGTCGATGCTGAAATCCGGTGCCGGCGGCTGTTTTCCCGGGGTTTTTCAGCCCTTGTCGGGCGTGAAGGCGACCCCGGAAGGGGCGGTTGGGCATGCCCAAC
Organism: Stenotrophomonas sp. SMYL89; assembly: GCF_036319985.1. Lineage (NCBI taxonomy): Bacteria > Pseudomonadati > Pseudomonadota > Gammaproteobacteria > Lysobacterales > Lysobacteraceae > Stenotrophomonas > Stenotrophomonas sp. SMYL89. Next base: position 579,761 of record NZ_JAWIRW010000001.1, on the reverse strand, counting down.
CAGCGCTGATGAAGGTATCGGCGGGGCAGGGCCGGGCTTGATGGGCAATCACGGAAAATGCGCAGGAGCACCTTTCCGGCAGCGCCGGGCCACGCCCGACGAGCGCGACGGAACGGGCACGCAGGAACGAAAAAGGCCGCGATGCAGGGCATCGCGGCCTTCAGGGAGTGACGCTTGGGAAGCGTCAGCGGATCTTGTTGAACAACGACATCGACTGCATCTGCGAGAAGATCGTCTGTGCCGCCTGCAGTGCGGTGCTCTGCAGCTGGTACTGGCTCAGCGCATCGGCGTAGTCCAGGTCGCGCATCTGCGACAGCGTGGTCTTCAGGGTCACGCTGTTGGCTTCGCGCATGTCGGCGGCATTGTCCAGTGCCTTCAGCTGCGCACCGCCGGCCGCGCGCGAATCGATCATCCGTTCCGATGCACGGGCCACATCGCGCAGGGCGCTCTGCAGTTCGTTCTGCTGCGCGCTCATTTTCGCGGTGGTGCCGGTGTCGGCATCAAGCGCGGCAATCAGCTTGTCCATGGTGTCGAAGATGTCGCGGCTGGTTGCCGGCTTCACGTTGAAGCTGTCACCGGCAGCAGGTGCGCCGGTGATCTGCAGGCGTACACCGTTGACTTCCACGTTGTCACCGGCCTTGAACGTGCCGGTGCCAGTCACGTTGCCAGCGCCGTCCAGTACCTGGTACTGGTCGGCGGCGGTGAAGCGGATGCTGAAGGACTGGCCGTTCCAGCTGTCGCTGCCATCGCGGGTGATGTTGGTCAGCACGCCGTTGCCGGTATTGCCGGCCGCGGCGCCACCATCGACGAAGCCGTCGCCGGTAGGAATGCGCATGAAGATTTCGCTGCCGGGCAGGGCGTCCCGCACATAGGTATCGGGGCCGACTTCAATCTGGCGCTGGGTCTGGTCGCCACGGTAGACCACCTTGCCATTGATCTTGGCGAACGGTGGATCGCCATCGTTGGTGCCGCCGAACACGTAACGGCCGGTACCGTCGTCGGCGTTGGCCAGCGACAGCAGGCCCTCGCGGATCTGGTTCAATTCGGTGATCAGCGTCTTCTTGTCGGCGGCGCCCAGCGCGGGGTTGCTGGCCTGGATGGTCAGGTCGTTGACGCGCGCCATCAGGTCGTTGACCTGGGCCAGGGTGTTTTCCTGCACGCCCAGCCGGTTCTGCACGTTGCCGGCATTGAGTTTCATCCGGTCCAGTGCGGCCAGGCTGCGGTCAAGCCCCACGGCCGCACCCGCGGCGACCGGATCGTCCTTGGCGCTGACGATCTTGCTGCCGGTGGCGATCTGCTGCTCCAGGTGGCTGAGCTTGGCCTGCTTGGCCATCATCAGCGACACGGACTGGTTGAACATCATGCTGGTGGAGATACGGCTGCTCATCGACGGACGGCTCCCAGAATGGTCTGGAACATGCTGTCGGCGGTGGAGATCAGCTGCGACGCGGCCTGGTAGGCCTGCTGCAGGCGCAGCATGTCCGCCGCTTCCTCGTCCAGGTTGACGCCGGACACCTCATCGCGCGCTTCCTGCGCCTTGTCGTTGATCACCAGCTGCGCTTCCAGCGAATACTCGGCCGAGCGGGCGGCTGCACCGACCTGGGTGGTCAGGCCGCCCAGGGCACCGTTGAGGGTGACCGTGCCGCTGTTGAACGCCTTGGCGCTCTCCACCTTGGACAGCCTGGAGGCATTGCTGTTGTCCGAAGAGCCCGCCGGGGTCGGGGTGATGTTGAAGGTGTCGCCGACCTTTGGCGCACCGTCCAGCACGAAGCTCCAGCCATTGGCGCTGATGGTCTGGCCGGGCGTGTAGGTCTGTGGCGGGCCACCATCGATGGTGTAGGTGGTGGCCGAGGTGAACACGATCGCGGCCGGATTGCGCAGGTTGGCGTTGGTCGAATCGCTGACGGTGACACCGCTCAGCTTGCCGGTGCCGGTGTTGGACGTCGCTGCCGCGCCCTTCACCGCCGCTGCGGCGGCGATGCGCGAGGGATCGGTGATCGCCACTTCCATGCTGCCGGCCACGCCTGCGGTCGGCTGCAGCAGGAAGCGATCGTTGGCTGCCGGCGTACCGCCGACCACCAGCTTGACGCCGTTGATCACCAGTGGATCAGCGGCCGTGCCGGTGCCGGTCAGCGGAACGTTGGCGCCGGTGTCGGCACGGCTGGCCTTCCAGTTGGTGCCATCGAACTGCAGCACCACGTTCTGCGCGTCCAGCTTGCCGAGGTCGCCGTAAGCGGCGCTGAGGCTTGCGGTACCGGTATTGGCATTGTTGGCGGTGACGCGCGGGTTGCCGATGTTGAAGAAGTCCCCCCCCAGCTGGCCATACAGGTCCACGCCCTGGTGATGCACCTGGTTGAAGCTCTCGGCCAGGCCTACCGCCAGCTTGCCCAGTTCGGCCTGGGCCGGCGTCAGCACGGTGTCGCGGAACTCCAGCAGGCCGCCGATCTGGCCACCGACCGCCTTCGGGTCGAGCCGGATGGTGTTGCCCTGCGTTTCCAGCGCCAGCTGCAGCCGCTCCGGCTGGTACGGGTCGGCAACCGTGGTGACCTTGGTTGCCGTGGTACCCACCACCAGCGCGTTCCCGCCGGCGGTATAGACATTCATGATGCCGCCGTCCTGGATCACTGCGGTGCCACCGGTGTAGCCGATCAACTGGGTGATCAGCTGGTCGCGGCGATCGAGCAGGTCCGGTGCGGCGGTAGCGATGTTGGTGCCGATCGCACCGTTGATCTGCGCGATCTCCTGCGCCAATCGGTTAACCTCGGTGGCACCAGCCAGCAGGCCGTTGTTGACCTCGCTGTTGAGGTTGTTCAGGTGCGTGTTGAGCTGCACGAAGCGGTTGGCCAGCGCCTTGCCACCGTCCAGCATGTTCTGGCGGTCGGCGGTGCCGGCCGCATTGGAGGACAGGCCGCTGACCGAATCGAAGAACTTCGACCAGACGCCGGACACGTTGGTTGCCGCGTCGGAGAACAGCGAGTTGACCCGGTCGGCCATGCCAGAGAGCTGCTTCAGGCGCGCCAGCTCGCCGCTGCTGTCGAGCAGGCGCGAGATCGCCAACTGGTCGGCGGTACGGCGGATGTCGGTGATGCGGGTGCCGTTGCCGACCGTGCCGTAGCCGTAGTTCTGGGGATCAGCCGTGGCGAAGTTGACCTTCTGCCGGCTGTAGCCCGGGGTATTGAGGTTGGCCACGTTGTGGCTGGTGGTCGCCAACGCACGCTGGAAGGCGAGCAGGGCACCGGTACCGGTGGAAAGTACGCTGGACATGGGGTTCCTCAACGACGGGTGATACCCAGCGCCGCGGTTGCGGTGCTGGCGAAGGTCTGGCCAAGGCGCGAGCCGGCGTCTGCCACGGCGCTGACGGCACGCTCGATGGTCGGTCCGCCGGCGATCGCGGCGATCTTGGCCGCGTAGCGCGGGTCGGTGGCATAGCCGGCGCGCTGCAGACCGCGGGCGAAGCCCTGCACATCGGTGCCGGCCTGCAGGGCCTGCTGGTAGCGCGGGCTGGTCTTCAGCAGGCGCACGTAGTCGGCAAAGCTCTCGGCCGGCGAACTGTAGGCGCGGAAGCTGGCGGTCTCGTTGCGGCGCACGCCATCGACATACTCGTGGGTGCCGGCCACGGCGCGCTGGCCGTTCCAGCCATTGGCCTTGATGCCGAACAGGTTGTGCGAGGTGCTGCCGTCGGCATGCTTGATGTGGCGCTTGCCCCAGCCGGTCTCCAGCGCTGCCTGGGCGACCAGGGCGCGGGCATCTACGCCCAGCTCCTTGGCCGCACGCTGCGCGTGCTGCCAGATGCTTGCGACGAAACCTTCCGGGGTGTGCTCGCCCAGCTGGGCGACGGCGGTGCGGGTAGCCATCGCATCGGCCGGGCTGATGGCCGTGCCGCGGTTGCTGGCGGTGGCCGACCACTGATCGCTGTTGGCGGCCCAGTCCTCGCCCTGCAGGCTGCCGATGTACGGATCTTCGGTGCCCAGCGAGCGGTGCATGCTGCTGCTTTCGCGCCCGGCGATCAGGTCCAGCGCCTGTTCCATCGGTGCAACCGCCGCGTGTGCGCCCGACTGGGCGCCGGCCGCCATCTGCTGCAGCAGGCGCACCGCCTGGCTGCCGTCTTCCAACGGCAGCGACGGCGCGGGCTTGGCCGGCGCATTGAGCTGATAGGCACGGCTGGCTTTGGCCGGGTCCACGCGGGTATCGAGCGCCGGGCCATCGGCGGCCTGGCCGGACAGCTGCCGGCTGATCATGCCGGACAGGCCCAGGCCCTTGCCTCGGGTCATCGCCTCGGCGATCTTCTGGTCGTACATGTCGCGGAACATCTTGTTCTCGCCGGGGAACAGCGAGTCGCCGAAGCTGGCATCACGCATGCTCTTGACCAGCATCTGCGCGAACTGGCCTTCCAGTTGTCGCGCGACCTTGTCGATCTTGGCCGGATCATTCTGTTGCGCCGGGTGCAGATCGAATGCGGGATTGATGCGCATGTCAGATCACCTCGAGCTCGGCACTCAGGGCGCCGGCCTGCTTCAGGGCTTCCAGGATCGCAATGAGATCGCCCGGTGCCGCGCCTACCGCGTTCACCGCGTGCACGATCTCGTCCAGGGTGGTGCCGCCGCTGAACTTGAACATGCGGCTGCCGTCATTGGTGGCGGTGATGGTCGACTGCGGGCTGGCTACGGTACGGCCGCCGGACAGCGCGTTGGGCTGGCTGACATTGGTGTTTTCCTGGATCGTCACGGTCAGCGAACCGTGCGAGATCGCGGCGGGTCCGACCCGCACCTGCTGGCCGATGACCACGGTGCCGGTACGCGAATTGACCACCACTTTGGCCGGGGCGCTGCCCGGGGTCAGTTCCAGGTTCTCGATGCGCGCCAGCAGGCCGATGCGTGCGCCCGGATCGGTCGGTGCGGTGACCGCCACGGTCACGCCATCGACCGCGCGTGCCGCACCTTCGCCGAATGCATTGTTGAGTGCCGCGACCATGCGTGAGACGGTCGTGAAGTCATTGTTGTGCAGGTTCAGGGTGATCTCGCCGCCATTGGCCAGCGGGTCGGGCAGGGCACGCTCCACGGTGGCGCCATTGGGAATGCGGCCGACGCTGGGCACGTTCACCGAGACGCGTGAGCCGTCCTTGCCCTGCGCGCCGAAGCCACCCACGATCAGGTTGCCCTGGGCGATGGCATAGATCTGCCCATCGGCGCCGCGCAGGGGGGCCATCAGCAGCGAACCGCCGCGCAGCGACACCGCGTTGCCGATCGAGGACACGGTGATGTCGATCGGCTGGCCCGGCTTGGCGAACGGCGGCAGTTCGGCGTGGATCGCCACCGCCGCCACGTTCTTCAGCTGCGGGTTGACGTTCGGCGGTACGTTGACGCCCAGCTCGCCGAGCAGGTTCTTCAGGCTCTGCACGGTGAAGGGTGCCTGGCTGGTGCGGTCGCCGCTGCCGTCCAGGCCCACCACCAGGCCGTAGCCCACCAGCGCATTGCCACGCACGCCACCGACCTGGGCCAGGTCCTTGATGCGTTCGGCGCTGGCCGGGGCTGCAACGATCAGCAGCATCAAGGCGACGAACGACGCCGTGCGCCGCTGCCAGGAAGAAGAGAAGAAGAGTTTCATGGCCATACTCAGAACGGCGTCAGGCCGGAGTTGAAGAAGCGGCTCAGCCAGCCCATCGCGTTGGACTGCGCGACAGGGCCGCGGCCGCCGTAGACGATGCGTGCCTCAGCCACGCGGCTGGAAGGCACAGTGTTGTCCGCGCCGATGTCGCCGGGGCGCACGATGCCCTGTACCTGCACCAGCTCGTCGCCCTGGTTCAGGCGCAGGTTCTTCTGCCCCTGCACCACCAGGTTGCCATTGGGCAGGCGCTGCACCACGGTCACGGTCACGTTGCCCTGCAGGCGGTTGCTCTGCGCGCTGTTGCCCTTGCCGGTGAAGTCACGCGCGCCCTTGGCCGTGGCACTCAGGATGTCCTTGCCGCCCAGGGTGACCGGCGCGCCGAGGATGGAGGGCGTGCCCAGGCTGAGGTTGGATTCCTTGTTGGTGGCCGTGTTGGCACTGGTCTGCGCGGTGGTGTTTTCCAGCAGGGTGATGGTCAGCAGGTCGCCGACATCGCGTGCGCGACGGTCCGAATACAACTGCAGGGTCGGACCGGCCGCATAGATGGCGCCGGCGGTCGGCTCGGCCTGCGGTGGCATGATCGGCTGGATCGGTGCCATTGCCGGATAGGGGCGCACGTCGCCGGCAATCACGCAGCCACCGAGCAGGGCAGCCACGGTGCAGGCGAGGGCAGTGCGGGCGAAGTTGGAAATGGGCGACATGGCGGTTTCCCGGGTTGGCCGGTCAGAGCTTGTTGTTGAGGTAGCCGAGCATCGAATCAGTGGTGGAAATCGCCTTGGCGTTCATTTCGTAGGCGCGCTGGGTTTCGATCATCGACACCAGCTCTTCCACCACGTTGACGTTGCTGCCCTCCAGCGCGCCCTGCACCACGGTGCCCAGGCCGTTGAGGCCGGGATTGCCGTTCTGCGCCGGGCCCGATGCGGTGGTCTCAAGGAACAGGTTTTCACCCCGTGCCTGCAGGCCGGCCGGATTGACGAAATCGGTCAGGGTCAGCGCGCCCACTTCCACCGAGGCCGCGCCGTCGGCCATCTTCACGCTGATGGTGCCGTCAGTACCGATGGTCACCGACTGCGCGCCTTCGGGAATCTGGATGCCCGGCTGCACCGGGTAGCCGCTGTTGGTGACCAGCTCGCTGTCCTGGTTGATCTTGAACGAGCCATCACGGGTATAGGCCGAGCTGCCATCGGGCATCTGCACTTCGAAGAAGCCGCGGCCGTTGACCATCACGTCCAGTGCGCGGCCGGTCTGCTGCTGGCCACCCTGTTCGAAGTTCTTGGCGGTGGCGACCACGCGCACGCCGGTACCCAGCTGCAGGCCGGTCGGCAGCTGTGTCTGTGCCGAGGAGGAGCCGCCGGGTTGGCGCACCTGCTGGTACAGCAGGTCCTCGAAGCTGGCGCGGTCCTGCTTGAAGCCGGTGGTGTTGGTGTTGGCGAGGTTGTTGGAAACCACCGACATGCGCATCTGCTGCGCATCCAGTCCGGTTTTCGCGATCCACAATGCCTGGTTCATCTTCGGTGTCCTGTCTGGTGGAGCCGGCCGCGCGGTGCGGCCCTTGTCTTCGGGTGTGCAAGCGGTGTGCCAGCGCCGCATTCAAGCGGCGCCGGAATTCCGTCAGCTGCCCAGGCGCAGCAGGCTGTTGGCGCTGCGCGCGTTGTCGTCGCCGTGCTTGATCACCTGCACCTGCATTTCGTACTGGCGCTGCAGCTGGATCATCTGCACCAGCGCGCCGGCGGCATCGACGTTGCTGCCTTCCAGCTGGCCGCTGTGCACCGCCGTGCCCTGCGCAGGTGCGAACGGCTGGCGCGGATCGGTGTTGCGGAACAGCCCGTCCAGGCCGCGCTCCAGGCGCTCGTCCGGCGCCTGCACCACCTTGATCCGTCCGACCTGCGCCATCGTCTGCGGGCCTTCGCCCTGCGGAATGATCGAGATCGTGCCGTCGGCACCGATCTCCATCGCCTGGTAGGGCGGAATGGCGATCGGGTTGTTGTTGTCATCCAGCACCGCGCGGCCGCTGGAGGTCACCAGCTGTCCGTTCGGCGTGACCGACAGTGCGGCGCCACGCGTGTACGCCTCGGTGCCATCGGTGGACTGCACGGCCAGCCAGGTGCCGGTCTGCAGCGCCAGGTCCAGCGGCTTGCCGGTGATGTGCTGCGCGCCGGGCCGGCGGTTGAAGCCGGCGTCGACGTGCAGTGCATCCACCCGCGAGGCAAAGCCCTGGCCCTTGATCGGGAAGGCTTCGGTGTTGGCCAGCGCTTCCTTGAAGCCAGGGGTGTCCGAGTTGGCGAGGTTGTGGCTGAGCGTACCCTGCGCCTGCAGGGAGGCGCGGGCACCGGTCATCGCCACGTAGAGGGCTTTATCCATGCGGGAAGTTCCGAGACGGGGTCAGCAGTTCATCAACGGATGTTGATGACGGTCTGGGTGATCTGGTCCTGGGTGGTGATCATCTGCGCGTTGGCCTGGAAGTTGCGCTGCGCGGTGATCATGTTGACCAGCTGCTCGGTGAGGTCGACGGTGGACGCTTCCAGCGAGCCGGCCTGGATCTTGCCGAGGTTGGAGGTGTCCGGCATGCCGGTGCGTGGCGTGCCCGAGCTGAAGGTATCCACCCACAGGTTGTTGCCCTTCGATTCCAGGCCCTGCGGATTGTTGAAGGTGGTCAGCGCGACCTGGCCCAGCGGCTTGTCGGCACCGTTGGAATAGCGGGCATAGACCACGCCGGTTTCCGACACGGTGATCTCATTGAGCTTGCCGGCGGCATAGCCGTCCTGCTGGGTGTTGCGCAGCGCGAACTTCTCGCCGTACTGGGTCGAACCGTTGATATCCAGCGTCATGTTCAACACGCCGGCGCCCGTGGTCGGGGTGAACGTGCCGAGGCTGACCTTGCCGTTGGCTGGTGCGACCAGCTTGCCGCTGTTGTCGAAGGTGACCGGGGTCGGTGTACCCGCCGGTTGGCCGTCCACGTAGTTGCGCACGGTCCACTCGTTCGGGTTGGCACCTTTCACGAAATACGAAACCTGGATGTGGCTCACGCCCAGCGAGTCGTACACGGTGATGCCGCCGCTGGAGTGGTTGTAGCTGTTGGAGTCGGTCGGGTCGAAGGTGGTGACGGTCGGCTGCTTGGCGTTGGCCGGCAGGGTGAAGCCGACCTTCACTTCGCTGGTCTGCTTCGGCGGGCTGTCAGTGGTCAGCAGCTGCAGGTCGACCATGCGCCCGGCATCGAAGTTGGTGCCGTCGGCATTCGGTGCGAACACCTGCAGGCGCGCGCCCTGCGGGTTGACCACGTAGCCCGATGCATCGGTCTGGAAGTTGCCGGCGCGCGAGTACACGCGGGTGCCGTTCATGTTCATGGTGAAGAAGCCCTCACCGGAAATGGCCATGTCCAGGCTGCGGCCGGTCTGTTCGTTGTGGCCCTGCTTGAACTGCTGGGCAACGTTGGAGACGCGGACGCCCGAACCCACAGCGTTCTTCGACAGGCCGTAACCGGTGGCCGAGAACAGGTCGGCGAATTCGGCGCGCGATTCCTTGAAGCCGGTGGTGTTGACGTTGGCGACGTTGTTGGCAGTGACACTCAGGTCGGAATTGGCGGCATTGATGCCGGACAGCGAGACATTGAAGCCCATGGGATGCTCCTGGTAAGTACGGGGTGTGCGGCTCAGCTGACGCGGAGCACGTAGTCGATCGGGGCCGTGCCCAGGCCCTTGAGGTTCAGGTACAGGCCATCGGAACCGACGGTCACGCTTTCCACGGGCGCCTGCACGTAGGTGGACAACTTGGTGCTCTTGCCGGCGGTGTCGACGTGGTTGGCGACGATGGAGTACTTGCCCGGCTCCATGCGCTTGCCGTTGGCATCCTTGCCGTCCCACTGGAACGCGGTCTCTCCGGCGGCCTTGGCTTCCACGCTCAGCGAGGTGACCTTGGCGCCGGTGGCATCGGTGATGTCCACGGTGATGATGCCGGCAGAAGGCGCGGCCACCGTGCCTTCAACGTTGCCTTCCTTTTCCAGTACCAGCTTTTCCGACGGCACCAGCACCTGGTGGCCGACCAGCGCCGCGCCACGCAGCACCTGGTCGCTGGCCATCGATTCCTGGAAACCCTTCACCGTTTTGTTCAGGTCGGTGATGCCCTGCACGGTGGACATCTGCGCCATCTGCGCGACCATCTGCGTGTTGTCCATCGGCTTCAGCGGATCCTGGTGCTGCAGCTGTTCGGTCATCAGGCGCAGGAAATCGGCCTGGTCCAGCGTGTTCTTCTTCTTGGTAGCGTTGCTGTTCGGGGCGTTCAGACCGAGTGCGGTGTAGACGTCCTGGTTGGTCTGGTTGTTGACGGCGGTGGTCATGGCGGTATCCGGTACTGCGGGCCTCAGCGGCCCATGGTCAGGGTGGCCAGGGCCAGTTCCTTGGCGGTGGTCAGCATCTCCACGCCGGCCTGGTAATTGCGCGAGGTCGAGATCAGGTTGACCATCTGCGCCACCGGATCGACGTCGGGCTGGTAGATGTAGCCGTCGGCGTCGGCCAGCGGATGGCCGGGCTCGTAGCGCTTGATCGGCGCCGCATCGCTCTGGGTGATCTCCTTCACCTTCACCGAGGTGATGTTCGGATCGTTCTTGCTGGTGACGGCCTGGAAGATCGGCTCCAGCGGCTTGTACACGGCGTCGGCGGAGCCGGCGACGGTGTCGGCGTTGGAGAGGTTGGAGGCGATGGTGCTCATGCGCACCGACTGCGCCTGCAGCGCGGAGCCGGCGACATCGAAGATCGGCAGGTTGCTCATGGCTTATTGCCCCGTGATCGCGGTCAACATGGAACGCACCTTGCTCTCGACGAAGCTGAGCGAAGCGCGGTACTCGAGCGCGGCACGGCCATAGGCCGCACGCTCGGCATCGGGATCGACGGTGTTGCCGTCCAGGCTGGGCTGCACGCCTTCGCGCGCGATCTGGAACGGGTTCAGGCCACTACTGATTTCGTAGTGCTGCTCATGGGTGGTGGCCATCAGGCCATTGGCATCCTGCCCCTGGGCATGGCGCAGGGCGGCATCGAAGTCCAGGTCCTGGGCCTTGTAGCCGGGAGTGTCGGCATTGCCGAGGTTGCTGGCGATCAGCTTCATCCGCTGTTCGCGCAACGGCATGGCCTGGGCGTGGACGCCCAGGTAGTCGGTAATCAGGTTGCGCACGGTGCACTCCCACGGGAACGTTGCCCGGGAAGCTGCAAGGGGTGTGCCAAAGTGCGCGCGATCCTGTAGAGCCGAGCCATGCTCGGCTGCCTTTCGTTCAGGCGCCGCACAAGCCGAGCATGGGCTCGGCTCTACAGGAGAGGGCCTTACGCCGCCATCGCGACCTTGCGCAGGCGGTCCAGCACGAAGTCGGCCAGCTCGTGCGGCGAGTACTTGGCGACGAAGGCATTGGCGCCCACGCGCTCGACCATCGCATTGTTGAATACGCCTGACAGCGAGGTGTGCAGCAGCACATACAGGCCGGCCAGGCCCGGATGGCGCCGGATTTCCGTCGTCAGCGTATAGCCGTCCATGGCCGGCATCTCGATGTCCGAGATGACCATGGCGTAGCGTTCGGCAGGGTTCTCGCCCGAGGCATGGATCTGCAGCAGGTGGTCCAGCGCCTGCTTGCCGTCGGAGAGCAGGGTGGCACCCACGCCCAGCTGGTCGAGAACGCTGCGGATCTGCTGGCGGGCCACGCGCGAGTCATCCACCACCAGCACCTGCAGCTGCGGGCCGTCGGAGGGCATCGCCATCGCCGGGTCGAGCACTGCCTCGCCGCGCACCTGGGCAATGTCGGCCAGTACGCTTTCCACGTCGATCACCTGGATCAGCTCGCCCTGGAAGCGGGTCACGGCGGTCAGGTAGCTCGATTCGGCGCCCAGCTCCGGTGGCGGGTGGATGTCTTCCACCGCGATGTTGACGATGCGCTCCACACCGCTGACCAGGAAGCCCTGGATCGAGCGGTTGAACTCGGTCACGACCAGGTAGCCGGGCGAGGTGTCCGCCTCCGGCTCGCGCTCGGGATGGCCGATGGCCAGGCCGAGGTCCAGCACCGGCACCGAGCGGCCGCGCACGTCGGCCACGCCGGAGAACTGGCTGGGCAGCCCGGGCACCTGGAACAGCTCCGGGCGCCGCAGGACTTCCTGCACCTTGAAGACATTGACGCCAAAAAGCTGACGTCCGCCGAGACGGAACAGCAGCAGCGCCAGTCGGTTGTGGCCGGCCAGACGGGTTCGCTGGTCGATCCGGTTGAGCAGGTCATGGGACATGGCTGCTGTATCGGCGCCGCAGTGGCGGAACTTGAGGGCGCTCTGCCGCCCACGTGGTCCGCACCGCAATTGTGGCGCTGCGCCATGCTCGACCGAGGGCCTTGTAGCGGGGGGGCCTCGTGGCGGGGGGGGGGGGGGGGCAAAACTCAGACAAGGGGAGAGGGGCCAAAAAAGAGACCGGGCCCCGGCCTTGCGGGGGGCCGCCCTGCTCCCCGGGCGGTTGGGCCCCCCCCCCCCCCCCCCGCCCCCCCCGCTACAAAAGGCAGCGCGGCCCCTCTGGCACGCCCCTTGCACGCAGCTGGGCCAGGTCCCAACGACAGGAAGCGCCATGCGCCGGGTCACATCTCTATTGGTCATCGCGCTTGCCCTGGCCTCGCCGTGGGCGGTGGCCTCCGACTGGCAGCCCGTGGCCAGCATCCGCGCCGCGGCGCTGACGACCTTGCCGACGGGTAGCGAGGGTGAGGCTCAGGTGGCCGATGCGCTGCGCCTGCCGAAGTGCGGCGGCGCACTGCAGGTGCAGCCCACCGCCAACACCACCGTGGAGGTCAGTTGCCCCGATGCGGGCGGCTGGCGGCTGTTCGTGCCGGTGAAAGTGCGGCGCAACCAGACCGTGCTGGTGCTCAATCGTGGAATCGGCACTGGAGAAACCCTCACTGCCGCCGATATCACCACTGCCCAGCGTGACGCTGCCCGGATTGCCGGTGCGGTGCTGGCCGATCCCAACGTGGCGATCGGTCGCATCGCCCGCCGTCCATTGCAGGCCGGGGCGTTGCTGTCGAACAACGATCTGGTGGTGCAGCGTCTCATCAAGCGAGGAGACAATGTGGCCCTGGTATCGCGTCGCGGCTCGGTCGAGGTCCGCATTGCCGGTCGCGCGATGGGCGATGCCGGTGAGAATGAACGGGTCTCGGTGGAGAACCTGTCCTCGCGGCGGATCGTGCAGGGCACGGTCGATGCCGCAGGTGACGTAATCGTGGCGCGTTGATTTACCGCAAAATATCCCTAAAGATCGCGGCCCTGAGGCCGTTATCCCTTGTGAACGGCAACTCCAGGACACCCCATGAGCCAGAAAATCGACGGCAACCTGCAGGTCCCCCAGGCACTGCGCAGCGTGACGACCCCGGCCAGCAAGCCCGGCGTCAGCAGCGATGCGCCGGCGCGCCCGGTCGAGGCAGCCGACAGCCTGCGCCTGACCGGCGAGGCCACCAATCTGCAGGCCATCGAGCGTGAGCTGACCACCGCCCCGGCGATCGACGCCCAGCGCGTGGCCGCCGTGCGCGAGTCGCTGCAGAACGGCACCTACAAGATCAATCCGGACGCGATCGCATCGCGCATGCTCGATCTGGACCAGCAGCTGCAGGGATGACCGCAGCGATGAGCGAGCCGCTGCAGCGTCTCGCCCAGGCCCTGGACGTTGAACGCCAGGCCCTGGTCGAGCACGACGTGCACGCCCTGATCCGTGCCACCGGCGCCAAGCTGGAGGCGCTGCGGGCGCTGGAAGGCGCACCGCCGGTCGGCGAGGGCGAACAGCTGCAGGAACTGGCCGAGCGCAACCGCGCCAACGGCGTGCTGCTTTCGCGGCGCCGGCGCGAGGTCAACTGGGCACTGCGCCAGTTGGGCCGTACCGAAGACGCCTCGGCCTATGACGCCAAGGGCCAGTCACACACCGTCACTGCCCGCCGCCCACTCGCCGTCGCCTGACGCGACGGCGGTCGCACTACCCACCCCCGCGGGCTGAAGCCCGCTGCGTGACCGCGTATATTGGGCGCCTGTTCGAATGCCCCGAGTCGCCGTGTCCGCTGCCAACGCCCTGGTTACCGCCCCCCTTCCGCCTCAGCCGGTGCTGCAGGCCCTGCTTGAGCGCCTGCGCGAAGGGCTGCTGCTGTTCACTGAAGACGGGCAGGTGGCGCTGGCCAATCCGGCCGCGCAGAACCTGCTGGCCAGTGGCGAGGATGGCGCATTGCCGCCACCGCAGCGCCTGCGCGAACTGCTGCCCCCCGATGCGCTGGAACAGGCGCGGCAGCATGGCCACTGGAACGGCAGCCTGCCGCTGGGCGAGGGCGTGGTCATTGCCCACCTGTACCACCACGGTCCGGTGGGCCAGGGGCACTTCCTGGCGTTGTTCCGCCATATCGAAGGACAGGAAGACTACGAGCGCGAGCTGCAGCAGCGCCACGCCGAGCTGCGCCAGGCCTACCTGCGCCTCAACGGTACCCAGGAGAAGCTGCTGCAGTCGGAAAAGATGGCCTCGATCGGCCAGCTTGCGGCGGGTGTCGCGCACGAGATCAACAACCCGATCGGCTACGTGCACTCCAACCTGGGCAGCCTGCAGGAATACCTGCGCAGCCTTTTCACCGTGATTGAGGCGTACGAGCGCGCCCTGCGCGCGCCGGACCCGAAGGCGTTGATTCCGGAAATCGACGATATACGTGACCGCCTGGACATCGATTTCATCAGCCGCGACCTGCCGCAGCTGATGGCCGAATCGCGCGAGGGCATCGAGCGGGTCACCCGCATCGTGCGTGACCTGAAGGACTTCTCATATTCCGGCCGCGACGAATCGTGGAAGCTGGTCGACCTGCACGCAGGCCTGGAATCGACCATCAACATCATCTGGAACGAGCTCAAGTACAAGGTCACCCTGCACCGCGAGTTCGGCCAGCTGCCGCTGGTGGAGTGCCTGCCGTCGGAGTTGAACCAGGTCTACATGAACCTGCTGCTCAATGCCGGCCACGCCATTGCCGAGCGCGGCACGATCACTGTGCGTACCGGTGTCGATGGTGACCAGGTGTGGGTCGAGTTCGAAGACACCGGCGGCGGCATCTCGCCGGAACTGCGCCAGCGCATCTTCGATCCGTTCTTCACCACCAAGCCCGTTGGCAGCGGCACCGGCCTGGGCCTGTCGATCTCCTACAGCATCATCAACAAGCACCATGGCCGCATCGATCTGGACAGTACTCCAGGCGTCGGTTCGCGCTTCCGCGTGGTACTGCCGGTGAAGCAGCCGCGCTAAGGCGATTCTGTAGAGTCGAGCATGGCTCGACTCTACATGGCCGGTTACCGCAACGGGCGGTCCTCGCCACCATCTCCGCTTTCCACCGGCGCCGGCCCCGCATTGCTGCGGCGCTGTTCCTCGTAGGTGCGGAAGGCCTGGTGGATGTGCTTGCGCAGCTCATCGTCGTTCCAGGGCTTGGTCAGGAAGCGGTAGATCGCACCACGGTTGATCGCGTCGGTCACCGTGTTCAGATCGGTGTAGCCGGACAGCACCAGGCGGATCGTATCGGGGTAGAGCATCTTCACCCGGCCCAGGAACTCGGTGCCGCTCATGTCGCTCATGCGCTGGTCGGACAGGATCACCTGCACATCGTTGATCGCCAGCAGGTCGAACGCATCGCGCACGTTGCCGGCCGCCAGGATGCGGTAGCCATCACGGCGGAACAGGCGCACCAGCGAGCGCAGCACGTTCTCCTCGTCGTCCAGCAGCAGCAAAGTACGGTCCGGGCGGGTTTCGGCGAACGCCTCCGGACGCAGGTAGCGGCGGCGCAGGGTCATGCCGGCGGCATCGGCTGACATCGGCTCGCCGAACAAGTAACCCTGGAACACGTCACAGTCGTTGCGCCTCAGGAAGCCCAGCTGGGCCTGCGATTCCACGCCGTTGGCAATCACGGTCATGCCCAGCTGGTGGCCCATGGCAATGATCGCGCGGGCGATGGCGGCCTCGCGGTTGCCGGCGGGCGCGCTCTTGATGAAGCTGCGGTCGATTTTCAGCTTGTCCACCGGATAGCGTACCAGCGCGCTCAGGCTGGAATCGCCGGTGCCGAAGTTGTCCAGGCTGAGGCTGATGCCTTCGTTGCGCAGGTTGGCCAGCGTCTCGTGCACGAAGTTGACGTTGTTGGTCAGCGCGCTCTCGTTGATCTCCAGCGTCAGCATCTGCGCCGGCACGCCTGCCGCCTGGATCAGGCCCATCACTTCGGCGAAGAAATTGGGCCGCAGCAGCTGCAGGGTCGACACGTTCACGGCGATGGTGAAGTCGTCGAAGCCCTGGTCGCGCCACAGGCGGGCCTGCTTCAGTGCGCCTTCCAGCACCCAGGTGCCGATCTGCACGATGATGCCCAGGCGCTCGGCGGTGCGCATGAAGCGCTCCGGCACCAGCATGCCCAGGGTAGGGGACTGCCATCGCAGCAGCGCTTCCATGCCCACCACGTGGCCATCGCGGGCACTGACCAGCGGCTGGTAGCGCAGCTTCAGCTCGCCATTGGGAATGGCATCCACGATCTGGCGCGCGATGATGCTCTCGCTGTGCGCACTGGGCGGGGTGTCCACCGCATGGATGCGCACTGCGTTGCCTCCCTCGCGGGCCGCCTGGTACAGCGCATCTTCGGCGTGATCGAGCAGGCGCGACGTGCTGCTGGCATGCTCCGGGCACAGGCTCACGCCCAGCTTTCCGGTCATGAACAGCGTGTACGGCAGCACCGACAGCGGCAGCTCCATCTGCTGGCGGATTTCCTCGGCGAAGTCCTCCGGCAGCGGCACGTCGGCGGCGCGCGGCACCGCGATCAGGAACTCGTCACTGCCGTGGCGCCACAGCTTGCCTCGCCCGCGCAGGTAGGACTGCAGCCGCTGCGCCACCAGCACCAGCGCCTGGTCGCCCACCTCGGCGCTCATGTTTTCGTTGACCGAAGCGAAGTGGTCGATGTCCACGTGCATCAGCATCAGCGCGGTGCCACCGGAGGCCGCCTCGGCGACCATCGCCTGCAGCTCGGGGTTGCCGGCACCGAGGCGGTCGGGTGCATCGTCGATGCTGACCGGGGGCTGGTTGGGATTCCACATAGGCTCAGTATTCCGGTGAATCGACGGCAGCCATGCTGGCCGCCTGGTAGGGGAGGTGGACGTCGATCAGGGTGCCCTCGCCATGTGCGGACTCGATCCGCACATGGCCGCCGACACTCTGCGCGCGCTCGCGCATCACGATCAGGCCCAGGCCGCGCGGACCGTCCGGGTCGAAACCCTCGCCGTCGTCGCGGATCTGCAGGTGCAGGCCGCGTTTGCCGACGTCGCGCAGCTGCAGTTGTACCTGGCTGGCGCGCGCGTGCCGCAGCACATTGGTCAGGCTCTCCTGCGCGATGCGGAAGCAGGCCTGTTCGATGCTGTTGTCAGGGCGGTGCGGCAGGGGCTCGATTTCGGCCAGCAGCTCCACCGGCGAAGAACGGAACAGCACCCGTGCCTGCCAGCTGAGGGCCGCTTCCAGGCCCAGCGCGTCCAGCTGCGGCGGGCGCAGCAGGGTGGAGATGTCGCGCAGCTTTGCCACCGTGGTATCGGCCAGGCTGACGATCTGTGCCAGGTCCTCGCTGCGGCGCTGTGGATCGTGCTCGTCCTGCGCCGCATGGGCGGACAGCTTGATCGCAGTGATCGCCTGGCCGATGTCGTCATGCAGGTCGCGCGAGATCGCGCGGCGCTC
Source organism: Stenotrophomonas sp. SMYL89 (assembly GCF_036319985.1). NCBI lineage: Bacteria > Pseudomonadati > Pseudomonadota > Gammaproteobacteria > Lysobacterales > Lysobacteraceae > Stenotrophomonas > Stenotrophomonas sp. SMYL89. The sequence goes on along the minus strand of NZ_JAWIRW010000001.1, from coordinate 562,445 downwards.
GTCCTCCTGCAGCGAGAACAGCCGGCCAGCCATCGCCTGCAATTCGCGGTTGCTGGTTTCCAGTGCACTGCGCGTCCGTTCGGAATCGCTCAGGTCACGCACGATCAGCAGCTTGCAGTCGCGGCCGCCGTAGCGCACCTCGCCCACCGCCAGGCCGGCATGGAAGCTGCGTCCGTCTGCGCGCTGCATGGCCACCACACTGCTGTGGCCGGGGCCCAGATGTGGCTGCCCGGCGCGCAGCTGGCTGCGGACGCGGGCCAGGTCATCGGCAGCGACCAGCGCCGACAACGGCTCACCGAGCAGGGTGTGGCTGCCATAGCCGAACAGGCTGGCCGCCCAGGCATTGGTGTACAGCACGTGCTCGTCGGAGAGGATCACCACGCCATCGGGCAGCACCCGCACCAGCTCGCGGAACTGTTCTTCGCGCTCGCGCAGCAGGCGTCGCGATTGCTCCCGCTCGGTCACGTCCTGCAGGGTACCCAGTACGCGGCTGCGGCCGGACTCATCGACACCACTGGCGGCACGCAGGTGCACCATCAGGGCGCGGCCGTCCATCGACAGCAGGGGCAGCAGTACGTCCACCTGCACCGGATCACCCGAGCAGAGGTCGGCCAGCAGCTGCTCAGTCTGCGTGGAGGTGGTGGGGTCGGCGGGCACCAGCAGCTCGTCGAAGCGGTGCCAGCGGCGGGCTTCCGGCGGCCGGCGGCCAAGCAGGCGGTAGACCTGGTTGGAATAGCGGCCCATGCCGGTGGATGGATCCAGTTCCCAGGCGCCGATGCGCGCCAGCTCGTGCGCTTCCTCGACCCGCGCCAGCGCCTGGTCGCGGCGCAGCTGGGCCAGGTCTTCTGCGGTGCGGTCGATGGCGATCAGCAACCGGGCATTGTGGCCGTCATAGCTGATGGCGTTGGAGCGCAGTTCCATCTGCCGCAGCGAGCCGTCGCGCAGCTGCAGCTGTGTCCGCAGGATGCAGAGCTCCTCGGGTGCCTCGCGGATCGCCTCCAGCTTGGTCTGCAACGCCTGGTCCTGGCCGGGCGGCCACAGCGAGTCGATGGTCTGCTCAAGCAGTTCATCGCGCTCCCAGCCGAATGCGCTGCAGGCCGCCGGATTCGCGTCGAGGATCGCCAGCGTGTCCAGGTCGTAGACCAGGATCGGGCCGGGGTTGCCCTCGAACATCTGCCGCAGGCGCAGCTCCGATGCCTGCTGGCGCGCATGGGTGTGCAGCACGTGCTCGGCCAGCGGCCGCAGCAGCAGGTACAGCAGGCCGGCACTGGCCAGTGCGAAGAACGAGCCCTTCACGCTCTGCCACATCGCCGCCTGCTGCGGATCCGGTACCAGCGCCTGCACGGCACTGTCGGAGGCGATCATCCAGGCCAATGCCATCACCAGGTAGCTCAGCACGACCCGCCGCCGGTCGCGGCTCAGCGCCTGCGCCATCCGCGGGTCGGGAACAGGGGCGATGCCGGTCGGTTCTGCAGGCATGGACGGGCTGGATGAAAGGGGCGCCGGCCATCTTACCGCGCGGGTGTGCCCTGACCACTCAATTATCCGCCGCAGGCGCCGTTAACCACTGCGTGCCCCGCTGACGGGCGTGTCATCCGGAGCAAGATCGCGTGGACCAAGGGATCATCGCCAGCCTGCTGCAGCACCCGCTTGCGTCGGCGCTGGTCATCGTCGACCGCACGGGCCGCCCGCTGGCGGCCAATCCGGCTGCGCGCGAGCATGGCCTGCCGGCCACCGTGGCCGCCTATGCGCCGATGCTGGAGGATCTGCGCCTGATGGCGGCCGATGGCGGCATCGTGGCCTGCACGCTGCCGGGTGGCCCGCACGGGCACTACGACGGCCACCTGCGCGCCGTGCATGATGGCGCCGGCAATCTGCTGGCCTTCACGCTGAGCATTCCCGAACCGGTGCCGCTCGGCGGCGGTGGGCGCTGGGAGCTGGCGCTGGACAGTGCCGGCCACAGCCTGTGGGACTGGGACATTCCCAGCGACCGTGTGGTGCGGACTCCCGCACTGGGCGATGAAACCGCCACCGAGATACTGGCGCGCGTGCACAGCGAGGACATCGCCCAGGTACGGGGCGCACTGGACGAGCATCTGCGTGGACTGAGCGAGCAGTACAGCGCACAGTTCCGTTTCCGCCAGGCCGATGGCCAGTGGCGCTGGGTGCTGGACCGGGGCCGCGTGGTCGCACGCACCGCCGATGGCCAGCCGTTGCGCATGGTCGGCACCCATACCGATATCGAACAGCAGAAGCAGCTGGAAGGGCTGCTTCAGGAACAGCAGCTGCACCTGAGCGAGGCCCAGCGCATTGCCAGCATGGGCAGCTGGTCGTTCGATCCCAACAGCGGTCACTTCTGGTGGTCGCCGGAGCTGCGTTCGCTGCTGGCGCTGGAGCAGGGCGCCGTGCCCGGCCAGCGCCGCTGGCTGAAGCAGCTGCACCCGCGTTCACGTGGTGCACTGCGTGCGGCCTGGCGACGGTTGTGGCGCGATGGTCGCGCTGCCAATCTCGAGCTGGAACTGACCCGCGGCCATGAACCGTCACAGCACCTGCGACTGTGGATGCAGCCGCTGCTGGACATGGACGGACAGCCCAAGCGGCTGCTCGGACAGGTGCAGAACATCACCGAGCAGCACCAGACCGATGCGCTGATCCGCTGGCGTACCGAACTGCTCAACCGCGTCTCCGCGCTGGGCCGCATCGGCGGCTGCGAGATCGAGGTGCAGGCCCGGCACATGCAGTGGACCGAGGAGTGCTATCGCATCCACGGCCTGCGCAAGGAACCCATCACCCTCGACCAGGCGCTGGCGTTGTACACCGAGGACTCACGCAACGCTTTCGAAGCGGCGTTGGGGCGCATCGCCGATGGCGGGCTGCCCGAGCAGCTGGACCTGTGCTTCTACCGCCAGTCCGGCCTGCGCGTCTGGGTGCAGGTGCTGATCGAACTGGACCGTCGTGATGGGCTGCCGCCGCGCTTCGTGGTGCTGTTCCGTGACATCACCCGCGAACGCGAGGCCAACGAGCGTATCGAGCTGCTGGCGCATTACGATCTGCTCACTGGCCTGCCCAATCGCGTGCTGCTCGGCGAACAGACCGCCGAAGCCATCGAGGAAGCGCGCGACCGCGGGACATCGCTGGCGATGCTGTTCATCGATCTGGATGGCTTCAAGACCATCAACGACAGTTTCGGCCACGCCACCGGCGACGCCCTGCTGAAGGCGGCCGCCACCCGGCTGCACCAGAACCTGCGCAACAACGATCTGTTCGGGCGCTTCAGTGGCGATGAATTCATCGTGGTGCTGCGCGATCTGGCCGAGCCGGAAGACGCCGGCCATGTGGCACGCAAACTGATCGCTTCGTTGGCCGAACCGCTGCGCCGGGGCGAAACCACCTTGAAAGTGGGCGCCAGTGTCGGCATCGCGATGCTGGGTGACGCGCAGACCGACTTCGACTCCCTGCTGCGTGCCGCCGATGCGGCGATGTACGCGGCCAAGGAAGCCGGCCGCAATACCTACCAGTACTACAGCCAGGACGCGCTGGCCCGCATCCAGCGCAAGCTGGAGCTCGAGCACGCCCTGCACGGCGCCATCGAGCGCGAAGAGTTCAGCCTGGCCTACCAGCCGCTGCTGCACGCCCATCACGGCGAGCCGCCGGCGATCGAGGCGCTGCTGCGCTGGCACCGGCCCGGGATCGGCTACTGCAGCCCGGCCGAGTTCATCCCCATCGCCGAGAAGTGCGGCGAGATCGTACGGATCGGCGACTGGGTACTGAACGAGGCCTGCCGCCAGGCCACCGCCTGGGACCGCGCCGGCCTGCGCTTCGACCGCATCGCCGTGAATGTCTCGGCGGTGCAGCTGCGTGACCGCGGCTTTGCCGAGCGCGTGATCGAGATCTGCCACGCCCATGGCTGGCCGCCGCAGCGGCTGGAGCTGGAACTGACCGAGTCGGCGTTGATCCGTGACACCGACATCCTGCGGCATTGCTTCGACGTGCTGGAACGTCACGGCGTGCCGCTGGCGGTGGATGACTTCGGGACCGGCTTCTCCAACCTCAACTACCTCAACCGCTTCCCGGTGGGGCGCCTCAAGATCGACCGCAGTTTCGTGCAGGGCATGCTGCACGATTCGGGCACGGCCGAAGTGACCCAGGCGATCGTGCACCTGGGCCACGCGCTGGGCATGAAGGTGGTGGCCGAGGGCGTGGAAACGCACCAGGAGGAAGACATGCTGCGCCGCCAGGGCTGCGACGAGATCCAGGGCTACCTCTACTCACGCCCGCTCAGCCCTCGCGATCTGGCGCAGTGGCTGCGCCAGCCACAGCCGGTTTCGCTGCGCACCGATGCTAGTGGGGAAGTGGTGCTGGTGCGCTGAAAGCGCGCTCTGGTAGGTGCCGACCGTTGGTCGGCACGAATGCCTGCGCGCGCGACCATCCACGCATAGCGTGGATCTACCGCAACCCGCTTTGGTGGGTGCCGACCTTGGTCGGCACGAATGCCTGCGCTCGCGATCATCCACGCATGGCGTGGATCTACCGCCTTGGGTCAACGAATCGCTGCGGGAACTCCGACCGCACCCGCGCCCGCACTGCCTCGACAACCTCGGCATAGCGCCGCAGCTGGATGCGATACCCCATATAGAACACCAGCAGCATGCCCAGCATCGGCCATGCCACCGGGCGCACCAGAATGATGGGCAGCACCAGCACGGTCAGGGCCAGCGCGAACCAGCTGCATCGCCCGACCACACGCACTTCGCGGCGTCGCTTGTCGACCAACAGCTGGCCGTGCATCAACGGAAAATAGCGGCCGCCATAGCCCGGTGCGAAGCTCTCACGGAACGCCACGCTGCGGTCGGGCAGTACACGGAACACAAAGCTCAGCCACTTGTCGGTAGGAAGGTCGTGCTCCAGCCCGATCAGTGACAGTTGGGTCAGTTCAGCCGGAGAGGCGGCGATGCGCTGGTTGAACAGGACGATGCCGGTTCGGAAGAAGAACGGTGCCCAGAACAACAGAAGCAGCAGCTCCAACAGCATCAATGCGATCAGGGCGATGGCCATCGGTCTTCCATGAGCGGGACCCGCGCATCATGCCACAGAGATTCAGCCCATCTGGTAGATCCACGCCATGCGTGGATGATCCCGGGCACGAGCCGAAGTCCCGATGGGGCCGACAACTGAATCGAGCATTATCTCTCTTGGTGTCAGTCCTCTTCCACGAGATCGCTGAGATCCAGAATCTTGGGAGCAACACTATGCGCGACGACGCTTCGGATCATTCCGGGCCTGGGTCGAAGTGAATAACCCCGCATCGTGTGGATGGGGTTGAACTCCAGCCACGGGCAGGTTGAATGCCCCAGGATGACCGGCATGTTGAAACTGATGTCCTTGGGATCATCCAGTGGCAGAGTCCATTTGCCGCCATGATGCAGGCGCACGATTTCCCCAAGATATCGTGCAAATACAACCCTCAAGGCAGCCTGTTCGTCTTCCGACAGCGTTGCAGCCATCAGGTTGTACAGGGTTTCGAGGTGATCAAGGCTCTCCAGGCTACCGTCGAGGTCGACGCCACGGTGCTGCCCCTGTTCGATCAGCCATTCAATCTGATCGTCCATGATGATCAGAAACTGTTCGAAGTTTTCTCGCGCTTCTTCCGGATTGAATGTCATGCCGTCACCAAGCAGGGAGAGCGATCAGTGTGCCCGGAGCCGATGACCCGGGCCATGCAACAAGTCCGAAAGATCGGAAGGTGCAGGGTCGTCCAGATGCATCCACGCATGGCGTGGATCTACCTCAGTGCTTCGCCATCCAGCCCCAGGTCCCACGCCAGCCCCAGCAGTTCCTCGTCCGCGCGGGACGGCGCCGGACGTGCATCGGCCAGCTGCTGCAGTTCGCGGATCTCTTCGCGGGCGACCTCTTCCAGCTGTTGCAGCTGCTCACGCACGCTCGCGTTGCGCGGGCGCTCGGTGTCGGTGAGGGAGGGCAGGGCACGGATCAGGGTCATGGTGCGCGTACAGGATGCATCCAACGGCAGGGTACAGGCAAAGGCCCCGGGATGACCGGGGCCTTGCGGGCTGCCGGCAACGGCAGCGGACATCAGGATCAGAACAGCTCGACGGTGCCGGCGCCCATGCTCTGCTGGGCAACCGGCTTGTGCGGCGGGCGTTCCCACTCGCTGCGCAGTTCGCGCAGGCGGCTGCCGGTGCGCTGCAGGGCGGTGGCGATCTCTTCGTCGAACACGCCGCCATTGCGGTGCAGCAGCTCCTGCAGGGCCACCGCTTCACGGTTGATCGCGGTCAGGCGGTCCAGGTGGGTGTGCACGCCGCCCAGGGCCTGGGTGGCGATGTCTTCGAACTGCAGGGCGCGCACGGCTTCGGCCACGCTGCCATCGATCGAACGGGCGCACTCGGAGACTTCGCGCATCCCGTCGCCCAGCGAAGCATTGATCTGCGCGACGTTGTCGAGCATCGCCGCGGCTTCCAGGCGCGCTTCGCGGGAGCGATCCATGTCACGCGACGCCATGTGCGAGACCGTCTCGCGCACCTTGGCGATGGCGTCCTTGGAGCTGTGCGCCAGCTTGCGGATCTGCTCGTTGAACGTGGTCGAGCGCTCGGACAGGTTGCGCACTTCGTCGGCGACCACCGCGAAGCCACGACCGGCTTCACCGGCACGCGCCGCTTCAATGGCAGCATTCAGCGCCAGCAGGTTGGTCTGGTCGGCGATCGACTTGACGTCTTCCAGCAGCGCGAAGATGCCATCCAGGTGCTGCGCCATCTGGTCGATGTGCTGCACGGTGGTGCTGCTCTGGCCGCTGACCTGTTCCAGCGCTTCCACCAGCTGTTCCATGCGGTGGCTGGCGTGCTGGGCGAAACGGGCAACGTCGAGGCCGGCATTGCCTTCATCACCAGCGCGGTCGACGATGCGCGACAGGGCCTGGCTCTGCTGGCGCGACTTGCGGTTCATCGCATCGAAGCTGCCACCGAGGCTGGAGACGGCCTGGCGGATCAGGTCACGGGCGCGTTCCACTTCGCCGCGCGAACCGTCGATCTCGTTGCCGACGAAGTTGCGCAGTTCGGTCAGCAGCTGGTCCTGCTCACGCAGGACACGGGCATGTTCCGGGGAACGGTGCGCCTGGGCGCGGGTGGTCCACCACGCAAAGCCGAGCCAGCTCAGCGTCATCGTGGTCAGGATCGCCCAGCGCAGGGCGGCCGGCCATTCGAAACCGATGGCGATGGGGAGCAGCAGGGTCAGAGCCAGGGGGGCGGCCAGACGGATGAAAATGCGTGAGTACATGGACGTTCTCGGGAGGTGCACGGAGGATGTATCGGCCGTACCCCCTTTCTCTTTAACGTCGATGTGCCTCGAAGTGCATTCTGAATGCGCCGGTTTTCCGGCGCTGGGCGGCTTCGGGGTCAGAGCCCTTTCCGTGCCGGAAAGGGATCCGACCCCTGGGTAGGCAGCGGCGGGGTCGGATCCCTTTTCATGGAAAAGGGCTCTGACCCCATGGGCTCACGCCAGCTGCCGGTCCACGGCCTCGATCATCGCCCTGCGGCTGAACAGGAAGTCCCAGTAGCTGCCGCCCAGCTGGCGCCACAGCACCGCCGAGCGCACCGCCGCCAGCAGCAGGGCGCGGATCTCGGCCACCACGCCGGCCTGGCCCAGGTAGTGCGGGTTGCCCTGCACCATCACCCGCGGCTTGAGGTGGCTGATGGTGTCCGCGTACAGGCCACCCAGGTTGGCCAGCACATCCGGATGGCCGCTGTCGCCCAGCTCGGTGGCCTGGCGCTGGGCGCGCTCGATGCCCGAGGCGACCTTGTTCACGGTGGCGCCGTCCTGCACGAAGCGGCGCTCCAGTTGCAGTACCGACAGGGCCAGCTTGGGCAGGATCGGGTCCTGGCCCTGGCTGCGGAAGTAGTTGTGCAGCAGGCGCAGGCCAGCCTTCAGTGCATGACGGTCACCGAACACCTCCTGCGGCGAGGACGCATCGACACGGAACACGCTGTCCACGGCGGTGCGCACGGCGGCGGCGTCGGAATGGCCGGTATCGGCGATGCGGCGTACCTGCTGCAGGGCCTGGGCAATGCCGGCCAGGGCCAGGACGCGGTCGTCGACAGTGAAACTCATGCAGCGATTACCTCAAAAGGGGAAGGGGTGGTGCGCAGGCGCTGTTCCAGCGGCGCATCGGTGGCGGCGATCACCGCGCCACCCAGGCACACATCACCGTCATACAGCACCAGCGATTGACCGGGGGTAACGGCGCGTTGCGGGCGCGCGAAGGTGACCAGCACGCTGCCATCGTCCAGCACCTCGACCGTACACGGCTCGTCGGGCTGGCGGTAGCGGGTCTGGGCGGTGCATTCGAAGCGCCGCGCCGGCGGCGAGCCGGCAATCCAGTGCGCGCGTTCCGAACGCAGGCGCCCGGACAGCATCCACGGGCTGTCGCGGTCCTGGTCCACGTACAGCACATTGCTGGCCACATCCTTGCCGACCACATACCACGGTGCAGCCGGGCGGCCACGCACGCCGCCGATGTTGAGTCCTTCGCGCTGGCCAAGGGTGAAATAGAACACGCCCGGATGTTCGGCGATGACGCTGCCGTCGGCCGGGTCGAGGATCTGGCCAGGCTTGGCCGGCAGGTAGCGGCCGAGGAACTCGCGGAAGTCGCGCTCGCCGATGAAGCAGATGCCGGTGGAGTCCTTCTTGGCGTGGGTCGGCAGACTGACGTCACGCGCGATCCGCCGCAGGTCGGTCTTTTCCAGGTCGCCGATCGGGAACAGGGTCGCCGACAGCTGTTCCTGGCCCAGCTGGTGCAGGAAGTAGCTCTGGTCCTTGGAGCGGTCGGCGCCACGCAGCAGCAGCCACTGGTGGCCGCGCTGGGCGACGCGCGCGTAGTGGCCGGTGGCGATGCGCTCGGCCCCCAGCTCGCGGGCGGCATCCAGGAAGTGCTTGAACTTCACTTCGCGGTTGCACAGCACGTCCGGGTTCGGCGTACGGCCGGCCGCGTACTCGGCCAGGAAGTGTTCGAACACGCCCTGCCAGTACTCGCTGGAGAAATCTCGGAAGTGGAAGGGAATGCCGAGCAGGCCGCATACCGCCACCGCATCGCGGCGGTCGTCCTCGGCGCGGCAGTCGCCGCTGCCATCGTCGGCCCAGTTCTGCATGAACAGGCCGGCCACGGCCTCACCCTGATGTACAAGGCGCCAGGCGGCGACCGAAGAGTCGACACCACCAGAGACGCCCACCATCACGCGCGGAGTGCTCATGCAACCTCCCGGACCAGCGAAAGCGGGTGGCGCTGGCCACCCAGGTAATCGGCCACCACCTGCCAGACCAGGGGGCTGCGCTGGCGTTCGCCGGCGGCCCGCAGCTCGGCCGGGGTCAGCCACAGTGCGCGATCAATGCCGGTGTCCAACGGCTGCGCCGGGTCGTGCGAGACCGGGCGCGCCGCATAGCAGAAACGCAGGAAGGTCGTGCCGTCGCCGGCCGTCCACTGGTAGCAGCCGATGAAATGGGTCAGCTGCACCGTCCAGCCGGTTTCCTCGCGGGTCTCGCGCAGGGCTGCCTCGGCCAGGCTTTCGCCGGGCTCGAGGTGGCCGGCCGGCTGGTTGAGCACCTGCCGGCCGTCAATGGTCTCTTCAACCAGCAGCACGCGGCCGCCGTCGACCACCACGGTGGCGACGGTGGCGTGCGGTGCCCAGCGCGGGTCCGGCGTGGCGTTCAACTCAGAACTCGTCCTTCTTGGTCAGTTCCAGCTCCATGGCGTCGGCGGTGCGGATGGCCGCATCGATGGCGTCGCTGAGCTGGTCGGCCGTGGCATCGGCGTCGATCTTCACCACGAACATGGCGGTGGTGTCCTGCTTTACCCAGCCGCCCATCTTGGCGTCCTGCGAATCTTCCAGCAGGCGGTTGGCCACGGCCACCGGGAACTGCTTGGTCTTGGCGCTGTAAGCCGGCGACCAGATCTCGCGGATGTTGTGGGTGCCGAAATCTTCCACCGCCGAGCGTACGTAGACCATCTGGGTGCGGTCACCCTCGACGTCGAAGACCATGCGGTAGTCGCCGTCCTCGTCGACTTCATAGGTGTAGCCCAGCTTGTCCAGGTGGCGGGCCACGGCCTTGTCGGCGTCCGCGGCAGCGGCGGAGCCGGATGCAGCCAGGGCGATCAGCAGGGTGGAGAGAAGCGTCCTTTTCATGAAGATCCTGTGAAACATTACTGAGAGAGGGTGCAATTGTGACGGCGGGCGTGCGTGCCGTCCAATCTGCGGCGGGCCGACGCAGGCTCGCCCGAGCCTCTATAATGACCCGATGCCCCATGAGTCTTCCCCCGATTCCCAGCACGAGCACGGCGTCGCCGTAGAGGCCGCGCACCCGGAAGTGGCGCCGCCGCCGTTCTACCAGGTGATGCTGCTCAACGACGACTACACCCCGATGGATTTCGTGGTGGACGTCCTGCAGCAGTTCTTCAGCATGGACCTGGACAAGGCCACGCAGGTGATGCTGCACGTCCATACCCGCGGCCGCGGCGTGTGCGGTGTGTTCACCCGCGAGGTGGCCGAGACCAAGGTTGCCCAGGTCAACGAGTACTCGCGGATGAACCAGCATCCGTTGCTGTGCACGATGGAAAAGGCCTGACCGGCTGCCGGTTCTCGTCCGGGTACACCGATCGTCAAGGCGTGCCGACGCCTGACGCATCGTGCCCACCAAGGTGGGCACCTACCAGGGCAGGAGCCTGTAGAGCCGAGCCCGCGCTCGGCTGCTGTTCGCCCAGGCATCCAGATTTCAGCCAGATTTCAGCCAGAAGCAGCCGAGCGCAGGCTCGGCTCTACAGCTGGGTCACGCTTCCGCGAGTGCCTCCAACGCCATTTGCGCCACCGTCTCATCGATGTCGGCGGGGTCGCCGTCATCCCGGAACCAGACCGCCGACAATCCCGTGCTGGCTGCGATCCAGCGCAGCAGGCGCGTGCGTTCCAGCCCAGCCAGCGCACTGACCTGTTGCAGCCGGGCGGCAAAGCGCTCCGATCGCGTCGCGACATGGATGCCGGGACCGCACAGGTCCGGGTTGCTGAACAGCGTGGTGTAGTCGAAGGCCCGGTCGCCCAGCAGTCGCTTCGGGTCGATCGCCAGCCAGCCGCGCGCGCCGAAATCCAGCACGTTGTCGTGGTGCAGGTCGCCATGCAGTGGCCTGATCTCCCGTTCGTCCTGCAGCAGCCCCTCCGCCAGTGATCTGCACTGTTCCAGCAGTGGCGGCAGCGCAGCCCTTGGCTGCAGCAGGTCGGCGAACCATGTACGCAGGCAGACCAGTTCCGCTGGCGTTGCGCTCCGTGGCCGGTGCAGCCGCTGCAGGACCTCGCACAGGATCGTCGTGCAGGCGTCGTCGTCGCCCTGGATCGAACGTTGCCGCAGCGAGTCGCCACCGGCACGCTCGATCAGGATTGCCGGCCCCTCGTGGGCCAGCAGTTGGGCAGCGCCGTCGCCAGCCCACCAGCGCAGCAGCCGATGGGCGTTCTGTTCCTCGGGTTCGTCGCTGACCTTCAGCATCGCCGGTTCGCCGGCGGCGGTCAGCACCGGCCAGAGGTGGGCGCGCGGCGTTTCGATGGCCTCGCCATCACGCCGCAATCGCCAGAGGCTCAGGTAGGGTTCGCTCATGCTGGGCGGGCTGTCCTGGAGTGAATGAAGATCAAGCGATGTGTACTGCTAACGCCATCTGAACGCAGCAATCCGCTAGGGTGATGGAAAACGCGTAGTCAGGCCGCATATTGTTCCCATCTGCCGCCGGAGTAATCCATGTTCAGCAAAGACCTCGAACACACCATCGGCCAGTGCTACAAGCGCGCCCGTGAGGCCCGGCATGAGTTCATGACGGTCGAACACCTGCTGTTGGCACTGCTCGACAACCCGTCCGCCCAGGCCGTACTGAAGGCCTGTGGTGCCGACGCCGAACGCCTGCGCCAGGAGCTGGAGCAGGCCATCGAGGCCTCCGTGTCCCGCCTGGCCGAGGATGACGGCCGCGATACCCAGCCGACGCTGGGCTTCCAGCGCGTGCTGCAGCGGGCCGTGTACCACGTGCAGTCCTCGGGCAAGAAGGAGGTCACCGGCGCTAACGTGCTGGTCGCCATCTTCGGCGAAAAGGACTCCCATGCCGTCTATTACCTCAACCAGCAGGATGTGACCCGGCTGGATGTGGTCAATTACCTTTCCCATGGCATCGCCAAGCTGGGCGAGGAGGGCGAGCAGCCGTCTTCGTCCTCGGAGGGCGAGAGCCGCATGGAAGGCGGGGAGGGCGAGCCTAAGGGGGATGCCCTGACCGAGTTCGCCAGCAACCTCAACGACCAGGCCCGGGCAGGTCGCATCGACCCGCTGGTCGGCCGTGCCGACGAGATCGAGCGGACCATCCAGGTCCTGTGCCGCCGCCGCAAGAACAACCCGCTGTACGTGGGTGAGGCGGGCGTGGGCAAGACGGCCATCGCCGAAGGCCTGGCCCGTCGCATCATCGAAGGCTCGGTGCCCGACGTGCTGGCCGACGCGGTGATCTACTCGCTCGACCTGGGCGCACTGGTAGCCGGTACCAAGTACCGTGGTGACTTCGAGAAGCGCCTGAAGAGCGTGCTGACGGCACTGAAGAAGGTGCCCAACGCGGTGCTGTTCATCGACGAGATCCACACCATCATCGGTGCCGGTTCGGCGTCGGGCGGCACCATGGATGCGTCCAACCTGATCAAGCCTGCGCTGGCGTCGGGCGAGCTGCGCTGCATCGGCTCGACCACCTTCCAGGAATATCGCGGCATCTTCGAGAAGGACCGGGCACTGGCCCGCCGCTTCCAGAAGATCGACATCGTCGAGCCGACCGTGGGCGAGACCTACGAGATCCTGCAGGGGCTGAAATCCAAGTACGAGCTGCATCACGGCGTGACCTACTCCGATGAGGCCCTGCAGGCCGCAGTGGACCTGTCCGTGAAGCACATCGGCGACCGCCTGCTGCCGGACAAGGCCATCGACGTGATCGACGAGGCCGGCGCCCGCCAGCGCCTGCTGCCCGAGGGGCAGCGCAAGGAGCTGATCGACGTCGAGGAGGTCGAGGCGATCGTGGCCAAGATGGCGCGCATCCCGGCCAAGCAGGTCAGCGCCACCGACAAGGATGTGCTGCAGCACCTGGAGCGCAACCTGAAGATGGTGATCTTCGGCCAGGATCCGGCCATTGAGACGCTGTCTTCGGCGATCAAGCTGGCCCGTTCAGGCCTGGGCAACCCGGAAAAGCCGATCGGCAACTTCCTGTTCGCCGGCCCGACCGGTGTCGGCAAGACCGAAGTGACCAAGCAGCTGGCGCTGCAGCTGGGCATCGAGCTGGTCCGCTTCGACATGTCCGAGTACATGGAGCCGCATTCGATCAGCCGGCTGATCGGCGCGCCTCCGGGCTACGTCGGCTTCGACCAGGGCGGCCTGCTGACCGAGAAGATCGTAAAGACGCCGCACTGCGTGCTGCTGCTGGATGAGATCGAGAAGGCGCATCCGGACATCTTCAACATCCTGTTGCAGGTGATGGACCGCGGCGTGCTGACCGATACCAACGGTCGTGAGGCCAACTTCAAGAACGTGGTGCTGGTGATGACCACCAATGCCGGCGCGGCGCAGGCCTCGCGGCGCTCGATCGGCTTCACCAAGCAGGACCATGCCACCGACGCGATGGAAACGATCCGCCGCAGCTTCACCCCGGAATTCCGCAACCGCCTCGACGCGGTGGTGCAGTTCCAGGCGCTGGGCTTCGAGCACATCCTGCGCGTGGTGGACAAGTTCCTGATCGAGCTGGAGATGCGCCTGCAGGAGAAGCACGTCAGCCTGTCGGCCACCCCGACTGCGCGCGATTGGCTGGCCCACCACGGATTCGACCCGCTGATGGGTGCCCGGCCCATGGCCCGCGTCATCCAGGACAAGGTCAAGCGCCCGCTGGCCGACGAACTGCTGTTCGGCAAGCTGGTGAACGGTGGCAAGGTCAGCATCGACGTGCGCGACGACGAGCTGGTGGTCGAAACCCAGGCCGAGCCGGAGCGCCTGTTGCCGGTGACGGTGGAGTAAATCCACGTCGGGCCGGTGCCCGATGTGGGCAGCGACAAGGGCGGCTTCGGCCGCCCTTGTTGCATGTACCAAAACTTAACGCCCCTGCTGTGCCAGCCGCCTGAAGGTTGCCGCGTCGATCGGCTCGATCCGGGTCACAGTGCAGTGGTTGCTGTCTGTCTTCAGCGTACTGCGGGCGTCACCGCAGATCCGTTCAGGGGTGCTGGGGGTGAAGAAGACGTAGCTGGCCGAGGCGGCAGCGCCCAGGCAGCGCTTCTGCAGATGCACCCGATAGTGGCTGTCACCGTCGCGCAGCAGCACCTCGCGTTCCGTGCTGGAAGGGCGGATATCGCGATTGGCGCCGAGAGCGATGCACTCGGATGCATTGGAGGGCTTTGTGGGTTCAGCGGCGAATGCCGCCAGGGGCAGGCTGGCCAGCAGAACTGCCGGCAGCAGGACGTGCGGGAGCAGGGCGTTCATGATCGGGCGGGGGTAGCGATCCGGACTGGATCGGATCCCACGATGCCGCGGCGGCTGCAAGCGCGAATCTGCCGCAAGCGGGGCTGACCGACGCCACGGTGAGCTCGGTCACGGTGACCTCCGGCAGGGCCGGATTCCGGACATGACAAAAGGCCAGCAACCAGGGCTGGCCTTGTCGAAATGGCGCCAGGCGCCGACCGCTTACTTCATGCGGTAGGTGATACGGCCCTTGGTCAGGTCGTACGGGGTCATTTCAACCTTGACCCGGTCACCGGTGAGGATGCGGATGTAGTTCTTGCGCATGCGGCCGGAGATATGGGCGATGATTTCGTGCCCATTTTCCAGGCGAACGCGGAAAGTGGTGTTCGGCAGCGTCTCGCTGACGGTGCCCTCGAACTCGATGGAATCGTCTTTCGACATGTAGTCCTGTGCGGTTCAGAAAACGGCCACGCTGGGCCTAAGGCGCAGTATTTTACGCGTGACGGCGCCAGCTTGCAAAGTTTGTGTTAACCCCCGGCCAAACGCCGTGCTGGCAAGCGTCCGACCGCCCGTGTCCATGGGCCCTCCCGGCCGTCACCGCGCACGGCCCGGCGCACGTGCTGCAGGAATTCCGCGCGCGGGAGGTGCTCGGCACCCATCCGCAGCAGGTGCGGATTCTCCACCTGGGCATCGATCAGTTCCCAGCCCCAACCATGCAGAGTGGAGGCCAGGGCGGCCAGGGCGATCTTGGAGCCGCCGCTGGCGCCACTGAACATGCTCTCGCCAAAGAACATCGACCCGATTGCCACCCCGTAGATGCCACCGACCAGGGTCTCCCGGTCCCAGACTTCGAACGAATGGGCGAAGCCCAGGTCGTGCAGCTGGCTGTAGGCCTCGACCATCGCCGGGCTGATCCAGGTGCCATCCTGGCCGGGCCGTGGTGCCGCCGCGCAGGCACGCATCACGCGGCTGAAAGCGGTGTCGGCGGTGACCTCCCACGTACTGCTACGCAGCTGGCGGCGGAACCGGCTGGACAGATGCACGCCCTCGGTGCGGAACACCACGCGCGGGTCCGGTGACCACCACAGGATCGGCTCGCCCTCGCTGAACCATGGGAAGATGCCGCCAGCGTAGGCATTGAGCAGGCGCACAGGGTGCAGGTCACCACCGATGGCGAGCAGGCCATCAGGCTGGCGCAGCGCGGTCTCGGCCGGAGGAAAGGGGGCGTCCGGCGTATCGGCCAGGCGCCAGGGCAGCTGGCGGGTCATGCCGGCATTGTATTCGTCGTGGTGATCGGCGATGTCTGGCACCATCAGTCTCCATCGGCAAGGAGCCCCGCATGAGTGAGTCGATCAGTGCCATCCTCGATGTGCACGACACCCCGCGCACCCGCAACGACAGCCAGAACATGCTGCTGTCGCTGGCCGGCGAGGCGCCGGATCAGCTCGGCGAACTGATCCGGGTTGCGCTGGCGCGTCGCTCACCGGCTTCAGCCTTTCTCGACATGGCGTTGGACCTGCTGCCCGATGAAGCTGTCGAGCCGGTCTGTGCAGACGCCTGGCGCCGCTATCGTGACGGCGAGCGCGGTGAACTGCTGGCCAGCGTGCTGGAGTTCGCCAGCTACCAGGCGCCGCAGGTGCTGCAGGATGACTGGGAGGCGTTGCTGGCGGTGGCCATTGAAGATGAGCTGCAGCTGGCCTCACAGGTGTGGCAGGGCTTGCCCCCTGCCATTGCCGCACACTGGGCGCAGGTCCTGGCCGAAGCCGACGATGATCGCGAAATGGCGAGGGCCAGGGCGTTGCTGTTGGCTGCCCAGCCAGAGACCTACGCCGTTGCCCGCGGCTACGTGGTCGACTGGGGGCGGCTGGATGCCGAGGTCTGGGCGCACTGGGCCGGCGTCGCCGACGGACCGCAGCCGCGGCGCCTGCATGGGGAGCGGCCGCTGCACATCCGCTTCGGCCGCGAGCAGCATCGCGCGCAGCAGGCGGACGAACCGAGCTGGCGCAAGCGCATCTGGCGCCTGCACCCGACCTGGAATGGGGGACGGGTGCATCATGCTGGGCACATGGGAGGACCGCTGGAGGCGCTGTGTGGCAGCTGCGATGCGCCGCTGCAGCGCCTGTTGCGAACCGACGCTGCCGCGCTGCAGCCAGGCGCGGCGGGTGAGATCACGCTGGGCCTGTGCCTGGACTGCTGCGGCTGGGAAGATCCGCCCGTGCGTTTCTATCGCCACGATGCCAGCGGCCTGCCCAGCTGCCACCCCAGCCAGCGTCTGGAGGTGCCGGCGACGCCGACCGACAGCGGTGACCTGATGCAGGCCGAGGTCGGCCTGGCCGCCATGGATACCTCGCGCTGGCGGCAGCAGGACTGGGGACAGTCCAATCATCGGCAGAACCTGTCGCGCGTGGGCGGCGCACCGAGCTGGGTGCAGAGTGCCTGGTATCCGGCGTGCATCGATTGCGGCGAGGAAATGCACTTCGTGATGCAGCTGGACTCGACGCTGCCGACCACCGGTGGAGGCGCGCTGCTATGGGGCAGTGGCGGCATGCTCTACACGTTCTGGTGTGCGAAGTGCCGGGTGAGCGGGCACTTCTGGCAGTGCACCTGAGTACAGCGTCCTCGCCATCGCTCGCGACTCTACGAATGCGTGCGGCTCTCGCTATTGCTCTGGTGGGTGCCACCCTTGGTTGGCACGCTTTTGGCTGTGCCCAAGTCGAGCAAGCTCGACTCTACGGCTCTACGCGGAACGGCCCATGCCCCTGCAACTCCTGCTGGTAGCGACGCACATCGCGACGCTCCTGCCGGCACCAGTCCTGCAGTGCTTCTGCAAAGTCCGCATCAGCCACCCAGTGCCGGCTGCGTACCAGCGTCGGCAGGAAGCCCCGCGCCAGCTTGTGCTCGCCCTGCGCGCCCGGCTCGAAACGGATCAACCCTTCGCGCAGGCAGTATTCGATGCCCTGGTAGTAGCAGGCTTCGAAGTGCAGGCCGGGCAGGGTGGCGCCGCCCCAATAGCGGCCGTACAGGGTGTCGCCACCGCGCAGGCACAGCGCGCCGGCAATCGGCTCGCCGTCCTGTTCGGCCAGGAACAGCACCAGCCCGCGGCCCAATGAAATGGCCAGATGGCGCAGGAAGGCCTCGGTCAGCGCCGGGGCGTTGCCGTACTCGAGGAACGTCTGCAGATAGAAGCGGTACATCGCCTGCAGGTCGGCGCGGCTGGCCTCGTCGCCATGCACCACGCGGAAGGTGATGCCCTGGCGGGTGACCTTGGCGCGTTCCTGGCGGATGTTCTTGCGGTGCTTGTGGTTCATCGCACCGAGGAACTGGTCGAATGTCGTCCAGTCACCGGGGTTCTGCCACTGGAACTGCACGTCTTCGCGCAGCAGCCAGTCATCGCCGAAAAGCGCCTCGTCCACTGCGGTGTGGAAGTTGATATGGGCCGAGGACACGTCCAGCGTTGGCAGCGCCTCGCGCAATGCCGACAGCACCGTGGCGCGCCCTGAATGGTGACGGGCCAGCAACCGCGGGCCGGTGACCGGCGAGTACGGCACCGCGCCCAGCCACTTCGGATAGTAGTCGCGGCCATGACGGGCATACGCGTTGGCCCAGGCATGGTCGAACACGAATTCGCCGTGCGAATTGGTTTTCAGGTAGCCGGGAATGGCGCCGACCAGCGTGCCGCCCTCCCACAGCGTGAAGTGCCGGGGCTGCCAGCCCCAGTCCTCGCGCAGGCAACCGTGCTGTTCAAGTCCGGAAAGGAAGGCGTGGCTGACGAAGGGGTTGCGGCCGTCGTGCAGGGCATCCCAGTCGGTCGCGGCAATGGACTGCAGGGAGTCGAGGAAGCGGGGGGAAGACATGGGGGAAGGATAGGGCAGATGAAACAGAAAGGCCGACGCACTGGCGTCGGCCTATCATCCGGAGTCGGGCCTGGCTCGACCCTACAGGAGCGGGTCAGCCTCTCAGCTGGCCTTGCCCTGGGCGTCCAGGTAGCGCTCGGCATCCAGTGCGGCCATGCAGCCGAAGCCGGCCGAGGTGATCGCCTGGCGGTAGTGCTGGTCGGCCACGTCGCCGGCGGCGAACACGCCTTCCACCGACGTCTGCGTGGCATTGCCACCCAGGCCCGAGCGGATCTCCAGGTAGCCGTTGTTCATCGCCAGCTGGCCGTCGAACAGGGTGGTGTTCGGGTGATGGCCGATGGCCACGAAAAAGCCGTGGGCATCGATGTCGCGGGTGCTGCCGTCCAGGGTGGACTTCACGCGCACACCGGTCACGCCGGCGTCGTTGCCCAGCACTTCCTCCACCTGGTGGTGCCAGACGGTCTCGATCTTGCCTTCGGCCACCTTCTTGAACAGCTTGTCCTGCATGATCTTTTCCGCCTTCAGGGTGTCGCGGCGGTGGACCAGGTAGACCTTGCGGGCGATGTTGGACAGGTACAGGGCCTCTTCCACGGCGGTGTTGCCGCCGCCGACCACGACCACGTCCTGGTCGCGGTAGAAGAAGCCGTCGCAGGTGGCGCAGGCGGACACGCCGCGGCCCTTGAACTCGTCCTCGGTCGGGATGCCCAGGTACTTGGCGGTGGCGCCGGTGGCGATGATCAGCGCGTCGCAGGTGTATTCGTGGCTGTCACCGATCAGCTTGAACGGGCGCTGGGACACGTCGGCGGTGTGGATGTGGTCGAAGATGACCTCGGTCTCGAAGCGCTCGGCATGGGCCTGCATGCGCGCCATCAGGTCCGGGCCCATCAGGCCGTGGGCGTCACCTGGCCAGTTGTCCACCTCGGTGGTGGTCATCAGCTGGCCGCCCTGCTGCAGGCCGGTGATGACAACCGGCTTCAGGTTGGCGCGGGCGGCGTAGACGGCGGCGGTCCAACCGGCCGGGCCGGAACCGAGGATGACGAGGCGCTGGTGGCGGGAGGGCAGGCTGGTGCTCATGTAGACTCGCGAAAAGGTAGATGGGACAAGGCGCTGGCGATGTTTGCGCAGCATCCGTGGCTGGTCATAGAGTGGCGGCTGGGGCAGGGCGATTCAAGCCGATGAACAGAACGCCGTCATCCCGCGGTGGTTCCGGCCCTCCGATTGCCCTGTCAGATGTCGCATAACTGAAAACTGACGCCGTCTCATTTATTATCAATCACTAACAGCGCATTCCAAAGGTATGGTCTAAGGTGGCGAAGCAGGTCCCCGAACGCTCCAAGTCCGACGACAGCAAGGCGTCACGTCGCACGGCCGCGGCGGCGACGACCGACAATCCACGCCGCCAACGCCTCTGGCGCGACCTTGGCCTGATCGCCATCGCGCCAGCGCTGCTGTATCTGGCGGCCAGTCTGTTCACCTATTCAGCAACCGACCCGGGCTGGTCGCACACCGGCAGCGTGGTCGCACCGGTTCACAACCTCGGCGGCCGCGCCGGGGCCTGGATCGCCGACGTGCTGCTGCAGCTGTTCGGCTACATCGCCTTCCTGCTGCCGGTGGTGCTCGGCGCACTGGCGTGGATCGCCATGTTCGGCCTCAAGCGCGAGAGCAAGGGCGAGAACGACCTGGACCCGGCGCTGCGCCTGGTCGGCCTGGTCGGTTTCCTGATTGCCGGCACCGGCTTCCTGCATGTGCGCCTGTTCAGTGGCGATGTCTCCAGTGCCGGCGGCATCCTCGGCAAGCTGGTGGGCAACTCGCTCACCGTGGGCTTCGGCGCGCTGGGCGCGAACCTGTTCGTGCTGGTGCTGCTGCTGGCTTCGATCACGCTGGCCACCGGGCTGTCCTGGTTCACGGTGATGGAGAAGATCGGCCGCGGGGTGATGTCGCTGGCGCCGCTGCTGGCGCGCAAGAAGGAAGAAGTCACCGAGTGGCAGCAGACGCGGGTGATGCGCGAGGAGCGCCAGGAAGTGCGCAAGGCCGACGCCGAGGTGCGCGCCAAGCGTGAGCCGGTGAAGATCGAGCCGCGCCCGGAGCCGGTGATCGAGAAGAGTGACCGGGCCAAGCGCGATACGCAGATTCCGATGTTCCGTGGCGTCAACGGCGATGGTTCGGACCTGCCGCCGCTGGCCCTGCTGGACGACCCCAAGCCGCAGCCGGTGGGCTACGACAAGGAAACCCTGGACGCGCTGTCGCGACAGATCGAGTTCAAGCTGAAGGACTTCCGCATCGACGCCCAGGTGGTCGGCGCCAACCCCGGTCCGGTCATCACCCGCTTCGAGATCGAGCCCGCGCCGGGCATCAAGGTCAGCCAGATCAGTTCGCTGGACAAGGACATCGCGCGTGGCCTGTCGGTGAAGTCGGTGCGCGTGGTCGACGTGATTCCGGGCAAGTCGGTGATCGGCCTGGAAATCCCCAACGTCACCCGCGAGATGATCTACCTCTCCGAACTGCTGCGGTCGAAGGAGTATGACAAGTCGGCCAGCGTGCTGACCCTGGCGCTGGGCAAGGACATCGCTGGCCGCTCTACCGTGGCCGACCTGGCGCGCATGCCGCACCTGCTGGTGGCCGGCACCACCGGTTCGGGCAAGTCGGTGGCGGTCAACGCGATGGTGCTGAGCCTGCTGTTCAAGGCCTCGCCGAAAGACCTGCGGATGCTGATGATCGACCCGAAGATGCTCGAACTGAGCGTCTACCAGGGCATTCCGCACCTGCTGGCGCCGGTGGTCACCGACATGAAGGAGGCTGCCAACGGCCTGCGCTGGTGCGTGGCCGAGATGGAGCGCCGCTACAAGCTGATGAGCGCTGTAGGCGTGCGCAACCTGGCCGGCTTCAACAAGAAGGTGAAGGAAGCCCAGGATGCCGGCCAGCCGTTGATGGACCCGCTGTTCAAGCCGAACCCCGAGCTGGGCGAGGCGCCGCGCCCGCTGGAAACGCTGCCGTTCATCGTCATCTTCATCGACGAATTCGCCGACATGATGATGATCGTCGGCAAGAAGGTGGAAGAGCTGATCGCGCGACTGGCACAGAAGGCGCGTGCGGCCGGCATCCACCTGATCCTGGCCACGCAGCGCCCGTCGGTGGACGTGATCACCGGCCTGATCAAGGCCAACATCCCGACCCGCATCGCCTTCCAGGTCAGCTCCAAGATCGACTCGCGCACCATCCTCGACCAGTCCGGCGCGGAAACCCTGCTCGGCCACGGCGACATGCTGTACCTGCCGCCGGGCACCGCGCTGCCCGAGCGCGTGCATGGTGCGTTCGTGTCCGACGATGAAGTGCATCGCGTGGTCGAGCACCTCAAGGCGATGGGTCCGGCCGACTATGTCGACGGCGTGCTGGACGAAGTGCAGACAATGGGCGACGGCGTGGTCGTCGGCGCCACCGGGCTGCCGGAGAACAGTTCGTCCGGCGACGAGTCCGACCCGTTGTATGACGAAGCACTGCGGGTGGTGACCGAGACCCGCCGTGCCTCGATTTCCGGCGTGCAGCGCCGGCTGAAGATCGGCTACAACCGTGCAGCGCGACTGATCGAGGCCATGGAAGCGGCCGGGGTGGTCAGCCCGCCCGAGCACAACGGCGACCGCACGGTGCTGGCACCGCCGCCGCCGAAGTAAGAACCGACGTATCCCCCACGACGTCCAAGGAACCGACGCATGCTTCACCCCGTACCAAGCGCGCTGGCGCTGGCGCTGGCAGCCTTGATGGCTGCCGGCCCGGCACTGGCAGACACCGCCACCTCCGCGCCCGCCACGGCGCCGCCTTCCACCCGCGGCGATACCGAAGCCAGCAACAATTTCAGCATTGTCCGTTACCGCGCCGACTACCAGGTGCGGCCCGATGCGGGCAATGTGCAGACCGAAATCTACGAAGTGCTGCTCAAGACCAAGGCCTCCGTCGAGCAGTTCAGCCAGGTGCGGCTGAGCTACAGCGAGAAGATGGAAACGCTGGAAGTGCTCGGCGCCTACACCATCACCGCCGACGGCCAGCGCCGCGACGTGCCGGCCGATCGCATCTACACCCAGGAGAGCTACTCCAGCGCTTCGGCGGCGATGTACGCCGATCGCAAGGTGCGGGTGATCGTGTTCCCCAACCTGGCCCCGGGCACGCGCCTGTACTACCAGGTGCGCCGCACGCAGGCCACGCCGTACTTCCCGGGCTACTTCGGCCTGTGGGAGACGTTCAATGTGTTTACCGAGTACGAGGACGCCGAGGTCACCCTGAGTGCGCCGGCCAACCTGCCCATGTTCGTCGACAGCCGTGGCGTGCAGGGCAGTGATCGCCCGACGGTGAAGAACGGCCAGGCGCAGTGGCGCTGGCGCTACCAGCGTCGCGAAGCCATGCCGGCACAGAACTGGTCGGCGGCGGGCTGGGAGTTCGGCCCGAACATCATGGCCAGTACCTATCGTGACTGGTCGCAGATGGGTCGCGCCTACCAGCTCAAGGCGGGCCCGGCGGCCGAGGTGACCCCGGCGCTGCAGGCGCTGGCTGATGAGATCACCGCTGGTATCAGCGACCGCCGCGAGCAGGCGGACGCGCTGTACCGCTGGGTTGCGCAGAACATCCGCTATGTGGCGGTGTACCTGGGCAATGGCGGCCTGGAGCCGAACAGTGCGCAGAGCATCCTCGACAACCACTACGGTGACTGCAAGGATCACGTCACGATCCTGGAGGCGCTGCTGGCGGCCAAGGGCATCGCCAGTTCGCCGGTGCTGATCGGTGCCGGTGGTGGACCGACGCTGCCGAAGATCCCGGTGCTGGGCCGCTTCAACCACGCCATCACCTACATTCCCGAGTTCGATCTGTACCTGGATTCGACCACCGCGTGGGCGCGTTTCGGCCAGCTGCCGGAAGGTGACCTCGGTGCGCCGGTGATGCGCACGCGCGATGCCACGCTGGCGCGCACCCCGGCCAATACGCCGGAACGCAATGCCACCTCGATGGACGTGCGTTTCACCTTCGACGCCAACGGCAACCTGCGCGGCGAGACCATTCCGAAGCTTGGCGAGAACGCCGAGATCGGCATGCGCGCCCAGTTCTCCCAGCTCAACGCACAGAACCGTGCGCGCGCTGAAGAGCAGATCATGGCCGCGTCCGGTTTCGACGGGCGAGGACAGCTGCAGATCCAGGGCGTGCCGGTCGACCTGACCCGGCCGTTCGGCTATCGCATGGCGTTCCAGGCCGAGGACTACGCCGACTTCAGCGTGGCCGGTGGCATGGCGGTGCCGGATCCGCCAGGTGGGGAGTCGGTGCGCGGCCTGTACGCCACCGCCTCGGCGCCCGCCAACGAGACGCCGTTCTACTGCAATGCCAGCCTGCGCGAGGAAACCTACCGCCTGCAGTTCCCGGCCAATGCACCGATCATCGCCATTCCGGCCAGCCAGCGCTTCGCCAACGCGGCCGGCGAGTATCGGGTGGACTGGAGCCGCGAAGGCCAGGAGGTCACCGTGCATCATCGCCTGCAGCAGAACGCGGTGCGCGGGCCGGAGGCGTTGTGCCAGCCGCAGGACTATCCGGCGTTCCGCGCGCTGTATCGCGAAGTGCGGCGCGGCTTCCGTGGCCAGGTGCTGTACGGCAGGCTGCCCGGCTCGGGCGGCTGAATCGCCGATGGACGTTAGGGGCGGCATAATGTCGCCCTGATCGCCCATTCATCTTTACCCGGGCACACTGGCAACCACCTTTCCTGGCGCCCGCGCCCACAGGATTTCCGCATGAACTTCCGCTTCCGCCGTTTCCTTGCCACCACCACCCTGGCCGTGGCCTGCGCCGCCGCCGGCAGCGCCTGGGCCGGCGCCCGCGATGACCTGAAGACCTTCACCAGTGGCCTGAAGGGCCTGGATGGGCAGTTCAACCAGCAGGTGTTCGACAGCCGCGGCAAGGTGAAGGAATCGACCAGTGGCCGTGTGGCGCTGTCGGCGCCGCGCCTGTTCCGTTGGGAGTACGTGCGCCCGCACGAGCAGCTGATCGTGGCCGACGGCAAGAAGGTCTGGATGTACGAGCCGGACCTGGAGCAGGCCACCGTGCGCGAGCAGGGCAAGGAAGAGCAGAACAGCCCGCTGACCGCGCTGATCAACCCGGCGCTGCTGGAACAGCAGTACGACGTCAGCGAAGAGGCCGCACAGCGTGATGGCCTGCAGTGGCTGTCGCTGTCGCCGAAGCGCGAAACCGAGGCCAGCTTCCAGTACGCCGCGCTGGGCTTCAACGCCCAGGGCCTGGCGAAGATGGAGATCACCGACGCCGTGGGCCAGCGTACCGTGATCAGCTTCAGTGGCTGGAAGCGCAACCCGGGCTTCGCCGCCGGCACCTTCAGTTTCACCCCGCCGAAGGGCACCGACGTCATCGGCAATTGATGGGTGACGCCGGGCCTGGCCCGGCGCTACCTGCTCTGGGGGTGCCAACCGGCACCGCCTTGGTGGGTGTCGACCAGCACCGCCCTGGTGGGTGCCAACCTTGGTTGGCACGCTCTCACGGTACAATGGGCAGGTGGCAAGACATCGTTCAACTTCCTTCCCCGGCCCCGATCTGCTGAGCGTCGATCGGGATCACCTGCGCCCGCTGGCCGAGCGCATGCGCCCGCGAACCCTCGACGAGATGGTCGGGCAGAAGCGCCTGCTGGCGCCGGACAGCGCGCTGCGTCGCGCGGTCGAATCCGGCCGCGTGCATTCGATGATCCTGTGGGGGCCGCCCGGCTGCGGCAAGACCACGCTGGCGCTGCTGCTGGCCGAGTACTCCGACGCTGAATTCCGTGCCATCTCCGCCGTGCTGTCCGGTCTGCCGGAAGTGCGCCAGGTGCTGGCCGAGGCCGCGCAGCGCTTCGCCGAAGGCCGCCGCACCGTGCTGTTCGTAGACGAGGTGCACCGCTTCAACAAGGCGCAGCAGGATGCGTTCCTGCCGCACATTGAACGCGGCACCATCCTGTTCGTTGGTGCCACCACTGAAAATCCATCATTCGAACTGAACTCGGCGCTGCTGTCGCGTTGCCGCGTGCATGTGCTGGAGGCGGTCTCGCCAACCGATATCGTCGAGGCGCTGGAGCGTGCACTGGGTGACCGCGAGCGGGGACTGGGCGAAGAGGGCATCGAGGTCGCGCCCGAGCTGCTGCTGGAAATCGCCACCGCTGCCGACGGTGATGTGCGCCGTGCGCTGACGTTGCTGGAAATCGCCGCCGAGCTGGCAGGCGGGGAGGGCGGGCGCATCACGCCGCAGACCCTGACCCAGGTGTTGGCCGATCGTACCCGTCGCTTCGACAAGGGCGGTGAGCAGTTCTACGACCAGATCTCGGCGCTGCACAAATCGGTACGCAGCTCCAACCCCGATGCAGCGCTGTACTGGCTGACCCGCATGCTCGATGGCGGTTGCGATCCGTCGTATCTGGCGCGCCGGCTGACCCGCATGGCCATCGAGGATATCGGCCTGGCTGATCCGCGTGCGCAGAGCATGGCGCTGGAGGCCTGGGACATCTACGAGCGGCTGGGCAGCCCGGAGGGCGAGCTGGCGTTCGCGCAGCTGGTGCTCTATCTGGCCAGCACCGCCAAGTCGAACGCTGGCTACGCGGCCTTCAACCAGGCCAAGGCCGACGTGCGCGAGAGTGGTACCGAAGAGGTGCCGCTGCACCTGCGCAACGCGCCGACCAAACTGATGAAAGAGCTCGGCTACGGCGCTGAGTACCAGTACGACCATGATGCCGAAGGGGGCATCGCGCTGGACCAGACCGGTTTCCCGGACGCGATGGGCGAGCGCGTGTACTACAACCCGGTGCCGCGTGGCCTGGAAATCAAGCTGAAGGAAAAGCTGGACCGGCTGCGCGCCGAGCGCGAGGCGGCAAGGGCCGCGAAGGGCCGCTGACCCAGCTTCTGTAGAGTCGAGCCATGCTCGACTTCGCTCCTGCGCCGGTTACGGGTGCCTTCTGGAACAGCAGCCGAGCATGGCTCGGCTCTACAGAGGGCAATGGCAGTCGAGCATGGTTCGTCGCCACATTGTTCTGTGCGCGTGCATTTGGCACACTGCGCGGCCACTTTTTCAAGGATTGATGCCGTGCAGGAAATGATTCTGCCGTTGAAGCGCTATGCCCAGTTCGAGGGCCGCGCCAACCGCCGCGAATATTGGATGTACCAGCTGTTCCTGTTCCTGGTGGCGACGGCGGTGATGCTGCTGGCCGGCGTGCTGGCGATCCTGCTGCGCAACAGTCCCGATGCGCTGGCCGGCATCCTGATCGGCATGGTGGTACTGCTGTGTGTGATGTGGCTGGCGACGATCGTTCCTCTGATCGCAGTGACCGTACGGCGCCTGCATGACTGCAATCAGTCGGGCTGGCTGTTCCTGCTGGCGCTGGTGCCGGGCGGTGGAATCGTGATCATGATCTTCTCGCTGCTGCCGGGCACGCCGCAGGAGAATGTCTATGGTCCGGTGCCTTCGGGGCCGTGACGCTGTGCGAGTCGAGCATGGCTCGACTCTACAGAGGCAAGGAAGAGAAGCCGGCATCTTGCCGGCTTCGTTTTTACTTGACGGTGCAATCGCCGAAGGACAGGTAGTCCGTGCCGGAGCTGAACTGCAGCGTGCAGCTGGCGGTGAACGTTGCGCCTTCTTCCAGGGCGCCCAGCTTGGCCGCCTGCTGCTCGTCGTCGGTGGTCAGCCGGGCCAGGACATTGCCCTGGTCATCGCCGGCCTCGATCAGCGGTTCGCCCGCCAGGTTGCTGGAAACGCCCAGCGCCACGGCGGTGAACGTCACCGTCTGGTTGAGTTGGTCCATGCTCAACGTCGAATTGCCGGCCTCTTCAAAGGCCTGGTAGAGCGACGGCAGATCCTGCGCGGCGTGGGCGGCCAACGGTGCAAGCAGGCCGAAGGTAAGGGCGATCAGTGCGGTGTGCTTCAAGGGGGTCTCACAATCATGGGATCCAATCCCATGGCGGTTGTGTGCAGATGAGCGCGACCCGGATGGCGGGAAGTGCCCGCCATCCATGGCTGCGCTGGAAGCGGGGCGATCCAATGCCCCGGTGGCCGGCAAAATAGGGGAAGTGCCGCCTCCTGTGCAACTGGCCGTGCGCGCGCGTGATACATAGCGTGACGTTTGATCGATGTGATAATCATTCGCGTTTAAGGTAGACTGCGGTCCCTTGTGAACCGGCGGCCGTGGGCCGCTCCTGCCGCCGCTGATGAAGCATTTCGTCCCGCTTTCGTGCCGTGGTCCGCTGGCCCGCGGCTTGGCCGCCTTGATGATGGGTCTGCTCCTGGCCACCCCCTACGCCCATGCGCAGCAGCGCAATCCGCTGCAGAAGATCGGCCACACCGTGCTCGACGAGCCGGCGGCCAGCTATCGCTTCGAGCAGTTCGTGGTGGACAGCCCCGACCAGCAACGCCGCTGGCGGGTGAATGTGGCGATCCCTGCCAAGGCCGGCAAGGCGCCGCTGCCGGTGCTGTACGCGCTGGATGGCAATGCCGTGGCGATGGTGCTGGACCAGCCGATCCTGGCCGAGCTGGCCGCGCGCAAGGCGCCGCCGGTGCTGGTGCTCATCGGCTACGACAACGATCTGCGCATCGATTCGAAGGCGCGCACCCGTGACTACACCGCGTGGATCGACCGCGCCGACGACGAGAGCGGCAGCACGCAGGCAGTTGGCGGCGGTGCAGCGGCCTTCCTCGATGTGATCGAGCGCCGCATCAAGCCGGAAGTCGAGCGCCGCGCACGCATCGATGCGCAGCAGCAAGCGCTGTGGGGCCACTCGCTGGGGGGACTGTTCGTGCTCAATGCGCTGTACACCCGTCCTGCCGCGTTCCAGTCCTATCTGGCCGCCAGCCCGTCGCTGTGGTGGAGCCACGGCGCTGCGCTGGGCGATCCAGAGCAGCAGTTCGTGCAGAACGTGCATGGCCAGCCGGCGAAGCTGTGGCTGATGCTCGGCGGTGCCGAGCGCGTTGGTGATCGCGGCAAGCGCGACATGAACAACCCGCGCGTGGTCGCGCACCTGCGCCGCATTGGCGGTGCCACGCCGGATGCAGCCATGCAGTTGTCCGAGCGGCTGGCCAGGGTGCCGGGACTGAGCGTGCAGTACCGCGAGTTCGAGGGTCTGGGCCACGGCCCGATGCTGCCGGCCTCGTTCCACGCGGCGCTGCACGAGCTGTACGGCGTGACCGATCGCAGTGCCGGTGACGGCGCCGCCCCGGGCGGTGACAACGCCGCCGAATGAATCCCTTCGCACGCAATGCCGTGCGTCCCCACTACCCAGGCGAGGCTGCCGGCGTGCAGCGGCCCAGGCAACCGATGAATCCCGCGCCATGTGGCGCGGCCTACGTGTGCAAGGAGCCTTCCATGTCGTTCCGTCCGTCTTTCCGTCTCACCTCTCTCGCCGCCGGCCTGTTGCTGGCGGTGACTGCCACCGCGCAACCGGTGTTCGATCAGCCGGCCAACGCCACCTTCAAGGGTGAGGTCGTCTCACGCGGTGAGAACGTGGTTCCCGGAAGCACCGCCGAAGTGGTCGGTCGTGGCTTCGTGCCCGGCCAGAAGGTCAGCCTGCTGCGTGGCGACAGCGTGCTCAACGCACAGCCGGTGGTGGTCGATGCCGATGGCAACTTCAAGACCCAGCTGAGCATTCCGGCCGATGCGGTACCTGGTACCCACCCGGTGGTGGTGCGCGCCAGCCAGCCGGCCGCGGCCACGCTGCTGAAGCTGCGTGTGTCGCCGCAGCTGCCGCTGTCGGGCCAGGCGCAGTTCGCCACCCAGTCCAACAAGCTGGTGCCGGGCCTGTACCAGTCCGCCTACAGCGCGGCCAGCAATGCCGTGTTCGTCACCTCGGCCGTGGGCCGCCCGCCGGTGACCCAGTCGCAGCTGCTGAAGCTGGACCCGAAGACCCTGAAGGTGACCAAGGCGATCACCCCGGCGCAGGTGGCAGGCAGCACCAACGGTGCGGTGTACGCGGTCTATGGCGTGGGCGTGGATGACACCAACGGCAATGTCTGGGTCACCAATACCCGCCAGAACTCGATCGCGGTCTATCGCCAGAATGACCTGTCGCTGGTCCACCAGTTCCCGGTCGACACCGTGCCGCACGCGCGCGACGTGGTGGTCGACGGCGCCCGCGGCAAGGTGTTCGCCTCGGCCACGGGTGAGGACCACCTGTCGGTGTTCGACGCCAGGACCTTCAAGGAGCTGCCGCAGGTGACGCTGGAATCCGGCGTCGATGACGGCAAGTTCACCCCGATGAGCCTGGTGCTGGACGAGAGAAGCGGCAAGCTGTTCACCGTCAGCATCGGTACGCCGGAAGCAGCGGTGATTGATGTGGCCAGCGGGAAGGTCGACAAGGTCATCGACCTGGGTAATTCGATCAGCGCCTCGGGCGTGGCCTTCGATGCGGCGCGCAACCGCCTGTACGTGGCTTCGCAGGGCACCGACAACCTGCTGATCGTCGATGTGGCCGCCGGCAAGGTGCTGCACGATGTCCCGGTCGGCGCCGGTGCGCTGAACGTCGCCTTCGATGATGCCTCCGGCCTGGCCTATGTCAGCAACCGCGGCGCCGGTACCGTCACCGTGGTGAACGGCGACGGCAAGGTGGTCGCCAACCTCGACGGCGGCACGCTGCCGAACCATGTCCGTGCCGATGGCAAGGGCAATGTGTTCGCGGTGAACAAGTCGCGCGGCGCCGAAGATCCGAAGGGTGATCGCATCACCCGCATCACCCCCAAGCAGTAAGTCATCCGGCGGGGCGGCGTGCACGTCGCCCCGCCAGCAAGGAGAACCTCCATGAACATCGCGTCCCGTCTGCGCCTGTGTGCGCTTCCGCTGGCTGTTTCGTTGGCGCTGGCTGCCTGTGGCGGACCCTCGGCTCCTTCGGATGCCGCGAAGCCTGTCGAGCCGTCGGCCACAGCGTCGGCTGCGGAAACCGCGTTGCCGGCAGGCTGGCAGCGCGTGGCCGGTGCCAAGATGCCGGCGGTGCACGACCAGAAGGCCGTGCTGCCGGCCAAGGTGCATTCCGATGATGGCGCCGACGTCCAAGTGACCGACACCAGCCGGATCATTGCCGGTGGCGACGATGTCATCGCGGTGATCGAGGCGCTGGGGCTGGGCAGGCAGGTGTTCGCTGCGCCCACCAACACCACCACCCAGGCTGGCCTCGCCGCGCCGCACCAGTTCCTGTTCAACCGCACCACGGGCGTGGAAGGCGTGCTGAGCCTGAAGGGCTCGCTGTTCCTTGGCAACAGCCTGCGCCGCCACACCGAGCTGGCGAAAAAGCTGCGCGAGGTGGGCGAGCCGGCGGTGGTCATCGATGACCTGCAGCCGGCGCCGGACAAGGTGCGCAAGGTCGCCGCGGCACTAGGGCTGGCCGAAGCGGGGCAAACACTGGCCACGCAGGTGCAGCGGCAGCTGGACGAGGCTGCAGCGATTGGCAAGGGCCTGGGCCATGCGCCGCGAGTGATCCACGTCTCGGCCACCGGCGCCGGTGGCTCTCCGACCGTCGCCGGTGCCGACAGTGCGTCGGCGCAGCTGATCGCACTGGCCGGTGGCGTCAACATCGGCACCGAAGCCGGGGTGAAGAACTACTCGCAGCTGAGCAACGAGGGCGTAGTCGCTGCGGCACCGGAGGTGATCCTGGTGACCGAGCATGACCTGCAGCTGTTCGGCGGCGCCGAGGGCCTGTGGAAGGCGTACCCGACGTTGAAGCAGACGCCGGCCGGGCAGGCCAACCGGGTCTGGGTGATGCCGGATGTGCAGCTGAAGTACACCAGTGTCGGTTCCGGTGCTGGCGCACTGGCGCTGGCCAAGGCCCTGGCGGCGTTGCCGAAGGCATGAGTCCGGCGGATCGGCGCCGCCGTCGCGGGCGGACGATGTTGATGGTGGCGTTGCTGGCACTGCTGGGGGCAGTGCTGGCGTCGTTTGCCGTGGGGCCGCTGCGCTTGCCGCCGCTGGAGGTGATGCAGGCGCTGGCGGTGAAGCTGGGCCTGCTGGATCCGCAGGCAGTCAGCAGCCGCGATCTGGCCGTGGTCTGGCAACTGCGCATTCCGCGTGCCCTGCTGGGTGCGATGGTGGGCGCGTCGCTGGCGATGGCCGGTGCCAGCCTGCAGGGCCTGTTCGGTAACCCGCTGGCGGATCCGGGCATCGTCGGTGTCAGCCAGGGTGCTGCATTGGGTGCGGTGGCCGCCATCGTGCTGGGCGCGGCGGGCGCTGCGGGTTGGCTGGTGCCGGTGGCCGCGTTCGCCGGCGGTGCGCTGGCGATCGGCCTGACGTATGCGTTGGCCCGGCCCGGCAAGGGCATGGGTAACGCCACGCTGCTGCTGGTCGGCATCGCGATGGCCGCGTTCTGCTCGGCGCTGATTGGTTTCCTCACTTACATCGCCAGCGAAAGCGAACTGCAGTCGCTGGTGTTCTGGCAGATGGGCTCGCTGGCGCGTGCCAACTGGGCCGACGTGGCGGCGGTGGTGCCGTTGTTCGCCATTGGCGTGTGCGCATTACAGCGGCTGGCCACGCCGCTGGACATGCTGGCGCTGGGCGAGCGCCAGGCACAGCACCTCGGGCTGGATGTGGCCCGCACGCGTCGTCGCCTGGTGGCGTTCAGTGCGCTGCTGGTGGGCGCGGCGGTGGCCTTTGCCGGTTCGATCAGCTTCGTTGGCCTGGTGGTGCCGCACGTGGCGCGCCTCCTGGTCGGCCCCGGCCATCGCTGGCTGCTGCCACTGTCCGGCCTGCTCGGCGCGCTGCTGATCGTGGTGGCCGATACTGCAGCCCGCACGCTTGATCCGCCGGCGGAGATTCCGCTGGGCCTGTTCTCGGCTGCGCTCGGCGCGCCGTTCTTCCTCTGGCTGGTGCTGCAGCAGCGCCGCAAGGCGACGCCATGAGCGTGTTGCTGAAGCTGCACGACGTGGTGGTGCGTCGCCAGCAGCGCGTGATCCTGCATGGCATTTCGCTGGCGTTCGAGCCGGGTACGGTGACGGCGCTGGTTGGCCCGAATGGCGCAGGCAAATCCACGTTGCTGGCGGTTGCGGCCGGCGATCTGCGCGCCGATGCGGGCGAGGTGAGCCTTCTGGGCAAGCCGCTGGCCAGCTACAAGGCCGGGCCACTGGCACGTGAGCGCGCGGTGATGCCACAGGAGCACGGCGTGCGGTTTGCCTTCAGTGTCGAAGAGGTGGTGGCGATGGGGCGCCTACCGCACCCGCCGGACGCGGTGGCCGATGATGCCCAGGTGGAAGCGGCGATCGATGCCGCTGAACTGCAGGCATTGCGGCTGCGCGAAGTGCAGCAGCTGTCCGGTGGCGAATCCGCGCGGACCACGTTCGCGCGCGTGCTGGCGCAGGACACCCCGTTGCTGCTGCTGGATGAGCCGACCGCCGCATTGGACCTGCGCCATCAGGAGCGTACGCTGCGCAGTGTGCGTGCCTGTGCCGAGGCAGGTGCCTGCGTGATCGTGGTGCTGCATGACCTGAATCTGGCGGCCGGCTATGCCGATCGCATCGTGCTGCTGGAGCAGGGCAGGGTGGCGGCCGATGGCACGCCCTTGCAGGTGCTGACCGAAGACAACCTGCAGCGCGTCTACCAGCAGGATGTAGTGGTGCTGGAGCATCCTCGGCGCGGGGTGCCGCTGGTGGTAGTTGCCTGAGCGAAGGTCGCCAAGTTGCTCCGGTATCATGGTTGCTTCGTTTTCTTCAATGGACTGATGCCATGATCCGTACCGTTACGCGCGGCGTGCTGCTTGCTGCGATGGTTGCTTCGGTGTGCGCTGCCAATGCAGCGTCGACCTCCCAGGTTTCGCTGGCCAATGCGGCCGAGAACGCCTCGCTGATCGAGACCCGGCATGCCACTGGCGAGGGCGCTGCCGTCACCTCGATCAGGACGCAGTACTTCGCCAACGAGGAAATGTCGGTGAGCTGGGACGACCAGCAGGTGCTGGTGCTGTGCAAGGAGGCGGCGTACCTGAAGATTCCTGCTGCCAAACTGGAGGGCGGTGCGCTGACCACCGAGCAGCGGCAGATGATCGTCTATCAGGCGCTGATGTCCGGTCTGGGGGCTGTCGCGGGCATTGTCGGGCCGGCAGGCGAAGTGGTGGCCGTGGCCGATGACGGTAGCGAGACCCGCAGCGTTGGCGAAAATAGCTGGGCCTACGGTGTTGAGCGATACGAGGTGATCACCCAGCGGCTGCCGGACGGTGCACTTCGGGTCCGGACCCGCAAGACAGAAACCGTGAATACCACGCCTCCGGCGGGCCCGGACGATATGTTCAGCACCGAGGACGACCAGGCGGCGCGCTTGTCCGAACTGGCGCCGGTGGGCAGCTGGACCGAAGTAGTGGTGCGCGGTGGCGCGCGCCAGCCGCATGTGGATCCGGCGATGTCGCTGCAGGGCTGGGTCTCGATGGGGGATGACCGGGCTGCAACGGTGGCCGAGGCGCGCAAGCTGCACGGCTGCAAGTGAGGGCTGCCAGGGGTCAGATCCCTTTGCCAGAGGCAAAGGGATCTGACCCCGATCGTTGTCGGCCTCATCGTTCTATTTATGTTTGCAATATCCACTTGCGCGCCAGATTGGCAGGTCTAGAATGCACCCCATGAGCCGGATGCCGCTCCTGAAGTTTTTCACCCTGACCCGCGCAAGCGCGGAACGGGCGTGTCTGCCTGGAGCCCCACGGGGCCGTTGAAACGGCCATCGATGGACCTTCGACAGAGCGCCCTCCGGGGCGCTTTTTTCGTTTCTGCTTTCCCGGAAGTCGACCAACAGTCGACTCTACCCAGTACCCAAGGAGAACGTGCCATGCACCAGATCGCCGAGACCGAACGCTAGCCGCGCACCCTGTCGCCAACCGGGGTGCGCGGCCCCCGAAGTTGGCTTTGCAGGAATCCTTACATGAACACCCAAGTCCTTTCCCGCCGTCGCAACCTTGGCATCATTGCCCACATCGACGCAGGCAAGACCACGCTGACCGAACGCCTGCTGTGGAAAAGCGGCGAGATCCATCGTGTCGGCGAAGTACACGACGGCAACGCGACCACCGATTTCTCGGCGATCGAGCGAGAACGTGGCATCACCATCGGCGCGGCCGCCGTGCAGGCGCAGTGGGCGCCGCGCGACCTGCCGCCGCATCGGCTGACCCTGATCGATACGCCCGGCCACATCGACTTCGCCATTGAAGTCGAGCGTTCGCTGCGCGTGCTCGACGGCGCCGTGGCCGTGTTCTCGGCCGTAGACGGCGTGCAGCCGCAGTCGGAGACGGTGTGGCGCCAGGCGCGCCGCCATCGCGTGCCGCTGATCGCCTTCGTCAACAAGATGGATCGCGTCGGCGCCTCGTTCGAGCGCGTGCTGGAGCAGTTGCAGGGCAAGCTGCAGGCACGCCCGTGGGCGCTGGGCGTACCGCTGGGCAGCGAAAGCGCGTTCAACGGCTGGGTCGATCTGGTCGATGAGCGCGTGCTGCAGTGGCAGGAGGGCGACGCAACCACGATGACCCCGTGGGACGACGCGGTGCGCGCCCAGTGGCAGGCACAGCGCGATGCGCTGGTCGAAGCCGTGGCTGATCACGACGAGCAGCTGGCCGATGCCTGGCTGGAAGGGCGCGTTATCGATGCCGAACAGCTGCGCGCAGCGATCCGTCGGGCGACGCTGGCGGGTGCGGGCGTGCCTGTTCTGGCCGGTGCCGCGTTCAAGGACAAGGGCATCGAGACGCTGCTGGACGCCGTGGTCGATTACCTGCCATCGCCGTTGGACCGGCCTGCGGTGACCGCTGAAAGCGAGCGCGGCGAGGTGGTACTGCCGCCGGACCCGGATGGTCCGCTGGCAGGCTTGCTGTTCAAGATCACTCATCAGCAGCACGGCGCCCTCAGCTTCGTGCGGCTGTACTCGGGCACCTTGAAGGTGGGCGACGCGGTGGCCAGCTCGCAGCATCCGCAGGGCAGGCGTGTCAGCCGGCTGGTGCGGGTGCAGGCCGACCAGACCCATGACATCGAACAGGCCGTGGCCGGCGACATCGTGGCGGTGCTGGGCTGGAAGGATGCAGTCAGCGGTGAAACGCTGAGCGGCCGTGCACAGCCGCTGCGCCTGGAGAACATCCAGGCTCAGGCGCCGGTGCTGGCGTGGCGGCTGGAGCCGGCGCGTGCGGCCGACCTGATCCGGATGGCGCAGGGCCTGGCCAGCCTGGCCCAGGAAGATCCCTCGTTCCGCGTCGAAACCGACCGCGACACGGCGGAGACCCTGGTCTGGGGTATGGGTGAGCTGCACCTGGAGGTGATGGTCGAGCGCCTGCGCAGCGAGTGGAAGGTTGATGTGGGCGTGGGTGCGCCGCGCGTGGCCTACCAGGAGACACCGATGCGCGCGATGTCCGGTGTAGTCGGGCGGCTGGTCAAGCAGACCGGCGGCCAGGGCCAGTTCGCGCACGTGGTGCTGGATGTGGCGCCGCGCGACGACGACCAGGTGGTGTTCAACGACCGCATCGTCGGTGGCGTGGTGCCGCGCAGCTTCATTGCAGCGGTGGAGAAGGGCGTGCGTGCCGCGCTGTCGGAGGGTCCGCAGGGCCATCCGGTGGTCGGTATCGAGGTCAGTCTTGTCGATGGCCAGACCCATGCGAAGGACTCCTCCGAAATGGCGTTCCATCGCGCGGGTGCCGAGGCGATCAAGGCGGCGCTGGCCGAGGGTGGCACGCAGCTGCTGGAGCCGGTGATGGCGGTGACGGTGCATTCGCCGTCGGCGTCGGTGGGTGACGTTGTTGGCGACCTCAACCGCCGCCACGGCCGCATCACCCGCATCGACGACCAGGAAGGTCGGGCTGAGGTCAGTGGCTTCGCGCCGTTGGCGCAGCTGGTGGGTTACACCACCTCGCTGCGTTCGCTCAGCCAGGGACGCGCCAGCAGCGAAGCGCACCTGCATGGCTACGAGCCGGTGCGGGTTGCATGAGGAAGGCGAGGGGAGCCCGTGCGCGGGCTCCCTTTTTTGTGGGTGTTGATGGCGTTTCGTGTCCACGCCATGCGTGGATGAATTCGTCGGGTCGCTTTCTTTTTTGCACTGCACTGCAACAAAACTGCAGAAAAAGCTGGATTAAAGTGATGCCTCACGATAAATTGCGCACCCCCCGTTGCTCGCCGCCGCCCGCACCCCTCTCATGCGTGATGACAAAGACCCCGGAACCCTGGAGCTGACCCTGCCGCGAAAGCGCGGTCGTCCGCCCAAGTTCGGGTACGCCATGAGTGATGCGCAGCGGGCCGCACGCTATCGCGCGCGCCGGGCGGGGCAGGCCAACCATGCCGATGTGCGTTCCTGCTCGGACATGGTGCTGCTGGACAAGATCCGCGCGGCGGTCAGCGCCCGCGACACTGAGCTGGCCGGTTTCCTGGTGCATGTGCTCTGGCAGCGGTACCCCCTGCAGCTGAAATAGGCCAACGATGGGGTGGCCGTTGTCATCGAGCTTGTTGATAATGCGGGATTCAGGTTGTTCCCGCTGGCGCGCCCGGGATGGCAGGCGCGCATGATCGAACGGTTCCCAAGATGACCACCACCAGCGACACCACCACCGAAGCGGCGCCGAGCAACGCCCCCCTGTTCTACACCCGTCCGGTGCCGCTGCAGGCCGATGTGCATGCCGACCTGCGCATCCTGCCGGGCAGGCTCGAGTTTGCCGCGGGCAACAACGCCATTCCGCTGGTGCTCGGCGAGTTCTCGCTGGCACTGCACCACTTCCCGATCCTGTTCGCTGGCCCGACCGCGGTGCCGATGGCCGCCGTTGGCGTGTCCGACCAGAACCTGTTCATCAAGGACGGCCTGTGGGAAGACGAGGCCTATATCCCGGCCTATCTGCGTCGCCATCCCTTCATCTTCATCGACACCGGCTCGGACAATGATTTCCTGCTGGGCATCGACGAAGAGAGCTCGCGCGTGGTCAAGGGCGGTGACGAAGGCCAGCCGCTGTTCGTCGACGGCAAGGCCACCGACATGGTGCAGCAGGCGCTTGAGTTCTGTGGCCAGTTCACCCGTGAGCACGAACAGACCCAGGCCTTCTCCAAGGCCCTGATCGACAACGGCCTGCTGGTCGAGCGCAATGCAACCGTGCGTACCCCGGATGGCCGTGAGTTCAACCTCAATGGCTTCCAGGTCGTCGACGTCGAGAAGTTCGTCGCGCTGCCGGAAGCCACCGTGGTCGAGTGGCACCGCAGCGGCTGGCTGGCCCTGATCCACCAGCACCTGATGTCGCTGGGTCGCTTCAACGACCTGACCCGTCGCCAGGTCGAGCGTCTGGCGGCCTGATCAGGCCCTGGGCATGGCTTCCGCAGTGCGGGAGCCATGCCATTGCTGCAGGGCTTGCAGCAGGCGTCGCGCATCGACCCAGTCGGGCGTGGGCTCGCCAGCCAGGTCCCACAGGTCGGCCGCAGTGTCGGCCTGCGCGGCGGCGCCGCACATCTGCAGTGCGCCCTGCAGGCGATGGGCATGGTGGCAGAGGGAGGCTACATCAGCGGCTTCCACGGCCTGTTCAATCTGCGCCAGTTCGTGGCGGATGTCTTCCCGATAGATCAGATCCCGGCAGGCAGGGGCTACGGACCGCTCGGTGTAGCCGTCAATGGGCAGGTCCAGTGCCAGCAGCAGGTCCGCGACCTGCAACGGCTTGGCCAGGCTGGCATCGAAGCCAGCCTTGCGGGCGCGTATTGCGTGCCGGGGCCCCTTCCTTGCTGATAGCGCAATCAGTCGCAATGGCTGTTGTGCCTGACGGCGCAGCTGTGTGGCCAATGCATAGCCGTCCATGTCCTGCAGCCCGATGTCGAGCAGCACCACGCTGCGCGGTTGTGCGGCCTGCTCGGCGAGCGCGCTGGCGCCGTCGGCAAGCGCGCGCACGTCGGCGCCCAGCCGTCGCAGCTGCTCGCCGATGATCCGGCGATTGAGCGCATGGTCCTCGACCAGCAGCAGGTCGAGTCCAGCCAGTGGCGTGTCGCTTTCGGGCGTGCCGACCGGCCCTTCGCTCTTGCTGACTGCCTGCACCGGCAGGCGCAGGGTGAAGCGACTGCCACGCCCATGCACGCTGTGCGCGGACAGATTGCCGCCCATCGCCCGGCTGAGTTCATGCGCGATCATCAGGCCCAGCCCGCTACCGCCGCGCGCCTGCCCGCCTTCACTCTGTTCGAACGGGCGAAAAAGAAGGGGCATCTGCCTGGCCGGGATGCCGATGCCACTGTCGATCACATCCAGCAGCAGCTCCTGCGGATGGTCAGGCGGTGTCAATTGCAGGCGTAGCTCGATGCCGCCGATATCGGTGAACTTCAACGCATTGCCAAGCAGGTTGCCGACAATCTGGCGAAACCCCTCCCGATCAAGCGCAACAGCCGGGGCGGGGTCGGGCTGGCACTCGAAGCGAAGCGCCAACCCCTTCTGTCGCGCGTGTGGCCGCAGGGCATCCAGCGATTGACGGCAGAGCCGGGCAATGTCGCAGGGTTGTGCCTGGGGTCTGTAGGTTCCGCTGGCCAATCGTGAGAATTCCAGCGATCGATTCAGCAGGCCACGCAGCGAATGCCCAGCCGCATGCGCGGCCGCGAGTAGCTCACGCTGCCGCTTGGGCGATGGAGACTGGCCGAGCAGGTCGATCGAGGCCAGCACGGCCTGCGCAGCATTGCGCATCTCGTGGCTGATCATGCCGACTGCGCGCGCGTGGCTCCGTCCCTTGCGGGCCCGGTGGCTGTGCACCGCGCGCCACAGCAGAGGGGTGCCGGCCAGCGTGGCAAGCAGGGTGAGCAGCCAGGGCGAAGAGGGCGCGCGCATCCAGTCCAACGCGCGCTCGACGGTCGCTGGCACTGCCTGCTGAGCCCATGCCTGCAACAGACTGGCATGTTCTTCCAGTGTGATGTCGCGCAGGCCCTGCTCGATGCGCAACAGCAGTTGCCGGTCCTCGTTGCGCGTAAGCAGGTGAAGGTCGGTGGAAAAGTCGCTGTCGAACCGCTGAAGCTGCAGTTGCCCGCGGAAGTGATGGCGGATCAGGGGCCGCAAGGTCGTTTCCAGGCCGATTGCGACGTCGGCGATGCCGCTCTCGACCGCCGCCAGCGCGGCATGCCGATCGGCCAGGTGCAGCCGCTTGATGCTGGGATGGTGCAGGGCAAGCCAATCGGCGTAGGGCCCGCCTTCGACGACGGCCAGCACCCTTGTTCCCAACTCCACGATATCGTGCGGCAGGGGTTGGCCGGCGCGTCCGGCCAGCATGGTTCTTCCTCCGGGAAACGCGACCGACTCCAGCAGCCCGGGGCACGGGCGTGGCTGCTGGCGGGACTGCCCCATTACCAGTACCAGATCGGCCTTGTGCTGGCAGACCGCGACAACCGAGGCGCTGCCGCTGGGATAGGCCTGCTCCAGGAAGCGCAGCCGTGCGTGTCGTTCCACAAGGCTGGCATAGCCATGTGCAAGGCTCGGCATCGGCGCCGAATCAGCGAGGGTGGCGGGCATCTGGCGCAGGGCGGGTGCGGTGGCCACCCGGACCTCGCGGCCGGACTCCCATGGCCGGATTGGCGCGTCTTCTGCGGAAGCCACAGGCAACAGAAGCAGCGCCAGCAGCAGGGCCGGCATGTGCAGGCGCATTCGACTGGCCGTTCTCACATCGCCTCCAGCTGTCGTCGCATGGCGTAGATCTCGGCATCGTTGCGCAGCCCGAGCTTTCGCAGGGCCGCGGTCTTCTGCGTGCTGATCGTCTTTACGCTGCGATGGCGTTGAAGCGCAATCTCGGAGACGGTCAGGCCTGCGAGCAGCAGATCGAGCACTTCACGCTCGTTGCGGCTGAGTTCGTCGAAAGCGGCCGGCAGCGTGCAATCGGGAGGCAGTCGTGACAACCCCTGCGACACCCGCACGATGGCATCCGAAAGCATTGCCAGCGGTTCGGCCTTGCTGACAATGCCACTGATGCCGTTGGCGATCAGCTGGCTGACGTGCGTGGTGGGCGAGAGGGTGGCGAAGGCGAGCAGGGGCACGCGAGCGAAGCAGTCACGCAGCAGGCTTACCAGTTCTGTGGCACTGCGGTCTTCGCGGCCCAGTGCAAGGTCGATGATTGCGACGTCCACGGACATCTTCCGCAGGCTGCCGATGAATTCGTCGCTGCACGCATGGCTGGCGACGATGCTGAAACGGTCATCGCCGGACAGGTGCAGGGCGGTACCACGACGAACGACTTCATGGTCGTCCAGGAGCGCCAGCCGCAGCCGACGCGGTGCAGGAATTCCATTCATGCGCTGGGAGGTGATCGGCGCCCGTGGGGCGTGATGATCATTCTGGCGCTGCTGTCGCGTCGAACATCGAAATTGCTTGATTTTTGCGATTATTCCTAAGAGTCGATGTGCTGCATCCATCGATTCCGGGCTATCCATCGATGGTATGGATTGCCAGGCCGGGGGCAATCCGTTTCCGCAAGCGAGATGGCGCCTGGTGCGGATGTCATCGGGAAACATCTGGGGCAGCACGGCGCCGATCCGCGCCCACCGGGATCGACTTCATGGTGTCTGATCGTTGCCGTGCAGGCTGCGCGCCATCTCGCTGGTTCCAGCCCAGCCAAGGTCGGCGTACAGTGGCGCCCCCTGCGCGGTGGCATGCAGGACTGCGTAAGTGGCGCCACGTTCGGTGAAGGCGTCGTCTGCCAGGGCCATCAGCTTCCGGGCGATACCGCGGCGGCGATACTCCGGTTCCACGTAGACGTTGAGGACGTAGCCGCGGTAGCCCTGGTCCGGATGGGCAGGGTGGGGCGGCCAGTCGATCAGCATCAGGCCGATGCCGGCGATGGTTCTGCCGTGGTCTGCAAGGACATGGCCGAAGTACTCGCCAGAGGCCAGGCGCGGCGCCAGCCAGGAACGGAAAGGAGCCGCCATCGCCCGCAGGACCTCCTCGGTTCGCCCGCTATCGCGGAACATGGCTTCGCGGTGGGCGCAGATTGCATCCAGGTCGCCCGCACGGATCTGCCGCACTTCAAGCCCGTTCCATGTCGCCTCTGCGTGG
Organism: Stenotrophomonas sp. SMYL89; assembly: GCF_036319985.1. NCBI lineage: Bacteria > Pseudomonadati > Pseudomonadota > Gammaproteobacteria > Lysobacterales > Lysobacteraceae > Stenotrophomonas > Stenotrophomonas sp. SMYL89. The sequence continues at coordinate 521,135 of NZ_JAWIRW010000001.1, read as the reverse complement.
CTGCCCATCATGCTGATCCCCGGCTCAGGTCTGTCCGGCAATTCTGGCACCCTCTGCCGGGCGATGCATGACGAAGAACGCAATCGGCACTTCGCTGCCATGCACTACCGGATGGACTGCGGCACACGCCGCAGCCGGTGGATGTCGTAACCCATGTCGGCGATGCGCTGCACGGCTTTCTGGTAGTCGCCGTCGGACACCTGGGGCGTGCGCGCCATGTACCACACGTAATCGCGCTTGCTGCGTGCCACGATGGTCTGTCGGTAGTCGTCATCCAGCCAGGCGATGATGTACTCGGCCTGGATCGGCCAGATGAACTGCATGCCCCAGACCGCCCCATGGCCTTCCTCTTCGACACGGCCGATGGGGTGCATCGACTTCGGCGGGGCATCGAAGCTGCCCTTGCGATAGGTGAAGGTGGTCTGGATGCGCCCGTCCGGCTTCAGGGCATAGCTTTCCACCGCATCGTAGGCCTCGCGCTCGGGCCAGGACGGAATATGGGCGATCACATACCAGTCGCCCATGAAGCGCGGCACATCCACCGAGGGCGCACGCGGAAGTGGCCGGGTGTCGCTGGACGAGCAGCCCGAGCCGAACAGGCCGACCGCGATCAGCGGAAGCAGCGAGAACATGCGCATGTCACACCTCAGCGGGGACGGAACAGGTAATGGGCCACCAGCCATTGCTGGCCATCGTCGTAACCGAACAACTCGGCACACGCCATCCAGAACATCCGCCAGCGTTGCCACCAGATGCGCGCAGCCGCAGGCCCATAGGTCGCCGCCAGCACCGGCATCACCCGATCGCGTGCCGCGTCCTGATTGGCCAGCCAGTGTTCGGCAGTGCGCTGGTAGTGGGTGCCGTCCAGCAACCAGCGCTGATCCAGCCGCAGGTCGCGCTGGAAATGCAGCAAGGTATCGGCGGCGGGCATCAGGCCGCCGGTGAAGAAGTGGCGGCCCATCCAGTTGTCGCCGCCCTCGGTTTCGAACGGGTACATCAGCGTGCGGTGGGCGAAGATGTGCACGAACAACGCACCGTCCGGCTTCAGCCACTGTGCAATGCGCGCCAGCAGGCGCTCGTAGTTGCGCACGTGCTCGAACATCTCGACCGAAACGCAGCGATCAAACTGCGCGGTGGGCAGTTCCAGCTGGTTCACGTCACGGGTGAGCACTTCCACATTGGGCAGTCCGCGCGCCTGGCATTGGGCCATGATGTGTTCGCGCTGGCTGTGTGAGTTGGACACGGCCGTGATCGTTGCGCGCGGGTAGCGCTCGGCCATCCACAGCGTCAGCGAGCCCCAGCCACAGCCCAGTTCGAGAATGTGCTGTCCATCGGCCAGGCCAGCGCGCTGGCCGTACAGCTCCAGCATCGCCTCTTCAGCCTGGTCCAGCGTTTCGTGGCCGTTGGGGTAGTAGCAGCTGCTGTACTTCAAACGCTTGCCCAGGCAGGCCTGGAAGAACGCCGCAGGCACTTCGTAATGCTGGCGATTGGCTGCATCGGTATGCAGTGCCAGCGGGCTGTCGGCCAGTTCGGCGATGCGGCGGCTGAAGCGCGCGGACTGCGCTTCGATACCACCTGCCGATTCTTCCTGCAGGCGCTGCGCGCACAGCCGTCGGATACCGGCACGCAGCGCAGCGTCCGGCACCAGGCCGCGTTCGGCCCAGGCGGTCAGCCCGGTTTCTGCTTCCTCGGCCGGATTCAGTGACGGTATCGCGCTCATGCGGAATGCTCCTTGGAAGGGTGGGGGAACCAGGGGAAGAACATCGGCGTGCTGCGCTGGTAGGCGCGGTAGTCGTCGCCGCGGCTGCGCAGGGCCTGCTTTTCGGTGAACGGGATGCCGCTCAGATAGCGCAGGAATACATACATCAGCACGGGGCCGAGCCAGGCCAGCCACCACAGCGGGGAGCCGACGGCCAGCAGCACGTAGGTGAACCAGTGCAGCCACTCGAAGAAGTAGTTGGGGTGGCGGGAATACCGCCAGAGCCCATCACGGCAGGTACGGCCTTTGTTGGCCGGGTTCGCGCGGAACCGGGCCAGCTGGCGGTCGGCCAGCGCTTCTCCGCCCACGCTCAGCAGCCAGACGAACGCGGCCGCCAACGCCCAGGGGGGGGTGCCAGCGGCTTGATTGGCAGCGACCGCGACGAAGGGCAGCGCAAACAGCACCACCAGCAGTGCCTGCGCCATGAAGAACGCGAAGATCTTTCCCTGGTGTCCCTGCCAGTGCTCTCGGAGGTAGCGATAGCGCCCGTCCTCTGCTTCGTGCTGGACCCGATGCCAGAGATGAAGGGCCAGGCGACCGCCCCACAGGCCGCCGAGCACAGCCAGCGCCACCCGTGGCGTCACCGCACCATCGCCCAGCAGCGCCAGCAACAGCGCGGCGGCAGCCACGCCTTTGGCCCAGAGCACATCCACAACGCCGATGTTGTGGTGGCGGCGCTGCCAGGCCCAACCCCAGCTCATCACCAGTAGCGCGTAGAGCAGCACCCAGAGCAGGTTGATCATGATGACGCTCCGGCGAGAGGGGGGTGTGGCGTAGTACGCGTGCCGCCAAGGGCGGCGCGGCACAGGAGGGAAAGCGCAATGCCCCAGCCCGTGCCGAGGACCAGGACGCCATGCCACGTCGGGCTGTTGAACTGCACCGCGCCGAATCCACGCGCGGCCGACAGGTAGGCCAGTGGCGCCAGCACCAGGCCGAAGAGGGGCGGCAGGGCAGGGTGTCGCTGCAGGAAGCGCATCGAGGTGCTCAGGGTCATGGCGAATGAAGCCCACAAGGCCATGATCCAGGGCGGCGGCGCCCATCCCAGCGGGGCAGCGGCGTAGCGCACGGTGCCGCTGGCGGCGGCGCTGGCGTCGACCAGCCAGGCGCAGGCCAACGCTAGCAGCAGCAGCCGCAGGTCCAGTCGGGGATGCGCCGACGTCAGCAGCTGGCTGCCGATATACAGCGACGCGGCCAGCAACGCGGGCCACTGCCAGCCGCGCCCGGCACCAGCCACCGCGCACAGCCAGACCAGCTGGTTGCCAAGCAGGTTGGCCCAGAACCGGCGCATTTCAGTTGCCTTCGCCAGCCGGGACCGCGGGTCGATGGCCCGGGCGCGCCAGCAGCAGATGCGAAACACCGATCGAACGCTCCAGGAAGCCGCCTTCGCAGTAGGCCAGGTAGAAGTCCCACAGGCGGCAGAAGCGCGCATCGAACCCCTGTGCCTGCACGGCGGGCAGCTGTGCGAGGAAGCGCTGGCGCCAGGTGCGCAGGGTCAGCGCGTAGGAATGGCCGAAATCCTGCTGGGCGATCAGCTGAAGGTCGCTGGACCGCGTCTTGGCCGCCATGATCGCGTTGATGGAGGGAATGAAGCTGCCGGGGAACACGTAGCGCTTGATGTAGTCGACGCTGCGCCGGGCCTGCTCGTAGCGATGGTCCTCGATGGTGATGGCCTGCAGCAGGGCAACGCCATCGGGCTTCAGCAGCCGCTGCAGCGTGGCCATGTAGGTGTCCAGGTACTCGGCGCCGATCGCTTCGATCATTTCGATCGAAACCAGCTTGTCGAACCGGCCCTGCAGGTCACGGTAGTCCTGCATCAGCAACGTGACCCGGTCCTGCAGGCCGGCGGCCCGAACGCGCTCGACGGCCAGCGCATGCTGTTCGGCGGAGATGGTGGTGGTGGTGACGTGGCAGCCATAGTGCTGCGCCGCGTGCACCGCGAAGCCACCCCAGCCGGTACCGATTTCCACCACCCGGTCACCCGGCGTGAGTTGCAGCTGCTGGCAGATGCGGTCCAGCTTGCGGCGCGAGGCAGACTCCAGCGATTCGGATTCGCTGGTGAACAGCGCCGACGAGTACATCAGGTCCGGCGACAGGAACAGGGCGAAGAAATCGTTGCCCAGGTCGTAGTGGGCGGCGATGTTGCGCCGGCTGCCCTCGCGGCTGTTGCGGTGCAGCCGGTTCCAGCCGCGCAGCAGCCAGCCAGCCACACGGGCCGGGCCCTGCTCCATGCCATCAAGCAGGTCGCGGTTGCGGACCAGCAGGCGTATCAGAGCCACCAGATCATCGCAGTGCCATTCGCCCTGGATGTAGCTCTCGCCGGCGCCGACGCTGCCCTGCGCAGCGACCTTCCGGTAGAACGCCGGGTCATCAATGGTCACCGTCACCTGCAGCCCGGCATGGGCGTTGCCCAGCCGGACCTCGCCAAGGGCATCGCGCACGCACAGGTGGCCGTCACGCAGGGGGGCAAGCTGTGCCAGCAGCCGGCGGCGCAGGAAGGCGTCCAGCGCGCTGGGGCGCGGCAGGGTCACCGAAGGTGTCATCGAGTTCATCGCGGTTTCCCGGCAAGGGTGGGGTGGTCGTGTACGGGGTTGCGCTTCAGCCACAGCCGCAGTGCGTGCCAGTGGATGGCGGCCACCACCTGGGTGGTCATCAGTGGATAGCAGGCCAGAACCCGCGCCAGGCCGCGGCCATCCAGAGGGCGGCGTTGCAGCGTCTGGGTGGCATCGAACTGGCGAATGCCGTCTCGCCAGACCTGCATGTGCACACGCAGGTCCTCATCGGGGCTGTTGAAGCGCCAGTCGTAACGGCAGTCCATCGGCATGAACGGCGAGACGTGGAATCGCTTGTCGAACTGCCAACGCAGTGACGCACCTTCGTGGACGGCCGTGGCGACCGGCAGCACGTACGCGTGCCGCTCCTTCCAGGGCGTATTGGTGATCTCGGCCACGATGCAGTCCAGCGAGCTGCCGTCGGCCTGGTAGCAGTAGTAGAAACTGACCGGGTTGAACACATGCCCGGCAAAGCGAAGGTGCGTCAGCAGGCGTACCGGCCCCGAAGGTCGATGGCCAAGCGTCTGCGCGGCATGGTCGCGCACGGCGTCGGCCAGAGGCTGTGCGGGATCGCCGAAATAGTCGCTGCGCCGGAACTCGGCAAGGTTGCGCCGATTGACCGACCACAGCCAGCGCCCGGCAAACACGGTCTCTAGTTCATCCAGGTCGAGCAGCAGTTGTGCAACCGGATAACGGAACGTATGCGGATGCGGGTGATGCCGGCGATGCATCACCTGCCCGAAATAGAGTGCGCTGGCGCTCATGCCGCCACCTCGCGCGCCAGCGATACCTGGCGATGCGGTGCGCAGGCCAACAGCGCATCCACCACGCGGCGGGCGCTGCGAATACCATCCTCATGGAAGCCCCAGCCCCAGTAGGCCCCTGCGAACCAGGTGTGGCGATGGCCCTGCAGGTCTGCCCATCGCTGCTGCGCGCGAACCGCAGCATGATCGTGCACCGGGTGTGCATAGTGCAGCGTGCGCAGCACCCTGGCCGGGTCGATGGCTTCGCTGCGGTTGAGGGTGACCACCAATGGCGTGCTGCCGGGCAGGCCCTGCAGCAGGTTCATGCAGTAACTGACCGTGCAGGGCGCGGTTGGATCCCGCGGTACATGTGCATTCCAGGCGGCCCAGGCCTTGCGGTTGCGTGGCAGCAGCGAGGCATCGGTATGCAGTACCGCTTCGTTGGATTGGTAGCGGATGGCACCCAGCACCTCGCGCTCGACGGGGTCGGCATCACCCAGCAGGGCCAGGGCCTGGTCGCTATGGCAGGCCAGGATGACTTCGTCGAAGGCTTCGACGCCGGCGGCACTGTGCACGCGTGCGCCCTCAGGCGTGCGCTCCACCCGCTGCACCGGGCACTGCAGGCGCTCATGCACCCGCCAACGGCGGCGCAGTGCATCCACGTAACGGGCCGACCCGCCGGTAACGACCCGCCAGGAGGACCGCCCGGTCATCTGCAGCATCTGGTGGTTGGCCATGAACTGGGCCAGATAGCGCGCGGGGAAGTCCTGCACCGTGGCGGTGGGAGACGACCACAGTGCCGAGGCCATCGGCAGAAGGTGCTCTTCAATGAAGGCCTCGCCGTAGCGCTGATCGCGCAGGTACTGGCCCAGCGTTGGGCCTTCGTCCTCGCCCAGCAACAGCGGGGCATCCCGATAGAAGCGGCGCAGGTCGGCCAGCATGCCCCAGAAGCGCGGCGATACCAGGTTGCGTCGCTGGCAGAACAGGCCATCCAGCGAGGTGGCGTTGTACTCCACGCCGCTGCGCTCGCTGTGCATCGAAAAGCTCATGGTGGTCGGCTGCGAGGCCACGCCCAGCTCATCGAACAGTGCCGTCAGCAGCGGGTAGTGCCGGGGATTGAAGACAATGAAGCCGGTGTCCACGGCCATGCGCGTGCCGTCTATCTGCACGTCGTGGGTATGGGTGTGGCCGCCCAGGTAATCGTTGGCCTCGAACAGCGTCACCTGGTGCCGCTCCTGCAGCCACCAGGCGCTGGCCAGCCCCGAGATGCCTGAACCGATGATGGCGATGCGCATGTCAGTACCTCGCCTTTGCCAGCACCCATTCGGGGATGGGCTTGAGTCCCTTGACCAGGCCGAACGCCGCCATCACGCGCAGCCCGTACCAGGTCAGGTCGATCTCCCACCAGCGGAAGCCCTGGCGTACGGTGCCGGGGAAGAAGTGATGGTTGTTGTGCCAGCCTTCGCCGAACGTCAGCAGGGCCAGCCAGAGGTTGTTGCGGCTGTCGTCGCGGGTCTCGAAGCGGCGACGACCGAAGCGGTGGGCCAGCGAGTTGATGGTGACCGTGGCGTGGAACAGCACGATGGTGGAAATGAAGAATCCCCACACCAGCAACTGCGGGCCGGAGGTGTGCAGGCCCGGCGCCCAGTGTTCCAGTGCTGCGCCCAATGCATAGAGGCCGATGGCCAGCAGCATGGGAATGGCGGTGTCGAAGCGGTCCAGCCAGCGCAGTTCCGGGAAGCGCGCCAGGTCCGGCACCCGCGACAGGTCGGTGGCGAAGGCTTCGCGGGTCAGGAACCAGCCCATGTGGCTGCGCCAGAAGCCTCCCTCGCGCGGCGAATGCGGGTCCAGTGGCTGGTCTGCGTGGCGGTGATGGTGGCGATGATGAGCCGCCCACCACAGCGGGCCGCGCTGCACGCTGGCCGCGCCGATCACCGCGAACACGAACTGCACCGCGCGCGGTGCCTGGAAGGTGCGGTGTGAGAAGTAGCGGTGATAGAACGCGGTGATGGCGAACATGCGCACCGCGTAGAGCGCTGCGGCCACGATGACAGCCGTCCATGAGACACCTACCCAGATCACCGCGATGCACGCCACATGCATCAGTGCGAACGGCACCGCACGCAGCCAGTCGATGCGGCCCGACTGTTCCGCGCCAACGTCCGCGGCTTCGCCGGTATCAACCCAGCGCTGCAGGGTGCGCAGCAGGCGCCAGCGTCGACGGGGGAGGGGCGATACAGAGGCCATGGCGGATCTCGGCGGGTGTCGTGTCTTCCTGTACGCACCAGAATGCGCAATGGATGCGACGTGTTGCGGTGAATGTTGGCTTCACGTGTTCGTAACAGGGCAGCGGTCGACCAGTGGCTGCGCCCATGCCTGTTGCCACTCAGACGCGGGGCGTTGCGCGGGAGGTGCGCTGAAGCGCACCGTCACCCGCGGATAGGTGCCGCGTGCATCGCGCAGGTTGCTGGTGCCATTGAATTCCAGAAGGCGCCTGTCGGCGTTGGCATAGACCAGCGACAGGCGGGGTGCGACGCCGCCATACCAGGTGTCGAGGCTGACCTCGATCGACTGGGCGTCGATGCCTTGCCAGCGCAGGGCGCCGGTATGCCGCACCTGCACCGGGAAGTAGCGCTGCCGCCCGGGCACCAGGAACGGCATCGACACGCGCTCGCCCTGCATCAGCGCTGTCCAGTGCAGGCGCACCGCCGCGTCGAATCCCGCATCGATCACCGCATCCGGCGGCAAATCAAGCCTGCGCTGCCGGGGCGGGCTGGCGGCATCCTCCTTCCAGACGACGGACACAGCGCCGCTGGCGGCCTCGATCTCGGCCGTCTGGCCACTGCGCCGGTCCTGCAGCGTATAGCCACGAGCCTGCGCCAGGGGGCTGGCCGGCAGGTGCTTGCGGGCGAACGGCTGGCCACCGGGGCACTGGTACAGCACCCAGTGCTCGGCCCCCTCGCTGGCGTCGCGGCGCCAGTGAACTTCGTGGTAGAGGATCCGGCCCTGCGAGGACGTCGCCACGCCCTCGCTGCGCAGCCAAGGGGTCGCCAGTCCGGCGTGGGGCAGGCACAACAACAGCCAGGCGATGCGCATGGCATTCATCCGTAAGGGCGGGTCCAGGTCGTACGGCGGGCGGGGCGGGTTGGATGCGCAATGCGGGCTGCATCCGATTGCCATTCCCGCGCGTACAGGGGACAGACCTTCACCCGCCCGCCGCGAACGCAGATGTATCCTGACGCCGCCAGCACCCTCGCCAACTTCAACAGCGCACGCATCGTGTCCAGCTCCCAGCAGCCCAGCAGCGAGCCGAAAAACTGGGCCGGCGACATGGACGGTGTCGCGCGGCTGCGCGACCGCGACTGTTTCATGCGGATCTACGACCATTTCATGCCGCGCCTGTGCGTCTATCTGCGCGGGCTGGGCGCGCCCGAGGCGGTGGCCGAGGAGCTGGCGCAGGAGTGCCTGCTGCGCCTGTGGCTGCGCGCGGCCGACTATGATGCCGCGCAGGGTGCGTTGAGCACCTGGCTGTACCGCATCGCCCGCAACCTGCATATCGACCGCGTGCGCCGCGAGCGCAGCTGGATGCAGGTACAGGTGGCGGTGGAAGACGCGGCAACGATGGACGTGGTCGAGCGCAGCAGCGCCGAACAGTTCGCCGACCAGGCCCGGCTTCGCCAACGCATCAATGAGTTGCCGGCAGTGCAGGCGCGGCTGGTGCGCATGTCCTACTTCGAGGCCAAGAGCCACAGCGAGATCGCCGAGGCACTGGGCATGCCGCTGGGCACGGTGAAATCGCACCTGCGGCGTGCGTTCCTGCAACTGCAGTCGAAAGTGGGAGGTGCGCTGTGAATCCGCACCACCATCTGCACGAATCCACACTGATGAGCTACGCCGCAGGCGCGCTTCCGGCGCCGTTGAGCATCGTGGCGGGCGCCCATCTGGAGCAGTGCCCGCACTGTCGCCAGCGCCTGCGCGAGGCCGAGGCGATCGGATCGGTCTTGCTGGAACAGACCCAGCCATCCACGGGCGATCTACGCCGCGAGCAGTTGCGCGACGCGATGTTGATGCGCCTGGCGACGGATGTGCCTGCCGCGGCAGTGTCATCACGGACCGTTTCCAGAGAGCGCCCCGAAGCCGATCCGGACCATCTTCCTGCGTCACTTCACCCGTATTTCGGCGCGTCGCTCAGTGGCCTGCGCTGGCGCTGGATGGCGCCGGGCGTGCACTGCATCCGTGCCGAGCAGATGCCTTCGCTGATCATGCTGAAGATTGCCCCGGGCAAGTGCCTGCCGATGCACAGCCACGGCCGAAGCGAGCTGACCCAGATCCTGCGGGGCTCGTACAATGATGCGTTGGGGTTGTTCGCGCCCGGCGACGTGGCGGACCTGGATGGGGACGTGGAGCACCAGCCGGTGACCGCGCCAGGGGTGCCGTGTATCTGCGTGTCGGCGCTGGATGCACCCCTGGTGTTCAGTGGCTGGCTGGCGCGGAAGGTGCAGCGTTTCGTGAAGCTCTAGCGGGGCGGGAGACGGTGATGGCGAGGGCAGAAGCATTGCGTGTTCTGTTGACCGGCGCCGCCGGGTTGGTGGGGCAGGGCGTGGCGTTGGCCTGCCAGCGCTCATCGCAGGTCGGCCATCTGACCGCGCTGGTACGGCGTCCGGGCAGCCTCAGCGGTGCGGGAAGCGAGCGGGTCGTGCCGGATTTCCTGCGCATCGATGAGCAGCGTGACGATCTGGCTGGCTTCAACGCGTGCTTCTATTGCGCGGGCGCGCCTCCGGTGGGCACCGCCGAAGCCGAGTACCGGCGGGTGACGCTGGACACCACACTGGCCGTGGCCCGCGCGTGGGCGGCAGTGAATCCCGACGGTTGCTTTCTGTATGTGTCCGGCGCCGGCGCGGACCCGCAGAGCCGGGTGATGCCGCTGCGGATCAAGGGCGAAATCGAACTGGCGCTCCGCAGGATGCCGGTGCGTACCGTGATGCTGCGCCCGGGAGGCGTGCGGCCGGTATCGGGAACCGGCACGCGCCACGCGGTGCTCAAGCCCCTGTACTGGGGTGGCGCGCCGCTGATGAAACTGGCGGGCGCACTCGTCCCTTCACTGGTCACCAGCAATCTGGCGGTGGGCCAGGCGATGATCGCACTGGCAGGAAGAGAGCATCCGCCTGCCACGGTGGAGTGCGCGGACATCAACCGGATCGCGGCAGGCACGCGTGATCCGGCGGCGTGAGCTCAGTGCGCGGCAGCGTCCAGCGCGGTGCGTACCGCCTGTGCAAGGTCACTGCGGGTAAACGGCTTCGGCAGCAGCGCAGCGAACCGACCCTGACTACCCACCGCCTCGTGGTCGCGTGGATAGCCCGAAGTGAACAGCACAGCAACTTCAGGCCAGCGCTCGCGGACCTCGCGGACCAGTTCCCAGCCCGACATGCCGGGCATCACCACGTCGGAGAACAGCAGGTCGACCCTCGTGTCCGGGCGCTCCAGCAATCGCAGCGCGGACGGTCCGTCATGCGCTTCCAGTACGCGGTAGCCCAGCAGGCGCAGTGAATCAACCGTGTGCGCGCGCACATCGTCGTTGTCCTCGGCCACCAGGATGGTTTCCTCACGCGGCGCGTAGCCGGCCAAGCCAGACTGTGGCGCACGCGCTTCGCTGGGCAGCGCCAGCGGCGAGCGCGGGAACATCATGGTGATGCTGGTGCCGCCGCCTTCCACCGAATCGATCAGGACATGACCGCCGGACTGCTTGACGAAGCCGTGCACCATCGACAAGCCCAGCCCAGTGCCACGGCCGACCTGCTTGGTGGTGAAGAACGGTTCGAACACGCGCGCCAACGTGGCTGCATCCATGCCGTGCCCGTTGTCGCGCACGCGAAGCATCACGTACTCGCCGGGTTCGGCATCGGGGAACAGCGCGGCGTAGTCATGGTCCAGGTGGCTGTTGTCGACCTCGATGACCAGCCGGCCACCGTGAGGCATTGCATCTCGGGCATTGACCGCCAGGTTGAGCACAGAGGCCTCCAACTGGCTGACGTCGATCTCCACGCACCAGATGTCCTGGGCGCTGCGGATCTCCAGTTGCACCAGTTCGCCCAACGCACGCTGCAGCATGTCGTGCATGTCCAGCAGGCGGTCGTTGAGGTTGGCCGCCTGGCTATGCAACGGCTGGCGGCGGGCAAATGCCAGCAACCGCTGGGTGAGGCTGGCGGCACGTCCCACGCCCTTCAGGGCATTGTCCAGGGCGCGACCGACCAGCGCGGCCGGTTCACCAGCGCGCTCGCTGAGCAGCATGGCGTGTTCGACGTTGCCGGAGATGACCGTCAGGATGTTGTTGAAGTCGTGGGCGATGCCACCGGTCAGTTGGCCCACGGCCTCGATCTTCTGCGACTGGCGCAGCGCGTGTTCGGCCTGCAGCCGGGCGGTGGTTTCCACCGCTTCGGAGACCACGGCCGTAACCGCACCGTCTGCGTCCAGCAGGGGGCGGAACGAGAAGTCGAAACTGCGCCGCCCGGTCGGCAGCTCGATATCCAGCGCATGCAGCGAGCTGTGGCCGTGCACGGCATCGGTGACGGCCTGATCAACGGTGGTGGCAACCTCGTCGGTCGTGGCGAACCACGGCGACTGCACATAAGGCTGGCCCACCACATCCTTCTTGTCGGCCAGCACGGCGGCCAGCGAGGCGACGTTGGCATCAACCACGCCGCCGGAAAGATCGAGCAGTACCTGGTGCTGGAAGCTGGATTCGAAAATGGCCTGCAGGCGACGCTTGCTGGCCCTCAACTCGGCCGTGCGCGCCTGGACCTGCCGCTCCAGTTCCTGGTTGTCTTCGCGCAGCGCCAGTTCGGCCTGCTTCAGCAGGGATACGTCGCTGGCCATGCAGATGTAGCCAACCACACTGCCGTCGGCCGCATGTTCCGGCACGCAATCCATCTGCACGAATCGTGACTGGCCACTGCGATGGATCAGCTCCACCTGGAAGCTGGAGCGCTCGCCCTGAAGCACGCGCTCCAGGCTGGGCAACGCATGTTCAAACGCAGAAATGCCACTGACTTCCCGTGCGGTGCGGCCCAGCAGTTCGGCAAGGCTGAAGCCATGCCAGTCCAGAAACGCCTTGTTGGCAAACCTGTAGCGATGGTCCTTGTCCAGCTGGGCGATCAGTGCAGGAACGGCGTCGGTCACCTGCTGCAGCTGGGCCTGGCTGTCGTTCAGCGCGGCCTGCGCATTGGCAAGCTGGGTGCGCTCGTGCGCCTCCTGGCGGGCGCGGCGGATCGCATCGGGCAAGCGTTGCAGGCGTTGCTTCACCACATAGTCGCGGGCACCGCGCGTGAGAGCCTGGACCGCCAGCTCCTCGGTCAGCGTGCCGGAGACAAAGATGAAAGGCGTCTGTGGCACGCGCTCGCGTGCCAGGGCAAGTGCAGCGTCGCCATCGAAGCCAGGCAGGACATGATCGGCGAGGATCACGTCGAACGGTCGGCTGTCGATTGCCTCGATGAAGGCGTTGCGGGTCCACAGGCGCTCGGCCTCGAAGTCCAGGCCGGCGCGCTGCAGCTGTGCGGTGATCAGCTCCGCATCGAGCGCACTGTCCTCCAGCATGAGGATGCGCAGGCGCTCGCTGCTGCGCGATCCATCATGCATTGTGCTGCCCCGTACCGGAGGGGCGATGTGGCGGTGGCTGGTTGGTGATGCCCCAGAACATGCCCAACCCCTGGATCGCGTCGAAGAATTCCTTGAAGTCGACAGGCTTCACCACGAAGGCATTCACACCCAGTTCGTAACTGCGCACGAGATCCTGCTCTTCGCGGGAAGAGGTCAGCATGACGATCGGGGTGCTGCTCAGCTGCGGATCTCCGCGAACCTGTTCCAGCACTTCCAGACCGTTGACCTTGGGCAGCTTCAGGTCCAGAAGCACCACCACGGGGCCACCATGGTTGGCCCCGGCGAACTTTCCCTCGCAGCGCAGGTAGTCCAGCGCTTCGGCGCCGTCTCGTACATGGATGACGTCATTCAGCAGCTGGCAGCGCGACAACGCGGCCAGTGTCAGTTCGGCATCCTTTGGGCTGTCCTCGACCAGGAGGATCGGCCGCAGGTCCCTCATGGGTAATCTCCTGTGGAACGGGGTAGGGTGAAGTGGATCGTGGCGCCCTTGCCGGGTTCGCCTTCGGCCCAGGTGCGGCCGCCGTGGCGGCCGATGATGCGACGCACGTTGGCCAGGCCGATGCCGGTGCCTTCGAATTCCTCGACGTGATGCAGGCGCTGGAACACGCCAAACAGTTTGTCCACATAGCGCATGTCGAAGCCGCAGCCGTTGTCGCGCACGAAGAAGTGATCTTCATCGTCGCTGCGTTCGTGGCCGACCTCGATCACCGCCTGGTCGCGCTCGCGGGTGAACTTGACCGCATTGGACAACAGGTTCTGCCAGACCAGGCGCAGCATGGTCGGGTCGGCTTCCACCTCCGGCAGCGGCGCCATCGTCCACTGCACATCGCGACCGGCGTAGTCCAGCGCCAGGCTCTTGCGGACATCCCCGACCAGCGCAGCCATGTCCAGCCGCACCCGTCCCAGCGTGGAGCGTCCCATCTGCGAGAAGCTGAGCAGGTCGTCCACCAGCGTTCCGGCGGACTTTGCCGACTCGACGATGGTGTCCAGGAAGCGGCGCTCGGTCTCGTTGAGGCGTTCACCGGCCGAGCTGCCCAGCAGCTCCGAATAACCGACGATATGGCGGAAGGGGGCGCGCAGGTCGTGGCTGACCGAATAGGAGAATGCCTCCAGTTCCTTGTTGCTGCGCAGGAGCTGCTCGTTCAGCTCGGCCATTTCCTCGGCCTTGCGCAACACGACGTCGACGATGGCGGTTCGCATCTCGTGCGCGGCATCGCGATCGGCGTCACCCCATGGCAGGCTGCGCTGCTGCACGGTCTCCTTCCATGCCTCAAAGGAATGGCGTGGAGACAGCACGACATCCGGCGCTGCGGTCTTTCGGGGATCGCCACCCCAACTGACAGTACGCACCACCTCTGGGCGGAACCACATCAGGTAGCTGTCATGCAGCTGCGAGATGGAGACCGCCAGCAGGCCACTGGCCACCTCCGCCAGGCGAGCGCCCTCCGCCCAGTCGGCGGCCAGATGATCAGTGCAGTAGATTTCCTGGCCGGCATGCTGCGCGGACAACCAGTCGGTCAGCGCCAGGACGTCGCTGGCAGAAGGGCACCGGCCAACGCGCATGCAGTCGCCCTTGTGCACGATGGCCGCGCCAGCGGCACCGGTCAGCGACAGCAGGCTGGTCTCATCCAGGCGCAGCGCGGCAATGAAGTCCTCGTCACCGGCCATGCGTCCCAGCAGCTTGACCAGCACGGAACGGCGAACCACGCGTTCCTCGATCGCGCGCGCACGCTCCTTCAGGGCAATCTGCAGCGACAGGATCTGGCCCATGAACTCGCAGGCCGTGCGCACGTGGTAGGGCAGGCGGCGCGGCTGCACCGTATGGCACGACATCAGCCCCCACAACTGGCCCTCATGGACCAGCGAGACCGACATCGACGCCCCGGTGCCCATGTTGCGCATGTACTGCAGGTGCACCGGGGATACGCTGCGCAGCACCGCCAGGCTCAGATCAGTCGGCGGTGCGTCGCGATGCTCCTCGGCCCGCATCAACGGGGCAGGGGTGTAGTTGTTGTCCGCGATCAGGCGCACCCGGTTGCGGCGGTAGAGTTCGCGTGCCTGGGCGGGAATGTCAGATTCAGGAAAACGCAGGTCCAGGTACGAGGGCAACAGGCCATTGCCTTCTTCCGCCACCACGATGCCGTTCCAGCCGGCGTCGAACTGATAGACCAGGGTGCGATCGAAGCCGGTGAGCCGGCGCATGTGCGCGGCGGCCAGCTGGCACAGGTCTTCCACCGTCGAGGCCGATTCGATGGCGGTCATCAGCTCGCGGATGGCCGGATACAGCTCTTCAAGAGAACCGGGCTGGCCCGCAACCGGCGCTTCCAGCTCGACAAGGAGGTCGGTGGCGGAGCGATGCACCAGCAGCTGATGGCGGCCGTGGCCATCCAGGTGCACGGCGCCCACATGCGCACTGCTGCCGATGGTGGTCTGCCGGAGCAGCGCCTGGAAGGGCGCCAGCACGCCACCGAGTACCTCACTGACGTGCTGAAGCAACGGCTCGCCGAACTGCTGAAGGACGCTCGGCTGACTGATGGCGCGCTCGCGCACCCGCAACGACTGCGGCTCCAGCACCAGAAGCACACCGTAGGGCTGGATCGCGCCGGGTGTGTGGATGGGTTCGCGCGCACAACGGGACAGCGCAAGGTCGGGCGTGGACTGGGCAGAAGGCATCAACGGAGGGGCTCATGTTTCATGGATGGCTGGAAAAGCCCAGCGATACATCCGGCTAGCAGGGATGGTGAAGCAAAATCGCGCATTCGCCTACCACCTGATGCCCGTGAAGGCCGTTTCATTCAAACCTGAATTCTTCATCTACACAGCGGCGGACGATGTGTAAGGCGCCCGTGCAGAGGTTTTGCATCCAATGCATATCGGCTGCACGCCAGCTCGACAGCGATTGTCCTAGGGTGAATCCACCTCCAACCGTTGCCACGCCCGTGAACCTGCAGACGCTCCCACCTCTTCCGTACCGCATGCTGCCTGACAGCTGCCAGTTTGAACTGCTGGATGTGGATGCCCTGCAGGATCCTGCCAGCGGTCGTCTTCTGCACCTGTACTCGCTGGTGGCCCGCTGCCTTTCCTGCGAAACGGTGTTCAAGGCAGAGGAAGGCCAAGGGTTGGTGAGCCATTCTGCAGCCAGAGTGGTGCGCTGCCCCACCGGCTGTGGCCAGCAGGCCTTCAAGTCGTCGCTGTTGCGGGCGTGGCGCCCGCAGGCCATTGCCCAGGCTTGACTCAGATCTGTTGCGCTCACAGCAGTGCGGGATTGGCGCGCCACACCGCGTAGTTCAGCGCGCAGGCAAACACGATCCAGGCCAGGTAGGGAAGCAGCATTACTGCCGCAATGCGGCTGACGCGCGCAAACCTGACGATCGTGGCGCACACCAGCGCAATCAGCAGAAGAATGTCCGCGAACGCAAGGGCGCCAAGTTTCCAGCCGAAGAACAGCCAGCTCCACAGTGCGTTGACGGCCAACTGCAACAGATAGAGCCGCAGTGCCGGTTGCGCGCCGCGCCAGCCGCGCTCGCGCCAGACCCGCCAAGCCGCAACCGCCATCAGCGCATAGAGCAGCGTCCACACCGGGCCGAACACGCCGGCCGGCGGCGCCCACGCGGGCAGGGCAAGCGTGGTATAGAAGGTGGCCGCCGATGAAGATGCCCACGCGCCCAATGCGGCCGCAGCGAAGGTGATCGCCAACCAGCCCAGAAACCCGGAAATCTGTGTGCCGCGCTTCATCCCGATACCGCTCCATGCTCCGTATGCCCCTGCATACGCATGAACGCGGCATATGGATGCAGATGCCGCGGCATTCAGTCTGAGGATCCGCCAGTGCCTGCTGGCAGCAGGGAAGGGCGCTCGTCAAACCACTCGCGCGCCTTGGCCAGGTGCCACTGGCGCTGGTCGCCATCCAGTTCGATGCCCGCGCCCAACAGCCCCCAGCGCAGATAAAGGTCGCCGCGCTTGCGCTGCTCCAGCAGATCCAGTCGCGCGCGCACCGACAGCCGATCATTCTCGGCCTGCAGGCCATCAATCACCAGATGGCCCGGGCGCCAGCGCAGCCTGGCCTGCGCATCCACCTGGCCGGAGTCCAGCAGCGACAAGGTCCAGCGCGGGTAGTCCGTGCGCTCGGCGAACAACGCCAGCAAGGGGCGCGCATCACTGAGCGCCAGGTCGGTGGTGGCGTCCACCTGGAAGGGCGATTGCGCATCGATGCGGCCGCGTCTGAAGATGGCACGCCCTTTCCACGCCGTCGAGCGTTCCGTGCCGGCCACCTGCACGTTGCGTAGCTCGACCGTGGTGCCGGACAGGTCGAAATGACGCTGGTTGAAGTCGCCCCGGCGCAGCGTTGCGTTCACGTCCACATCGCCGCCCATGTCCAGCCCTGCCACCCTCGCACTGGTGCCGCGCCCCTGCAGGCGGGCCGTGCCATGGCCAACGCGGCCATCGGTATCGAGGGTGGCATCACCGCTGAGTAAGCCGGTGCCGCGCAGCAGGCGCACCTGTTTTGAACCGAGATAACGGTTGTAGGCGGACAGATCTGGAATGGTGGCTTCGCTGAAGCTCAGGTGCGCGCGCACGCCCTTGCGCAGTTCCTGCAGACGACCGTCGCCGGTCAGGTCCAGCGCCAGATTGCGGCCGTCGAACAGCCGAACGTCCTTGGCATCGGTGGGACGCGCGGTGAAGCGGGGCAGGCGGACCGCAAGCAGCGCCTGATTCGGAGTACCTGACTTCAGTTCCCCATGCGCGCTGGCGGTACCGGCAAGCCGGACGCCGGCGACCTCGGCAACTGCTTCGGCAGAGGGAATGTCCACCGTGCTGCCTTCGCTCAGCTCGCCATTGTGCAGCCGCAGGTCGGCCTTCAGCGTGCCGCCGCCGTCCAGTTGCAGCCACGGCTTGCGGACGAACAGGGCAGGGATCCAGTTGAGCGAGGTGAATGTCCATTCGCCGCGTACCGTACCTGAACTGCGCTCCAGCAACTGGCCCGGATCCTGGAAGGGGATTTCACGGCCGGTGATGTGCAGGTCCGCGTCCACTTCGCTGCCTGAGTCGGGCCGTGGTGGCAGGCGTGCCTGCAGGCGCAGGTCGTTGGCCACGTTGAGCTGAAGGGCCAGCACGCCGCGGTCTGGAGCCCCGTCGCCAAGATAGAGCGGCACCTGCCAGAGAGCGCGGTCGCCGGGTTGCAGCTGACCATCGATCAGGTGTGCCGAGAGCTGCAGGCGGCCCGGCACCGGGGCGCTGGAGATCTTCGGGGTGGTGGCATCCGTATCCATACGCAGGCCCTGGCTGCGTGCATCAACGTCCAGCTGGGCATGCAGGATCTTCAGTTTGGCCAGCCCAGGCGCCTGGTCACGGTAGTGGCGTGGGTAGCTGAAGCGCGCAGCCAGGTTCATGTCGCCCAGCAGCTGCACGCCGTCGAAACTGGTGTCTGCACCCTTGAATGTGACTGTTGAATCCAGCAGTTCCGAAGGACCGCCGCGCAGCTGCTTGACGAAGCCGACCGTGCCCTGGCCCTTGCCGATGATCAGCAGCTTGCCGAAACGGGCGCTGCGGATGCTGTCGCTGTGGATGGCATCGAACCGCAGCGTCCAGCCCTGGTCGCTGCGCGGGGGCGGCGGGATGGCCTCTTCAACACGGCTGATCTCGGCCGAGACGCCCGTGGCCTGCAGGCGCGGAACCCGCACTTCGCGCTGGAACAGCGGCAGGACTGCCAGCCTGGCGCTTGCCCGGTCGGCATGCAGCACGTAGACGGTGTGGTTGACGTGGCCGCGCATGTGCACGTTCCAGGCGATCACGTGCCCGGGCAGCAAGGTGAGGGCTGGGCCCGTGGTCATCACGAACTTGTGCGGCTTGCGGTTGGTGACCTGGTCGAACAGTGGCGTGTTGAGGAAGATGTTGCCGGCCAGCAGATACAGCAGGTAGATGCCCAGCAGGACGTAGCCAGCGACGCGCCATCGGCGGAGCCGGTGCGGGATGCGCGCGGAAGTAGGGGGCATGTACTGCTCTAAGGGCCGGAATTCACTCAACTATTGCCGAACCGATGGCGGTGGCGCGTGAAGCGGGTGCGGGGCGCTTTCTGGAATCTGCTAGTACCCGGCCTGGTCACGACCACAGATCTGCAGTAGACGCATGGAGATCCGGCCCGCCCGTGCAGGCGATTTCGACGTGATGTGGGGCATGCGCGACGCAGGATGTGCTGCCTTTTCAAGACGGCCATTCGCGGGCGCTTTTGAGGGCAGCACGTTTCGCACGCATTGGTTCCAGGCCCAGACACCCCCACGCTGCTTCCACGTACCAGGAGGTCGCCAGTCGCAGCGCGGCATCGCTGCCACGATCGCACAAGATCATGGGTGGCGTGCGCCTGATCGGTGCAGCCATGGCGTGCAGCGGCGGTGGCAATGCTGGTGGCTTCTGCAGCCAGCCTGTGCAGCGGCGCCTGTCAATTTTCTGGCAGTGTCTGCTGCGGTAGGGTGACGCACCCGGCACGTGGAGGACTGCAATCACACACGCGCGTTCAACCCCGTGAAGTCGCGAAAAGTGACTGATCCTTGCTCCCTCTCAATCAATCAGGAGTGGGAATGGACAACGTTGTGGAGCAACCCTCTACGGGGGCGGGACAGCAGTTCAGTCACTATCGGATCGGAGGCACGCTGGGCGAGGGGGGCTTCGGTCGGGTTTGCCTGGCCTGGGATGAGCGGCTGGCGCGCGAAGTCGCGATCAAGTTCTCGATAGGCGATGAATCCGGCCAACGAGGTCTGCGCTACGAGGCCCAGCGGCTGGCCGCGCAGGCGCACCGTGCTTTTGTAGCGGTCTATGCATTGGAGGAGCACGCCGGTCAGCTGGCGATGGTGATGGAGCGCATCCGCGGCATCACTCTGGCGCAGGCGTTGGACCGGACCGGCGCGTTGCCCGCCGAGCGTGTGCTGCGTCTGGGTGCGGCGGTGGCCGAAGCCTTGGCTGTGGCCCATCGCCATGGCTGGGCGCATGGTGACCTGAAGCCCTCCAACGTGATGCTCACCGAATGCGGGGACGTGCGCATCCTGGATTTCGGTGCTGCTGCGGCCATCGACCCCGAGCAGACCGTCAGCACGGTGACTGCCCAGAGCGCGGCAGGGACGCTGGCTTACCTGGCCCCCGAACGCCTGCTGGGCGCGCGCGCGGGCGCATCCGGTGACATCTATGCGCTTGGGCTGGTGCTGCACGAGGCGCTGAAGGGCAGCCGTGATTTCGAGGCCAGCGCGGCGTGGGGCGGATTACATCGACGCCTGCATGGTGGAGCGGCAGGGCGACGGCTGCCGCGCGGTACCGACGCCGCGCTGACCGATCTGGTCGAGCGGATGACGCGCCGTCACGCGCAGGACCGTCCACGCTCCATGTCCGATGTGCACAGGGCGCTGCTGAAGGCGCAGGAGCAGCGGCACGAGCGAAGCCGAAAGCGTGCGGAGCAGCGTGGGGTGCTGGGCTTGATCGTGCTGTTCGGACTGCTCGCTGTGTTCATCCAGGCGCGCGACGTGCGCCTGGCGGGGGCAGAGGCTGTGGCGGAGGCCGGTGCTGCGATCGACCCGTTGGTCCGCGCGGAACGCCTGTTGGCTGACTTCGACCAGGCCGGCACTGTAGCCGAAGCGGTGGCGCTGCTGGAGCAGCGACTGGCCAGCGACCCGCACGATGCCGGTGCCGCAGCGCTGCTGGCCATCGGGTATTGCCTGAGCTACGCCGGTGATGAGCGCGATGAGGTCTGGTTGAGTCGCGCACGCGCGGCAGCCCAGCAGGCCGAGCGTGAGGAACCGCAGCGGGCCATCGTGCAGGCGGCGCGAGGCTGGGTGGAGGAGTATCTGAACAACAAGGCCGACGCAGAAGCCCACTATCTGCGGGCGCGGATGCTGGACCCGGGCGATCGCCATGCGTTGCTGGGCCTGGCACGCCTGTACGCGCAGTCGGGCCGCGCAAGCCAAGCCCAGCAGGTGCTGGCCGACGCCATGCGGCGGCTCCCTGCCGACCGCGGCTTCGTCGACACCCAGGGGACGCTGCTCTACCAGCAGGGCGATCTCGCCGGTGCCGAGCAGGCGTTCCACCGCAGCATCCTGCTCAAGCCCAATGGCGTGCAGGCCTACGTCAGCTTGAGCGGCGTGCTGCTGCGCGCGAACCGTCTCGATGAGGCGCTTCATGTGCTGCAGCAGGGCCTTCGGCAGGGCAGCAATGGCCGCCTGTATGGCAACCTCGGCACCCTGCTGTACATGCGGGGAGACTACGCTGAGGCTGCCACGGCGTTCGAGCGTGCATTGTCCGATGCGAAGGGCAGCCCCAACGACTACCTGAAATGGGCCAATCTGGGCGATACCCTGCGCTGGTTGCCTGGCCATGGAGCGCAGGCGCGCGCGGCGCACCAGCGCGCCCTGCAGATGGTGGACACGCTGCTGCAGCGCAGCCCTGACAGCGCAACGCTGCAGAGTCGCAGCGCGCTGTACGCCGCCCGGCTGGGACAGGCTTCGCTGGCACGGCAGCGCATCGACGCCGCACTCGCCGGTGGCAATAACAATGCAGACCTGCAGTTTCGCGCAGCGCTGGTGGCCGAACTTGGCGGCCGTCGCGAAGCTGCGTTGGCTCACCTGCAGGACGCTATCGCGCGCGGCTACCCCCCGCATATGATCGCCGGGGAGCCGGATCTTCTGGCTCTACGCCGGGATCGGCGCTACCACCGCATGCTTACAGGGAAGACAGAATGAGTGTGAACATCACCCCGCCCGCGGCCGATGCCGCGATCATCCGGGTCAGCTTCGATATCGACCAGGTCAGCTCGGACCTGTTGTGGCAGGCTGCCGTCGCAAAGACGCACCGAGATCTCTATTCGCCGGTCGGCCGCTATGCCGGTGCCGTGCATTTCCGTGAAGGCGATACGGTCAGCGTGGAGGTCACCGGCTTTGGCCGCAGCGGTACGCTGCTGTCAACCAATATCCTCGATGCGATGCTTTACACGGTTCCGCACACCTCGGGCGAACGGTTCTCGGCGCCATCGCCGTTCTCAAGCGTGCGAGCCACCACGCCGATCGAGCAGTGGCAGCCGGCCCGGATCGAGCATGACCGTGAACCCGGCTTCAGTGCGTCGGTGCAGCACTCGCTGACCCCGCTGACCGTCGTGCAGGACGACGGCCGCTGGAAGCTGTCATTGATCCTCACCGTGGTGATCGAACGCCTGACCAAGGCGGGCCCGCAGCAGGAAATCCGGGTGTTCTCGTTCGACCCAGAAGCCGAGGTGGGGTCGGGCACCGAGCCGCCGGTCTAAGCCCCTGGCGGTCACCACTACTCAACACGGATGATGTAGTGGACGGCCATGTTGCGTGGGCGTGTCTCATGCACGCTCACGCGACCGGTGACAGGATCGGTGGTCTTCTGGGGCTTGGCTGGCAGATTGCAGGCCTGCGCTGCATCGCCGGAGACCGTACTGCCGGTGGGTTCGCTGTAGTCATGCTGATGCGCCTGCAGGGCATCCCACTGCAGCGAGCCGACACCGGAATAGTCCGGGTTGCCGTCCGGGGAACGACGCTGGTCGCGGTCCGGATCCACGCCGGCGCCGTCGTCAACCCCGCGGACGAACATGCCGCGCAGGTCGGGCAGGTTGAAGATGCCGCGTTCGTACTGGCCGCCGTACAGGCAGCCGAGCGCGGCAAACAAGTCCGGGTAGCGGGAGATGCGCATTTCGCGGCCATCGCAGGGCATCCAACCGAGCGGTTCCAGCAACGCGCGGAGTGGGCCATCTGTGCGGCTCGCGGCGGACGCGGCAACGGCACTGTCGCCGCTCGACCAGGCCGGATTGGGGGCCTGCGAAACCTGTGCAAGGTCGCCGAGATAGAGGCAGACGCTGCCGATGGGCTGGGCGGTGTTCATGCCTCGTCCTTGAAGTCGGGCAGGGCTTCACCGTCTTGCAGGACGCTGATATCGGTGGCCACCATCAGCTCCCACGCCTCCCGCTGAGGTGCTGGGGCCGGCGTGGCCGAGATCACCTTGAGATCGTCCGCCAGGTCCAGGTAACGCAGCGTAGCAGGTTGGTTAGCGGGGGCTGCCTCCAGTGTTGCCTGGAACGTAGGCACCAGCGCGTCATCACCCAGCCACATCATGCCTGTAGCGAGGAAGTACAGCAGCGCGTTCTCATGGCCCGGCGCGACCGGCAGCAGTACCCGTGCCTGCGCGGCCTGCAGGAACGGGGTCAACCCGGCGTCATCAGGATCCGGCGCGGGTGCAGCCTCCGGATCATCGATCAGGGTATAGGTCAGCTCCGGCCACTCCAGCGCTTGGTCCAGCCATAGCTGCAGGGTGGGCGCCACCTGCTGGTCAGGCGCATCGGCACCCGTGCGCCGGCGGGACAGGCCAAGCAGCCCGCGCACTCCTGCCCGTTGCAGTTCAAGGCGGATGCTGCGCTGTTGCGCCTGCCCGTCGGGGTGGCGCCGGGGCGATGCACCGGCGGCATCGAAATAGCGGAGCAGCTCGCGCCGCCAGGCCTCGATCAGCCGATCGTAGAGTCGTGATTTCCAGGCCGCGAGCAGCTCCGGCGTGCTGGCCAGGCGTACATCGATGTTCAATCCATAGACGGGCAGCGGCGTTGCCGTCGGTGCAGGGTCGGACGGCTCCTCCGCGCCGGCAGGTGCGACCAGGACGATGCTGATGGGCAGCGCGCCGGTCTGCCCGGCCAAGGCAATGTCCGGCAGGACGGCTGATGCATTCCCCTCGGTGGTGAACCCGGCCGTGCCGATGCTGCCTCGCATGCTCCAACCCTGGCTGGCACTGGCCAGGGCGATGCTCGCCGAGACCGCCTGATAGCCCGGCGGCAGCGGCAGCTGCTGGCTCAACAAGGGTGTGCCGCTCTCGAACACCGTACAGGCATGTGCCTCGGGCGTGGGCGGAAGCTCGGTGACCTCCACGCCGTAGCGTGCCGCCAGCGCAGCGTAGTAGCAGGGGCTCTGCGGATCCAGCGAAAGGTCATTGAACTGGCGCAGGCCCAGCTGTGCAGGTGCCAGCGGCTGTTCCAGCGCCTGCCCATACTGGTCACGGCGAGCGTGCACCAGCCGCTCGCCCGGCCGCGGGACACGGTATTCCAGCATCAGCCGATGGCCGACGGAGACCACCCAGCACCGGTAGCGGGCATTGAGCCAGCGGTAGACGCCACGCTGGTTGTTGGCGCGGCCGCGACGATCGAAGCACTGTGAGACTTCATTGCGGCGGGTGTGACGATGCCGCTGCAGCCGCTGCTCGCCCAGCTGGGTGGTGACCCGTTGTGCGGCACGCTGGACGATCCGCCGCGCCAGCGTCGCGCTGTCGGCCAGGCGATCACGGGTGGGCTGGGTGTCCACCGGCATCAGCGTGCAGCTTCCGTCCTGCTGGCACTGGGTGGGCGGACCGTAGGTGGTTGAATACTCGAGCTTGAACTGTTCGCGCAGCGCGTTGTGGACTTCCGACTCCAGCGTGCTGGCGAGGCCGTCGCGCAGATCCTCATGGGTATCGGCCACGCCTGTCCGAGCGCTATGCTCGCTCAGCGTGTCAGCGCGCTCATGCCGGGCGCGCACCTTGCGCTCATCGGCCATCACGCTCTCGATGTGGCTGACTTCTCCCAGCGCGTAGCCCAACAGGCGGCGCTTGACCTGCTGCAGCTCACCGATCGCATAGGGCTGGATCGGGATGCTCGACGGCTCTTCGGCCCGGGCGGGCCCGGCGGCGGGCAGCGGGAAGACGGGAGAAGGCAACAACAGGGTGGCGGCCAGGCCATTACGCAGACGTTCTGGTGGCCAACGCCCCTCGAAACCCGGTGCGGTATCGCGCGACAGGCGGCCCAGCAGTGTTGCCGCCTGGAGGGTGCGGGTGAGTGCGTCGCGCTGGCGACGGTCATAGCCAAGCACACAGTTCAAGGCGAACACGTTCTGCCAGATCCGATCAAGCGTCTGCGCGAATTCCGTCGAGGCCATGGCCTCGGTGATCGCCGGCCAGGGTTGACCCCAGAGCTGCACGATCAGATCGATCAACGCTTCGCGGCTTGGCAGCGGAATCGCTGCAGCGGCCAGCGCGAAGCGCTCCAGCGCAACAGCGTCCGGCCCCAGCACGGCAATCGTGGGTACGCACTGGCCGGTATAGGGCGCATCGCCCTGCAGGAACATCACCGCCTGCTCAAGCATCTGGCTGCGCGCACTGTCTCCCGCTGGAAGCAACGCGGCCAGCTGGCAGTACAGGCGCGGGTCGGCGGTCGTGCAGGTGCCGGAGTAAGCGATGAAGTTGTCCTCCTGGGTCCGGGTCGAAGCGCCCGGCCACGCCCGGAGCTGGATATAGGGGAACAAGTCGCCCGCCTCCTCGAGCCGCGACTGCACCACTTCGCCCTGCGCCGATTCCGGCACCGGGGCGGGCGGCACTGCTTCGCCCAGCAGTTGCGGCGGGGCGCTTCCGCCGGGATAGCGGAGCTGGTCGAGCAGAAGTGCGGCGCGACTGGCATCGAAATGCAGCTGCCCGACGATCATCATGCCCGGCGAGGTTTCGCCGCGCGCATCGAACGCCAGTATCGGATCGTTGGATACCAGATGCTTGCGTGCGAGCAGCTGCCCCTGCCAGGACACATCCACATCGCAGGCCAGCGCATCGGCGCTGAAGGTCCAGTTGATGCGCACCGGCCCCTGCTCGAAAACCCCAGCGTTGTCAGTGCCCGGCATCGCCATGCGCGCCTCCTTCGAAGGGACCAGCAATCCTTGCGAGATCGGTAAAGCCGCCGGGATAGCCGGTGTCCACCAGCCAGACTCCGATGCAGCCGTCAGCATCGACACGACGCTCGATCCGTCCCCACAGGATCCGGTTGTTGGAATAGGGGTCCACAAGCGAGAACGTCAATCGTGGGGTGGTGCTGTCCAGAATGCTGCGGGCGATGAGGTTGACCGGGTCCATCGAGGAGATGGCCCGGTCGATCAACAGCAGGGCGACATCGAATGCACCATCCACGGGATCACTCCAGTAGATCTCGATACTGGCGTCTGGCGAGGGCGCCCAGATGTTGCTGGGTAGGGGGAGCGAGTCGGCATGGAGCGGGGGCAGCGAAGGCGCAGTGGTCATGATGGAACTCCTTGGAGTGGAGCGGGACGGGCCAGGGCCCGTCCCGCTGCGGATCAGGCCTTGGTCAGCGAGTAGCCCTTCCACTTGGACCCAGTGACGATCAGCGAATCGCCCTCGAGCACCTCGAGCTGGGTCTGGCTGATTTCTTCCTGCACCAGGCGCTGGCCCTTGTAGGTGAACTGGGAAACCACGGCGACGAACATGCTCGCGCGTACATCTTCCATGAACAGGCCGCCCGGCCAGATGACCTGCGGCTCGTAGATCGCGTCCTGGCCGCGCAGGATGGAAGCTTCCACGCCGATGCTGAAGTTGTTGACCACGCGCACCTCATTGAGCACCAGGTCGGTAAAGCTCTGGTTGATCACCGCACCATTGGAGCGGCGGTCCTGCGAGGCGACGCTGTCGATGGTGAACGCGGCGGAGGTCTCGGCGAAGGAGGCCGGCTTGGCCGAGGTGTCCAGCTGGTCGGGACGGGAAGCATCGTTCGAGTAACGCACCTGCAGGCCGAAGTCATCCGGGATCTGGATGACCGAGTTGCCACCCGGCGGCGGTGCGGCAACCTGCCAGGCGATCGTGGCCAGGGTCGGGTTGCTCACCGGCTTCTGGAACACGGCCAGTCGAACGGTTTCGCCGGTTTCGTTGATCAGAGTGATGGTCGACATGAAGGACTTCCTTGAGATTGAGGGTTGATGGGCGAGACGCAGCGTGCGCCTCGATGAGGGCGTACACACAAACCGTGCCAACTCCACCGAACCCGCCATGGCAAGGGTTCGCGCCAGCCCGGACAGGCCATGGCCAGGGCTGGCGGGTCGGCTGACATGTCGGCTGACATGCCCGGCATGTCCCTCCGCGGTCCGCGCCGACATCAGGTACGATCCGGCAACGGCCACGGAATGGGGGCAGGGACCGGTGTCGCGACGCACAGCTGACAGGGAAGCCACGTTGTCCGCGCCGATCGAGGCGCTGGCGGCACAGGCCACGGCAACGCTCGGATTGACGGTGCTCTGGCATCCGCGTCGGCGTCGCATTGGTGAGCAGGCAGCCTTGCTCCTTGAGCGTGGCGCGGCCGAATTGAACCGGAATGCGCCCGCGTTCTTCGCCGCCGCCAGTGACGTCGGCGAGGCGCTTGAACATCAGGGCGTTTCGAGGCAATCCCTGTGCTTTCGTGCAGGCGACGACGGCAGTGTGCTGCTGAGCGCCCCGGCATCGACGATGCGCGTCGAGATCGACGGTGTGCCGATCAGCGAAGACATGCGCGGGACGCCCATTGCATTCGACACGACGCGGCTTCGCCGTGGGGTGGTACTTCGATTGGGTGGCAGTGTCCTGCTGTGCCTGGGCTATATCGGTATCGGCAGCGCCGGGCAGGGCGGCAGTGCACTGGTCGGGGTGAGCCCGGCGATGACGCGGGTACGTGCAGCGATCGCCCAGGTCGCGGCAACCGACATGCCGACCCTGATCCTGGGGGAGACCGGCACCGGCAAGGAGCTCGTGGCGCAGGCCATCCATGCCGCCAGTGCGCGTTCGCACCGGATGCTGGTCAGCGTGAACATGGCCGCCTTGAACGAGTCGCTGGCGGCGGCGGATCTGTTCGGCGCGAACAAAGGGGCCTACACCGGAGCACAGGTGGCGCGCGAAGGCTATTTCGCCGAAGCCAACGGCGGAACGTTGTTCCTCGATGAGATTGGCGACACGCCTGCGGCGGTGCAGCCGATGCTGCTGCGGGCGCTGGAAACCGGCGAATACCGACCGCTTGGAAGTGCACGCAACGAGCGCGCCGACGTGCGCCTGATAGCGGCCACCGATCGGGATCTCTCCACGCCAGGCTTCAACCAGCCGTTGCTACGTCGCCTTGAAGCGTTCGTGATTGCAATGCCGCCACTGCGCGAGCGTCGCCAGGACATCGGTGTTCTGATCGTGCAGCTGCTGCAACGTTGGCAGGGCAGCGACGCGGCGCCGGTGGAGCTGCCTGGCTCGGTGGTGCAGGCGTTGTGCCTGTATGACTGGCCCGGCAACGTCCGCCAGCTGGCACATGTGCTGCGGCGACTGAGCCTGGCGGCACAGGTACAGGAATGGCCGGACATGCAGGCATTGCTGCCGGCTCCCGTGCCCGCGCCCGTCTCCCTGTCTGCGCCTGCGATGGACGCAGGCCAGGTGGCCGCTGTGGCGCCGGCAGTGCGCTATCGCTCACCATCGCGGGTCCGCGAGGACGATGTGATTGCTGCACTGGAAGCACACCAGTGGTGTGTGCGCAAGGCGGCCGAGCATCTCTGCGTCTCGCGTGCTTCCTTCTACGTGCTGCTGGACGCATCGCCGAGCATCCGCCGCGCCGATGACATTCCTCTGGAAGAGATAAGCCGCGCGGTCGCGCAGGCCCCTGACGATCCGGGCCACTGGGCCTCGCAGCTGCGCACGCCGCGCGAATCCCTGCGCCGGCGCGTGCGCCAACTGGGCCTGGCCAAGCGCCTGTAGACCACGCGATCGCGGTGCGAACCGGTGTGCTGCAGGCACACCGATGACTTGGCATGGATCGTGCGTTTATCCCTCGTGACAGCCATCCGGCCTGTCTCAACCCAACGAGGGTCATCCCATGACACGCATCGACTTCGTCGGTCGCGGGCTGCTGTTGTCCGCGATCCTGTTACTGGCCGCCTGCAGCACAGGCAGCATCAAACCCACGCCACCACCACTGGTGGGCGCTCCCGTCGTCAACGTGGTGGATCCTGGCAATCTGGTCGTGCATACGCTGCCGATCGGTGCTGGAAACTGCCAGATCGCTCAATGCCCTTCGGGTAACCGCTTGGTGGTGATGGACTGCGGCTCCAAGGGCGCCGGCACCCAGGACTGGGACGCGGGCAAGGTAAAGGGCTACGTCGAAACGCTGATCGATGACAAGAGCGAGATCACGGTCAGTATCAGCCATCCCGACGAGGACCACTACAACTACATCGCCCCGGTGTTTGCCAACATGAAGGTGACGTCGTTGTATCTGGGCGGTGACTGGAGCCAGTACAACAGCACCTTCCAAGACTGGGTCAAGACGCAGAGGATCAAAAGTGCGGCGCAGGTCAACATGTACACGGGGTTCTACGCATCCGCCACGCCCGAACCGGGGTTGAGCTGCTGGAAGCCCGAGCACGGGGGTAGCAGCATGCAGGTGGCCAGCTACATCCTGGGCGTCAACGCGGGCACCACCAAGAACGATGGAAGCATGGTGGTGGCGATGCGCTATGGAGACTTCACCACGACCTTCACCGGTGACATGACCCAGGCGACCGAGAACAAGCTGCAGCTGCCGAACGGTCTCAAGAGTTTCAAGGCCAACCTGCTGACCGGAGCACATCACGGCGCGTCCAGCCAGGGCAGCAATTCGGTGGAGTGGGCCAAGGCGACCAGCCCCGATTTCGTGATCTTCAGCGCCGGGCTCCGCTACAGCCACCCGCGCTGCGACGCCGTGGATCGTTACACCACCGTGGGCGCTGCACTGCCTGAGCACGAGTACTTCTGCGGGAACAGCGGTACGGGCGAGAACCGGAAGACCACGGACAACATCCTGGTGACCGACTCCAACGGACTGATCGTCATCGAAGCCGATACCCACGGCGCGATGAAGGTGCTGCCGGTGAAGTTCTGATCGACGAAGCGGTGCGCTGAACGAGGCGGCTGCCGGCGGGCAGCCGCCTCGGACGGTCTCACTGTCCATCGCCATCCGCCTCAAGCAGGCTATGGGCAATCAGGGCATCCGCTGCAGTGCAGGTTGTACTCCACCGGCTCGGCCGCAATTCCAGAGGCATCCTTCAAGGTCACCCGTTCCCTCCAGGTCAGGGGCGGAGGTGGGATGACCGGTGGCGGGTACAGCACGATTGGATAGAAGCAGACCCAGGTGTAGTTGAGAGGAGAGGGCGTCTTCTCGGACAGCGTCTCCGTCGCAGGTTCGCAGGGGCCGCTGGGGCATACGGGACGCTCGAGCGTCAGCTCGATCGGGAACTTCGGCACTCCCCTGTATGTCACCGGAACGGAGAATGGCCTGAAATAGTTTTCTGTACGATCAGCGATGCCGGTAACTTCAAACGCCTCTGTCAGCACGGAAACGCCCAGTACCGAAACCCGCTCGATGGGCATGTAGTACAAGTCGTTCTCGAACCCGGTCCCTTCCCCCCCGCGGCCATGAATGATGCCAACGGCTGCGTGATTGGAGAAGACTGGTCCTCCGCTGTCGCCTTCGACGCTCAGCGGGCCTGCGGAAAGGTTGCGCGCACGAATGTAGCGCCCGATTACTCCATTGTAGTTGGACATTGAGTTCATGTCCTGGATGGTGCCGCACGCGTAATGACCGCTGATTCCGCTCTTGCAGACAACATCGCCCAGATGCATTGCCGTCGAGGGGAGTACGCTGGTGATCTCGAGGGTCGGCGACGGTCCGTTGATCAGGGTGATTTCATTTGCCTGTGGCTGGCGTGGCCCGGTGGCTGATTCCTTGTGCCACTGGACATCGTAGTCGCCAGCGTCCTGCTCCGCCTGGAATACCATAGGCGCTGCGACACCCTGATAGCTGGCGGCATTGTCACAATGGCCTGCGGTGAGAATGCCAAGCTCACGCTCTGCGTCGAAGACGTTGAAACCGGTGGTGCACGCAATGGTAGCCCCGGCAATTCTGTTGCCGCCCTGGATCGCTGTGGTGACAGTGAACCCTTTGACCACCTTGATCTTCACAAAATCGACTGCACCGAGCAGCGGCCGTAGCGTACGCTTGGCGGCGACCTCGTCCTTCACATAGAAGGTCACCAAAGACCGTCTGACATCAAGCCCCGACTCGAACTCGACACCTCTTGCCTGGAGCTGGGCGCCGCCCTCGGCCTGGGTAGCCAGCAGCATCTCAAGGGATTGGGGGGACGTGCCAGCGACAAAGACAGGATCCTGGGTGTACTTCGCCAACGTCTCGGCAGGCTTCCTGGTGAACATGACGACGATTCTGAAGTCTGGTTGGTGTTCTACATACAGGCCGCCAAAGGTTGCGGGTTCCGCTGCTTGGATCCTCGCCTCCAAGGGCGCTGCAGCGACCGACTTCAACGATCGATACCTGGCCTCGGCCTCAGACACGCCGAAAATGCGCGAGTACGTATAAGCGGAGGGGTTCTCAACTCCCGCACGCGCATGTGAACCGAATGCAATTGAACTGAGCGCCAGCCATGTCAGCAGGCGGATGCAGTTGTTCGGAATCAGGTTGATCATGGCGACTCCTTTGCCTGGCGAATCAAGTGCATGGTCATCATCGGGCCGCTGCAGCCCGCCGGGATGTTGGTGGCAAGGCTCGATCGGGGCAGTTCAGCCGCGTGGCCACCCCCGAAAGAGGCTGCAACCCCGAATTTCAGGACCTGTCCTGATCCCGCGCCCTGAATGCCGATCGGCGTCCCTCCATCCAGCGCCAGCGAGTAGCCATAAGGCCACGCCGCGAGGTAGGTCGTGCCATTCTGATCAACGAAGTAAACACAGCCGTTGATGGGCTTCAGCCTGCCTCTAAGCAGGCCTGTGGCGAGGACTGCGCTGGCCGCGGGCGAAAGCCTGACCAGCACGACCGACCGGGTCTCCCGAGCCACTGCCGATGGGGTGGTTGAAATGCCGGCAGCGATCATCGCAAGCGTGAAAGCTGCCCGTCTGATTGAGAAACGCCAGGATGCCATGCGCATTGCCCCTCCGCTTCAAGCCATTTTGCCAGGCTGGGAATATCAGAGTCCCGTTCCGGCTAAATATAATGCCGATGGATCAAACATTAATTCCCCTCACGATTGGCAACCGTGACTTTTCTCACAAACGCGCATTGCCCTTTCAGGGCTTACGCCAGGCACGGCTGCCTGCGTACCGTGGAGCGGCACAGCTGATAGCAAGCGTGCTGTCGTGCCGGAGGAGCGGTGAAGCGCTCAATATCCATGCCCAGCCTCCGCCGCTACTGCGTGAGTTCTGGCAGGTACCCATCACTGAAAGCCATTTGATTCTTCGATATTAATACCCGATCCCGTCCCTTACTGGTTCTGCACGAGAATCTGCACACATGTCCAACACGTGGCTTGTTGTCGATGGCGCGGCAAGCCGGGTCGCGCGGCCTCACCTGCGCACTGGGCGACTACGAACTGGCATTGTTTGTTGAAAAGCTGGGGGACGGAACCAGCTTCGGCCATTGCGGCGGTAGCGATGGCTTCCGGACTCAGCTGTATGGCGACACGCATACAGGGCAGGGTGCGGTAGTGATGACCAGCAGCGACAATGACGCCGCACTGATCGACGAGCTTTTGATCAGCATTGCCGCTGAATGTGGCTGGCCGGAGTTCAACGTCATCGAGAAGACCGCCGTCACGCCGAATCCCAGGTTCAACGCGGCGGATGCAGGTGAGTATCAGCTGCGTGACAAGCCTGCACATGTCATCACCGAGGTTGACCGGCCCTGTTTCCAGAGCGATCCGTTTGGCGCGGAGCGAATGGAGCTGTTCGCACAGTCGGATGCAGCCGGGCCTGTATGAACTCCAGCGCCGCCCGGACCCGAGCGGTGACCGAATGGCGGTGGCTGTAGGCGCCAAGCAGCTGCAGGGGCGCTGGCTTCAGATCCAGCTGCACGTTCTGCAGTCGTCCCGCTGCGAGATGATCCCGGCAAGGGTGGGCAGCTGAGCAGCACTCCCAAATACGACGCCTTACGGTCTATGGGCGTTTGCGGCAGATGTCGAGGCTGAGGCAGGAAGCATGGCAGTCCCTCGTTGCGTTTGGAACATAATATACATTATGCGAAATGGCGTATCCGGCCTGATCCGGTTCGTGGGCTCCGCTGACGAAGCTGATTGACGTTGAACGGCCGCCCCCGCTGCAGCAGACATTCGCCCCGATTGCTACGAAAGTTCGCCCCCCAATTACTGGCTTGCCCAAAGAGACGCCCCCGAGACTTCTGCGCGAACAAGAATCGGTATCCAGTGTTGTCGGGTACTTTCAGGGCGGTAGCACGACGACGAACCCTGCGGCTCGCCTTTTGGAAGACTGACCAAAAGAGATCGAGCCTTTCGGATGCAACTTTCTTGTCTTCTCAGTCATCATGACAAGAGCTCAAGAGAGCGCCAAGCAGGCACCTCCAATCTCGGAAGCTCCCCGCCACAAGTCAAGTCTGCAATCAGGAAGTCCACCCACGCCGGCTCGGAACGTTTGTTACTACCCACCTTCGCGCCAGGCTGCTGATGTCTGTTTCTGTGCCAAGCGTTGAGGCGTTCGCAGACCGCTTTCGGATCGCCGAAAAACTTGAAGAAATCCGCTCCGAGCGCATCATAGCCCTCGCCATTTTTCGGGTAGGGGCACTCTTTCAGCCCCTGGTATGCGTGCCCAAACTTCTTCTTCTCGTGTGACGCACCCTTTGAACTGAACGGCTCTTTCTTCAACAGTGCTTCCACTTCGGCAACCTTGGCCGTTCTATTGGCCAGCCAAGCGACCGGATCATCAGATGTTTGCTGATCCAACCTGTCGGCATCTACCAACGCCTCCGCCAGTTTTTTAACGTTTTGCTCTTCGTCCACCACCTCAACAATTGGCAAGTACGCCACCAAGGACATGGGTTCGGGCAGCAATTGTGGCCGCGGTTTTCCACTGACCACATGCACCGGGTCGATATCCACCACTACAAGCGCTTGGTCCTTGCCTGACAGCGCACCCTTGCAGTCGGGTTGAAGGATGCCCGTATGCCACCCGTGGTATGGCGTCAGCAGCTTTACCGTACCGGTCGATAAAGGCGATCGGCTGACCGAGTCAATGCCGATGAAGCAGCTGTTTCCGCTGGCGCCACCAAGCACGGCATTGCAGAAAACCGTGACCGTCCCGGAGGCCAGTACGCTGGCTTGCCCCGCGTGCCAGTAATCGTTGGTGCGGTTGGTGTGCGCCGGCACCAGCAGCACCGAGCGACGCTCACGCTGGGGCTGTGCAATGCTCAGTAGCTCACCCACTGCTTCCACATCGCGACGGACCACATTTTTCACGTCCACCGCCGCTTGGCCGTCAAAAATGGCCAGCATCCTCTCCAGCTCCTGCATCAACGGCCTGTGATTTGCCGGGCTGGTCAGCAGGAACAGCTCCGAGCAGATCAGTTCCATGCAATGGCGCAACTTCATCGAGCCACCGGCAAACGCCCCAACCAGCCCCTTCACCTGGTCTGAACTCCAGTCTCCTTTCAGACGCGCTTCTTCATGCGACTGTGTAATGGCATCCATCACACGTGTATCGAAGTACAGCGGCGCCAGGATATTCATATCCGGCTTGAACAGCTCGTGTGAGGCGACGGACCGGTACTTCTTACCTCTGGACAGCTCAAAGATCGCGTTGTCTTCCAGCCTGAAAATTTTCGACAGCGACGGCTCAGGCCGCCACAGCAGGGAGAGCATTTCCTTCAAGTGATCTGAATGGTCCTGTGGACTAAAGTCCCGGTAGGTGCCGGCCAGGACTGCAAGTCCAGGGTAGTGTTTAACCAACTCCTCCTTCATCCAATGGACTGTTTCCTTGCGAAGGGAGACCTCGGGCAACACCAGCAGCTCCACACCTAGCCTGTCACATGCGTGGAGCGCTTCTTTCAGCACCGCGCGTCGCCGGTGCTCCGGCCAGGAGACAACATCCACCTTATCCTTCCACTGGTGCTCACTCCCGGGCTTGGCCGCTTTTCTGGCTGTTGTGAAGTCCTTGTTCCCCAGCTGCGATACCAACGCCTCGTGAATGTGCTCCCCCAGTGGCAGCCCACCAATGCCCACTTCCGCCAGCGGGTGGCAGTAGCTGTCGTGAGCATTGAGCTGGAGCAGCGCCACGCGGAAGTGGCTGCCTGCTAGGTCGGTACTATCATCAGCCCCCGCTCTTCTACGCATACGGAAGGAAGCGTCCCGCAACCGACGCAGTTCGTCCAGAACATCAGCCCTCGATGCTGCATGGGTCTCCTGGACAGGTACAGCCTCATCAAGCGGTGTGTCACCACCTGCATCCTCCCGCAAGGAAACAAGTGGCGGCGCCTCCGGCACTGGCGCAGCAGCGCCTTCATTGCCTGGGGGAATCCGCTGGCCCTGTTCTTCTGCCAACGGCGCAGGTTCAAGCCGGCCAGCGCCCCCTGCCTGCACCGGCGTGAAAGCTTCAACCGGGCGGACCGCCTCACCCTCGTGCTTGCCAAACCAGCCCCCCAGCTTGCCGTTCAACCAATGGACGGCCAACAGGTCGCCATCTGATGTCCTTCGCGTTTCGGTCCAGGCAGACACCTTGCCCCTGCCCGCCCACACACGCTCAACCTCGCCCCGCCCCAGAAAGGAGTACTGGGGCGTGGACATCTGCCAGCCCTTGCCGCTGGCATCGGAGAATTCACCGGTATGCGGGTCTCTGCCAAAGCGCGGCGCCTTCGCTCCCACTACCTGCATGCCCAGCACGTCATCAACAGCCACCATGGCCGCGGTGACCGCTTCCACCAACGCATCACACTCGGCCACGCTGAGCGTGGGCAGGTCCTCAAACGGCCAGGCAGCCTCTTCGTGTGGTACGTCGGTTTGGGTGGTTTCACCCGTCTGGTCAAGCGCCGCATCGGCGTAGCGCCACGCACCGAGCGTGGAAAACACCACCGCCAACGCGGGAACTTCCAACGCCTGCGGAAAGCTGGCATCCAGCAGCCCCGCCATCGCCAGTATCCAGTGCCATGGGGTGGCCCGCTCAAGGACATCGGCATCGGCATCGGTGAGCCCTTTGCAGATGCTGCGGTAATCGCTTTGCGGGTCGGCTCGCAGCGTCTCGGGCAGCGCCCATGTCTCGGGCAAGCGGGGCAGCTCGCTAAACCGTTTGGTGTTGCCCCACGTCAGCCCCCACACCGCGGCAACGCTGCCGCGCAGGCCAGCGGTGGCCACGGCAAGGGCCAATGCCACCCGCAACGCGGGCGCCTTGTCGCTCGCCTGCTCGGCCCGCACTCCCGGCGCATCGCTCAGGGCGTCATACAGCGCCTGCATCAACCCCAGCTCAGGGCGCATCCCCGCCCGCCCCGCCGATGCCAGGCCCATGCCCTGCAGCACCCACAGCGGAAGGCACTCAACGGCCTGGGGGAACACCCGGTGCAGGGCATTGCGCAGGTCAGTACCTATGCCAGAGCCACTGCCCAGGCGCAGCGCCATGGCCTTGGTCTGTGCCTCCATCACCAGCACATGTTGCGTCCTGGTGCGCATGTCTTCCTGTGAGGGATAGCTCCGCAACAGCTCCAGCGCCCGGCGCACCGTTCCAGGCAACGCGGCCACCTCGGCCACGGGCAGGTCCGCCTGTGCATCGGAAAGGTAAGCGCCCTGCAGCTTGCGTAGTTGCTGCCTGAGCACATAGCGCTCGAGCTCGTCGGCGTGCAGCCGCCCAAGTTCCATGGACGGGTCGGCTTGAAGGGCATCCTCGGCCAATACCTCCTCGCGGTTACCCGTCTCCCCCGACATGCTCGCCGCAATGCCCAGCACATCGGCAACCGCCCACCC
This sequence comes from Stenotrophomonas sp. SMYL89, assembly GCF_036319985.1. NCBI lineage: Bacteria > Pseudomonadati > Pseudomonadota > Gammaproteobacteria > Lysobacterales > Lysobacteraceae > Stenotrophomonas > Stenotrophomonas sp. SMYL89. Next base: position 484,864 of record NZ_JAWIRW010000001.1, on the reverse strand, counting down.
CACCCGCCAGATGTCGGCGTGACGCTGGGGAACGCCGGTGGTGTGCACCCGGCCATCGTCATCGTGGAACCAAGCATTGACGCCCAGATACTTGCGCTCCACCGGCTCGCCCACCAGGTGGATGACCACTTCTCCATCGCGTTCGTGCTGAACCAGCTGGGGTTTGAAGGGGACGTAGGCCACCTTCTCACCGTCATCGTCGCTGTCGCTGTCAACGGCCCTGAGGTGCATTGCATACAGCCCTTCAAACAGCGCGGCGGCCAGTTGTGTCGGTGGCCCCAACACTGCCAACTCCACCGGGCCAATGCGCTTCCATGGAACCTCGACGCTCTTTTCCTTCCCCAGGCATGTGGCGCTGTGTTGCTGGGCATCGAACGCAAGCGGTTTCAGTTGGACGGTGGGCGACCGACCGCCCACCAACGCAACCTGGATGAAATCCCGCGATGGCGTGGTTTGGGGCGGCGCGGTGAAGACATACACATGGCTGCCCGGGCCCTGTTGCCTGTTCAACGCATAGAGCGAGGTCTGTTTGCTGGCCACAGGCAGGTTCGCAATCAGCTCCAGCCCCTCACCCGTGCCATCGTCGAACAGCTGCTTGAACGTGGCCAGAACTTCCAGGCCTTTGTGCTGGGGAGCGCTGTTCAAGACGAAATCCACCGTCATGCTCCACGTCTCGTTCTTGTCGGCCGCGTCATCCGGAGTGCTATTAATGAGCATGTCGCACACGGCATCGGACTGGCCCAGCCCGCCCGATCCTCCGAGCGAGAGCATACGCCCGCGTTCTTTCAGCGGGTTCAGCGGCTGCCACTGGTCAATTTCACTGTCAGGCACAGCGTTCAGCGCCTCAGCAGCCAGGCACAGCCACTCCACCGAGGTCATCCGTGTTGCCAGGTGCATCTCGACCTTGTGCCCGGTAACACGCTGGCGCACCAACCGGCTTGCCTTCATCACCATCAACCGCGCGCGCCGGCGCAGGTGTGACAGGTTTTCCTCAGCGGCAACCGTGCCTTTGAGGAAATCGAAGAAATCCGCCTGGCACACGCGTTGCGCCAACTCCAGACGATGGGCCCGGTGCCTGGGCACCTCGCTCATTGTCTGGCCGTTCTCCACCCAGGGGTTGGGGTCAAGCAGCCGGTCCAGGCCTTCGATGGCATACAGCCAGTGGTAACCACGCGGCTCAAACGCAAGGTCCCACCGCTCCACCAATGCTTGGCAGGCCTCTTCCCACAGCCGCCAGTACTGCGCCCATACGTCCGCGCTGGGCCTGGCCACCGTACTGTTGCTTTCCAAGGCCACCAACCACCACAGCCAGCGGGCACACAAACCAATGTCGTTCGGCCGCAACGCCTTGGCAGCCAATGCCGCCTTCACCTGCGGAAGGATGGTCTTCGGCCGGCTCAACAGGTCCGGGTGGCGCAGCATCTGCAGCGCACACTGGCGGTCGACACTGGGGATGTCCTGTGCCAAACCCCAACCGACCTCACCGTCTCCCACCAGCGGGGCCTCCCAGCCAGGGACTGAGGCAGCCAACCCACGGCCCTCGTTGAGCTGGCGCATCACCTGTTCTGGTGAGCCTGGGCGCACACGCTCGCCCTTTTGGATCAACGCCAGCGACAACAGCGTTGCTTCGGCCTGCAGCGCTTCACGCAGCTGGCCAAGCAACTGCGCACTGTCGGCAAAAATGACAATGTCATCCACGTAGCGGGCATACCCGGCGCGGGGAATGGCCTGCCCGCTTTCTGACACCCTTGAACTTTCACGAATGAACCGACGGGCACAGTTGTCCACCGGAAACAGCGCAACTGTCCCAATGTAGGCGGAAATCACCGGCCCCTGCGGGATACCCACAGCTGCCTGGCCCCAAGCTTCATCCCCTTGCTTGCCGGGGTCGCGGTAGCTGTACCCGAACAGAAACCCGGTCAACAGCCGTTCCAACGCCTCGGCCCAACCACCGCCGTCCTGCTCGCCTTTCAGGGACAGCATGCGCGCAAACCCTTCCGGCAACCCGCTGGCGTTGATCTCCTTGATCAAGGGCGCAAGCAGGCGGTCGCGGACCACAAAACGCTGCACCGAGTCGTAATACCGCTTCACGTCCAAGCGCAGTACATGCACCTGCGGGCCAATGGCCCGGCATTGTTGGCCCAGGCAGGCCATGAAGGCGCGCCAGCATTGGCCAAACGGGCGGAACATGCCCTGGTCCGAAGGCGTCTTGTGCCCTTCCAGCACCTCCATGTCGATCTGGTAGCCAAAACTCAGCGTCGCCGGCTCCCCGGCACGCAGGTCCGGCTCGTTGAGCGCCGGGTATGGCCCGGTGACAACCACCTTATCCTGCGACGAGTACCACCGCACCGCCGGGATGCTGGCAGAGAACGTCAGTCCATCCGCACTGAGGCGGTCATGCCGCTCAGTCAGCAGCTCATTGAGAAAAATCTGTTGAACATGCAAATCCGCCGGGTGCGGCATGACTTTAAGCCGCGGATCGCTGAGCACCTTTTCATCGCTGCTCAGCTTCCTGGGCAGGTTGACGGCTTCGAAGGCAGCAGCCTGACGCCACTCCTCGCCGTTGGCGGTCACGCTCTTCAATCTATCCAGAGCTACCGTGTCAAACAGGCGCGCATTGGCACCCAGTGTCAGCCAGGCTTCTTCATCACACGGCAGCTCCCCCCGCCGCGAGCCAAAGTACGCCAAGGTCCGCGCCAGTGCGGTGCGCTCATAGTCACCATCGAGATAAACCCCTTTGGGAACCCACGAGGGCGTCGCGTCGTCTTCCTTCAGCACATTGCCTAGGTCCACCGCCCACTGCGCCGGGCCAACGCGGCCAAGGCGTTCACGAAACGCACCGTGCTGCCGTTTCCCACGCGCCCGGTTTATTGCCAGCGCCGCCCGGAAAAGCGCTCTTTCCCTCACTGCCACAGGCAGGCTGTTCCAGCCTTCGTCCAGCGCAGAACTGTCCTTGCCACCCAGTGATGCAAGCAACAGCAACGCCTCTGCCGGCATGGTGTATTGCGTCAACCATTCCTGGGCGAAATCCTGTGTGGATGCACCACGCAGGCACGCGTCCGGGTCTTTGCCCATGCTGGGCCGCGTGCGCCAGGGAATGCCCATCCACTGCAGGTCCACCCCGGCTACCCCCAGTAGTTCCCGGACAAGCCGGTCCGCACCGTTGAAACCGGGCTCATCGTTATCCAGGAACACACACAGGCTCAGCACCTGCGTGTTGTCAGGGCGGGTCTCCACAAAATCGGACAGCAGCGCGTACTGCTCTTTGCTCAGGCTGGTACCCATCAGCGCAACGGCATGTTGGCCCAGCGATTCCAGGCGCAGTGCATCCAGGAACCCTTCCACCAAATACAACGTGGACGGCATGTCTGCTTTGAGCTGAGCGGTCACTCCCGCAAACGCGGCCTGCGCGTTGAACAGGTGTTCGGCTTTTTTGAAACCCGGCGTTAACCGGTACTTCGGTACCTCGCTGGGTGCGGCAGCATCCAACAGCCGTCCCGCGAAACCGACAACCTTTTGGGGGGGCTTTCCAGCGTCATAGACGGGAATGACAATGCGCCCGTCAACAAAATAGTCGCGGAACTGGTCGCTGTATCGCAGCTGGAGTTGACGGGCTTGGCCAAACGCACGCAACCGCCGGATCAGCCCCAACTCCAGCAAACCATCCAGCAGCTCCAGCCGCTCCCCCTCCTTCTTATGTGCTTCCACCGCAGCCACCAGGACCGGGCCGGTGATGCAGCGCAACCCTTTGCTGTACAAAAAGTCCGTATCAAACCCACGTTCGGCGCACCATCGTTCAAACACCACTGTATCGTGACTGCGGTCGAACTGCTGCAGCGCGAACTCCAGCGCCGATAGCCTGCGCCCCCGGGCCAGCGCTGTTCCTGGCTTACCGCGTGTGGGCTGGACGTTGTACTGCCGGGCAAGCCACTCCACGCCGGCCTTGAAATCGTCTCCGTTGACCTGCTTTACCAAGTCAACCGCATTGCCGTGTGCCCCGCACGCAAAGCAATGGAAATGGGCGGGCATTCCGTCGGCCCGGGCATAAAGGCTGAGCGAGGGCCGCGTGTCCTGGTGGAAGGGGCATACCGCAGTTACCTGATGGCCACGCCGCTCCGTCTGCAGACCCAGGCGGTTTACAAGATCCTCCAGCGGAACCTTTTCCAAAAGGGCTCCCACGTCGTACCACGCCATCCCTACTCCCCTGTTCATTCAGCAGCGACTTTCCGCAGAGCCTATCAGTTCGTTCTATCCGTTTAATCCAGTCTGATTGGAGCGTGTGCAGATTTCTGTGTAGACGGAATTTGAATCGCCTTGGTTTGAAGGCAAACATCATTCAGGGGCATGTTTCCTCTTGGCAGAGCGAGGAAACAGCACGAAATACCTCAGCAGGCCTTATCCCGAGGGCAGATGGATGTCCGTTCTGGGTCGGCAGCTGCCCTCCCCTGCCCCCGATAAATCTTCCTAATCCACCGCCCCTCCGGCCGCCGCTACCGCCAGTAGCGGGTGTTCAACTCTGGATTGCGCCGACTTGCATAACGAGTCCGGCTTGACCAATCGCTAGACCTACATGCCATTGACGCCATTTCTCCAACTCATCTCAGCACAGTTCCAGTAACGGTACATCTCACTTTTCATTCGCTCGATTTTTTTTGAAGAGAATTCGCTGATGCGCCAAGGGTAATGGCGACGAATTTCCTCTATTCTTGAAACAATGGATTCAAAGGTGTCGTTAACTTTGTGTATTTCATCCAATTCATCGCCAGAAATGGCGAACACATCCGAAGCAACTTGTCTTTTGTAGATGGACTCTGCCTCAGTGATCAAATCTAAAATATCTTTGAAGTGATCTGGTGATGCTAAAGAGGAAATCTTGCTCGTTGCTTCAGGCTTCAATTCATCCTCAGACAAATTGAATGTGATTTTTCTAGACGCCCCACCTGTCGCGTAGGCTTCTGTCGCGCTGATCGGCTTCCAGTACACTTTCTCGTTCTTAAGGTCGACGCAGACGATTATGGTTGGGACTGAGAATCGCTGCCAATAGTCGATATCTGAGTCATCAACGTAGACATCGTGACGCTGTGATCCTGACAACTCTTGAAAGGACTTTATTTGAAGTTTGACCACGTTTCCTGTCGCGGAGAATTGCTGGTCACAAATCTCCAATTCTGCGTCGATGCCTAAATCGACGCTTTGAAGTCGACAAGGCCACTTTAGGGTTTGTGTAAACTTGTACGCCGCGAAATGCTCGCCAGCGTCGCCACTGATTGACCTCTTTGGGTACTGCTTTGCCATGTGAGTAGACCTGACTACCTGATAGCCGGATGCTTGGGTCCGGTTATTCGATTCATCCATAGCTCACCGCATGGTGGGCCATCCCCTTAATACAGCCAGATCTTAGGGCTATCGGGCACGGCGTACAAGCCAGCGAACCAGCCAGGAGAGAGATCTGCCACTACTGCAAGCTCTCCGCTCCGGTAGAGGTTCAGATGCGCGCGACGGGACGGCACGTGCCCTCCCCTGCCCCCGGATAAACATCCCTTATCGCGATTGGACTCACTTGGCAGGCAAAACGGGTTTTTGCGCAATCTCCAGCCTACTCACGGTGTCCACTGGCACAAGAACTGCAGCTTTCTGTACCGAGTCCCAAAGCACATAGCTATCACCCAAACGCCCCACTAGGCCCAGGCTGCCTTGGACCTTCTCATCAATGGCCACACTGACCGCGTACTCGCTGCTGCCAGAAGTAATCGCCTTGGCGCGCTCGAAGCCAAGCCAGCTTGACGAGATCGGGACATAGACAATCATCACGAGCGCATAGACCAGCCACGGCGAGTCCTTCACGGTGACCGGCAACACTGGGGACAGGCGTACTGCCATTGCACATATGCCCGTTAGCGCTACACCTATCAAAACGGGCCAGGCATTGGACCACCAAAGCAAGGCACCCATTCCAACAAGACAAAAAGCCAGGGTCAGCCACATCAGCAGATTGGCTTGGGACGGCGTCGCGGTCACCTTCCCCTCGACCCACCCTCCAAGCAGCAGCGCAATCAGTATGAAGAACAACACCATGCCGATCCCAGCAAGCCCTGCCAGCGCAAGCTCACTCACCGCAACAAACTGAAAGGGATCCAGGCCGAAGTGCCCCCAATACGCCTTCAGATAGAAGGCGCCTTGAATCAATCCAAAGGTGACGAGCGCCGAACCCCATCCAGCAACATCAGCCATCGTTAGCGTCTTCTGCGTACGTTCCATGTATCCCCTTCCATCAATGCAGCCCCGCCACATAGTGGCATGCAGCGCTCCGTCCTGCAGAACCCACTCCATTAACGTGACGCGTCACGCTCGATCACCCCACCCATTGGCGCCCCACCCCTCCCCCACTATAGTTCCACCCCTCACAAGGACGAGGCGGCACACATGCCCTATATCGGAATCGGACTCCACGTACTGGCAGCCATCTACTTCGCGGTGCACGCCATCCGCTCGGGCCAGAGCCTCTATTGGCTCATTCTGCTCTTCTCGTTCCCGCTGCTCGGCAGCGTCGTTTACTTCCTGGCGATCTACTTTCCCGAAGTCCGCCATTCGCGCGGTGCCCGGCAGGTCGTCCGTTCCGCCAAGCAGCTCATGGACCCGGGCCAGGACCTGCGCAACGCTCGCGCCGAACTGGCGCGCACGCCTACCGTGCAGAACCGAGTTCGCCTGGGCATGACGCTGCTGGATGCCGGCCAGGCCGAGGAAGCCAGAACCCTGCTTGAGCAGGCGGCCAGTCCGCCACTGGGCGACGATCCCTACATCCTGACAGGCCTGGCGCGTGCCCGCCTTGATTCCGGGCAGCCCGCGCTCGCGTCTGAAACGCTGGATGGCCTGTTCGCCCGCCACCCGGATGTGCGCCGCAAGCCGGAACAGACCCTGCTTTATGCGCAGGCACTGGCGGCCACCCATGCGCCAGGCACCCGTGCCGCGTTCGAGCGCGCAGTGGAGTGCGGAAACGATGCGGCCGCTCGCTGCCTGTACGCCGAATGGCTGATGGCACAGCCGCAGCCCGACGACCGCGAGCAGGCCCGCACTTTGTTCGCCAGCATCATCGATGATGCCCAGCACTGGTCGCGCCACGCGCGCAGCCACAATGCCGCATGGCTGGAGCGGACCAAAGCCGCGTTGAAGGGTTACTGACGCCTGATAGCCCCTGGCAAAACTGTCGCATCCGCCTCCCTTATGGCCCCGGTGGGTGGATGCCGACAGTCCGCGGGCATCCATCGCCAACATCGCCGTTAGCGTTGCAGCGCAAGGATCCGTTCCCGTTGCGCCGAATGCAACGATTCTGAAAATGTTGAAAGTGATGTCGGCATCAGCCTTACTGCATTGGCGTCGCGCACAACCGGGCGTATTCCTTTGCGTGCCACCGGAAACGGGTGGCCGGGATTCGAAACCCCGGTAGTTCGCTGAAGTAAAACGCTTGCCAGCCGGCATCACCCTGTGTGGTGCCGGCTGGCAATCCGTCGGCCGGCTATGGCGGGCGGTGCGTGGAGGCCTTGTGCCTGCCGGTTCAGCGAACACCGGGTTTCGAACCACGCATCGTCCGCCACCTTTATCGGTGGCGGCTTCTGCCTGCACGCAAGGAGCCCAGCCATGACCAAGCCCCACTCCCCTGCCCCGCACCCCATCCACGACGCGCCCGCCAACGGCCCCACGCTGGACCCGAACACCCTCATCGCCCTGCTGCACAGCATCGGTTCCGGCGTCGCCTCCGATGGCCAGCCGTGGCCAGAGCGCCATCAGATGCCCGGCCGACGTTTGGCCCTGGCCGATACGGACTGCTCGCTGGCGGGCCTGCGCGTGGTGCTGGAGATCCTGCTGGCCGCGCAGCGCGCCCGCGAGAACGGCGAACTGGAGCAGTACGTCGGCCCGCGGGTCATGGAAGGCCTGATCATGGCCGGAATGGGACTCACCGCACACGCCAGCACGCGCCTGCAGCCGGAGGGTTGAGTGGTGTGGCACCGCTGGGCGGCCTTGGTACTGTGCATCGCCTCATTGGTTGCGGCACAGCGTCAGTTGTCGGCGCGCCCCATGCCCTCGCCTCTCGCGTTCAAGAGCATCTCCGGTGAGCGCTATTCGCAGCTGCGTCGCCAGACGATCCAGTTCGTGGAGGCACGGCCGAGGCATGGCTTCCAGTTCGTCGAACGGCATGAAGACGGCGCTTTCCAGATTCTCTGCAGAGGCGTTCCGGTGCTGTGGCTGGAGAGGCGCTCTCAGCATTTGCTGATGCAGGCAACACTGGATGTGGAACAGCGAGCGCCCGACGTTCTGCAGCTACGGGCGCTGCTGCAACGGCAGCTGCAGCCATTGGACTACCTGGAACAAGTGCTTGCTGGCGTGCCGGAGCCCGTTTTGATGGATCGGATGCTGGGGGTTCTCGCTGGTGGAGTACCTGATGGGGCGCGATGTGTGACGGAATAGCCGAGCATGGCTCGGCTCTACAAGGGCGCTACCACGTCCGGTTCGGGTTCTTGTATGGAGCCCTCAAGCAGGGCGACATAAGTGTCCAGGCGGGTGCGCAGGCCGATCAGCATCCAGCCCACCATGTTGGTGCGCAAGGTGCTGACGAACTTGAGTCGCCGCTCGCGCTCGACCCTGGGGAAGCAGCGGAGGTCAGTAATCACGACTTGCCAGTGAGCGAACTCAGTGTCCATTTCCTGGGCGTGCGAGAGCCGCGGCTGGCTGAACTGGCGGATACCCCTGCGGGCCGCAAGAATGCCGGCCACAACGAAACTACTGAGCTCCACCACGAGGCATGCCGTGACGAACGGAGAAGTAACAGTGAGCGGAACCCATCGATTCGGCCAGCCCCTGCACACGCTGGTAAAGCCAGTGGAATGTCAGTTCTTGCGAATCGGTCTTTGCCAGCGGATCGAACCCGCCCCCTGCCTGGATGTCCATTGCACCCCTGCCCCGGCCGGCGCAGATGCCGGCCGCCCCATCGTGCCTGAGCGCGCTTCGGATGGCGCCTCAGCGGGAATCACATACCCAGCTCCGACAACCCCGGATGGTCATCCGGGCGACGCCCCAGCGGCCAATGGAACTTGCGGTCGCTTTCCTTGATCGGCATGTCGTTGATGCACGAGAAGCGCCGCTGCATCAGGCCATCCGCGCCGAATTCCCAGTTTTCGTTGCCATAGGAACGGAACCAGTTGCCGGAGTCGTCGTGCCATTCGTAGGCGTACCGGACAGCAATTCGGTTTTCGGTAAAGGCCCAGAGCTCCTTGATCAGGCGGTACTCGAGCTCCTTGTTCCATTTGCGTGCCAGGAACTGCCGGGCTTCTTCCCGGCCGTTGGTGAACTCGGCACGGTTACGCCACTGGGTGTTGAGCGAATAGGCAAGCGACACCTTGTCGGCATCGCGGGAGTTCCAGCCATCCTCGGCAAGGCGCACCTTCTGCGTGGCCGATTCGAGGGTGAACGGAGGAAGCGGCGGACGGGGGTGTTCAGTGGACACGGGGAAACCTCCAATCGAAATGGACACACGGGTTGCTTCAAACGATCTGGCGTACCCAGGCGCTAACGCCTGGCCTGTTCCAGCAATAGCTTCGCGACATCCTTCGCGGTGTCTGCGGCGTCGTAATCACCCATCACGCGCGACAGGGTGATGGCGCCTTCCATCAGGACCAGCAGCTGACGGGCCAATGCCGCCGGCTGCTCCACATCCAGCTGCCCGGTAAGTTCCAGCGTGTAGTCGAACAGCTTCTGCTTGTGATTCCGCGCGATCTCCCGGATCGGATCGGCAGGGTCGCCGACCTCGCCCGCGGTATTGATGAACGCACAACCGCGGTAGCCCTCGGACTGGAACCAACCCTTGAGCACGGTGAACATGCCGAGGATGCGTGCTTCCGGGGTATCAGCCTTGTCGCACTCCTGCCGGAACCAGGCCAGCCAGCGCACGTCGCGCGCCCTCAGCGCGGCAGCGGCCACGTCGTCCTTGTTCTCGAAGTGGCGGTAAATGCTCTTCCGCGCCACGCCGGAGGTCTTCACCAGCAGGTCCATGCCGGTGGCATGGATCCCGTTCTGGTAGATCAGCGCCTCGGCCGTGGCCAGGATCTTCTGGTGGGTGTCGATGGTGGCCTTGCTCATGACCACAATGTAGAACGATCATTCTCCCTAGTCAACAGGCAATGGCGAGTGGTCCGCACGCGCACATTTGTGCAAGACGATCTATCAAGAAATGCGGACAGTACATCACCCAGATGCCTGATTACGGGCGCAAAGTACGCCTCACCACCCACCCATGAGAGTTCCCGCATGAACACCTTCGCCCGTACCCTGGCCGTTGCCGCCCTCGCCCTCTCGGTCCAGGCCGGCCTGTCCGCGCAGGCCGCCGAACCGGCCAAGCCGGCTGCAGTCACCAGCATCGCGCGCACCGCCAGCTACATCACCACCGCCGATGGCGTGCAGCTGTACTACAAGGACTGGGGCCCGAAGAACGGGCCTGTCGTGACCTTCAGCCACGGCTGGCCGTTGAACTCGGACAGCTGGGAATCGCAGATGATCTTCCTGGCCGATCATGGCTACCGCGTGATCGCGCATGACCGTCGTGGCCACGGCCGTTCCAGCCAGCCGTGGGACGGCAACGACATGGATCACTACGCCGATGACCTGGCCGCGGTGATCAATACGCTGGACCTGCACGATGTCACCTTGGTGGGTTTCTCTACCGGTGGCGGCGAGGTGGCGCGCTACATCGGCCGGCATGGCACCGGGCGGGTGAAGAAGGTCGTGCTGATCAGCTCGGTGCCGCCGTTCATGCTGAAGACCGCCGACAACCCCAACGGCCTGCCGATCGAAGTGTTCGATGGCATCCGCAAGGCACAGATGGATAACCGCGCGCAGCTCTACAAGGACATCCCGTCGGGCCCGTTCTACGGCTTCAACCGCCAGGGCGCGAAGGTGTCGCAGGGGCTGATCGATGCGTGGTGGGCGCAGGGCATGCAGGGCGGCCACAAGAACACCTACGATTCGATCGCCGCGTTCTCGGCCACCGATTTCCGCGCGGACCTGAAGAAGTTCGATGTGCCCACGCTGGTGATCCACGGTGACGACGACCAGATCGTGCCGATCGATATCTCAGGCCGCCAATCGGCAAAGCTCATCAAGGGCGCCAGGTTGATCGTCTACCCGGGTGCGCCGCATGGCCTGACCGACACCCACAAGGACAAGGTCAACCAGGATCTGCTGACGTTCCTGCAGGAAAAGTGAGTGACCGGGGCTCCGTTGTGATGGCGGAGCCCTTCCTGCCCAGAAGCAGGGCTGGCACCGGGTATGCGCCGGGTGCCGTGTCAGTACACGATTGCGGGCGTGGGATTTCAGGCCAACGATGGAGCGCGTCCCGCACTTTGATGAAGGGTTAACCTCCGACGGAGGACACTGCACCCTCACGGCTCTTCTCCGGCGCAGAATCCTTTGCTCCCGTGTCCAGCCCAAGACGACACGGCCATGCACCCTCCCAATGCCTTCCGGATCCATGCGATCCAGCCCCTTCTTGCGCGCAATGGCGCCATCGTTCGCCTCGATCAGTTGCGATCGACCTGCAAGAGCTGCGGCCTGCGCTCATCAATGACCGAGGACGCCGGCATTCAGACGAGTCCATCGGGCACGACGCTCACCTGCCCTGCATGCGGTGCAACAGGGCTGATGGACGAGGTGGAGATATGGCACCACTGGCTTGAGCAGTGCCGCCGCGAACGGATGCTGGCGCTCTTTGATCCAGTGCCTGACGACCCCCTGGAGCCAGACGGCCCGAAATGAGACCTGTTGTCCTGGATTGTGCGGCCGCCGCGTCAGCGCCGCGCTTCAGCCGCCGCCCGGGTGCCGCCCCGCCAGGCTGCCCATCGTGAAGGCGTAGCCGGCCTCCTCCAGCAGCGCCCTCATGCGCAGCTCCACGCGCCGGGGTGAAAGCAGGCTGTTGGGCGCATACAAGGCATAGACGTAGCCGGCGCCGTCGATGATCTCACGGCGCACGGCGCAGTCGTTGGATTCAGCCGCCTCGGACCAGACAGACATCAGCCTCGCGGGACTGATGGACTGCCCGTTGCGAAGGCGAAAGAACAGCCAGCGCACTCCCAGGGACTGGGTTGGATTCAACCTAGCCACTGCGAGCCTCCAATGCGCCGGAAGAGATCCCTGAGAACTTCAGGATCCAATCGTGGATGCTCGTCCTTTGAAGATCGCGGAAGGTCGATGCGCGCGGCACCCTTCACCAGTGCAGGCAGATCGGACTGAAGGTCGATCCACCATCCCGCGGGCAGCCGGAGCCCCGTGCCCGTTCTATCGTAGATGCAGATCGGAAAAGTCATCGCGTTGCTCCTGAATGACTTGAGCATACGCTTGCGCGATGTCAGGTCCGGATGCGACGCCTAGGGAGATGCCGCATCGACGCGCTTTGCGCATTCGAACACGTGTGCTTCGTCCTGCTGGACCCTGCGGAATGAGTCCAGCCAGCTGAATGCTGCGCCACGGTTCTGAATCATGTCGCCGAGCCTTCCGGTCAGGCACCGTGCGCACTCCATGCCGCCTGGGCTGGGCGCATGGCAGCAACGGCATTGCGCCATCGTCGTGGTTCTCTCCGGACGACATTGGTACATGATCTTGGTCATCAGGCTGATCGCCTGGCTTTGCGAGGACATGCACGCTCCCTGTCTGCAACGGAAGCAGCCGCGCGGCGCGCGGCTCCTCCTCTTTCTCAGCGGCGTGTATCGCCGCCGAGACCGCCCTTCTTTTCGTCCGCTGGCTTTGGGCTCTCGCGATCCTTGTTGTCCTGCTGCTGTTGCTGTCCCTGCTTGCCAGGCTCCTCCCCTCCGGGTTCGCCCCCCTCGACCCGCCCCTGCTGCGTGGGCCGTTCTGCTTCAGAGGAAGCATTGGAGCGGTCATTCCTGTTCTGTTCGGGGACGCTGTTCATTTCGATTCTCCGCCGCAGCAAGTCTGCTGCCGATTGACTGTGGGCGTGTCGCCGTTACGGGAACGTACGGGGAAGCGCCCCATATGAACGACTGTCATGAACAGGCTCGCAGCAAGAAGTGTGTACAGTGAGGTTTCAAAAAGGGGTAACGCCGTGATCCAGGGAAGAAGCAAGCACGTTGTGGACGTAGAGCGTGAACTGGCCCACTGGAAGGCCGCGTTCAACCTGGGCGCCCTGCCCGCGATGAGCTTCCGCTACGAAGTGGCGCCGGTTATCCGGCTTGCCTGCGATATCTATGTGAGAGATCCGCACGGCGCCCGGTCGGCATGGATCGACGATCTGCAGGGCAGGCTTGCGAAGCGATCGAGCCTGCGCGGTCATCCTGGCGCAGCAGAGATCGCCGATCGGTGCTGGTCGCTGCTTGGCTGCGCCTAGGCGCGGCTGGCTGCGTGATTCCGCTCGCGCATCAGCTCATCATTCAGTACGTGGACAATGGACATCACCGCGTCGGCAAGTCCACGGGAATCGCTGATGGATCCGTAGAAGTAGATCCTGGCGCCTTCAATGCGAACATCCGCCAGCTGGAGCTGGGACGCCAGGGCTCTGCACTTGATGAGGAACATCTCTGTCCAGCGGGCGCCTGGCGCCAGATCGAGCAGCGCGGTGATGGCCTCGTCGGTGGATGCGTCTACACGCTCATGCAGCAACGGGACATCGAAGCCGACGATTCTTGGGAGCATGGAAGCGTTCACCTGAACATCCTCTCGCTGACGGGCGCTGCGAGCACTGTCCACAATACAACGGATTGCCCCGCAGGAGTGGGTGGCCGGCTCTGCGACGGGTGACCGTCGATGCGCTACGCATGCGCGCGCTCCATCTGGAATCAATGGCCAACCTGAGCGTCAACCCTGCCGGCATGCCGCGCGTCCGCCACCGGAATGCGTGAGCGCGACGTATTGACCATTGCCTGCGGCATTTCAAGCGCCTGCACCACCCGATGCTGCGCACGATGCTCGCTGCCCTCGACGCCCACGACGTAAACGAAACGTCCGTCGAATTTGGCTTGTGCGCCCTCGAAGAGATCGTCGGCCTGCAGTGCCCGCTTCAATGACTTCATCCACGCCCGTTCAGGGATGCGGTCCAGCTCCACCACGATGGCAGCGCCTCCGCAGTCCAGGCGCATGCACTCCACACGCAGTACACGTGGCGAAGCGGGGTTGGCGTGGGATCGGTGCATGACGGACACTCCAGTGCAGGGGACGGCGGCAGTATCCATGGCGCTCGCCAAGACGCCGTCAACACGTCCCGTGGCACCTTCCATGCGACGTGGACGGCATCGAGAGGCGGGGTCGCTTCGACACCGAGCTGACAACCCACACGCGTCGCGTTGATGCAGCACAGGACACACTGCAGCTCCGATGGCAACGCAGGCATGTGCCAATGCAACCCGATATGAACCAGCGGAATCGATACAGTCTGCTGCTGGTGGAAGACCAACTGGACCTTGTTGCCCTCATGGGACAGGCGCTTGAAGAGGGCGGTGGCCAGGTAACACACGCCTACAGTGTGTTCGATGCATTGGGGCTGCTGGATACGCAGCGATTCGACGGTGCCGTTCTGGATGTGGAGCTTCGTGACGGTGTGGTTTTCCCCGTCGCCGATCGCCTGGCTGAACTCGGCATCCCCTATCTGTTCGTTTCTGCGGTGTACGACCAGCTGGTGCCGCTGCGCCATCGGCGTGCCACCTTTGTTGCCAAGCCTTTCCATATCGAGCGATTGCAGGAGGCTGTGCAGCGTGTGATGGGAAACGACGGCGCACCCCCCATCACTCACTGATCCCCGCTACCCAGCACGGCACGCCCTCGAAGGGCGTGCCGCCTCTGCCATGGTCGCCTGAGTTCTTCGGCGATCCAAAGCGCGGCGGATACGGCCATCAAGGATGAATGGCGAAGATGAAGAAATCCTCATCGCGCTGCCATCCGAGTCCTGCATAGAGCGCCTGCGCAGCCGCGTTGTCCTTCGCCGTCTGCAGCTCGATGCGCGCTGCGCCGCGTCTTCGTGCTTCTTCAACGGCGTTGATCATGAGGGTGCGGGCAACACCAGTGCGACGTGCTGGTCTGTCGACGTAAAGATCATAGAGTACGAAGCTTGGGCGTGCGCTGATGGAGTCAAACAGCGGGTACAGCTGGGTGAACCCGACAAGGCGGTCCCCATCTGCCTCGGCCACCAGTACAAGCGAATCGCCTTCTGACAGGCGTGCATGCATGAATTGCCTTGCCAATGGCAGGTCTGCCGGCTGCGCGTAGAACTGTCGATACTTGTCGAACAGCATCGCGACCTGTTCAAGATCTTCCGCGCTCGCCACTCGTGTGTGTGTCTTCACTATTTCGGCTCCAGCTTCAGGCGGAACAGAGAGGGCTCCACGAAGGGCGCGGACCTCTCCGCGGAGGAGGCCGAGTCACCTCGGGCATTGCTGGGTCATGCCCCTCGATCACAGGGAAAGGCCGCCCTCAGCCCATCGACGACCAAGGGTGCAGCATCCTGCTGCAGTTTCCCTTGGGGCAGCTGTCGAAGATGTGAAGCGACCCGGTCAACCAGCTCGTGCGGAAGAATCCGGCCTTGGCCACACCACTGGGCGTGGCTGGCATCGGCAACGCCCTGGATATAGGCGCTGGCGCGAGCGCTGGACAGGTTCCGGCACTGATCGCCGTCGCAGAAGCCGTCGGCGCCTTTGCCCTGCAGCAGGGTGAGGAGTTCGGCGCCACTGACAAGCCAGGTGCGTGCCGGTTGCGTTGTTCCGGCGAGGGCGGACCCCGCCAGGGCGCAGAGGCCAAGTGCGAGGAGCCGACGCATGCCGCGGCGCGCGTGGAGGGCGTGATGTCCTTTCATGTCGGGGTCCTTGGTGGTCGTCTCTGTGGGTTCCACGCAGCGAGGGTCAAAGTCGATCGAGCTGGTTGCGCGGATGAAACTCCGGGTCGTCCCGGTCTTCCAGCATGGCCTCCACCAATGTCTCGAAGGATGCGGTGGCGGTATCCAGGTCAGTGGAAGACAGGAAGCTGGATTCGCCGTGGCCTGCCAGCGCAATCGCGGCAATGGTCTCCCGCTGATCGTCCTCGGCCCAGAGATAGTCGTGGATCAGCGCCACCCCCTGGTCACCTGCCTTCAGGAAGTCGGCGGCGCTTCGTGCCACCGCAAGAAACGCAATGAGATCGTAGAGGCTTTCTGAATAGGTCAGCGATCCTGCAACAAAGTGCGTGCTGCTGCGGTCATGGGCGGCGACCCGGATGTTCTCAGCCTGTGCAGAGGCCAGGAAGGCTTTCAATGCGGCGCGATTGTCGGGGTAGCGGGCCAGCAGCGCCTGGCAGTCCGCAAGCAGGTGATCCAACGCCTCGTCGCTTGAAGAGGCCAGGTATTCACCGTTTCCCAGGTGCCACTGCCCGGCGATGCATCGCCAGTCGGACCATCGGGACGCTGTGGGCACGGGCGCGGACAGCCATCTGGAGAGATCTTCGGGGCACAACTGCAGGCGGAGCAGCGCTGAGTAAGGCTCTGACAAGGCAATCATCCATGGTGTCTGCGTGTACAGATGGCTTGTAACAGACGACGGTCGGCCGGCCAACACCCGAACGGCGCTCTCAGGGTTGGCCGCAACCGGGCGTCGAGCTATCGCGCAGCCGTCGACCCTCTGCCCACGCACCGACCCGTCATCACCAGCCGGCGCACAGGCAGTGCTGGCGTGCGCAGGCGTTCAAGCAGCATCGACATCGCGGCCCGCCCCATCTCCTCAACCGGTTGCTCGATCACGGTGATGCCCGGCTCGACCAGTTCGGTCCAGCGTTCGTTGTCGAAGCCGGCCAGCGCCAACGCCTCGGGAATCGCCAGCCCAGCGCTGCGGGCGGCTTTCAATGCCCCCATCAACAGCAGGCTGTTGCTGGTCACCAGTGCCTCGGGGCGTGATGGCGTGGCGAGCCACTGCCCGACCGTCGCGATGGCGGCTTCGGCCGTGGGTTCAACCTCGCGGTAGTCCGGCTGCAACCCATGGGTGCGCATCGCAGCGAGATAGCCGTCGCGACGCTCGGCCGCCGTGGTACTGGTGCTGCCGAACAATCCGCCGATACGGCGATAGCCGCGCTCGACCAGATGCTCGACCAGGCCCGCCATCGCTGCCGGATTGTCGAGTACCACGCTGTCGATCGACCCGCCGGGGGCGGCGCGGTCCACCAGCACCGTTGGATAATCCAGCGTGAGCCGTTCGAGCCGGCCCACCGTGGTCCGGGTCGGCGCGAAGATCAGGCCACTGATGCGCTCTTCGTGCATCAACTGCAGATACAGCGCCTCCCGCTCCGGGTCCTCGTCGGTGTTGCAAAGGGTCACGCGCAATCCTTCGCGATAGGCCACCTCCTCCACCGCGCGGATCAGCGCCGTGAAGAACGGATTGCGGATGTCCGCGACGATCAGGCCGATGATGCCGGTGTGCCGGGAGCGCAACCGCCTGGCCTGCAGGTTGGGTCGATAGCCGGTCTGCCGGATCGCCAGCTCGACCCTGCCGCGCACGTCCTCGCTGACCGGACCGCCCCCGAGCACCCGGGACACCGTGGATTTGGAGACCCCCGCCACGCGTGCGACGTCGTTGATGCTGATGCTCATTGGAAACGTTCCCGGAAACGTGGGTTGTTCATGGCGCGATGGCCGTTCAGCACAATGCTAACGCCAAAGGACTATTGGCTTTTTGTGCAGCGCACATTGAAATACGGACTGGGAACGTTCCCAATACGCCCCAACCACCCCCTCCCGGAGCCCGCTTTGTCGCCCCTGACCTCCCCCTCTCCCGTCAGCCGGGAACTGATCCGCCTGGACGCGCGGGCACAGGACAAGACCGATGCCATCGCCCAGGTGGCCCAGATGCTGGTCGCCGCAGGCTGCGTGGCGCCGGGCTACGAGGCCAGCATGGGGCGCCGCGAAGCGCTGGCGAACACTTTCCTCGGCCATGGCGTGGCCATCCCGCATGGGCTCGGCGAGGACCGCCACCTGGTGCGCCGCGACGGCATTGCGGTGCTGCAGTTGCCGGAAGGCGTGGAATGGAACCCGGGCCAGGTCACCCGCCTGGTGGTTGGCATCGCCGCCCAGTCCGACACCCACATCACCCTGCTCCGCAGATTGACCCGCCTGATCCAGGACGAGGCGGCGCTGCAGCGGCTGTTCACCACCCTCGATGCGGGCGAGATCGTCAATGCGCTGGCCCGTGATGCGACTGTCACTGTCGCCCACGTACCGGTGACGGACCTGGCCGAGCGCTTCGACTGGACCATCGCTTACCCCAGTGGACTGCACGCGCGCCCGGCCACGCGCTGGGCCGAGGCGGCGCGGGGTTTCACGGCCCGTGCCCAGGTGCGCGCGGGCGATCAGGCTGCCGATGCCAAGAGTCTGGTGGCGCTGCTGCAGCTTGGGCTTCGCGAGGGCGATGCCGTGAGTGTTTCTGCCGAAGGCGTCGATGCCCCCGCACTGCTGGCCGCACTGCGCAAGGTCATGGACGGGCTGGTGGCGCAGGAAAAGGCTGATGCGGAGCGTGCAGCACAGCGAAAGGCGGCGCCGGTCGCGGGCTGGAATCCACCCGAAGCGCGGGCGGCGATCGTCGGCATCGGCGCCAGCCCCGGGCTGGCCATCGGCCCGGTGCATGTACTGGCCAGCGCGCAGGCCGATGTTGCCGATCGCCCTGCCCCGCTCGGCGAGGGCGGCGCACGCCTGCAGGATGCACTCAGCCGCACCCGCCAGCAGCTGGCCGCACTGCAGGACGACACCCAGCGCCGCCTTGGCGCCTCGGATGCGGCAATCTTCAAGGCGCAGGCTGCGCTGCTTGACGATACCGACCTGATTACCCGCACCTGCCAGCTGATGGTTGAAGGCCATGGCGTCGCGTGGTCCTGGCACCAGGCCATCGAGCAGATCGCCTCCGGGCTGGCGGCGCTGGGCAATCCGGTGCTGGCCGGGCGCGCGGCAGACCTGCGCGATGTGGGTCGGCGCGTACTGGCGCAGCTTGACCCCTCTGCAGCCGGCGGCGGCCTGGCCGATCTGCCGACGCAGCCGTGCATCCTGCTTGCCGCCGACCTGTCGCCCTCGGATACCGCCAACCTCGACACCCGCCGCGTGCTCGGCCTCGCCACTGCACTGGGCGGTCCCACCTCACACACCGCAATCCTCTCGCGCACGCTCGGCCTGCCGGCGCTGGTTGCCGGTGGCGCCGAACTGCTGGCGATCCAGGCCGGCCGCGAGGCGATCATCGACGGCAGCATCGGGCGGCTTTACCTGTCCCCCTCCGAGGCAGATCTTGCTTCGGCTCGCGCCTGGATCGCCGAGCAGCAGCAGATCCGCGCGCGTGAAGCCGCACAGCGTGCGCAGCCGGCGCAGACCACCGATGGCCATCGCATCGACATCGGCGCCAACGTGAACCTGCCGGAGCAGGTGCCATTGGCGCTGGAACAGGGCGCGGAAGCTGTTGGCCTGATGCGCACCGAATTCCTGTTCCTCGAACGCGGCAGCACGCCCAGCGAGGATGAGCAGTACGCAACCTACATGGCCATGGCCAAGGCGCTGGACGGCCGTCCGTTGATCGTGCGCGCGCTCGATATCGGTGGCGACAAGCAGGTCGCCCACCTGGAGCTGCCGCACGAGGAAAACCCGTTCCTCGGCGTACGTGGCGCGCGCCTGCTGCTGCGCCGCCCCGACCTGCTGGAGCCGCAGCTGCGTGCGCTGTATCGAACGGCCAGAGACGGTGCACGCCTGTCCATCATGTTCCCGATGATCACCTCGGTGCCGGAGCTGACGGCACTGCGCGCCATCTGCGAGCGCCTGCGCGCCGAACTGGAGGCACCCGACGTGCCGATCGGCATCATGATCGAAGTCCCGGCCGCCGCAACCCAGAGCGATGCGCTGGCCCGCCACGCCGACTTCTTCTCGATCGGTACCAACGACCTGACCCAGTACGTGCTGGCCATCGACCGCCAGAACCCGGAGCTGGCCGCAGAAGCCGACAGCCTGCATCCGGCCGTGCTGCGCGCGATCCGCGCCACGGTGGAAGGTGCACGCACGCAGGGGCGCTGGGTGGGTGTCTGCGGTGGCCTGGCCGGCGATCCGTTCGGTGCGATGCTGCTGGCAGGGCTGGGCGTGGACGAACTGTCGATGACCCCGAACGACATCCCGTCGGTGAAGGCACGCCTGCGCGGCACTGCGCTGGCCGATCTGCAGAGGCTGGCCAATGCCGCGCTGGACTGCGAAACCGCCGAGCAGGTACGCGCCCTCGATGGAGCAGGTGCATGAATGCCCGCGCCGTCACCGTTACCTTGAACCCGGCGATCGACCAGACCGTGCGGCTGGCCAGCCTGCGGCCGGGCCATGTGCATCGCGCGCGCAGCAGCCGCGACGATGCGGGTGGCAAGGGCATCAACGTGGCCGCCTGCCTGGCCGACTGGGGCGTGCCGACCACGGCACTGGGCGTACTCGGTGGCGGCAACGACGGTGTGTTCGGTACGTTGTTCTCGGCGCGCGGCATCGTAGATGGCTGCCTGCGTATTCCGGGCAGCACCCGCACCAACATCAAGCTGGTTGACGAGGAAGACGGAGAGACCACCGACATCAACCTGCCCGGCCTGGCACTCGACGATGCCGATCTGGACGCCGTGTCGCGCCGGCTCGGTGCCCTGCTGCTGCCGGGCCTGCCGGTGGTGCTGTCCGGCAGCCTGCCGTCCGGCCTGCCGGCCGACGCATGGGCGCGGCTGCAGGTGCAGGCCGGTGCCGCAGGGGCGCGCGTGCTGCTGGACACCAGTGGCGATGCGCTTGCCGCTGCGTTGAGTGGCACTGCGGGTGCACTGCCCTACGCGGTCAAGCCCAACCGCCAGGAGCTGGAGGCTTGGACCGGCACGCCGCTGCTGGACCGCAGCGCTCTGCGCGTCGCTGGCCAGGCCCTGGTCGAACGCGGGGTGGCGCTCGCAGCGATCTCGATGGGCACCGACGGCGCGCTGTTCATTGATCGCAGCGGCGCGTTGGTCGCACGACCGCCGCGACTGGCCCAGGGCAGCACGGTCGGTGCGGGCGACGCCATGGTCGCCGGCATCGCTGCCGCGATGCTGGAGCCCGCCCTCGATCTGGACGGCTGCGCGCGGCTGGCGACCGCGTTCTCGATGAGCCGGCTGCAAAGCGGTGACGCACGACGGCTGGACCCGGCGCAGGTACGCGCATGGGCCGGCGATGTACTGATCGAGCGGTTGGATTGACCCTGTCTGCCGGAGGCACGGCGGCTGGCTTCACGCCGACCGCAGCGCCTTCGGCAAGGACGAACCCGAAGAATTCCAGGAGTTCCCATGCACGCTTTCACCGTAGTCATCGCCGCTGGCGAGCGCAGCATCGAGGCGGTTCTTGCCGCCGAAGCGCTGCGCCGCGCCGCCCGCCAGCGCGGGCTCGAGCTGATGATCGAGATCCGCAGCGACCAGGGCGTGACCGGCGCACTGCCTGCATCGAACGCCGCCGCCGCGACGCACCTGCTGCTGGTGGGTGGTGGTGAGCCGGACATCGCGCGCTTCGCCAATGCTGAGATCGCGCATGCCAGCTTGGGCGAGGTACTGGACGACCCGATTGCGGCGCTCGCACCGCTCGCGGCCGCACGGTCGAACGACGCCGGCACGGATGCGGGCAAGCGCATCGTTGCCGTTACCTCCTGCCCCACCGGCATTGCTCACACCTTCATGGCGGCTGAGGGGCTGCAACAGGCCGCCAAGGCGCTGGGCCATGCAATCCGGGTCGAAACCCAGGGCTCGGTCGGCGCGCAGGACGCGTTGAGCGACGAGGAAATCGCGGCTGCTGACCTCGTCCTGATCGCCGCAGACCGCGAAGTCGATCTGTCGCGCTTCGCTGGCAAACGCCTGTTCAAGAGCGGCACCAAACCGGCGATCAACGACGGCCAGAACCTGATCCGCAAGGCGCTGGCCGAGGCCGGCATGCAGGCAGGTACGGCAACTTCAGGGCGCACGACCGAAAAGACCAAGGCCACCGGGCCCTACAAGCACCTGATGACCGGCGTGTCGTTCATGCTGCCGTTCGTCACTGCCGGCGGCCTGCTGATCGCACTGGCATTCGCACTCGGCGGCATCTATGCCTTCGACGATGCCCACAAGGGCACGCTGGCCTGGTCGCTGTTCCAGATCGGGGCCAAGTCCGGCTTCATGTTGATGGTGCCCGCACTGGCCGGTTACATCGCTTACTCCATCGCCGACCGCCCCGGCATTGCGCCCGGCATGATCGGCGGGCTGGTAGCAGTGAACATGGATGCTGGCTTCATCGGCGGCATCCTGGCTGGTTTCATCGCTGGCTACGGCGTGCACTGGATCAACCGTGCGCTGCGCCTGCCGCGCAGCCTGGAAGGCCTCAAACCGGTGCTGATCCTGCCGGTCCTGGGCACGCTGCTGGTCGGCCTGTTGATGATGTACGTGATCGGCACGCCGGTCGCCGGGCTGCTGGCCTGGCTGACCGACTGGCTGCGCGGCATGCAGGGCGGCAGCGCGATCCTGCTTGGCCTGCTGCTGGGCGGAATGATGGCGGTGGACATGGGCGGGCCGGTCAACAAGGCGTCCTACGCGTTCTCTACTGCATTGATTTCCAGCCAGGTCTACACGCCGATGGCGGCGACGATGATCGGCGGCATGACGCCGCCGCTGGGTATTGCACTGGCGACATGGCTGTTCAGCAACCGCTTCACCGCCGAGGAGCGCGGCACGGCCGGTGCTGCCGGCGTGCTTGGCCTCAGTTTCGTGACCGAAGGCGCGATCCCCTACGCCGCGCGTGATCCGCTGCGCACCATTCCAGCGCTGATCCTTGGTTCTGCCGTGGCAGGTGCAATCTCGATGGCCGCTGGCGTCGAGCTGAAGGTGCCGCACGGCGGCGTGTTCGTGCTGCCGATCCCGAACGCAGTCACTCACCTCGGCATCTACCTGTTGGCACTGCTGGCCGGCGTGGCCGTCACTGCGGTCGCGCTGCGCATCCTCAAGAAGCCGGTCACCACGCCGGCCTGATCCACCCCATCGCCAAGACCCTGCCACCTCCCCTGCGCACGCAGGGGCGCAGCGACCTACGCCCTGCACAAGGACCCTCGCCCATGACCCGCTCTTCCCGACACATGTTGCCGATGGCGATCGCGCTTGCCCTGCCATCCCTGGCCGCCACCGCAGACGCGAGCGACGTCTTCACTCCCAGGCTCGCCTACACCGGCGAGGCGGCCGCCACGCTTGACGGCGGCAAGCGCAGCGGCACGGCCTATGCCGGCCAGCTGATGTTCGGTGCCGACGTGGACCTGGACGCCGCGTTCGGCTGGCGGGGCGCAACGATCAAGGCTTACGGCATCAACCGCCACGGCACCAATCTCGCCAACAGCAGTACGGGCAACAGCACCTCGGTGCAGGAGATCTACGGTGGCCAGGGAACGCGCCTGGCCAATCTGACGATCGAGCAGAAACTGCTCAACGACCGACTGGTGCTGGAAGCAGGGCGAAGCGTCGCCAACATCCATCATCTCGGTTCGGAGTGGTGCCAGTACTTCCAGGGCAACTCGGCCTGCGGCAACCCGACCTATGTGTTCCGCACCAGCAGCTTCACATGGTGGCCGGTATCGAGCTGGATGGCTGATGCCACGGCATGGGTGACGCCGGATGTCTACGTACGCGTGGGCGCGTACCAGGTCGACCCGAGCCAGGCCGAAGATGGCCAGCACGGCCTGAAATGGAGCACGAACCAGGCCACCGGCTGGGTCGTGCCCTACACGATCGGCTGGCGCAGCCCCGCGTCGGCGCGCTTGAAGGCCCGCTACGAACTGGGTGGCTGGCAGGACAACTCGACCTACCGCGACCCGCTGCGCGATGCCAACGGCATGTCGGCGCTGCTCAGTGGCCAGGAGTACGCGACACGTCATGGTCGCTCCGGTGCGTTCGCCCGCTTCGAGCAGCAGCTCAGCAGCGATGGCAGCGGTCGTGGCCTGACCCTCTTCGGTGCCGCACTCAAGGGTACCTCCGGCCAGTTGATCGAGGATCACTTCCTGCAGGCCGGCCTGGTGCAGAAAGGCACGTTCGCCAGCCGGCCGCAGGACAGCATCGCCTTCGTCGTGACCCAGCAGAAGTACAGCAGCATCGCGCTGGAGAACCTGCGCCTCGCCCGTGCCGCGGCGGGTGGCAGCGGTACCCCGCACGGGAGCCAGGTGATGATGGAACTGAGCTATGGCATCCAGGTCACCCCGCAGCTTCGGGTCGCACCCAACCTGCACTACATCGTGCATCCGGACCAGTTCAACGAACCCGCACGCCAGCATGATCTACCGAATGCGCTGATCGCCGGCCTGCGGGTCGATTGGAGTCTGTAGGAGAATCCGTTTTCGTCCACGCGATTGCCGCTCAACGGCTCATCAAGTCTCGAAGTGGGCTTTCAGCCAGTCGTCTACACCCTCCAGTTTCACGCCAATGCTGGCATTGAACGTCCCGTCCAGGCTCCAGGAGACGCCCCTGCCCTGGGCGAAGGCAGCACGGTACTTCCTGATCATGTTTGATGGGTCACTGGCAAGCTCCTCCATCAGCTGGGGAACGCTCCACACGATCAGCTTGAAAGGAACACCGAACTTTTCCTCAAGGATGGCGGGCAGCTGCTCATAACGGACCGTGTCTCCCGCAAGATAGACGATCTCGTTTCGAAGGGGGGGCGAGTGGAAGACGATCTGTGCAGTCATTGCACCGATGTCCTCTGGTGTGGTCAGCGTAACCGCATTGGAGGCTGTGCCAAGTGCATTGACCTTTCTGCCGGGAAGATCGATGACGCCAAACTCCGGCTCGAAGAGGTAGCTGGTGAACATGCCGGTGGAAATGACCACCCAGTCCATTTCGGCCTGTGAGCGAAGATAGTCGCGTACATCCAGCTGGGCGTCGAAAAGATCCTGTGGCCCGCCGCGTCCGATGGCGTCAAAGTCGACCCCGAATTGCCAAGGGAAGTACCTGGTAATGCCCGACTTCACGGCGGCGCGCGCTACCTTCATGGGAGTGTCGCGGCCAGCAGCGTAGCCGGTGCAGCCGACGACCGTGTCATAACCGGAAAATAGATCAGCCAGCTCATCGACCGTGGCAGTGACCAGGTCGCCAGGAACGAGGGCCACTCCCAGCGAGCGGATCTGGTCAATGACCGTACGCTTGTCCGGTAGTGTGGATTCAATCGACGCAGGCCTCAGCATCACGCTGATGGTTGCGTCATGCACAACCGCGAGCTGGGCCAGGTTGCGGATGACGGGCATTCCGAGTTCGCCGGCACCCAGGACCAGGATTGAGCGGGAAACAATCGGGGGAGACATTGAAACCACCATCAGTGTGTACGATGGCGGCGATTCTGCGCCCCTCCCTAGTTGCCACGTAAGAAGGCACACCGATGATACCGACCGCACCGTTCATGAGCACCGATGAGCTTCTGCGACATTCACAATCGATATGCGACGGCATGAGCGCGGACGACGACGGTCTGCGCCGCGAGGTGCTCGCGCATGCCGGCAGCCGCTGGTCGCTGGGCATCATTCACGCCCTGGGGGTCTACGGAACACTGCGTCACGCCGATGTGGCGCGGCGGATGAAAGGAGTCACGCAGCGTATGCTGACGCGTACCCTGCGTCAGCTTGAAAGGGACGGACTGATCCATAGGCAGGATTTCCGTGAGGTTCCGCCGCGCGTGGAGTACACCATCACTCCGCTGGGCAGGGAGCTGCTGGTTCTTATGATCCCGATGTGGACCTGGGTAGTGGGACACGCCGAGGAATTCCGCCGCTGCCGGGAGAATTTCGACACGCATCAAGGCCCTCCCCCTGACTGACCAGGCCTGCATCCGGTGCATCCAGGCGCTCCCGCCAGCCGTATGTAGGATGCCCGCGCTGTGCGGGCATCCTACCGAGGAACGCACCGTGAACGCTCTTCAGCGCATCGCCGCCGCAGTCAGCTTCGCCGTACTCGTCTCAACCGCTTCCGCCAGCTTCGCCGCAGATACCGTGATGGTTGGCGGGGCCGAGATGTACCCGACCAGGACCATCGTTGAAAACGCTGTGAACTCCAAGGATCACACCACCCTGGTGGCAGCGGTCAAGGCCGCGGGCCTGGTCGATACGCTCAATGGCGCCGGTCCCTTTACTGTCTTCGCACCCACCAATGCCGCCTTCAACAAGCTTCCAGCAGGCACGGTCGATGCACTGGTCAAGCCTGAAAACAAGGCACAGCTCACACGGATCCTCACCTACCACGTGGTGCCAGGACGCTTCAGTTCCGCCCAGCTCCTGGCCGATGCCAGGAAGCACGGTGGAAAAGCCACGCTGAAGACTGTGCAAGGCGAGCCGCTTACCGTCGCACTTCATGACGGCATGTTGTGGGTGATCGACGCCAAGGGCGGCAAAGCAGGTATCAGCATCGCCGACGTCAACCAATCCAACGGCGTCATCCACGTTGTTGATGCTGTGCTGATGCCGAAGTAGTGGCACGCCCTGCCACTCCGGCCAGCAGCATGAAGTAGTGGACGAGGAGCCGGGCACAGGCCCGGCTCCTCCCTTCACTGAAGCGCCTGGGCCAGTTTGAGTACATCCGCCGGGAACGTCGCGTAGTCATCCAATGGAGCGCGATGGGTGTCGCGTCGGTGGATGAGGCGCACGGCAACCACCTGCTGTTGCGGAACGATGACCAGGTGCTGGCCCAGGTAGCCATTGGCGGCGTAGGCAACGGTTGGGCCGCGTTGGATGTCGAACATGTCGGAGAGCTTGAGTCCACGACCGGTGATCTCGCTGCCATAGTGCTGCGGCCAGTCCGCCCCAAGTCGCTCGGCCATGTACGCAATCAGTGCACTCCTGCTGTCGAATGCCCTGCCCTCGGTGGCCAGCAATGCCTGCTGGACCGGATCGCTGACTTCATGCTGCGCCAGGAAGCCGGCTATCTGGCCTTTCAGCTCATAACGCTCCCATGCTGGAATGCGCCACCACAGGAGACCAACATCCGGCGAGCGGGCACTTGCTGCCGCCAGCAGCGCCACCGACCGCTCGCTCAGCACGCGCGTACCCGCCTGGGTGACGCCGCCATCAAGCAGCAGCTGCCCGATGGTCGCCAGATCGCGGGCGCTCAGCGACAATCCGGCCATGCCCAAGGGCGTGCCCGCACCGTCCTTCAACCACGTATATCGGGCAATGCCCAGCGGCTTGAAAAGGCGCGCCTCAAGGTAGGCATCCATCGGTTCCCCTGCCAGACGCTCGACAATGCCGGGCAGCAGATTGGTGGCCTTGTTGTTGTAGGAGAACGTGGTGCCTGGATCGCTGCTCAGCTCTGCAGCCAGCGCAAGCTTGACCAGGTCCGGCGCAGCTTCCAGCTCTTCCCCAGCGTTGGCCACGTTCTGCAGGCCAGAGGTATGGTCCAGCAGCATGCGTACCGTGATGTCCCGTTTCCGCCCCTGCTTCCACTCCGCGAAGATGTTGCTTACCGGCTCGTCGAGCGAGGCCAGTTTTCCCTCGTCCAGCAGAAGCACGATGGCAAGCGCCACCACCGACTTGGTGGCCGACATGAGGTGAACCGGTTCATCGCCCGTCCCTGGCCGGGGCTCCAGCAGTGTTCTTCCATCCTTCCAGACAAGTACCGCGTCCGAATGCGCGGCACGGGCATTGTGTTCGATTGTCGCGACGGCGTCGGCCGTGGTGGTCGTGGTGGCCAGTACAGGGACGGCCAGCATCAAGGCCGCGAAGCTGGACAGCCATCGTGCAGTGTTCATTGGCATCTCCTACGGTGAATGCCTGCTTACATTGACTACAGGTGTAGTCATGACCGAGTGCCTGAAGTCATGCCCGACCACATGGCAGCATCATCACGGCGCCACACGAATGGCCCCCGCAGCCCGCCAAGGGAACACGCGAACTCGATGGCCCTCGCCGCCGGCCTGCGTTCTGATCCAATCCGGCGGGTGCAGCCGTACGGCGAGCGCAACGCCGCCCGATTTCGTTTCGCACTGCAGCAAATGCGGCGTGCCAAGCGGCACTGCTGATCGCTCAACTGTCTGATTTCCCAAGCTTCTGGTCATCCATCGTTCATTCTGATTGACAGCGTTGTCAGGCGGCACTTACAAGAGCCCACGTCCGGCGCACGGCGCGGGAACGTCCAGACATCATCTATGGGGAGAGAGGGACCCTATGACCGTCCATTTCAGGAAGAGCACACTCGCACAGGCAGTCCTTGCCACCATCGTCACCGCCACTGCGGCGCTGCCGGTGGCGGCGCAATCAGCCAAGGAAAGCAGTTCCACCGCCGCCAGCGAGGCACGGGAGGCCTCGACGCTGGACGCCGTCATCGTCACCGTCGAACGCCGGGAACAGGACCTGCAGAAATATGCAGGTACCGCCCAGGCAATTTCTGCGGACGACACGCGTGCGCTGGGCATCAACAATGAGCTGCGCAACATCCAAGCCCTGGTGCCAGGCATGAGCATGGCCAACCAGGAAGGCAACCTGGAGATCTTCATCCGCGGCGTGGGTTCTTCGAACAACACCGAGCTGGGTGATCCAGGCGCCGCGCCCCACATCAACGGGGCCTACATTGCACGACCGCGCGGCTTGGGCGGGATGTTCTACGATGTCGAGCGGGTGGAAATCAACAAGGGCCCGCAGGGCACGCTGCGCGGCCGCAATGCGCTGGCCGGCACGCTGAACATCATCACCAAGCGCCCTGACCTGGAAGCGTTCGGCGGGTACGTCCAGGCCGAGGCCGGCAATCGTGACCATCGCGGTGGCGAATTCGCCCTGAATCTTCCGATCGGCGGTGGCGCGGCCTTCCGGGTGGCTGGCTACAAGGTGGAGAAAGACTCTCCGTTCAAGAATGCTGGGCGCGCGCAGGACCTGGAACCGGCTGGCGTGCAGGACGACCGGGGCGCACGCCTGTCGTTCCTCTACCAGCCAGATGACAAGCTGTCGATCTTCGCAATGGCCGACATCGGCAAGGAGGGCGGTACGGGCTATCCAGGCGCCAACGTCTACACCGCCGCCAAGGCCGGCTACCTGCCGGACGATGTCGACCTGCGAAAGATCATCTACCGCGGCGCGCAGGGCAAGCTCGACAGCACCAACTGGGGGGCGCAGACCAGCATTTCCTATGACTTCGGCAAGGTGGCGGTGGAGTACAACGGCAGCTACCGCAACGTGGACTACCGCCAGACCAATGCGCAGAGCGAAGGCATCCTCTGGCCGGGCCGCAACATCGATCCGGTATCACCCAGCAACCCGGGCGGCATCGACTACGACAACTACTCCACGCAGTATTGGCTGACCGAGTCGGAGTCGCAGGTACATGAGCTGCGGTTCACGTCCGACCAGGACGAACGGCTGCGCTGGACCACCGGCCTGTTCCACTTCAATGAGGACCAGCGGGTGGGCTACCTTTCGCTGGTGGACAAAGGGCGCTGGTATTCGGGCACTGAATTCACCATGCCCAAGGTCAATGGCAAGTCATCCGCCGTTTTCGCCGACGGTACATTCGACGTCAACGATCGCCTGCGCCTGAAGGGCGGCCTGCGCTACTCCGAGGAGAAGAAGTCGCGTTACGGCATTGGCGGCAACTGGTCGCTGGGCCTGCCTGGCCAGGGCGGGGACTTTGCCACGCGCCTCGGCACGCCCGGCTTCGAGCCGGCTTTCATGAGCCGTCCGAACTTTGACGTCAGCAACATCACCTCGCAGGCGGAGATGGCCCGCTTCCTGCTGCAGGGTGTGCTGCGACATGGTCGCAACGACACCTTGCTGCAGCAGATCGGCGCGGTGCCCGATGGCGGCCCATTCGGTTGCGTGGATCGCCCCGACATCGGTGGCGATACCGTCGATTGCCCGTACCAGAGCTGGGCCCAGGTCAGCGCGATTCCGGCCCAGCAGTTCGGCAAGAGCAAGTTCAGCTTTACCGACTGGCGCGCGGGTTTCGAGTACGACGTGAGCGATGACAGCCTGCTGTACGGCTTGGTGTCGACCGGCCACAAGGCGGGGGGTTTCAACGACACGTTTGATCCGAAGGAGATTCCCGAGACCTTCAAGCCCGAATCGATCATTGCCTACGAGATCGGCAGCAAGAACTCCTTCCAGATGCTGGGTCGCACCTCGACCTTCAACGTCAGCGGGTTCTATTACGACTACAGCGACCAGGTGTTCCAGGACCTGGCGGTGATCGCCACCAACCCGACCACCGGTGAAGCCACCGGCTATGCCCTGGTCAACCGCAACGTCGGCAAGTCCGCGGTGTACGGCCTGGAGGCGGAAAGCACCTTGCGCTTTCCGCACAATTTCATGGTCAACATCAACGCCCTCTGGATGGACAGCGAGATCAAGCGTGGCACCGTCGCCGATGTCCGCAGCCAGAACTACGACGCCGGTGGTGCCACCTCGCTGATCGACCTGTCCGGCAACGAACTGCCGCTGGCGTCGAAGCTTACCTTCAACGTAAGGCTGCAGCATACGACCGAGCTGCGCTTTGGCACCTTCGACTGGCAGTTGCTGGCCTCGTACCGCTCGGCCTTCTACCTCACCCAGTACAACAACCGGGACGTGGAGTTCATCCGACAGGATCCAGCAAGTGGCGAGCTGGTCCATGACCGTACCGAAAGCGCCGCTGCGGCCGGCTTCCCTGACCGCCAGAAGGGCGAGACCACCTTGAACGCGGGCATCGGTTTCACCTCACTGAGCGGCAACTGGCGCGTGGAAGCCTGGGGCAACAATCTGTTGGGCAACGATGTCTCGCAGAAGGCCCTGGTGGGTTCCGGCATCAACGTCCGCTTCCTGAACGACCCGCGCAGCTACGGCCTGCGCCTGCGTTACCAGTTCTGAGCAGTGCAGCCTTGAAGGAGGGCCGGTTTTGCCGGCCCTCCGCGCGCAATCACCACGTCCTGCCCTGTGCGACAACGCACGGGGCGTCGTCCTGTCCGTGATGACACGAGAATCATGAAACACACAACCCGCTGGTCGCAGTTCGGTGTACTCATCACCGTCTTTTTCTTCTGGGGTTTCGTCGCTGCAAGCAACGGCATCCTCATTCCGGTGTTCAAGAAAGCGTTCCATCTCAGCCAGGCGCAGAGCATGTACGTGGCGATGGCGTTCTACGTTGCCTACACCGCCGGTTCGCTGATCTACATCGCCATCTCCCGCGCCATCGGCAACGACCTGCTGCATCGGGTGGGCTATCGCAACGGCATCTGCCTTGGCCTGCTGGTGTCGGCACTCGGTGCCCTGCTCTTCTATCCGGCGGCCAATACCGGCTCGTTTGCACTGATGCTGTCCGGCCTGTTCATCGTGGGCCTGGGCTTCTCGCTCCAGCAGATCGCAGCCAATACGCTGGCGGTGATCATGGGTGATCCGGCCACCGGATCGCAGCGCCTGACCATGGCCGGCGGTGTCAACAACCTGGGCGCAACGGTAGGCCCACTGCTGGTGAGCATTGCCATCTTTGGCAGCGTGTCAGCGGGCAACACAGAGGCGAGCATCGAGAGCGTAAAGACCCCATACCTGGTGCTGGGCGCCGCCTTCGTACTGGTCGCCGTACTGCTGCGGTTCTCGAGCGTGCCCAATCATGTCGAGCTGCGCGCCACGGTCCCCGCAGCTGCGACCGGGACGAATCACCAGGCTGATCGCGGATCTGCGCTCTCCTACCCGCAGCTGGCGATGGGCATGATCGCGATCTTCCTCTACGTCGGCGTGGAGGTGTCGACCATCGACAATCTTCCAGCCTACCTTGAGCAACCCCTGAGCAAGGGTGGTCTAGGCCTGGAAACCTCCGTGATCGCCCCGTTCGTGTCGCTGTACTGGGCCAGCCTGATGATCGGTCGCTGGGGAGGGGCCGCCGGAGCCTTCGACGTGCGCGCAGGCGCGCAGAGGCTGCTGATGCTGGTGTTGCCGTTCATTGCATTTGCGATCTACCTTGCCGTCAACGCGATCTCTGGCCACAACTCCGCACAGTTCTTCCACTACGCACCGGTGATCGCCCTGATGATCATCGCCACCCTGGCCAGCAAGGGCAATCCATCGCGCATGCTGCTGTACTTTGCCGTGTGTGGCATCGGGGCGCAGCTGGTCGGCATGTTCACCACCGGGATGACCAGTGTGATCGCCTTCATCAGTGTGGGGCTGTTCTGCAGCACGATGTGGCCCTGCATTTTCACCCTGGCAATCACGGGCCTGGGCCGCCACACCAACCAGGCAAGCAGCCTGCTGATCATGATGATCATGGGCGGCGGCATCGTCAGTTGGGCGCAGGGGGCACTGGCCGACAAGGTCGGCGTGCACTACAGCTTCATCATTGGCGTGCTGTGTTTCTGCTATCTGGCGTTCTACGCGTGGGCGGCCGGCCGTACGCTGCGTCGCCAGGGCGTGGATCTGGAGCGATTGGCCACCGAAGGCGGCCACTGAGCCGCGCCCCTGCCTGCCAGCATGGCGTGCCGGCCGCGTCGGCACGCCATCGCGCCTGCGTTCAATCGTGACGGGCCGGTCCCGTGGATCGCCGGACCTGCAAGGCATAAGCAATATCGACCACGCCACCGCTGCCGAGCTCGCGCACTTCCTTGATCAGCTCCATGGCCGCGCGCCGGCCCATCTCACGGGTGGGCTGGCAGACGGTGGTCAGTGCCGGATAGATCTGGCGGGCGATCGGCGTGTCATCGAAACCGCAGACCGAGATGTCGGATGGCACCGTTAGGCCGTGTTCGAACACCGCACAGATGACGCCTGCCGCCATATCGTCGTTGGCGGCGAAGATGGCGGTCGGCCGATCAGGCCGATCAAGCAGCGCGTTGGCGCCGATGTAGCCGGATTCGTATGAGAACTCGCCTTCCAGGACCAGGCTGGGGTCGTAGCGCAGGCCTGCCCTGCGCAGGCCTTCGCGATAGCCTGCCAGGCGCCACATGCTTGCGCCATGCGCGGCGTGTCCCTTGATATGGGCGATACGGGTATGGCCCAGCGAGGCCAGGTGTGCGATCAGCGCCACCACCGCGCCGATTTCATCCACGACGACGCCCACGTTCCGGTTCTGTTCCTTCGCCGAAATGCTGGAATACGGGATGCCCAGGTCGACCAGGCGTTCCAGCAGGGCGGTGTCGTCTGTCAGCGGCGGCGTCAGCACCACGCCGTCGAGCTGCGACTGCATGATCAATGACTCGACCTTTTCCACGATATCGGCCGCATCGTAGATCAGCGGAGCGAGCATCAGGTTGTAGTGCTGTTCCATGCACGCGTCCAGCACCCCCATCTCGATCTCCATCAGATAGTTCGAGGACGGGTTATCGAAGAGCATCGCAATGAGGTAGGAGCGCCGGCCAGCGAGGACCCGTGCCGAGGGCAAGGGGCGGTAGCGCAGTTTTTCCACCGCCGCCTCCACCCGGGCCCGGGTGCTCTTGGAGACGTTCGGCTCGTTGTTGAGCACCCGCGAGACGGTCTTCATCGAGACCCCGGCCGTTGCCGCGACATCCTCGATCCGCACGCGTCCCGGCCTGCCTGCGAGCACCTGCTCAGCTCCCGGCATCCCCCGCCCTCTGCCCGTCATAGCCTCACCATCTTTACCGGAATCCTGCACCACGGGATGTGGATACAGATGCAACTTTATCCTCAAATCCCATGCCGCTGTGCAGCAAGCATTCGTCCCACGGGCTGGGTATGCTCGGTTTTGACTGACAACGCTGTCAGGTTGCTTTCCGGCCGCCGAGCCGACCCAAGCCACCCTTCCGAGATGATTGTTCCGATGAACATCCGTCATTCCGATCGTGCGAAGCGCAACCCCGTGTTCCGTCCCCACCGCCTGATGCTGGCTGCGGCGCTTGCCATGGCGCTGGTACCTGCGGCCGGTGCGGCCCCTGCCCCGGTGAACGACGCAGGCACCATCACGCCCGCGCACTGGCCCAGGGCAACCTGGCCGCTGGCCGACGATCCGGCCATGGAACGACGCATCGACGCGCTGATCGCATCAATGACGCTGGAAGAAAAGGTCGGCCAGATCGTGCAGGGTGATATCGCCAGCATCACGCCCGATGACGTGCGCAGATATCGATTGGGTTCAATACTGGCAGGCGGCGCATCCGACCCAGGTGGCCGCTACAACGCAAAGCCCGCCGAATGGCTTGCGCTGGCCGACGCGTTCTGGGAAGCCTCGATGGACACGCGCAACGGTGGCAAGGCCATTCCCATCGTCTGGGGCATTGATGCGATGCATGGCCAGAGCAACGTGGTGGGTGCCACTCTGTTCCCGCACAACATCGGCCTGGGCGCAGCGCGCAACCCGGAATTGCTGCGCGAGATCGCAAGGATCACCGCGGCCGAAACCCGCGTGACCGGCATGGAATGGACCTTCGCGCCGACCGTGGCCGTCCCGCAGGACGACCGCTGGGGGCGCACGTACGAGGGCTACTCGGAAGATCCGGCACTGGTGGCCAGCTATGCAGGGGCCTTCGTCGAGGGCCTGCAGGGCAAGGCGGGGGCCGCGGACTTCCTCGACGACCACCACGTGATGACCACGGTCAAGCATTTCCTCGGCGATGGCGGCACGGGCAACGGCAAGGACCAGGGCAACACCACGGTCAGCGAGGCCGCATTGCGTGACATCCATGCCGCTGGATACCTGCCGGCGATCAATGCGGGCGCGCAGTCGGTGATGGCGTCGTTCAACAGCTTCCATGGCGAGAAGATGCACGGGCACAAGCCACTGTTGACCGATGTGCTGAAGGGCCGGATGGGTTTCGGCGGCTTCGTGGTCGGTGACTGGAACGGCCATGGCCAGATCAAGGGCTGCAGCAACACCGACTGCGCGAAGACCTACGTCGCCGGCCTGGACATGGCCATGGCACCGGACAGCTGGAAGGGGATGTATGAGAGCACGCTGGCCCACGTGAAGGACGGCACCCTGCCGGAGGCGCGGCTGGACGATGCCGTCCGCCGCATCCTGCGGGTGAAGATGCGCATGGGCCTGTTCGACAAGCCCAAGCCCTCCGAGCGCGCATTGGGCGGCAAGTTCGAGCTGCTCGGGGCGCCGGCGCATCGCCAGGTGGCGCGGCAGGCCGTGCGTGAATCGCTGGTGCTGCTCAAGAACCAGAACCAGCTGCTGCCACTCTCGCCGAAACAGCGGGTATTGGTTGCGGGCGATGGCGCCAACGACATGAGCCGTCAGGCGGGCGGCTGGACGCTCAGCTGGCAGGGCGACGGCACGCGTCGCGAGGACTTCCCGAATGCGGAAACGATCTGGGAAGGTCTGCAGGCACAGGTCAAGTCGGGCGGCGGCCAGGCCGAACTGGCCATCGATGGCCGTTACCGCAATCGCCCCGATGTAGCCATCGTGGTGTTTGGCGAAGATCCCTACGCCGAATTTCAGGGCGACTTGCCCAACCTGATGTTCAAGAACGGCAAGTCCGGAGACCTGGAGCTGATGCGACGCCTGAAGGCAGACGGCATTCCGGTCGTGGGGGTGTTCCTGAGTGGGCGCCCGCTGTGGCTGAACCGCGAAATCAACGCCGCCGATGCCTTCGTGGCTGCGTGGCTGCCGGGCTCGGAAGGTGGGGGCGTGGCCGATGTGCTGCTGCGCGGCGGCGATGGGCGCGTGCAACACGACTTCCGCGGAAAGCTGAGCTACTCCTGGCCACGCCGCGCCAACCAGTACGAGAACAACGTGGGGCAGAAGGACTACGACCCGCAGTTCGCCTTCGGATACGGCCTGACCTATGCCGACAAGGGAAATCTACCTGCGCTTTCCGAGGACCCCGGCATTGATCCGGACGCCGCGGGTAGCGGCACCCTGTTCGAGCGTGGTGTGGCCGGCACCGGCCTGATGCTTCGCCTGACTGCCGCCAATGGCGAATCGACCGATGTCGTGCATCCCAATGCAACCACTGCCGACCAGTCACTGGCGATGGTCGCGATCAACACCGATGTGCAGGAGGGCGCACGCCAGTTCAGTTTCCGGGCGCCGGCCACGGTGGCCTTGCAGGCCAATACTCCGCTGGACTGGTCGCGCGAGACCAACGGCGAGCTCTCCGTGGTAGCGACCGTGCGTGTCGAGCAGCTCCCTGCGGCATCCGCAGTGACACTGGGTACCGCCTGCGGGGCGGCGTGTTCTGCCGAGGTTGCGCTGGGCCCTGCGCTGTCGGCAGCGCCGCGGAATGAGTGGCTCAGGTTGGGCGTTCCCCTCAAATGCCTGGCCAAGGCCGGGGCAGACATGAGCCGCTTGAGCGTACCGTTTGCACTGCGCGCCGGAAAGGGCACAACGCTTGCGATCACCTCTGTCGTACTGGGCACCGAGTTCGATCGCAAGGTGGAGTGCGCGACGCAGTAGGCGCCGTGTTGAATGCCTTGGCGCGGCCGTCACGGACCGCGCCACGCCAGGGCATTCGCTGGGCAGCCGGCACGGTATGATGCTGCAACCCCGGCACTTGCACTGATCGCAGCGGGCGCCTGCACGCCGATCACATACGCCGGGGAACCGGCGGCGGGGTCGATGGACGGCACCGCGCACGCCCCACTCCATGCTCGCTTCCCATTCTTCGCTCATCATCTGGATGGCGGTGGCCGTTGCCACTGTCGGCCTGCTGTTCCGCCCGTTCCGCATCCCGGAGTACGTGTGGGCGCTCGGCGCGGCCGCGTTGCTTCCGCTCAGCGGCACCGTGTCGTTCGGCACCACCTGGCACGCAGTCGCCGAAGGCCGCGACGTCTACCTTTTCCTGGTCGGCATGATGGTGCTGGCCGAGCTCGCCCGCCGCGAAGGGCTGTTCGACTGGCTGGCGCTGTATGCGGTGCGGCATGCGGGCGGCTCGGGGCGGCGCCTGTTCGACCTGGTGTTCCTGGTCGGCACGCTGGTAACGGTGTTTCTTTCCAATGATGCGACAGCCGTGGTGTTGACCCCGGCGGTCTACGCGGCCTGCAAGGCGGCCCGCGCCAATCCCCTGCCCTACCTGTTCGTCTGTGCCTTCATCGCCAATGCGGCCAGCTTCGTGTTGCCCATCTCCAACCCGGCCAACCTGGTGGTCTACGGCCAGCACATGCCACCGCTGCTGCAGTGGCTGGCGCAGTTCGCACTGCCCTCGCTGGCTGCGATCGGTGCGACCTATCTTGTGCTGCGCTGGGTGCACCGGCGCGAGATCGCACAGCCGCTGGTGGCCGCGCCGCAGCATCGCCCGCTGACCGAGGGCGGGCGCCTGAGTGCGCTGGGTGTGCTGTTCACCGGCAGCGTGCTGCTGGTGACCTCTGCACTTGACGGGCCGCTGGGCCTGGCCACGTTCTGCGCCGGTGCCCTGAGCGTGGCGGCGGTGGTGGTTCGCCAGCGCCGCAGCCCGCTACCGCTGCTGCGCCACGTAGCCTGGGGCGTGCTGCCGCTGGTGGCCGGGCTTTTCGTGCTGGTGGAAGCGGTAGCGCAGACCGGCGTCATCCAGACTGCGGCCAGCGCGCTGCAGGCGCTGGCGAAGACGTCACCGCAGCAGGCCAGCTGGCTGGCAGGTGGCGCGGCCGCACTGCTCAGCAACGTGGCCAACAATCTGCCGGTGGGCCTTGCGGCCGGTTCGCTGGGCCAGATGGCTGAACTGCCCGCACAGACCCGTGCCGCGCTGCTGATCGGCGTGGACCTTGGGCCGAACCTGTCGGTGACCGGCTCGTTGGCCACCATGCTGTGGCTGGTGGCGTTGCGTCGCGAAGGCGAGCATGTCAGCGCGCTCGACTTCCTGCGCGTCGGCGCGCTGGTGATGCCGCCTGCACTCATCGCTGCGCTGTTGCTGCTGTGACCAGAATGCAGGCGGCGGCCCGGCTCTAGAAGGCCAACTGCAGCCGGGTATTGAAGGTGGTGCCTTCATCCCTGCCCGCGGCACTGCCGCTGCGGTGGCGGGTCTGCCAACGCACGGCTTCGAACATCACCCGGCTGAAATCGTTGAGGTACCAGTTCGCGCCCAGTGTCCACGCGTGGCCGGTACCGCCACTGGGCAGTTCGGCATAGTCCACGTCCTCATAGCGGCCCTTCAGCTCCCACGCACCGCTGCCGCCGCGCGTCACCGGATCGGCCACCTTCACCTTGCCCCACGTGCCGGCCTTGCCCGAGTAGGACGGCAGCGCGCCCGCCAGGAACCAGCCGGCCGAGATCGCCCACGCCTCGTGGTCGCGACCATAGCGCCCGCTGGCATCGGCCCCGCGCAGGCTTCGCGTACCCCACTCGCCGGTTGCCCACGCCGGGCCGAAGAAGCCGGCCAGTTCCGCACCGTAGGCGGTGCTGCGCTCGGCACCCAGCAGTGTGCCCGGCGCGATCTTGACCAGATCGTTGAAATGCCCTGCGATGGCCGAACTGCGCACCACGCCGCTGGCCCCAGCGGGAATCTTCTCGTGGAAGGCCCATGCGCCCAGATGCACCGTGGCGTCAGCGGTGTCCAGCGGATTCCAGTGGACGCGCGTGGCCCAGGTCTGGCTGTCGTTGTCGGTGCCGGCGTTGTTGAGGTCGTTGCCGGACACCGACAGGCTGGCGTGCCACCCCTTTCCATGCACGCGCTCGGTCAGCCCGACACCAAACAGGCCGCGCTGCGGCAGCATCAACGTGCCGACCACGTTGCGTTCCTGGAACGGCGTGTTGGAGGTGCTGCTGGAGCCATCGATACCGCGATCGTTCAAGCGGTTGCCCATCGTGAGATCGGCCGGCAGGCCGAACAGGGTGTGGTCCAGCGTGGCGTAGACCGACTTCCAGGCCACCGCGTTGTCGGCGAAGTCACCCTCCACCACCCAGCCCAGGGTTCCGTAGCGTCCCTCTGCCCCCAGGCGCACCGAACGGATCTCGGTACCCGAAACATTGCGTTCGGCGACCGCGGAACCGTCAGTACTTGAGGCATCGACGAACAGGCGGCCGCGGGGACGGAACACCGTATTGCCGTCGGCACTGCTGAACTCCGGTGCGCCCTTGGCCCAGGAGACCTTGGGCAGCTTGGACTGTCCCGATTCCAGTGCGGCCACCCGCGTCTCCAGCGCAGGTGCGGGCGGCGTGGGCGTTGCGGCCGCAGTGCCCTGCCCGCCCTCCACGGCGCGGAGGCGAGCTTCCAGTTGCTGGATCTGCAACGCCTGCTGCTGCACCAGGTGTGACAGTTCGGCCTGGCTCAGTGGTGCGGGCGGGGGCGAAGTAGACTGGGCGCCTGCGTGACCGCTGGCCAACAGCAGGCCGAGCGCGACCGACAGCGCTGCCAGCGGCAGCACGGTGGAATGATTCATGGGCTCTCTCTCCGGCCAGCCGGCCCCCTGGCCCGGCGCTGGCCTGTTGCGGTGGTGCGGGGGAAGATCGGGGGAAGGAGTGCGCGCCGCCGGATCGGTCCGGCGGCGGCAGGCCGGCTCAGCGCGGCCGGTTCAGCTGGTGGCCTGTGCCTGGGCGTTGGGACGCCAGGTGATCAGCTTGTTCTCGACCACGTCCAGCAGGGCGTCGATGACCAGCACGAAGGCGGCCAGGATGATGATGCCGGCGAACACGCCCACGGCATTGAAGTTGCCCTCGGCCTGCGCGATCAGGTAACCCAGGCCCGCCGAGGCCCCGAGGTACTCACCGATGATCGCGCCGACCACCGCGAAGCCCACCGAGGTGCGCAGCGAGGACAGGATCCAGCTGGCTGCTGCGGGGAAGTAGACATGGCGCAGCAGGTCGCTGCGGCTTGCGCCCAGGATGCGGGCATTGGCCAGCACCACCGGATTCACCTCGCGCACGCCCTGCATGGCATTGAAGAACGTGGTGAAGAACACCAGGGTGACCGCCAGCGCCACCTTCGACCACAGGCCCAGCCCCAGCCACAACACGAAAATCGGCGCCAGCACTACGCGCGGAATTGCGTTGAAGCCTTTGATGAAGGGATCGAGGATGCGCGCCGAGCGTCGGCTCAGGCCCAGCCACACGCCGCCAGCCACACCCAGACCGGTGCCGATGATGTAGCCCAGCGCGGTTTCGGTGAGGGTGATGTAGACGTGCTGGTAGAAGGACGTATCGGACAGCCAGGTCCAGGCCTGCTGCACGATCGCCGTCGGCGAAGGGAAGAAGAACGGATCGATCACGCCCAGCGCGATACCGCCTTCCCAGCCGCCGAAAACGGCGACTACCAGGGCCAGCTGGATGAATTTGTCAGTCTTGGCGTGCATAGCTCTTCTCCACTTCGCCGCGCAGGCAGGCCCAGATGTCGCGGTACAGGTCGGTGAAACGGTCATCCAGCTTGATCTCGGCCACGTTGCGCGGCCGTTCCAGATCCACGTCGAAACTGCGCACGACACGGCTGGCCGGGCCGGAGGACAGCACCACCACGCGATCCCCCAGGGCGATCGCTTCTTCCAGGTCATGGGTGATCAGGATCACCGAGCGCCGGTCCTCCTGCCACAGACGCAGCAGCTCGTTCTGCATCAGGTGCCGGGTGTGGATGTCCAGCGCCGAGAACGGTTCATCCATCAGGATCACCTTCGGCTCGACGATCAGCGCCTGCGCCATCTGCACCCGCTTGCGCTGGCCACCGGACAGCTGGTGCGGGTAGCGGTGCTCGAAACCGGCCAGGCCGACCTTGGCCAACCACGCGTTGGCCTTGGCCTTGCGTTCGGCTTCGGGCACGCCGCGGAAGCGCAGGCCGAGTTCAACATTCTGGTAAGCCGTCTTCCACGGCAGCAGCGCATCCTGCTGGAACAGGTAGCCGACCGACTCCTGCACGCCGCTGACGGCGCGGCCGTCGATGCTGACCTGCCCGGAAGACGGCTTCAGCAGACCCGCCACGGAATTGAGGATGGTGCTCTTGCCGCAGCCGGTCGGGCCGACGATGGCAAGGAACTCGCCGTCACCCACCTGGATGTCGACATCACGCACGGCGGTGAATTCGCCGAAGGACATGGTCACCTTGTTGATGGCGACCATGGTCTGTGCAGGCTCCAGCTGCGGTGCGCCATTGAACTGGCGCACGGTGGCATTGAGGGCCATGGGGTTACCTCCGCTTACGGTTGGGCCGCCGGCGCCGCAGCGTTGGCACGCTCGACGAAGGCATTGGTGTAGGTCCTGGACAGATCGATGTTGGCCTTGGCCACATCCGTGTTGAACTCGCGCAGCACCTTCAGTGGGGTTTCCAGGTCGGCCGGCGTGAAGTGACCGTACCGGGTAAAGATCGCGCGCGCGTTCTCCACCGCGCGGGCATAGGTGGCGCGATCGCCGGAGACGTAGCTGTCCGGCAGCGCGGCAACGATCTCTTCGGCACTGTTGTCGGCGATGAACTTCAATGCCATCTGCTCGGCACGGGCGATCTTCTCGGCCGCTTCGGGGCGCTTGTCCAGGAAGCTCTGGTTGGCATACATCACCGAGGTCGGGTACAGGCCACCATAGACCTGGCGGGCGCCGTCGTCGCTGCGCGCGTCGAGGAGGATCCTGCCGACCTTGCGCTCGGTGATCAGGGTGGCAGCCGGGTCGTAGTTGACCAGCAGGTCGATCTTGCCCTGCTCCAGGGCGGCAACCGCTGCGGCGCCGGAGCCGACGCCGATCAGCGAGATGCTGTCGGCCGGAATATCATGCTGGGCGAGGAAGTGACGGACGAAGAAGTCTGACGAGGAGCCCGGCGCGGTGATCCCGACCTTCTGGCCCTTGATGGTTTCCGGCCGGGCCGGATCGAAGGTGGCATCCTCACGGCCGGCCATCACCAGCCCGGAATTGCGCGAGAGCAGCACGAAGGCGACGACGTCCTTGCCCTTGGCCTGCATCTGGATGGTGTGGTCGTAGAAGCCGACGGCCACATCTGTGGAATTGGCCACCAGCGCCTGCAGTACCTTGGAGCCGCCCTGGGCGAAGTTCTCGGTCTTCACTTCGAGACCGACATCCTTGAAATAGCCCTTGGCGTCGGCGATGAAGAACGGCAGGTTGTTGAGGTTGTAGGAGCCGACGCTGATGCGCACCGGTGCGTTGTCAGCGCTGCCTGTGGTCGCACCTTCGGCGCGGCCGCTGTTGCTGCACCCGGCCGCGGCCAGGCCGGCCGCGCACAGCGCGGCCATCAGGAACTGCTTGTACATCATCCCTCCCAGGAGTGAAGCATCTACGTTGTGGTGGCGGGGCAGGCACGCCTGTGCCGACCCAGCCGGTTTCAGATCATGCCGCTGACGTCCATTGGCGGTCTTGGGTGGTACTGGCCGTGGCGTGCGCGGGCGACGTTGCATATACCCGACCGTCGAACAGTCGGCGTGCGGTGCGCACCACGCTGGCAATCACCGGCGTATCGTCCGAAATGCGACTGAGACTCACCTCCAGGGCCCCGCTCGGATGTTCGAGGGTAATGCTGCCGGGAACGGACAGGCATCCGACCAAAGTGTGGGCCAGCGTGCCCGGCGTGACGGCGGCGGTGGCCAGGCCGACCGCGCCGGTGATGGCCAGTGCGGTGTGGCATTGGTGCGGCATGAAATAGCGCACCTGCAGATCGCCCCCCTGTTGCGGCGCCGACAGCAGCACCGGCTTGGGAATGACCTTGTTGCCGGCGTCGGCGATGCCCATGCGGGCACCTGCCTGGATGCGCAGCGCTTCCAGCCGGCGCATGAACGTCGCGTCCGCGTTCAGTTCGGCGGGCGAAGCATCACCCCGTACGCCCAGGTCCTCGGCACGCACCAGCATCATCGGCATGGCGCAGTCCACCAGGCTGACCGGGACGCCATCGATGGACTCCCGCGCGTGCCCGCTGGGCAGCAGCTTGCCGGTGCGGGCGCCCGCGGCATCAAGGAAAGAGAGCCTGACCGGCGCAGCCGAGCCCGGCGCGCCGGCAATGCGCGTATCGCCGCGGTAGACCACGTTACCGCCCGGCGTTTCCACCGTCGCGATGATCAGCTTGCCGGTGTTGACGTTGTGGATGCGCACCTCGGTCTGCGGATCCTGAGCCTGCACCAGCCCCCGCTCGATGGCATACGGGCCCACCGCCGCCAGCATGTTGCCGCAGTTGGGAGACGTGTCCACGACCTGCTGCTCCACCCTTACCTGGGCGAACAGATAGTCCACGTCGGCATCTGCCCGGCTCGATCGGTCGATGATGGCCACCTTGCTGGTCAGCGCGTTGCCACCACCGATGCCGTCGATCTGCAGCGGATGACCCGACCCCATCACTTCCAACAGCAGGCGATCGCGTTCGGCGGTGTTCGCCGGAAGGTCGCTGGCCAGGAAGAACGGGCCCTTGGAGGTGCCGCCGCGCATGAGCACGCAGGGAATGCTGAGCAGATCGTTGGACATACGTGTGCTAGATTGATGCGTATAGGGGATGAATGACCCCTCTGTGATTCGATACTGGCATGACCCCAATTAATCTGTGAATTGCTGATTTTTGGATGATTGATACCTGATGAGCATCAATTGCGAAATTCTCGATCTACGCGCGTTCCTGCTGGTATCAGAGACGCGCAGCTTTCATCGGGCGGCGGAGATCCTGCATGTCTCCCAGCCGGCACTCAGCCGCCGGATCCAGAAGCTGGAGCAGGCCGTGGGTTCGCCGCTGCTGGAGCGGACCACGCGCAGCGTCAGCACCACTGCCGTCGGTGAGAACCTGCTGCCGCTGGTGCGTCGCATGCTGGAGGAATTCGATGGATCACTGTTCTCACTGCGCGGCCGCGAAGACACCCGCGGCGCTACCGTCACCATCGCGTGCCTGCCGACGGCGGCGTTCTACTTCCTGCCCAGCGTGATGGCGCGTTTCCACGAAGCGCATCCCAACGTCCGCTTCCGGATCCTGGATATCCCGGCGACCGAGGGCCTGCAGGCGGTGGAACGTGGCGAAGTCGAGTTCGGCATCAACTTCATGGGCGCCAACGATCCGAATCTCGATTTCGACGTACTGGCCGAAGACCCGTTCGTGCTGGCCTGCCGACGCGACCACCCGCTGGCCCGCAAGCGCAAGGTGGAGTGGGCCGACCTGGCCGAGCATCAGCTGATCACCGTGCATCGCACCAGCGGCAATCGCACGCTGCTGGACGGCGCCCTGGCGCGCGAGAACCTCAAACTGAGCTGGCACTACGAAGTGACCCACCTGTCGACGTCACTGGGCATGGTCGAGGCCGGCATCGGCGTTTCTGTTCTGCCGAAAATGGCGACGCCGGACGGGGATCATCCCACCCTGGTGACGCGCTCGATAGGCAACCCTGTGGTGTCGCGCACGATCGGGATCGTCCGTCGCCGAGGCGCCCTGCTCTCGCCTACTGCGGAACGCTTTCTTCAGATGTTGATGAGCCAGTGGCGCGGGGAGAGCTGAACATCGTTTGATGGACCGGCGGACCCGAGATCTGGCGGAAAGTGATGGCCGGGCATGGCTCGGCCCTACAGAGGCGCCAGCTCGCGCGCCAGAAACGGCGCCGTCCGGCTGCCCTTGGCACGCGCCACCTGATGCGGCGTTCCCTTCGCCACGATGGTGCCGCCCGCGCCACCTGCGCCCGGGCCGACGTCGATCACCCAGTCGGCCTGCGCGACCGCACGCATGTCATGCTCGATCATGACCACGGTGTTTCCTG
The DNA here is from genome assembly GCF_036319985.1 of Stenotrophomonas sp. SMYL89. NCBI lineage: Bacteria > Pseudomonadati > Pseudomonadota > Gammaproteobacteria > Lysobacterales > Lysobacteraceae > Stenotrophomonas > Stenotrophomonas sp. SMYL89. The sequence continues at coordinate 440,393 of NZ_JAWIRW010000001.1, read as the reverse complement.
CCTCGACCAGCCGCTGCAGCTGTACCAGCAGCCTGTCCGCATCGGAGGCATGCAGGCCGGTGGTGGGTTCGTCCAGCACGTAGAGCGTGCGCCCGCGCTGGCTGCGCTGCAGTTCGGTGGCCAGCTTGATGCGCTGGGCCTCGCCCCCTGAAAGCTCGGTGGCCGGCTGGCCCAGCCGCAGGTAACCCAGGCCGATTTCCTGCAGCAGCTGCAGCGGTCGGGCGATGGGCTCCTCCCCGCTGAAGAACGCATGCGCCTGGTCCACCGTCATCTGCAGGACCTCGGCGATGTTGCGGTCATTCCACAGCACCTTCAGCGTGGCTTCGTTGTAACGCGCGCCGTGGCAGGTGGGGCATGGGGCGTAGACACTGGGCATGAACAGCAGTTCGACGCTCACGAAACCCTCGCCTTCGCAGGTCTCGCATCGGCCCTTGGCCACGTTGAACGAGAAACGGCCCGCATCGAACCGGCGACGACGTGCGGCCGGCGTCGCCGCGAACAGCTTGCGAACGTGATCGAACAGCCCGGTATAGGTGGCCAGGTTGGAGCGTGGCGTGCGGCCGATCGGCTTCTGGTCCACCTGCACCACGCGTTGGATGGCGTCCACATCCCCGGCCAGTTGGCCTCGGGTGGTTTCGATCACCGTCGGCCCGTCGGTCGGCGATGCCTCGGCACCATCGTCCGCGGGTTCGTGCCCCAGATGCAGCAGCATCAGCTCCGGCAGTGCCTGCGCCATCAGGCTGGACTTGCCCGAGCCGGAAATGCCGGTCACTGCCGTCAGCAACCCCAACGGCACCTGGGCGTCCACGCCCTGTAGGTTGTGGCGATGGATGCCCTGCAGTTCCAGCCAATGCCTTGCGCTGCGCTGGCGGCTGGCGGGTGCCGGCACCCGGTCGAACAGATACTGGGCCGTGCGCGAATCCTGCACCTGGCGCAGGCCGTCGGGCTCGCCGCTGTAAAGCACGCGCCCTCCCCGTTCGCCGGCCTCCGGCCCCACGTCCACCAGCCACTGCGCGCGGCGCATCAGCTCCAGATCGTGCTCCACAACGAACACCGAGTTGCCGCCATCACGCAGCCGATCCAGCGCGTCGTACAGCGCCTGGCTGTCGGCCGGGTGCAGGCCAGCCGAAGGCTCGTCGAGCACGTACAGCACACCGAACAGCAGCGAGCTGAGCTGGGTGGCCAGCCGCAGGCGCTGCAGTTCGCCGGCGGACAGCGTTGGCGTGGCGCGGTCCAGCGAGAGATAGCCCAGGCCCAGCTCACGCAGCTGCCGTACACGCGCCATGACCCCAGCCGCCAGTCGCTGTGCAGCCAGCCGCTTCTCTTCCGAAAGGGCCGAAGTCAGGCGGACATCCGGGGCCGCAGCATGGACGGCGCGCCCGCTGGCCGCACGCTGGTTGCGGTCGCGGCGCGTGGCGTTCCTGCTGGTGGGTTCGCCCCGGCTGTGCGCGCTGAAGTCACCTTGCGCGATGGGCTCCAGCAGATCCGCCAATTGATCCAGGGGCAGCCGCATGAACTCGCCGATATCCACGCCCGCGAAGGTGATCGAGAGCGCTTCCGGCTTCAGTCGCTTTCCGTGGCAGGCCGGGCACAGCTTGCCTTCCATGTAGCGGGAAACCCGCTTGCGCATCAACGCGCTCTGGGTATTGGCAAAGGTCTGCAGCACATAGCGGCGCGCGCCGGTATACGTGCCCATGTAACTCGGCTCGAGCTTCCGCTTGAGTGCGGCCCGGGTCTCGGCCGGCGTGAAGCCGGCATAGACCGGCACGGTGGGTGTTTCCTCGGTGAACAGGATCCACTCCCGGTCCTTCTTCGGCAGCTTCTTCCACGGCACGTCGATGTCGTAGCCGAGCGTGACCAGGATGTCGCGCAGGTTCTGGCCATGCCAGGCTGGCGGCCAGGAAGCGATGGCGCGCTCGCGGATGCTCAGCGACGGGTCCGGAACCATCAGCGCTTCGGTCACCTCGTACACATGCCCAAGCCCGTGGCAGGTGCTGCAGGCGCCCTGCGGCGTGTTGGGCGAGAAGTCCTCGGCGTACAGCATCGGCTGGTTGGCCGGGTATGCACCTGCACGCGAATACATCATGCGCACCAGGCTGGACAGCGTGGTGACACTGCCCACCGATGAACGTGCATTGCTCGCGCCGCGCTGCTGCTGCAACGCCACTGCCGGTGGCAGCCCGTCGATGGCGTCCACATCGGGCACGCCGGCCTGGTCGATCAAGCGCCGCGCGTAGGGCGCAACGGATTCAAAGTAGCGCCGCTGTGCCTCGGCGAAGACGGTGCCGAAGGCCAGCGAAGACTTGCCGGAACCGGATACCCCGGAGAACACCACCAGTGCATTGCGCGGGATGGAGACGTCGACATTCTTGAGATTATGCTCTCGCGCACCGCGCACCTCGACGCAACCGCTGGCAGCGGCGGCACATGACGATTCACCAAAGGGGGGCTTGGACATCTTCGCGATCCTGCGGGCAGTGAACGGCGCGCGTCGAAGCGCGCCCAATGGTGCATTCTCGCTGCTGCGGGGTGAAGGTGGGGGATGGCGCGGTCAGGCCATGGGTGATTCCCAACTTTCATAGGCGATACATGCTGCCTGCACTGTTTGCCGCCAGCCTTTCAACGCGGTCGGCCATCGGCAGGCCCTGCGACCATCCTGCCGCCATGGCCAGCGCGTCGCGCATTGGGTCGGATGCCCTGGCGCGCTCGTTGCGGATACGACAGGTTTCAGGGTCGTTGGCGAACAGGCCGCGCGCGAACATGCGGCCCTGCTCTGCCAGCCGGGCAGTCTTGGGGCCGCGGATGGTGGCGAAGCGCAGCAGTACCTCTTCCAGGCAGCCATCGCCCCCGCCAATGCAGCGTGCCAGGTGCCAGGCGTCTTCAAGTGCCTGGCATGCTCCCTGCCCCGATGTTGGCAGCGGCGCATGGGCTGCGTCCCCAATGAGCAGCACGTTTGCGCGGCTCCAGGTGTGCAGCGGCTCAAGGTCGTGCACGGCGACCCGCTGGACGGCGTGCGCCGGCGTGGCCTCGATGAGGCGGTCGACAGGCTCGGGCCATCCTGCAAACAAGCACCTCACTTCGTCGTGCATGCCCGCGGCGGGGGACGCCGCAGGGAGTGGGCGCGCCTGCGCGGCCGCCCAATACACCCGATCTTCGCGGACGGCGACGCAGCCGAAACGATCCCCGGCACCCCAGTAGTCATCGATCCTGATGTCGCTTGCCAGTGCCCTGCCCTGTGCAACCCCGATCCAGTTCACGAAGCCCTGGTAGATCGGCGTGTTGTCCCCCGCGACGAACCTGCGCGCCACCGAATCCATGCGCCCGTCCGCGCCGAGCAGCAGATCCGGGCGGATGCTGTGCCCATTGTTGAACCGCGCCACGGCCTTGCCGCTGGCATCCAGCTCAATTGTTTCGGCGCAATGCCCGAACGCCACCGGGATACGCGCTCGCATCACATGATCCAGCAGAACCGCCTGCAGGTCCCTGCGCAGAATCGTATGGGTCGGGTATCCCATGATCTGGTCTAGCAACGTGATATCCAGGCCACCCAGCGGGTCACCCGCTGCATTCCAGCGGTGCACGGATGTCGGCCGGCCGCCGACTGCACCCATGTCCTCCAGCAGCCCGAATTCCTGCAGTACGAAGCCGGCGTTGGGCCAGAGTGTCACGCCGGCGCCCATGGTTGATGGTGCGGTGCGGCGCTCGTATACGAAGCAGCTGTGCCCTTGCTTGTGGAGGGCAAGGGCCACGCTCAGGCCTGCGATGCCGCCACCCAGGATTCCTACGTCCATTCCAACACGCCTTTTATCAGCCCCGGGTACGCCATTGCGGAGCATCCATGGGGCGGGAGTGCAGTCTGGACTCTGCCAATGCTGGCAACTAGCATGCAGAAGTGAGAGAAGTTCATACCCTGGACGGGATAGTCATGCGCAGTAGTTTCGACCTGAACACCGTCCGTGTGTTCGTGGCCGTTGTAGACGAGCAGAGCTTTTCGGGTGCGGCGCGCCTGCTGGCCCTGCCTTCATCCAACGTCAGTCGCCATGTCGCTTCACTGGAGCGCAACCTGGGCGTTCGACTGCTGGAGCGCAGTACCCGCCACCTGCGCATGACCGAAGCCGGCACCTTGCTATACGCGCGCGCCAAGCCCCTGCTCGATACCCTGCTGTCCACCGAGGAGGAGCTCGGCGCGGTGCAGCGCGAACTGAAGGGTCCTCTGAGGATGTGCATTCCGACCGAAGCGCCACGGCTGCTCGCGCCCATCCTCGCCGAGTTCTGCAGTCTCCACCCCGGCATTGAATTGGAGTGCGACACGCGCCTGACCGGCCTGGAAGTGCTGCGCGAAGACATCGATCTCTCCCTGTTCTTCCACCGTGGCCCGCAGGATGACAGTGCGTTCATCACCCGTGTTCTGGCGACATTGCCCAGCATTGTGGTGGCCGCGCCGGCGTTGCTGGCCAGGACTGGCGTGCCGCATCGGGTGCATGAACTCAAGCGCTTCCCTTGCATCACCACCGCAAGTGCCCTGAAGGGGCAGCCCTGGCAGTTTCTCGACGCCACGGGAAACATCGTGAAGGTGTCTGTGCGCAGCCGCTATCGGGTCAACAGTGGGGAGTTGGCCGTTGCGGGCGCACGCCAAGGCCTGGGCTTTGCCATCGTTGCGGCCCATCCGTGCCAGGACGACATTGCCGACGGCCGGCTGCAGGAAGTGCAACTGGATCTGCTACCTGCGCCGCTGCAACTGCTTGGAGCCTATAGCCATCGCCATTCGGTCACGGCGCGGGTCCGGGCGTTGCTGGAATTCATCCAGGCCCGGCTGCAACCGGCAGCGCCTGTGTTGCGTCCCGATCAATCCGGGCGGTGACAGCGGCGGGCAGTCAGCGCCCGTCCGGCCGAACCGGCTCGCGAGCACCTGTTCTGGGAGCAAACGCCACCTTCTCTCCATTGACCAGCTCGACCACGAGCTGGTTGGAGTGATTGAAGCCGATGGTACTCGCCCAGGCGAAGTGCGAGACGGTACGCCGAAGCTGCGATGTGCGGCGATACAGTTGACCCAGGGTGACGGTGCGGACCAAGCGGCCACGATGGTAGAAAAGCAGCACCGGCTCGCTCAACCTCACGTCAGCCGGAACCAGGTTCATGCCCTCGTAGCCGACCACGACCGACTCCCCATCGTCCGACGGGAACAGCCAGCGATGCCACCCGGGTATCAGCCAGGCCTCTTGACCGGATGCCTGCGGCGTTACCCGTGTTGAATTCAAGGCCGGATCGGAATCAGCACAGAGATTCCGCGCGGAGGAGCATGCCGTGAACCTCTCCGGCGGCGGCAGCGGGGCATCGGCAAGCGCCGGGCCCGCAGCCAGTGCAGCAATGAGCGTGATGAGAGCCTTCATTTCACTGCACACCTCGATCAAGTGGCCGCCGAAGCGGAAACTAAGCGGCGTGTACGTAGGGCGCTACCGCCGCAGCAAGCACATCGATTCCCCACGCGGAGCCTGCGATTTCCTCGGGCTGGCTTCTCTTGAAGCGTGACCAGTCGGCCCTGGCAAGTCGGCCGACCAGAAGCTGATCGGCAGGAAGCTGGTGCATCGACCAATAGGGAAACTGGCGGGTAGAGACGCGCCCGCGGGCCAGCTCCACGACATCCGTGTGGCTGGCCGATTGCAGCACGCGCTCGTAGACGCTGGCCACGCCATCTTCCGGGCCTTCGAAGTACTGCACGAATCGCGTGCCGTCGTGCAGCAGCACGCCTGTCACCCCTGCAAGCTTGTTGAACCTTGCAGCATCGGCCACGAGCGCCTTCAGACGATCAATCGAAAGACCTTCGGCGGCCTGGCTTGCGTATACAACGGCCCTGATGGGCATGGACATCCGCCTTGAATGTGGCGCCACGTCGGCACCTATTCACACTCTAGCATCCGGTACAAGCCCGGGCCGTGATGCGTATTCTTAATTCTTCAGAATAAGGACGGTCGATGGCTGCGCCGTACGGCACGCCAGACGGCATGATGGGCGCCCCAAACGTTCAGGGCATTGTTCATCTTCATGCGAGACATCGGACAGTTCTATGTAGTCAGCGTCGAAGGAGTGGCGCGTGAGGATGGCACCCTGCTGCAGGTCACCCGGATTGATTGCTCCTGCCTGAAATGCTCAAGGCAATTCCGGGCCATTCCTGGTCATGGGCTTGTCGACCTCAACGGCGCTGCTTCGCTCAGCTGCCCGGGGTGCGGCAACCATCAGTCCGTCAGCCGTGCGCGGTTGGAGGAATTCACATTGCGGACTGACCCGTGAGTGGACCCGCACCGCTTCTCGACGCCGCGCCAACGCGCCCGACACCTCTGCATCGATATCTTCCCGTAGTAGACCCACAACGGCGTTCCAATGAGTCATACCGGCATATTCAAGATCACCGACCTCACCTACAGACCGGGCGCAGAGGGCGACCTGGCCCGGGCCCTGCAGATAGAAGCAACCTGCACGGCGTGCGGCGCAACCAGCGTCTGGGGTGAGCAGGAGATGGAGCATGTGAGAGGAGGCACCGTGCTTGCGTGCCGCGCGTGCGGTACGCGCCAGGCCATCAGCAATGCCGGCCTGATCAGCTGCCCGTCCGAGATACGACACCGGCAGGGCTGACCGGGACGGGACCGGGCAACCACGTGAACTGCCCGGCCGCCATGATTGACCTGTCAGCGGCGGGCAACCGACGCCTGCGCCCGATGCCGTTTGATCCAGTCCAGTGATTGGGCAATACCACCGAACGGGAAGAAGTGCGGGCTGGCCAACCCGTGGGCCTCAGTCAAACCGCTCACCAGGTGGTCCACGAATACTTCCGGCCCCGCGGTTCCGAGCAGTCGTCCGATCGAGATGCCGTACTTTGCCAGCATGGATGCACTGGCACCCACCCCGCACATTGCGGCGTAGCGTGCCAGCCGCGCGATGCTTGCCGGACCCGGCACGCCGACCAGTACCGGAACATCGATGCCACGGGCGCGCAGCGCGTCCAACCAGGCCAGAACGACGTCGGCATCGAAGGCGAACTGCGTGATGATCATCGGCGCCATGCCGCGTGCTTCGATGGCTCGGCACTTGTGATCCAGCACCTGCCAGCACTCGTCACTGCCCATCACCGGATGGCCCTCGGGATGACCGCCGATGGCGACGACCTTGATGCCGCCCCTCTCTAGAAGCCCTGTCTGGATGATCGAAGCGCTATCTGCAAATGGGCCGGCGGGCGTAGCCAGATCGCCGGCGATCACCAGGTACTGGGCGACACCGGCCTCGCTGGAGGCACGCTGCAGGAACCGCTCAAGCGCGGCACGCGACCCGATTCGGCGGGCCGGGAGATGCGGCATCGGCTCGAAGCCCAGTTCACGCACCCTGCGCGCCGCTGCCAGGCGTGCGTCGTCGTCCTCGCTGGCCAGCCAGGGAATGGAAATCGTCGTGCCACGCGGAATGCGGGCGGCTTCGGCAGCCAGCGCCGGCATGGCCTTGGCGCTTACCTCCAGCGAAAAGGCATCAAGGAAGGCCTGCGCCCGCAGTGACGTAGGTGCGGACATTACTTGCCCATGCCTGCACTGCTGGCCAGGGGCGAACTGTTCCGCGCCAGGTCGATGAAGGCCTCCAGATAGTCGATGCCGGTGTCGGCCTGGCGCGCACCCAGATAGATCTGCTTGGGAATGCCCTTCGCACCGAGGCGCACCGGTACCACGTCCATGCGCGCGGCATACTCCTCCACCAACCAGCGTGGCATGGCGGCCACGCCACGGCCGCTGGCCACCATCTGCATCATGATGTCGGTGGTTTCAATGGCCTTGTGCCGTCGCGGGGTGATGCCGGCCGGCAGCAGGAACTGGTTGTAGATGTCCAGGCGCTCGAACGGCACCGGGTAGCTGATCAGCACTTCCTGGGCGAGCTGGCGTGGCTTTACATGGTCGAGCTTGGCCAGCGCATGATTGCTGGCCACCACCAGCACCTGCTCGTAGTCGAATACGGGAATGAACTTCAGGCCCGGCTTCAGCAGCGGGTCCGGGGTGACCAGCAGGTCGATCTCGTACCCGAACAGTGCACCAATGCCGCCGAACTGGAACTTCTGCTTGACGTCCACGTCCACGTCCGGCCACGCGGCCAGGTACGGCGAGACGATCTTCAGCAGCCACTGGTAGCAGGGATGGCATTCCATGCCGATGCGCAGCGCACCCCGCTCACCCTGTGCGAACTGGCCCAGCCGCTCCTCGGCCAGGTCCAGCTGTGGCAGCACCCGGTTGGCAACCGCCAGCAGGTACTGCCCGGCCTGGGTCAGCCGCAGGCTGCGGCCTTCGCGCAGCCAGACGTCGGTACCCAGCTGCTGCTCCAGCTTCTTCATGCTGTGGCTCAGGGCCGACTGGGTCAGGTTGAGTACGCCGGCGGCAGCGGTGAGAGAGCCCTGCTGCTCGACCTGCTGCACGATACTGAGGTGGATCCGCTCCAGCATGATGATGAATCCCGCTCATGGATTGGTGAAGTAATACCATTTTACGTCATGGAAGGGCGTGGCTAGCATCGGGTCATGCTTTCACCTACCCGCCCCCTTCGAATCGTCGCCGTTTCCGGCGGATTGCAGCGCCCCTCCAGGGCCGCGGCCCTGGCCGAGCATCTGCTGGACCTGATGGGCGAGGACATCCATAGCGAGCAGCACCTGGTTGAACTGGGCGAGCTGGCCCCGCAGCTGGCGGGTGCGCTCTGGCGTTCGCAGCTGCCCGACACGGTGGAACGCCAGTTGGCCGCCGTCGAGCAGGCCGATGTGCTGGTGGTGAGCACGCCGGTCTATCGCGGCTCGTACACCGGGCTGTTCAAGCATTTCTTCGACTTCATCCACCAGGACGCACTGGTCGACACCCCCATCCTGCTGGCCGCCACCGGCGGCAGCGAGCGCCATTCGCTGGTGATCGACCATCAGCTGCGCCCGCTCTTCAGCTTCTTCCAGGCGCGCACCCTGCCGCTGGGCGTCTACGCCACCGACCGCGATTTCGTCGACGGCCACGTGCACAACGATGCCCTGATCGAGCGGACGCGGTTGGCGGTGCGGCGGGCCCTGCCGCTGCTGGCCCTGCCCCGCCACCGCGCCGCCGCCCTTGAGGCCGCCGCAGCACATTGAATGCCGGATGCCTTCGCCCGCATCCGGATGTCACCCCGCACTACGGAACGCCATCCATGACGACCGACACCTTCACCTTCAGCATCACGCGCATCCCCTTCAACGAGGATTACCAGCCCGCCGATGGGACGCGCATCACCACCAATTTTGCCAACCTGGCCCGCGGCGCGTCGCGCCAGGAGAACCTGCGCAACACGATCAGCATGATCAACAACCGCTTCAACGATCTGGCGCACTGGGACAACCCCAGCGCGGATCGTTACGCGGTCGAGCTGGACATCATCTCGGTGGAGATGCACATCGATGGCGGCAATGGCAGCGATCCGTTCCCGCTGATCGAAGTGCTGCGACCGACCATCGTCGACACCCGCACCGGTGCCCGTACCGAAGGCATCGTCGGCAACAACTTCTCGTCCTACGTGCGCGACTACGATTTCAGCGTGGTGCTGCCGGCCAGCAACGAAGGCAAGGCCACCTTTGGCATTCCGGAAGGCTTTGGAGACCTGCACGGCAAGCTGTTCAGGCATTTCCTGGAATCTGACGCCTACCGTGCCAACTTCAGCAAGGGGCCGGTGATCTGCATCAGCGTATCCAGCAGCAAGACCTACCACCGCACCGAGAACCACCACCCGATCCTGGGCGTGGAGTACCGGCAGGGCGAGTTCTCTCCCACTGACCAGTACTTCGACAAGATGGGCCTGCAGGTGCGCTACTTCATGCCGCCGGGCAGCGTCGCACCGCTCGCGTTCTACTTCCAGGGCGACCTGCTGGGCGACTACTCGAACCTGGAGCTGATCGGCACCATCAGCACGATGGAGGCCTTCCAGAAGATCTACCGCCCGGAGATCTACAACGCCAACTCCGTGGCCGGCAAGGTCTACCAGCCCAGCCTGAAGCACCAGGATTACTCCTCCACCCGCATCGTCTACGACCGCGAAGAGCGCAGCCAGCTGGCGGTCAAGCAGGGCAGGTTCACCGAAGAACACTTCATCAAGCCATACCGCGCCGTGCTTGAGCAGTGGGCCGCCCGCTGATCCATCGATTCCCCACTCGCCCCAGGAAACAAGACGCAATGTCGACGAAGAAACTGCTTCCCACCTCCACCGCAGGCAGCCTGCCCAAGCCATCCTGGCTGGCCGAGCCCGAGAAGCTCTGGTCACCCTGGAAACTGCAGGACGATGGCCTGATTGAAGGCAAGCAGGACGCGCTGCGCCTGTCCCTGCAGGAACAGCAGCACGCAGGCATCGACATTGTCAGCGACGGCGAACAGACCCGGCAACACTTCGTTACCACCTTCATCGAGCACCTCAGCGGTGTCGATTTCGAGAAGCGCGAAACCGTGCGCATCCGCAACCGCTACGATGCCAGCGTGCCGACAGTGGTTGGCGCGGTCAGCCGCCCGAAACCGGTGTTCGTGGAGGATGCGAAGTTCCTGCGCCGCCAGACCGCGCAACCCATCAAGTGGGCCCTGCCTGGCCCGATGACCATGATCGACACGCTGTATGACGCCCACTACAAGAGCCGCGAAAAGCTGGCCTGGGAGTTCGCGAAGATCCTCAACGAAGAGGCAAAGGAACTGGAGGCCGCCGGCGTGGACATCATCCAGTTCGATGAGCCCGCCTTCAATGTGTTCTTCGACGAAGTGAACGACTGGGGCGTGGCTGCGCTGGAGAGGGCCGTCGAAGGCCTGAAGTGCCAGACGGCCGTGCACATCTGCTACGGCTATGGCATCAAGGCCAACACCGACTGGAAGCAGACACTGGGCTCGGAATGGCGCCAGTACGAAGAATCGTTCCCGAAGCTGCGGACCTCCAGCATCGACATCATCTCGCTGGAATGCCAGAACTCGCACGTGCCGATCGACCTGATCGAACTGGTGCGCGGCAAGAAGGTGATGGTGGGCGCCATCGACGTGGCCTCCAATACGGTGGAAACGCCGGAAGACGTGGCCAACACGCTGCGCAGGGCGCTGCAGTTCGTGGATGCCGACAAGCTCTACCCGAGCACCAACTGCGGCATGGCACCGCTGGCGCGTGAAGTGGCACGCGGCAAGCTGCGCGCGCTCAGCGCAGGGGCGAAGATCGTGCGCGAGGAGCTTTCGGCGTAGCGCGGCCACCCGGCGGGCGACTGGGTGGAGCCTGGTCTGTGGTCGACCAGGCTCTGCCATTTTCCTGCACATCAGGCCGCACTGCCATCGGCGGCCGACGGGGCGCGAGCGCCTCCTTGATCCGCCTCACCTCCCCCGCTCCCGCCTCAGCCAGGCGGCGGGCCTGCTGCCGCTGCTCGCGGGAGAGCGGTGGCGTCCCCGCACCTTGCGTGCCGGGCGTTGCATCCACCAGTCGTGCCACTGCATCGCGCAGCCGCAACTGGGGGCAAAGCCGAACGGCGCACCAGCGCTCGGCATAGCGCTTGGCCTGGCGTACATTCGCCGCAGCGACGACCTTGCTTCGTGACATCCTGCGCGCATCCAGGCATAGGCGGATACCGAGTACGGGGTGTGCCATGATGTGCGCCACCGAACGGCCGTTCCACCATAGATCCCAGCGCCCGCCGTTCTGCACCCAGCCGGAAGGCTGGAAGTCGATCATGCACGCAGGATGTTTGAACGAAGAAGCCATCGCTGGAAGGATACAAACGCCGGTCGCATGCCTTGAGACCGGGCCAGCATCTACGCGACAGGCTCCTGGGCAGTCAGTTAACGTGACGCGTCACGATCGATAGTGCTTTCGATCCAGTCAATGTAGCGGGACACGCGAACGCTGTAGACCACTTGGCCATAGTAGCCGGCTTCAAGTGCGTGCTCGGAAACGGCAGTGATCCAGGACCCAAGGCCGACCAGCTTCCACACGCCTTGATCCTCGATCAGCAGCGGGCCGCCGCTGTCGCCGTTGCCGAGCACGCCTTCAAGGGGCAGGCCCTGCGGAGGCGGGTCGAACCGGTACCAGAGATAACGCGTGTTGCCGCCGGTAATCGCGTTGTAGGCCCGCCGCAGCGTCGTACGATGCGGCCCGCCGGGCACCAGTCCAGTCGCACCGTTGCCGGTGGCGCCTTTGCCGATCAAGGTGGCGATCTGGGTGACCTCGGCGCTGCCACGATAGAGCGCCAGCGGCTGCACGTCGCTCACCGGTGTGGCAAGTCTGATCAGCGCAATGTCATCCGACGCCGCCAGAAACGCGTGGATTTTCGACGCACTCCCCGTTGCCATCGCCTCCATGCCCAGCGCCTCGGGCATCCTCCGATAGCCGGGGTGCAGGAAGACACGCTCGACACCATAGCCCTTGCCATCGATGGTGATGGTGGCGCCCATCCCCTCCATCGGTGCGGCATGCGCGGCGGTCACCACCCATCTCGGTGCAATCAGGACGCCGTGCCCCTCGCCCGGCATGTCTGCCAGTGCCGGGAATTCCGTTGCGTCTATCTGGTACCTGGCATCGTCAACATCATCGCGGATGACCACGGCACCGGCGGCGAACGGGAGCGCGGCAAGCGCGAGGAAAAGCCAGCGGTTCATGGAAGCCTTCGTCCCTGCGGTCAAGTGACAACAGCCTAGGGCATCGCCCCCGACGCAGGGAGGTCGTGCGACCAGCCCTGCTGATGACCGACGAACGCGGGAAAACGGCGACTGAAGCCAGGCGGGCCTTGCCCTACCTGCGACCACGATAGGGTTCGCAGCCCACGCCATCATTGTCGCGATCAAGGTGTGGCCCATACCCCGGATCACCACGCCGTACCGGCGCTGCTCCGGCGGCGCGGGCCTCCGTGCAGTTGGCAAACACCCCGGACCTGCGCGCAGAACCGGGGGCGAAACTGCTGCGCGGGGTGTCGACATATCGAGGCGCTGCTGGAGCGCCTCGATGGCAGTGGTAGTCACCGGTCTTGCGGTTGGTGTGGCAGCCATTCCTGTCGAGCCCGCCGGGATGGCCGAGGGCGTTTGCCGACAACAGCAATGCGAGCAGGCCGAATGCGAGCCATGCGATTGAAAAAGCGCGTCGGATGTCCATGCCCTCCCCCTGTCAGGCAGTCCTGCCAGGGCGAAGGCTAGCATGGGGTTGCAACCGTCGATCAGGTTCGACACTACAGCGGTTGTTGCCTTCAGCGCTGGTAGTTCTTCAGGAACATCCAGGTGATCAACGTGGCATCCGGGCCCTTCGGGTCGGTGAACGGCAAGCCCGACTGGCTGCCACTCCACGCATGCCCCATGCCCTGTACCACATAGTGCTGTGCCAGCGTGCGACCGCCATAGGCATAGGTGTCCACCGTGTAGGCACGCCCACCCGGCACCTGGCCATGGTAGGTGCTGGTCGGCAGGTACTTCACCGAGTCGTTGTCCAGGCCGTCGTCGGCCAGGTCGTTGGTCTGCAGGAACTGGCGCACGGCCTGCTCACCGTTTACCGGGTTGACGGTGAGGTCGGCGCTGCCATGGAACACCAGCACCGGCAGCGGGCGCGGCATCGGTGAGCCCGAGCACTGCCAGGCCAGCCGACCGTTGCTGTCCGGCGAATGGATGCTGCCGGCCAGCAACGCGTAGGCGCTGCCGGAGATGGTGGTCGCACCCTTGAACATGCCGCCGGAATGGATGGCACCAGCGGCGAACACGTCCGAATAGCAGGCCAGCATGATCGAGGTCATAGCACCGCCGGCGGAAATGCCGGTGACGTAGACCCGGTGCGGATCGACGCTGTAACCGGCCTTCACCTTGTCCACGATGCCGGCCAGGATCGACGCCTCGCCGCTGTCACGGGCCTGGTTGATCGGCAGCTGCCAGTTCCAGCAGCGCGCCGGGTTGGAGGTCACGTTCTGGCGCGGATAGACCACGATGAAACCCTCGATGTCGGCCACATCGTTGAAGCCGGAGGCCTCGCCCATCAGGTTGGGGCCGTTGACGCAGCCGTGCAGTACCAACAGCAAGGGCAGCGGCTGCTGGTCGCTGTAGCCGGCCGGCACCCAGACCTGGTATTCGCGGGCGCCGAACAGGTTGCCGTACAGGCCGATGTCCCAATGCCCGGCAGGGCCCGCGGCGAGCACGCTGCCTGCCGACGCCAGCCAGCAGCACAGCGCCAGCAGTACCGCCTTGATCGAATCGATTCCGGAATTCATGGCCAGATCCTCATGCGTGAGTCGTGGATGAAGTAGTACCGGGGAGCGCGTCCGGCTGAGGGCACGCCCAGTATCCGCATCCGGCGGCCACTGCCGACTGGACCTAGGTCCACTCGCCGCTGCCGGATGGCACCGCTAGCCTTCGCTGCAGGGGTGGCAATGGGCCATCTGTGAGCACTTGCCTGGGGGAGGACCGAATGAAACGGAATTGCCTGAGTCTCATGATCGGCGCACTGCTGGCCTCCGGGCCGGTACTGGCACAGGACACGCCACAGGCCGTGCCGACGGCAGGCAGGACCGCTTCACCCACAAACCTGGACAGCATCAAGGTCACCGCACGCAAGCGCGAGGAAACGCTGCAGGAGGTACCGGTCGCCGTCACCGCCTTCACCTCCGAGGCGCTGGACAGGATGAATGTCCAGGACATCAGCGACCTGGATGCGCAGGTACCGAACCTGACCATCTACGCCGCCCGTGGCGCCAGCAGCACGGTTACCGCCTACATCCGCGGCATCGGCCAGTCCGATCCCACCTGGGGCGCCGACCCGGGCGTAGGCATCTATCTGGATGACGTTTACATCGCGCGGCCGCAGGGGGCGCTGCTGGACGTGTTCGATGTCTCGCGCATCGAGGTGCTGCGCGGCCCGCAGGGCACGCTGTACGGCAAGAACACCATCGGTGGCGCGATCAAGTACATCTCGCGCGGCCTGCCCACCAGAACCGAGGGCTTCGCCCAGGTCACCGTGGGCAACTACAGCCAGCTGGATGCCAAGGCCGCCATCGGTGGTCCGATCGGTGGTGCCGACAGCGGCCTGCGTGCCCGCGTGGCGGTGGCCAGCATGAACCACGATGGCTTCGGCGAGAACACGTTCAACGGTCAGCCGGTCAGCGACAAGCAGATCAACGCGGCGCGCGTGAACCTGGGTGCGTACGCCGGCGATGACTTCGACGTGCAGTTCGCACTGGACTGGATCGACGACCACTCCGGCATGCGCGGTTCGAAGATGCTGGCGCCCAATCCGTTCCTGCGCGCCTACCCGCCAATGGACAGCCGTTATGACATCCGTTCGGGCATGCGCAATCTCAACAACGTGGAAACCAAGGGCGCGTCGGCCACGGTGAACTGGCGCCCGAACGAAGATATCGCGGTGAAGTACGTGGTGGCCAAGCGTGAATCCGACAGTGAGGCCAACATCGACTTCGACACCACGCCGATCAAGCTGGCCGACGTGGGCGGCACTTACCACGACGAGCAGGTCAGCAACGAGATACAGCTGAACTACGATGCCGGCGGACGGGTGCGCGGCGTGGTCGGCCTGTACCAGTTCAGTGGCGAGGCCGGCGGCCAGATCCAGAACAACTACTTCAGCGCCCAGTTCGCCGACAACCAGGGCAAGGTATTGACCGACAGCATCGCGCTGTACGCGGATTGGACGTTCGACCTGACCAGCAGGCTCAAGCTTGATGTGGGTGCCCGCTACACCGACGAAGACAAGCGCGCGATCGTGCTGAACCGCCTCTATGCTGACCCGGGCTTCAGCCGGCCGGTGGCGGTGACGGCGGACTTCGACAAGAAGACCAACTTCAGGAACGTCTCGCCCAAGGTTTCGCTGGACTACCAGATCACCCCGGACATCATGGTGTACGGGCTGGCCACGCGCGGTTTCAAGTCGGGCGGCTACAACATCCGCGCCAACGCGGTGGCGGTGCCACGCTCGGCCGAGCCCTTCGACGATGAGACCGTGGACAGCTACGAGGTCGGCAGCAAGATGGCCTTCTTCGACCAGCGCTTCTTCCTGAACCTGTCGGCGTTCTACAACAAGTACAAGGATATCCAGCTGTCGGTGTTCACCGGCCTGGACACCAATGGCGATGGCATCGACGATTCCTTCTTCGGCGACTTCACCAATGCCGGCGCCGGCACCGTCAAGGGCCTGGAAGTCGAGTACCAGTACCTGCCCAGCCAGCACTGGCTGATCTCCGGCAACCTGGCCTGGCTGGACACGAAGTACGATGAGTACATCGATCGCGGCGTCAACGTCGCCAGGCAGATGAAGTTCACCAATGCGCCGGAATTCTCGGGTGCATTGAACGTGGAGTACCGCACTGACCTGGCCAACGGCAGCAACCTTTCTGCACGGGTGAGCTACAGCTACCAGAGCGAGGTCTGGCCCACCACCGACCTGAGCCCGGTGATCCGCCAGGACGGCTATGGACTGGTCAATGCCGGTGTGATCTGGCGCCTGGATGACGCCTGGACCTTCTCGCTGCAGGGCACCAACCTGGCCGACAAGGAATACCGCACCACCGGTTACAACATTCCGGCGGTCGGCACGCTGATTGGCTTCTATGGCCCGCCGCGCCAATATAGCCTCAGCGTCCGTTACGATTTCTAGCGCATCCGTTACGATTTCCAGGAAGCCCCTGCATGATGCAGTCCTACGTAGATCTGTACTGGCACAGCAATGATGGCCTGCGCCTGCATGCGCGCGACCATGCACCGGGTTCGGGAACGGCACCGCGCGGCACCGTGGTCTGCATTCCCGGCCTGACCCGCAATGGTGCCGATTTCGATGCGCTGGCCGATACGCTCACTGCCGGCGGCTGGCGCGTGATCGCGGTCGACCTGCGGGGGCGCGCGGGGTCGGAGCGTGCGCATGATCCCACCAGCTACAACCCGCGCACCTATGCCGACGACCTGGTAGCGCTGCTGCGCTCGCAGAACATCGACAGGGCGGTATTCGTCGGCACCTCGCTGGGCGTACTGGTGACCATCACCCTCGCCTCGCGCGCGCCGGAGCGGATCGCGGGTGCGGTCCTCAACGATGCCGGCCCCAAGGTGCCGCGTGAGGCGCTGGCACGGATCGGCAAGTACGCGGGCAAGCCGGTGCCGCCGATGGATCTCGAGCAGGCCACTGCCTATGTGGCATCGATCGGCAAGGCCGCGTTCCCGCGCTTCAGCACCGATGACTGGCGACAGATGGCGGTGCGTACCTTCCGCACGCGCAGCGATGGACTGCTGGAACTGGACTACGACCCGGCGGTGATCCGCACCACGCGACCGTGGGTGCTGTGGCTGCTGCGGCCGGTGCTGTGGCGCGCGGTGCGCGGGCTGACCTCGCGCGTGCCGGTGCTGGTGGTGCGTGGCGCCCTGTCCGACATCCTGCCGGCCGACGTTGCACGGCAGATGGCGGCGACGTCGGAGCGTGCCCGGCTGGTGGAGGTGCCGGATGTCGGCCACGCGCCCATGCTGTCCGAGCCTGAGGCGCGTGGTGCGATCCTGGCCCTGCTGGAGCGTGTGGAATGAACCCACAGGGCACCGACGCCACCCTGCCGGCCGTCCTGCAGCCGTTGCAGCAATGGGCGGCCAGCGAGCGGCTGAGTGGCGCCACCCGCATCGCCCAGTCGCGCATCGACGCCTTCGCCGATGCCACAGGCGACCACAACTGGATCCATGTCGATCCGGCGCGGGCGCAGGCACAGCTGGCGGGTGGGCGCACCATCGCGCATGGCTTCCTGCTGCTCTCACTGACCGTGGAAGACGACGTCGCCGCCCTCGCCGGCTTCCCCGGCATCGCCCACGTGCTCAACTACGGTTTGAACAAGGTGCGCTTCCTGGCGCCGGTGCCGAGCGGATCGGAGGTGCGCGTCCGCTCGCGGCTGCTCTCGCTGGAGCTGCGCCAGCCCGGGCAGTGGCTGCTGACCCAGCACAAGAGTGTCGAACGGCTTCCCGATGGTGATATGGCACTGGTTGCCGAGCAGTTGTCACTGATCGTGATCGCAGCCTAGCGCTGCCGCGCCCGGCTTCTGCCTACACTGGAGCGATGTTGACGCCCTCTTTCGTGCTGCTGGCCTGCATTGCGTGGACCGCACTGCTGTTTGGCGTGGCCCTGTGGGGCGAGCGCCGGGGGCATCGGCTTTCGAAGGCATGGCCGCTCATCTACGCACTGTCCCTGGCGGTGCACTGCACCGCATGGACGTACTACGGCGCGGCGTCGCAGGGGCTGCAATGGGGCTTCCCCATTCCACCCACCCTCGCTGGCATGGCGCTGATCTTCGCGTTCGGCCTGCCGTTCCTGCTCCGCCTGGGGCGACTGGCCAAGCAGCACAACAGTGCCACCATCGCCGACCTGGTGGTCGCACGGCTGCGTGCGGATCGCGGCCTTGGCTTCACCATCACCCTGGTCGCGCTGCTCGGCATCATTCCCTACATCGCGCTTCAGCTGAGAGCGGTCAGCCAAGGGCTGGGCGCACTGTTGGGTGATCGTTTCACAGCTGCCGGCTGGCAGCTGGACATGTCGTTCTGGTTCGCATTGACGATGGCCGCCTTCACCCTGCTGTTCGGTGCCCGCAAGGCATCGGCCACCGAACCGAACCGCGGCATCGTGGTCGCTCTGGGCCTGGAATCGGTATTGAAGCTGACCGCCCTGCTGGCCATCGGCCTGTATGCCGCGCTGTCGGTGCACGCGGCCGGCACGCCGCTGCTGGAAAAGATGGCACAACTGCCGCCACCGGCCATCGTGCCGGACTATCTCACCATGGTTGCGCTGGGCGCCATCTCTGCATTCACCCTGCCGCACCAGTTCCATGTCGGCGTGGTCGAGCTTCGCCAGACCTCGGACCTGAAGACGGCACGCTGGATGTTCCCGGTCTACCTGCTGTTGATCGGGCTGCCGTCGGTGCCGATGGCATTGGCCGGTGCAGCACAGCTGCCGGCATCGGTATCTCCGGACCTGTATGTTCTGGCCCTGCCCCAGGCCGGCGGTCGTCACCTGCTGGCACTGCTGGCCTACCTGGGCAGCCTGAGCGCGGCCACCGGCATGATGATCCTCTCGGGGCTGACCCTGTCGATCATGCTTGGCAACCATGGATTCGGGTCGCACCTGCTCGGCGGCATCGGTGGCGGCGTGGCCAATGCCGACCTGCGCCCGCGTGTCCTGGCGTTCCGACGTGCAGGCATCCTCGCCGTGTTCCTGATGGCGTGGCTGTACAGCCGCGCGATGAGCGATACCGAGGCACTCAGTGATTTCGGCCTGATATCCTTCACCGCGCTCTCGCAGCTGGCACCAGCGGTGCTGCTGGCCGTGTACCGCCCACGCACGCCTTCCCCGGCCATCATGGCCGGCATCGTGCTGGGTTCGCTGGCCTGGCTGTGGCTGGTACTGCTGCCGATGGTGATCCCGGCCGCGACACCGTCGGCCGGTCCCGATGGACTGCACTGGCTGGCCGTGGTCTCGCTGCGCGTGCAACCCGGCCATATCGCGATCAGCATGGGCGCCAGCCTGGCGATCAACCTGCTGACGGTTGCCCTGGTGTCGCGCGCCGTGCGTCCGCCGCTGCCCCGGAGGCGGGATGCGGTGGCTGCCGCTTCCCTGCGCAGGACCGCCGGGCGCTTCCTCGGCCAGGAGCGTGCGCGCCAGCTGCTGGAGGGCCACGCCGGGCAGATGCTGGATGATGACCGGGTCATCGCCATCGAGCGCGAGCTGACCGCCGTGGTGGGCGCGGGCATGGCGCGGCTGCTTGTCGAAGCCGCACGCGAGGGTGGCGCTGCGCCGCTGGATGCGGTGACCCGCGCGGTGGGCGAGGCAACGCAGGTACTGCGCTTCAACCAGCGGCTACTGGAGGCGGCGCTGGAAAACATGAGCCAGGGCATCAGCGTGGTCGATGCGCAGCTGCAGCTGGTGGCCTGGAACAGCCGCTACGCCGCGTTGTTCAGGTTCCCGCCGGAGCTGCTGCAGGTGGGGCGCCCGGTGGTCGATCTCACCGCCTGGGCACTGGGCCAGCTGAAGATTGGCGACGGCCCCGGCGACACGCCCGACAGAGCGCTGCAGCGCCGCGTCGCCCACATGCGTCGCGGCACGCCGCACCTGTCCGAGCGCATCTTCCCCGACGACACCATCGTCGAGATCCGCGGCAACCCGATGCCGGGTGGCGGCTACGTGGCCACCTTCACCGATGTCACCGCGTTCCGCCGGGCGGAAGATGCACTCAAGCGCAGCAATGAAACACTCGAGCACCGCGTGCAGGACCGCACCGCACGGCTGGAACAGGCAGTGCAGGAAGCCGAGCGCGCCAACGTGGCGAAAACCCGCTTCCTGACTGCCGTGGGCCACGACCTTATCCAACCCCTGCATGCCGCGCAGCTGCTGACCGATGCGATGTCGCAGCACATCGAATCGGAGTTCCTCGACAGCTTCCTGCGCCAGATCCGTGGTGCACTGGATTCCACCGATGACCTGCTGTCGGGCCTGCTGGACATTTCTCGACTGGAAGCCGGTGGACTGGTGGCCGATCCTCGACCGTTCGCCGTGTCGAACGTACTGGATCCGCTTGCACAGGAGTTCGCCGTACTCGCGGCCGCCCGCGGCCTGCAGTTCGGCTATGTACGAAGCCACGCCTGGGTTCACAGCGATCCGCTGCTGCTGCGCCGGGTGCTGCAGAACTTCCTGGCCAATGCCATCCGCTACACCCGCCGTGGCGGCGTGCTGCTGGGGGTGCGCCGCCAGGGCCAGAGGCTGTCGATTGGCGTGCATGACACCGGCCCCGGCATTGCACCGGAGCAACAGGCCGTGGTCTTCGAAGAATTCCACCGGATCGATCGCAGCAATGGCCAGGGCCTGGGGCTTGGCCTGACCATCGCACACCGTATCGCCGGTCTGCTGCATGCCCCCCTGCACCTGCGCAGCGTGCCGGATCGCGGCTCGACCTTCTCGCTCAGCGTGACACGCGCTGAGCGTCCGGAAGCGCCACGCGGCGGACCCATGGTCAATGGCAGCACCGCCCTCAAAGGCATCCGCGTGCTGGTGGTGGACAACGACCCGGTTGCGCTGGAGGCGATGCGCCAGCTGCTGCACTCCTGGGGCTGTGATGTCATTGCGACAACCGGCGCCGATGTGATCGAAGCATCAGCACATGAGGCCGCGCTGTGGCTGTTCGACTATCACCTGGATGACGGCGATACCGGTGTCGCGTTGTGGAAGCGACTGACGGCCATGCATGGGCTGCGACCGACGGTGATCCTCAGTGCGGACACCGGCAGCGCGACGCGCGATGCAGTCCGTGGCGCGGGGCTCTCTTTGTTGAGCAAGCCGTTCAAGCCGCTTGCACTCCGCTGGGCGATCAACCACCTGCTGGCCGCGAGCATTGCGGCCACGCCCTGATCCATCAGGGCCCAGGCGCTTCTTCGATCTGCCGGGAGGGATCGGCCAGTCCCATTTCGTGCAGTACGCGGATGGCCTGCGCGCGGTTGCGTACCCCCAGCCGCTCCATGATGCGCGTCATGTGTGCCTTGACCGTGCGCAGCTGCACACCCAGCCGGTCAGCAATCTGCTTGTTGAGCAGCCCTTCGGCCACCAGGCCCAGCACCTTGTACTGGTGAGCGGAAAGGCTGGCCAGCCGCGCGGCCAGGTCGGCGTCCCTGCTGAACGGCGCCACGCGCGCCACCGGCTCACGCAGAAGGGCCGGAATCCAGCGTTCGCCCTCCAGTACCGACTGCAGCGCCGCCTGCAGCTCGTGCAGGCCCGAGCTCTTGGGCAGATAACCGGCCGCGCCAAGGTCGATGGCACGCCGGATCACCTGCGGTTCCTCATTGGCCGATACGATGATGATCGCCAGCCCCGGCTGCAGCGCACGGATGGTCGCCAGGCCTGCAAGCCCGTGGTTGCCCGGCATGTGCAGGTCCAGCAGCATCAGGTCGATCGACTGGCCCTCAAGCGCATCGAGCACGCTGTCCAGCGAATCGGCTTCGCGGATCTGCAGGTCGGCGACCGCCTCTTCGGCCGCGCGATGCAGCGCCGCGCGGAACAAGGGATGGTCGTCGGCGATGAGCAGGGTCGGCATGTCCAGGCGAGATTAGCAAATCGCCCGCGGCTGGGCACAGGTACCTAGGTACGCTGGTGCAGGACGGCAGGATGGCTAGTGTGGCGTAGAGACGTCCAGTGACCGACACGCCCTCCACAAGGAACCCCCATGTCATCCACCTCGACCTCCGACGCCCATGCGTATCCACTGCTGATCAAGCAGCTGTTGCTGATGCCGCTGGCGGTAAGCCCGGAACAGGAAATCGTCTACGGCGAGCATGTCCGCTTCGACTATCGCACCCTGCAGGCACGCATCGCGCAACTGGCCGGCCTGCTGACTTCGCTGGGCGTGAAGCACGGCGATACCGTGGCGGTGATGGACTGGGACAGCAACCGCTACCTGGAGGCCTACTTCGCGGTACCGATGATCGGCGCGGTGTTGATGATGGTGAATGTACGCCTGGCGCCCGAGCAGATCGCGTATACGCTGAACCACAGCGGCGCACGGGTCATCCTGGCAAACCGGGACTTCCTGCCGTTGCTGGACGCCATCGGCGATCAGCTGCCCGACCTGCACACGCGCATCCTGCTGGATGATGCGGGTGGCGCACTGCCACCGGGCTTCGTTGGCGAGTACGAAGCAGGGTTGCGCCAGGCCATGCCGCTCAACCGCTTCCCGGACTTCGACGAGAATTCCCGTGCCACGGTGTTCTACACCACGGGAACCACCGGGCGGCCCAAGGGTGTCTATTTCACCCACCGGCAACTGGTGTTGCATTCGCTGTCGGCGATGGCCGCACTTGGCAGCGCCCCCCGCCAGGGACGCCTGCATCGCGACGATGTCTACATGCCGATCACCCCGATGTTCCACGTGCACGCGTGGGGCCTGCCCTACGTGGCCACGCTGATGGGCATCAAACAGGTCTACCCGGGGCGGTACCTGCCCGCCAGCCTGCTGGCACTGATCGCCCGCGAGAAGGTGACCTTCTCGCATTGCGTGCCGACCATCCTGCACATGCTGCTGGAGCACCCGGACGCTGCGCAGGCCGATCTGCAGGGCTGGAAGGTGATCATCGGCGGCGCCGCCCTGCCCCGCGCGCTCGCGCAGCGTGCACTGGCACGGGGCATCGACATCTTCGGCGGCTATGGCATGTCCGAGACCTGCCCGTTGCTCACCATCGCCCAGATCGACGTGGATACCGTGACCGATGCCGATGAGGTGCTCTCACTGCGGACCAAGGCCGGCCTGCCGGTGCCGCTGGTGGACCTGCGCATCGTCGATACGGACATGGCGGATGTTGCCCACGACGGCATCGCCACCGGGGAAGTCGTGGCGCGCGCACCCTGGCTCACCCAGGGCTACCTGCATGATCCGGAGGCCTCGGCGTCGCTGTGGGCCGGCGGCTACCTGCATACCGGTGACATCGGCAACATCGATGAGGGCGGCTACCTGCGCGTGACCGACCGCATCAAGGACGTGATCAAGACCGGCGGCGAGTGGATTTCCTCGCTTGCACTGGAAGACATCATCGCGCTGCATCCAGCCGTCAGCGAGGTCGCCGTGATCGGCATCAGCGACACGAAATGGGGCGAGCGGCCGTTGCCGCTGGTGGTCAGGCAGGCGGGCAGCGAGGTGACCGAAGCGGAGATCATCGAGCTGGTTGCGGCACGCAGCCGCTCGGGGGATGTCTCGCGCTTTGCGATCCCCGAGCAGGTCCGGTTCGTTGATTCGATCGAGCGGACCAGTGTGGGCAAGATCAACAAGAAGCGATTGCGTGTGCTGCATGATCCGAGGATGGAAGCCGGTTGAGGCGGCTGCACCCCAGCTCAGTGCGACGCGTCCCCGAGCAGCGCCCAGACGGACACCAACCAGGCAATCCCCAGCCCCAACAGCCCGCGCTGGCCGGGCATGCTCGTGGATAGCGGGCTTCGGTACTTGGATGCACCAAAGGGGCCGTTTGGATTCAGGCCTGCACTGCCGGTGCGCCCTGCTCGGCAGGATCGCGTGCCTGCTACTGGTTGGCCAGGGCATTCACCCCATGCTTGAGCAGCAGGTCGCGCTTGCGGTCGGGATCGCGTTCGTTGTATTCCAGCGTGCTCAACGGCCAGCGCTCGAAGGTGCGGCACATGCCAGCCGGTTCAGTGAAGGCGGTGACCTGCCTGGCCCAGTCGACGTTGCGCGGATCGACACCCCGATCAAGCCACTTCTCCACGTCCTGGCTCGTGCCGTGACGCAGGGCCGCATCGAGCGCAAGCAGGCCGATCGCGCGGCGTTCCGTACCCGGTAGCGCCTTGCTCCAGGCGGCCTCCGCCACGGCCTGGAGAAACTGGTGACGTGCCTCGCTGACCGCAGGCAGCCCTTCGCTGCCCTTCCCTTCGATCACATTGGTCCGCACCAGGCAGAGCAACTTGGCGGGACTCAGCGTCGGCGCGTTTTCTTCCAGGGCGGCCAGCAAGGGCGCTGGATCGTCCTGCTCGATCGCAGGTTCCAGACGAGCACGGTGCGCTGCCATCGCTTCGAACTTCGCCTCTTGGGCGGCCAACTCCTCGCTGGACACCGCCAGCGGGTCGAACAACGGTGAGTCGTAACCAGCGAAGAAGCTGACAACATTGAGGCATGCACCGGACAACAGCACCAGGATGAGACCGAACCGCCGCACACCAGCACGCATGGCAACCGCCGCCGTCACCGTGGCACCCAGCAGCACAGCAACCACCGCGCACAGCAGCAGGATCGGCAGCAGCATCATCAGCCCCATTCCTGCGTAGGCTCCGTGTGGCCTGGCCAACGGCAACAGTGCCGAGATGAGGTAGGTCAGCACGGCCACTGCGAACATGGCGGCGAATGTCAGCAACCAGCGGTTGAGCGCTCCGCGAGCCGCAGGATGTGATGCAGGCGTTGGCATGCCCATCCGGTCATCTCCTGAGCCGGCGATCCGTCACCGGCACTTGATTCAGTCTAGTCCACCTCTACCTTCACAGCCCACTCCTGGCGATCACGCGCCGTATCACGGCACTCATACGGCGCGGTACCACTTCAATGCAGCGGCACCTTCAGCACCGAAGGTGCGTTGGCTGGCGAGCTGAAGGTCACCGTGCCTCCCAACTGGCTGATGCCCGAGTAGCGCAGATCCACCGTATCAACCACCAGGGTCAGGCGGCTGCCAGCCGGAATGTTCCAGCTGCTCGCTTCCAGGCGCAGGTCCAACGTCTTCGGCTGGCCCGGCGTGGCGCCGCGCAGCGTGTAGGGCTTATGGCTGATCAGCTGGCCGTTGCCCAGCACATCCTCCGCATACAGGTAGGCATACAGCGTGGTGTTGGCGCGGCTGGGCGTGACGGTCAAGCGCACCTCCGGCGCGCCGTCCAGGCGACGTGCACTCCATTGGACCGGCCCTTGCCAGACGCCGGCGGCGTTTCGGCCCACGAACGGAACATTGGCGCCTGGCGGCAGATTGATCATCTGCAGCGCGCCGGAGGCCATCGCCACGCCCGAGTTGGCGGCGGTCAGCAGGCCACTGCCGATACGGTAGTTCCAGCCGGTGCTGCTTCCGCTCTCGGCCAGGCCGCCGGTGGGCAGCAGCAGTCCTTTGGGTGCGGTAAGCGCATAGCTGATGGCGCCGGCATTGGTCGCCTGCCAGTTCGGATACGTGCTCCAGCTGCCCTTCTGCGACTTCAGCTGCACCGCAGGCTGCCGGTCGATGCCATTGGCTTCACCCTTGAGGTAGTGGTCGAACCAGTCGCCAACCGAGTCATAGACCTCGTTGGGAATGCCCAGTGCGCCGAAGGCTTCGTTGAGCGCGTGGTCGCCATGGCGCAGCTGCAGCTGCTTGGGGCCCTTCAGGCGGTTGAAGAAGTCCACCAGCTGGCCCGGGGGGAACAGGCTGTCGTTGAAGGCGTTGGCCAGGAACACCGCCGGCTGGTTGGCGTTGATCTCATCAATGCTGGCCCCGGGGCTGCGCTGCGCCGCCACAGGCAACAGTGAGTCCACCGCACCCTGGTAGTTGCCCACCAGCACATTGCGGTTGATGGTAGTCAGCTCCGGTCCCGGACGGCCGGTGGCCAGGCCAGCCGCCACCAGCAGCGCGATGCCCTGTGCGCTGGGGGTGTCGTTGCTGTACAGCGAGGCCTGGAGATCGGCCCAGCCACTCAGTGCCGCCACCGCTTTGATGCGCGGGTCGCGTGCTGCGGACAGCAGGCTGGTGCCGGCGCCGTACGAGATGCCCGAGACGCCAACACGCGTGGGATCGGCCCGGGTGTTGTCCAGCGCCCAGTCGATCAGGGCGCTGACATCCTCGACCGTGGCCGGCCCGGCGATGTCGATGCTGCCGCCCGATTCCCAGAAGCCACGCGAGCTGTAGCTGATCACCACGTAGCCACGGCGCGCCAACGACTGTGCCACCCCCACGTACTCCACGCTGGGCACCGCCCAGCTGCTGGGCATCACCAGCAGCGGGTAGCGGCCATTGCTCGCGTCCTGCGGTTCGATGACGAAGGCCCCGAGAGGCGTTCCATCCCAGCTGGGAATGGTGCGATGGGTGGTCTTGACCGTCGCCGCCCAGGCGGTGGGCGCCAGCCCGGTCAGCAGGATCAACAGCAGCAGAACCTTGCGCATCGTCGTCTCTCCCCGTCGGTGGTGGTGCAACGGGTTGGACCGTACCAGTGCGAATGGTGGCTGGCACCTTGCGACGCAGCATGACGTTTGCTGCATTGTCGTGAGCTTTGCACCAATGCTATGACGGAGCCTCCCAAAGGATGGATGGATGCCATGAGGTCCCGGACGCTCCCGCTTGCCGCCCTGATGCTGGGTACCGTCGGTCCCGTATCCGCGGACGGGGCGGAGCTGTCCGACGTGGCCGCCGAGGCGATCTTCGAGGAGGCGCAGATGCTGTGCCAGGCCGACAACGGCCAACTTTGGGGAGCGTCACTGTGTGGGCCGATGATGCTGGTAGACCGCAGCAGCCGACGCGTCACGGCATCCCATGCAGATGCACAGGGCAACCTGCAGGCACGTGGAAAGGTCTTCGTCGGCCAGCTTCCACCCGATGCGATCATCGCCAACACCGCTGTCGACTGGTCCGGCACGCGCTGGACGCAGCTGCTCTGGCCGCTGCCACAGGATGAAGGGCGGCGACGCACGCTGCTGGCCCACGAGATGTTCCATCGCCTGCAGCCCGCGCTGGCGATCGCAGCGCCGGCCGAAGGCGGCAATGAGCACCTCGACACTCTGGAAGGACGCTATTGGCTGCAGCTGGAATGGCGTGCACTTGCCGCCGCACTGTCCGCAACAGACCCCAGCGCACAGCGCAACGCGATGGACGATGCGCTCGCGTTCCGTGCTGAGCGTTACCGTCGCTTCCCAGCCGCCGCCCGAGACGAGGCCGCGCTCGAGTTGAACGAGGGCCTGGCCGAGTACACCGGCGTTCTCGTCGGCAATCCAACCCACGCTGCGCGCATCGAAGCTGCACTTCATGACCTTCGCGCCCATGTTGGTGATCGCAGCTTCGTCCGTTCGTTTGCCTACGCGACCGGCCCGGCCTATGGCCTGCTGCTGGACCAGGTTTCGCCCGGATGGCATCGCGATCTCGGCCTCCACGCCCGGGATCTCGGCACACTTCTGGCAGAGCACGCGAGTATCACTCCATCTACCGACGAATCCGCACTGCGTATCGCCGCAGCGCGTCATGGCGGGCCTGCACTGCGCAGGCTGGAAGTACAGCGCGACCAGCAGCGCCTTGCGCTGCTCGAGCGCAACCGGGCCCGCTTCGTCACAGGGCCGGTACTAAGGCTGGATCTTCGCAGCATGCGCATCCAGTTCGACCCCAGCAACATGCAGCCGCTGCCTGGCAGCGGCACGGTGTATCCCACGATGCAGCTCAGCGACGTATGGGGAACGCTGACGGTCACCGACGGAGCGTTGATGCAGAACGACTGGAAGGCCGTGTTCGTCCAGGCACCTGCATCAGGGGAACTGCTGCAAGGCACTGGATGGCAGCTGAGCCTTGAGCCCGGATGGTCGCTCGTACCCGGGGCGCGCCGTGGTGACTACGTGCTGCTTGCGCAGCCCTGAGCCAGGCAACGACGGGCATCCCTGCGCCTAGCACGCGTAGGTTGCACCCACGCGCCGCCTGATCTGACACATCACCAGTGCTTGCGCGCTGTCACAGCTTCGCTTTTTCGTCGTTGACCGAAAGACGACAGCTTGTGACGCTTACGACACCGCAGGGCCTCCGCAACCCAACAACGCGGTCACGTCCCACCGCAATCCGCTGCATCCGACTCCGCACCGTCTCCCCATGACCTCGCCCCGCCAGGTCGAGGCGGACGGCTGCGCCCTGAACTTCTGCTGGAGAACCGCAATGCGCCTTGCAAGCTTCTTCCTCGCGTTCGTCCTCAGTGCCGTCGCCGGCGCTGCCCAGGCCCAGGTCGTCACCCTCAACAAGGGCGGCTTCGTGCTTACCTACGACTGCGGCATCCACAGCGCCACCCGCTACGAATACACCCTGACCGCAGACACTGGTTCGGCCGCGCGGCCGTCCAGCTTCTACAAGGACCCGGACCTGCCGGCCGGCTGCCTCGGGCAGAACAGCACCGCCTCCTACGCCAGCATCAAGTCCGGCTATGACCGGGGCCATCTGGTGACCTCCAATCACATGGATTACAACGCGACCTACATCCGCCGCGCCAACTACATGACCAACATCGTCCCGCAGGTCTCCAGCTTCAACCAGGGCATCTGGGTGAAGGCCGAGAACGTGGCCGAGTGCTATCGCGACATCGCGCCGGTGGACGTTTACGGCGGCGTGGTCTACGGCGACGCCTCCAACGACTACTTCCTTTCCAGCCACGGCATCCCGACCCCGGAATTCTTCTGGAAGACCATCATCACCCGCGACCCGAATACCGGTACCGCCAAGGCGATCAGCTGGATCATCCCCAACGAAGCGAACCTCGGCAGCCTGGACAGCTACCTGGTCACCATCGCCGATCTGGAGGAACTGCTGGGTGCCAGCTACGTGGCGATCAACGCCCCGGCATCGCTGAAGAACATGCTGCCGGCCACCACCTGGCCGCAACCGGCGGGGTGTGATCTGGGCTGACCGGCCTGCCGGGAATGGGTGGCACCCGGTCCGGGTGCCACGCAAGGATGGCTGTGGGAAAATGGCGGGCAATTGCACCACCTCATTGCCCCCTGGAGCTGTAGATGTCCCGCTTTCCCTTCGATGCCGTGCTGTTCGACTGCGACGGCGTATTGGTTGATTCCGAGCCGCTGGTGGCCCGCGTCCTCTCCGAGATGCTGACCGAACGCGGCTGGCCGTTGACTCCGGCGCAGGCGGGCGAAGTCTTCCTTGGCCAGTCCGTGGCCCACCTGGCCGGGCTGATCGAAGAACGCACCGGCAAGCCGTTTACCGAGGAGTGGCTGGAGGAATTCCGCCTGCAGCGCAACGTTGCGCTGGAGCGTGACCTGCAGGCGATCCAGGGCGCACCGGAGGCAGTACGCGCGATCGCAGCGGCAACCGGCGGGCGGATTGCCTGCGCGTCCGGCGCCGATCTGCACAAGGTGCAGCTGCAGCTTGGCAAGGTCGGCATCCTCGATGCCTTCGGCGAGCACGTCTACAGCGGCCAGGACATGGCGAACACCAAGCCGCACCCGGATGTCTACCTGGCGGCGGCCGCGGCACTGGGCGTGGACCCGAAGCGCTGCGCGGTCATCGAAGACACCGTGACCGGCGCAACCGCCGGTGTCGCTGCCGGTGCCACCGTGTTCGGCTTCAGCGAAGGCGGCCCGCACCACAGCACGCCCGAGGCACTGCGTGCGGCCGGTGCGCAGGTGATCTTCCAGCGCATGGAGGATCTTCCGGCGCTGTTGGCGGCCTACGCCGCCGACGCTGCCGCCTGACCCTGCGTCAAGCCGCAGCGCCCTGCCCGGCGTTGCGGCGCCTGCCACTGTAGTGCAGCGCGAACAGGTACAACCCGGTGAACAGCTGCAGGAACAAGGGCGGCAACGGCGAATAGGTGATCCACGCCGCCGGCTCGCCCTGCCCCAGCCCGCGTGCGACGAAGTTGGCGATCACCGCCAGGGTGAACACGATCGAGGTCCAGCGGTGCACGGGCCGTGCCCAGCCACCGCGGCTCATTGCCGGCGCCTCGCTTCGGAGCGGGCTTCGATCATCTTCCAGCCATTGCCGGACGGGTCACGGAATCCGGCATCGACGGCGCCGTAGCGTTCGACCGGCTCCTGCGTGAACTCCACGCCCTGCGCCAGCCATTGCGCGTAGCACGCCTGGCAGTCGTCCACGGCCAGTACCAGCGGCGGCATTGCGCCCTTGGCCACCAGCTGCTGCAGCGCCTGCGCGGTGGCCGCATCGAGTGTGGGCGGACCGGGCACGAACAGGCCCAGCTGGAATCCGTCCTGGCCCGGGCTGCGTACCGTCAGCCAGCGGTAGCTGCCATTGCGCACGTCGGTGTGCACTTCAAAGCCGAGCGTGCCGACATAGAACGCGAGTGCTTCATCCTGGTCGCGCACATACAGGCCGACCGTGTTCACAGTGTTTGTCATGGGACCTCCCTCAGGTGGGATCCACGTTAGCAACCGCCTCACGGCGCCGCTTCTCCAAAACTGCGATGTTCAGGTCCGGTCGCTGCGCGGCACGTGCGTGGCACTCCGGCACGCAGGCCGGCGTCGCCTGGCCGGCCCGCTCACGCTCGCGCACATTGCCCGGGCTGTCGCCGGTGATGTCGCGGAAGATGCGGCCAAAGGTGCCCAGACTGCTCCAGCCGGTCTGCGCGGCAATCTCGGTGACCGGCAGATCGGTATCACGCAGCAGCGCCACCGCACGTTCGATGCGGCGGCTGAGCAGGTAGCGGTGCGGCGGCAGCCCGAATGCCTGCTTGAACGACCGCGCGAAGTGCGCAGGCGACACTGCGCTGACCTCCGCAAGGCGGGCCACCGGCCAATCCTCATGGCTGGTCCGGTCCATCCGGTCCTTGGCGCGTAGCAGGCGTCGCAGCAGTTCGGGGCTCTGGCTCATCTCAAGCACGGCAGCACGGGAGGGCGCTTGCCGAAGCGTGCGCGGAGCGTCAGCCTGCGTCAACCCGGCTCAGCGCTGCGCGGGCAGCTCCAGGCGGTGCTTGCGGCAAAGCCGGTACACCGTCACCCGCGAAATCTGCATCTGGCGCGCGCATTCGGAGACGTTGTAGCCGGTCTGGCGCAGGGTCTGAAGCAACACATCACGTTCGGCCTGGCCACGCGCATCGTGCAGCATCGCACCGGGCGGGGCCGGCACAGGCGCGCCCAGTTCCAGGTCACGCTCGCTGATCAGTTCCCCTTCGGCCATGATCGCAGCGCGCTGCACCCGGTTGAGCAGCTCGCGGACATTGCCCGGCCAGTCGAAGCGGCGCATCGCCTGGATCGCCGCCGGCGAAAAGCCGCGTGCGCGCACCGTGTGGCGCAACCGGAAGCAGCGCAGGAAGTGCTCGGCCAGCAGCTGCACATCGGCACCACGTTCGCGCAGCGGCGGCATCAGCAGCCGCAGCACGTTGAGGCGGTAGTAGAGATCACTGCGGAAACGGCCATGGGCCACGGCGTGCTCCAGCTCGACGTGGGTTGCGGCAAGCACCCGCACGTCGGCGCGCAACGGCTGGCTGCTGCCGACCCGCTCGAAGGTGCCTTCCTGAAGCACCCGCAGCAGGCTGGTCTGGGCCTCCGCCGGCAGGTCGCCCACCTCATCGAGGAATACGGTGCCGCCCTGGGCCGTTTCAAACACGCCGATCTGGCGCTTGTCGGCACCGGTGAACGAGCCGCGCTCATGCCCGAACAACTCCGACTGCACGAGGTTGGCCGGGATCGCACCGCAATTGACGGCGATGAATGGCCTGCCCGCGCGCCCGGACAACGCATGCAGCGCGTGCGCGGCCAACTCCTTGCCGGTGCCGGTTTCACCGGTGACCAGCACCGGCAGTTCCACCGGAGCGAACTTGTGCAGCACAGTGCGCACGGCATGCAGTGCGGGGCTCTCGCCGATCAATGCGCGCGGCCCCTGCCCGTTGCACGCGCCATCAGCAGAGGGTTCATCCGCATCGAACTGCTGGCGCATCGCACTGACCAGGTCCTGCAGGCCGAACGGGAGCGTGAAGCGCGCCAGGCAGAACCGCAGCAGCGGCAGCCATGCCGTTGGCGTGGCCCCTGCGCCGGGCGGCAGCACTGCCAGCCAGGGC
The DNA here is from genome assembly GCF_036319985.1 of Stenotrophomonas sp. SMYL89. NCBI lineage: Bacteria > Pseudomonadati > Pseudomonadota > Gammaproteobacteria > Lysobacterales > Lysobacteraceae > Stenotrophomonas > Stenotrophomonas sp. SMYL89. The sequence goes on along the minus strand of NZ_JAWIRW010000001.1, from coordinate 408,152 downwards.
AGATGCTGGTGCTGTTCGATCCACGGCATCAGCAGCTGCAGCGCCGGCCCGTCCATATGGCGTAGATCGACGACGGCGAGCAGTCGATCGCGTCCACGCAGGCCAATGGCCATGCCGGGATCGGGATGGATGCTGCGTACATACCAGCCTGCGGCCGCCAGCGCGCTGCGCTCGCCTGCCAGCGGTTCGCCGAACCAGAGTACGCAGCGCGATGTTGAAGCCTCCGGGACCGCCGCCATGCTTCCCCCAGCATCCGGACACCGTCGGCGGACTGTCAGGCAATCACCGGCGTGCCGCCCCCCGCCGGGACTTCTTCGGCCACCGGGGCGGCCTTTGATGGGCGGATGCTAGCGCTGCGCTAAACGGCAGCGCAATGAGCAGCGCGTCAAGAAATCACCGGCTGAAGCGGCACCGTTGCAGTCGGCGATGTCACCTGTAACAACAATGCGACAGTCGGGCATCCGCCTTGCCCTGTGGCAGCTGCGGGCTGCGCAATCCCCACAATTTCCCGACGCCGTTGTAACGCCCTAGCGCCACCCGGCCGCGCCGCACCCCGGCCGCCGGTTGCGGCACGGGCCTCCGGCACTTGGCACGGTTGATGCGTAGTTCCGCCGCACCCACCGCGGAAGCTCGGCATGGACGGCACCACCCTCATTCGTGACCTGGCGGCACCCCTGGCGCTGGCCCTGTTGTCGGTCGCCATGAACGCAGCCGGTTCCGGCGCGCGCCAAGCAGTGAAGGCACAACCGGGCGAAATCGTCCTGTTGCGCGATGTGTCGGCGCGCCCCGCCTACCGGATGGCGCCACCGGGCATGGCGCTGATTGCCGATCCAAAGCCTCAGCGCGAGATCGCCGCCGCGCTTGGCACCCGCGCCGGTAGCGGCGCAATGGACGAGCTGAGCGACGAGGACTATGCAGGCATGGGTGCAGGGCACGCCGCTCCGGCTTCGGCGCCGGGGGGGACGACGGTCGAGCGCGTCACGCAGCAGGCCCTTGGTGGCACGCTCGGCCGCAGCAGCGACGGCATGGCCGGCAGCAGCCTCGGCGGCGCCATGAGCGGTCCGCTGGGCGCGGTGGGCAACAGCACACGCGGCATTGGCGATACGGTGCGCGGCGCCCTCGCCCAGTTCCCGCTGCAGGGTCCGGCCCCGGCAGGTGGCAAGTGAAACGCCCTTGCCTGCCGCTGCTGATGCTGGCGATGGCGCCGTCGCTTGCGCACTGCGACGAGTACAGCGGCATGCTTGCCTATCTGGATGTAGCCCGTATCGACGGCCGCGCATTGGCCGATGCCAATGGCGCGATCGCGGTGAACCAGGCCGCCGGTGACCTCAACCAGCAGGCCAACCTGCGCGGCATCGCCACCGGCGAGCGCGCCGATGTGGCGATCAGCGCCCAGCAACTGCTGCCTGGCAACCGGGTGCTGTCGGCGCCATTGCACGCACGCGCCGGTATCGACGGCGATGCACTTGCGGGTGCCAGCGGCATCGCATCCATCAACCAGGCCAGTGGCATCGCCAACACGACGCTCAACGTCGTCAGCGCGACGCTGGCCCGACAGGGCATACGCGAAACCGACGACTTGGCCTTGGCCGCCGAAGGTTCCGCGTTGGCAGGGGGGCGGGACGACGCCGGTCGCGGCGTTGCGACGGGCACCCGTAGCGTTGGTGTGGCCAGCACCGCGCTACGGGGATTCGACGGGGTCCTGCAACTCAATCAGATAGCGGGCAGCGGCAACGACACGGCCAACGTACTGGGCCTGGTCGTGCAGGACCGCCCGTGACAACCACCCAACCGATGCACCACCTGATGAGAGAGAGGGCACCATGAAAGCGACCGTCAAACAGACCATGCTCGCCATGGCGATTGCCACTGCCTCGACCGCCGCCGCGGCCAATGGCTGGGACAACCAGAACGCCAACGCGAACATCAACCACAACCATACCGTCAGCGAAACCCGCAACGACACGCACAACCACACCGACAACGATGTGCGCAACCGCACCGTCAACGTCAATGTGCAGAAGCACAGCAACATCCAGGCCGACGAACGCAAGGAAAAGAACAACCACGGCGTCGACGTGAACCTGGAGAAGGACCTGCGGTTGAGTACCGACATCAACTTCTCCGGCGACCCGAACATCACCGGTGACATCGACCTCGACTCGGCCGCCATCGCCGTGATCGACAATCGCCAGTCGATCAGCAACAACGCCACCAGCAACAGCCTGGTCACCAACAGCGCCTCCATCGGTGACAGCGTCGGTGCCGGTGCATCGGGCAATCTCGGCTTCAACGTGGTATCGGGCGACAACAACGCGCAGGACAACGCCGCGTCGCTGTCCGCTGCCGATGCATCCTTCAGCTTCGGCATGGCCGACGCCGAGGTGTTCGTCAACCAGGCTGGCTTCGGCAACGCCACCATGAACTCCGGCGTCACCAACGCCGCAGGCCTGGGCGGCAATGCCTTCGGCGGCGCGTCCGGCAATATCGGCGTGAACATCGCTTCGGGCAACAACAACGAGCAGAAGAACGCGCTCGCGGCCTCGGTAGCAACCACGGCGGTGGCGCAGTCGAGCATCAGTTCGAACCAGGTCTCCACCGGCAACACGGTCAGCAACGCCGGCTTCGTGCAGTCCTACACGGATACCGTGCAGGTCGGCATGCGTGGCGGTGTCAGCGGCCTGACCCTGGCCTATGGCGCGGGCACCTACCGCGGCACCGGCAACGCCTACCAGATGGCGAACTACTATCTGGACACCTGGAATGGCGAACTGCCGCACCCGAGTGGCAACAGCACCGGCCACATCGACCTGGACAACCAGATCCAGAACGCCACGATGAACCCCAACCGGCCGGGGGTGGGCGGCCTGGGCTTCGATACGCGTGAGAGTGGCACCAGCCAGTTCGTCGAACTGGGCGTGGCCGACCTGTATGCCAGCCTCAGCGGCACGGTCAGCACCACGCGCTGGGTGAACGTCAACGCCACCAACACTTCGGCATTGTCGGGCAGCGCCTTCTCCGGCGCCTCCGGCAACATCGGCGTGAACGTGGCGTCCGGCACCGGCAACCTGCAGGCCAACAGCCTTGCCTTGGCAGTCGCCCAGCCCAGCACCGGCGGTGGTGGCGGCAGCGGCGAGTAAGCGCAACACCCCGGCCGTCCGCCAATGGCCGGGTTCCCGGGAGCCCCTGTTCCTCCTCCCCCTTGGGACAGGGGCTCCCCCCTGCCGCCGGAGACCGTGATGATCCGTTGCCGTCTTTCGATGCGCCTGCTCTCGTGCCTGTTGCTGCTGGCCACTGCATCTGCGTGGGCGGGCGACGTGCGCTTCAGTGGCGTGCTGCCCAATGGCGCGCTGCTGCAGCAGACGGTGGAGAGCATGCAGGAGCGGCGCTACCGCAACGTGGTACGCCAGCACACCGACTACAGCTGCGGGGCTGCGGCGCTGGCGACCATCCTGCGCCACGCCTACCACCTGGACACCGACGAGGCGACGGTCATCGAAGGGATGATGGGGGTATCCGATCCGGCGCTGGTCGCCGAACGCGGCTTTTCGCTGCTCGACATCAAGCGCTACGTGGAGTCACTGGGCATGCGTGGGCGCGGCTACCGCATCGACGAACAACGCCTGCGCACACTGCGCGTTCCCGGCCTGGTACTGATGGACGTGCGCGGCTTCCGCCATTTCGTGGTGCTCAAGCAGGTCCGTGAGGGCATCGTGGAAGTGGCAGACCCGATCCTCGGCAACCGCAGCCTGGCCCTGCCGGAGTTTCTGGCCGCCTGGCCCTCACGTGCCGTGTTCGTGGTGATCGGCAGTGATTTCGATCGCAACACGGTATTGCTGCAACCCAACGAACGGCCCAGTGCCCGCGCGCTCTTCGCGCGACAGGGGCCGATCACCGATGCCGAGCTGGTCGACTTCGGCTTCAGCCATGCCGACCTGTTCTGAAGGAGGCCTCGCCATGTTCCGCCGCCCCTTGTTGATGGTCCTGCTGCTGGCAAGCCCTGCCCTGCCCCTGCTTGCAGCCGAGGGCGCGCCAGGACGCGGCCTGAAAGAGATTCCGGATCCCGAACTGAACCTGATGCGTGGCCGCTACACCGTGGGTGGAAACACCGTGGCCTGGTTCGGGGTAACCATGGTCTCGCAATGGCAGGCCGGCAACGGCGCCGCGCTGCAGGGCGCGCTGACGCTGGGCATGGACTTCCGCGGCGGCGGCCCCCCGAAGCTGAGCTTCCAGCCCAGCGTGCATGTGACCGCCGCCGACCCCCCGTTGCCGGACACGCACGGCCGCAGCATCGACAGCAGCGGCCTGGCCAACGCCAGTGGGCTGGTGCAGAGCGTGCAGGTGGCCGGCGATGGCAACGTCGCACGCAACGCCACCACGCTGGTGGTGCGTGACGGTGCCGTGCCCGTGGCGACATCCGACGGCGCTCATGCGGCCAGCGCACAGCAGGCCGGCATCCGTGCCAGTGCCGTGCTGGACGGCAACCAGGCACGCCTGATGCTGCAGGTGGACGGCCAGGGGCTGGTGCAGCAATGGATACGCAATGGCAGCGTCGGCCAGGGCATCGCCCTGGCCGGTGACGGCCAGGCAGCCAGCAACCAGCTGCGGCTGGAAATGGTGAGGAACACCGCGGGCGGCAACCTGCCGTTGAGCCAGAACGTGGCCCAGGCAATCGCGCTGAACCGCGGCATGGGGCCGGGCCAGTAACACGGCGCGGCATTGGGGGACGCGTTCCACAACGCAGGACACGAACATGCACACCCTACTGAGGATCACCCCGGTGGCGCTGGCGGCGCTGGCGGGCACCGCCCTCGCCGCACCTCCGGCGGCGGCCGACGACAATGCGGATGTACAGGCCTTGGCCAACCAGCTGGAGCAGCTCAAAAGCAACTACGCCCAGGAGGTTCGACGATTGCGCGAACTGGACATGCAGGTGCAGGCCATGCAGGCGCGATTGAGTGGCCGGGTTGGACCAATGGATCCGGCAGTCGCAACTGCTCCGGCAACGGCAGTAGAGCGCGGCACGGCACTACAGGCCGGTGCAGGTGCAGCCGTTCCACCACGCAGCGAAGGCTACGCCAGCACGGCGGCCGAGGCGCAGCAGGCGAAGCAGGAGTCGCGACGCAGCGTGGATGATGTGAAGCAGCAGCAATCGGCCCTGTTTTCCCGCCGCTTCACCGTCGAAAACAGCCTCAGCTACGCCCGCTACGACCGCAAGCAGCTCACCCTCAACGGCTTCCTCGCACTGGACGCGATCTTCCTCGGCAATATCGCCATCGAGAACGTGGAGTCCGATTCCCTCACCTACAACCTGGCTGCGCGCTGGGGCGTCAGCCCGAACCTCACCCTCAACCTGGACGTGCCCTACCTCGCACGGCGCACGGTTTACCAGAAAGGTGGGGCGGGCGGCGCAGCTGCTGCCATTGCACAGGAAGAGACCAATGGCAACGGCCTGGGCGATATCGGCCTGAGCGCCAACTACCGGCTGTTCGGGGAACGTGGCTGGCGGCCCGAGACGGTACTGACGGCAGGCGTGACCGCGCCCACCGGTCGCGCGCCCTACGGCCTGGACTGGAAGGTGATCGAGCGTGATGACGACGACTACATCCGCTTCGCCGTGCCGCGCGAACAGCCCACGGGCAACGGCGTATGGCAGGCCAACCTGGGCCTCTCGATGGTCAAGACCGCTGATCCGGCGATCCTGTTCGCCAACATCGGCTACGTGCACTCCATCCCGCGCGGGTTCAACGATATCGACAGCAATCCGGATACCGTGAACCCGGGTGATGTGAAGCTGGGCGGCTCGGTGTACTTCGGTGCCGGAGTTGCCTTTGCGTTCAATGAACGCACCAGCCTCAGCCTGTCCTTCAGCGACCGCATCAGCGCCCGTGCCTCGACCCGCTTCCAGGGCGGCAAGTGGACGAAGGTGATCGGCAGCGACGCCAACGCGGCGTCACTGAATCTGGGCGTGACCTACGCGCTGAACCAGCATACCACGCTGGTCACCCTGCTGGGCATCGGGCTGACCCCGGATGCGCCGGACTTCACCTTGGCGTTCAAGATTCCGTACATGCTCTAGCGGCCACTGCCCATGGCATGATGGGCGCCCTGCGGCCAGCGGACGTCCATCATGCGCATCGGATTCCTGGGACTTGGAGTGATGGGAACGCCCATGGCGGCCCATCTGGCTCGCGCAGGTTACGAGGTACGCGGCTGGTCGCGCTCAGACCGCAACCATGCTGCCGCGCGCGCCGCCGGCATCGACGTCTGCGAGGCAGTGGACGAAGTATTCGCGGCCTGCGACCACCTCATCCTGATGCTGGCCAACGACGATGCCATCGACAGCGTGCTCGACCGCCATAGCGCGGCGTTCGGCGAGCGGGTCGAGGGCCGCCTGCTGATCAACATGGGCACCAGCTCGGCAGCGTACTCGCAGGCGCTGGCCGAGCAGATCCGTGCCGCGGGCGGCCGCTACGTCGAGGCGCCGGTGTCCGGCTCACGCGTACAGGCCGAAGCGGCGCAGCTGGTGATCCTGCTGGCCGGTGCGGATGCCGACCTCGCGGCAGCCGCCCCACTGGTTGCACCGATGGGCAGGCAAACGGTGTGCTGTGGTGCAGTGCCGTCCGCGCTGCGCATGAAACTGGCGGTGAACCTGTACCTGATCACCCTGGTCACCGGCCTGGCCGAAGCGGTGCACTTCGCCGAAGCCCACGGCGTCGAGCTGGACCGCTTCGCGCAGGTGCTCAACGCAGGGCCGATGGCCAGCGAAGTATCACGCATCAAGCTGGACAAGATGGTCCGTGGCGACTTCAGCGTGCAGGCGTCGATCACCGACGTGCGCAAGAACAGTGGGCTGGTAGCCGCTGCCGCCCATGAGGTCGGCATGCATGCGCCCTTGATCGACGCCAGCGACGCGCTGTTTGCACAGGCACTGGCGTCCGGGTCGGGGGCGCTGGACATGGCGGCCGTGCTGCAGGTTGTACGGGCCGGGCCAACCGGCACGGGCCGGCGCTGATCCGGATTCATGTTCCGGCACCACTGCCGCCCCCCACCGCTGCTATATTCAGTCCAGCTCGGCAGGCACGGTGCCTGCCCTCGAATCACAGGGAGTTGGACATGGGTCTGGTACAGGCGGTGAAGGGTGCGGTTGGCGGTGTTCTGGCCGACCAGTGGAAGGACTTCTACACCGTGCCGGCGGGCCTGCCGTCCACGGCGGCCCTGTTCGCGGCGGTGCCGCAGGGCACCAATGCCGGACGCGGCTCCAACACCAGCGGCTCGTCCAACATCATCACCAACGGCTCGAAGATCATCGTGCCCGAAGGCTACGGCCTGCTGCTGTTCCAGGACGGCGCGATCACTGCGTTCGTCGCCGAACCGGGTGGCTATGAGTGGCGCTCGGACGATCTGAACTCGCAGTCGATCTTCGCCGGCGACGGCCTGGTCAGCACCTTCATCAAGCAGAGCTGGGAACGCTTCAAGTTCGGCGGCCAGCCCGGCTCGCAGCAGGCCGCCTACTTCGTCTCGCTGAAGGAGCTGCCCGACAACCGCTTCGGCACCCAGTCGGAAATCTACTGGGACGACGGCTTCCTCAACACCCAGGTCGGCGCGGTCACCCGTGGCTCGTACACGCTGAAGATTGTCGACCCGATCCTGTTCGTGAAGAACTTCGTGCCGGCCAGCTACCTGCGGCCCGGCCAGGTGTTCGACTTCACTGATCTGGACAATGCCGCCGCCAACCAACTGTTCAATGAAGTGGTCGGTTCGCTGGCCCCGGCCTTCAGCCTGTACACCAACGACCCGGGCAAGGGCAACCGCATCACCAAGCTGCAGCAGGACTCGCTGGGCTTCGCGCAGAGCCTGTCGGCCGCGGTTGAACAGGGCTACCAGTGGAAGTCGGACCGCGGCCTGGCCATCGTCAAGACCGCCATCGTCTCGATCGAATACGACGCCAACACCCGCGAACTGCTGAAAACCGTGCAGCGCGCCGATGCGCTGTCCGGTGCGCGTGGCAACTCCAACCTGCAGGCCAGTGTTGCCCAGGGCATCCAGTCGGCAGGCGAGAATGGCGGCGCGGCAGGCCTGGTCGGAGTCGGCATGGCATCTGGCATGTTCGGTGTCGGCGGCATGCAGCAGCCGGTGGCCCCGGCTGCGGACGACCCGGTCGCCAAGCTGAAGAAGGCGAAGGAAATGCTGGACCTGGGCCTGATCACCCAGAGTGACTACGACGCGCTCAAGGCCAAGGCACTGGGCCTGTAACCGGCAGGACGCATACACCACATGTCCGATCCCCGAAACGGCCCACCGCCGCTGCCCGGATCCGTGCCCGCGACGCCGCCGCCCCTGCCGGCGGCGTCGTTGGATGGGCCGGGTTCGCCGCAGGACGTCCCTCCCCTGCCCGGCAGCTTCCCGCTGGACACTTCGACGCTGCCGCAGGCGATCCGCGATGAAGTGGAAGCGCCTGATCCGGTTGCCATCGACACCTCGGCCAGCGAGCTGAAGGATGGCCTCAACCGCTGCCCGAAGTGCGGCGCCACCGACATCCGGCCCAAGGCCGGCACCGATATCCTGGTCTGCCTGTACTGCCGTCACGAATGGCATGGCGCGCGGGTCGAGGAGGAATTCGGGCTGGGCGAGGCCATCGACCAGCTGCGCGGCACCGTCATCGCCTCCGGCGCACGCGACATCGATGCCAATACCTCGGCGTTGATGACGTTCAAGTGCACCGGCTGCGGCGCCGAAGTCACCGTCAATACCGAAAGCACGATGACAGCGCGCTGCCACTGGTGCCGCCACGTCTTCGGCGTCAACGAGCAGATCGCCAACGGCGCGGTGCCAGATGCCGTGCTGCCCTTCCATATCAAGAAGGACGATGCGGTCGCACGCATCCGCCAGTTCGTCGACAAGCGCCGGATGTTTGCGCTGAAGGCGTTCAAGGACCAGTTCACCCCGGATAACGTGGTGGGCGTATTCCTGCCCTACATGATCGTCGACAGCAATGTCAGCGCGGCCGTGGCCGGCAAGGGCGAGATCAAGACGCGCGAATACACGGTGGGCAGCGAGAAGAACAAGCGCACCCTCTACGACGCCGATGTCTACCAGGTCGAGCGCCAGGTGGATTTCACCGTCGATGACCTGCCACTGGAATCCTCGGCCGAGCGCGGCAATCTGGATACTCGCGCCAACACCAACAACATCATCAACACCATCCTGCCGTTCGACACCAAGAACGCGGTGAAGTGGAACGCCTCGTACCTGGCCGGCTTCACTTCGGAGAAGCGCAACCTGGATGTGGAAAGACTGCGGCCGCGGTTGGAAGACCAGCTGCTGTCGATTGCCCGCGCACAGGTGGAAGGTTCGGTGAAGCGCTACAACCGTGGCGTGCGCTGGGAACAGGAACAGCTGGAGGTGCATGGGACCCGCTGGGTATCGATGTACCTGCCGGTGTGGCTGTATTCCTACCATCAGCCTGGAAAGAACGGCGGCATGCTGCATTACATCGCAGTGAATGGCCGCACCGGCGAGACCATGGGCAGCGTACCCGTGCAGCAATGGAAGATGCTGCTGGCGGCACTGGCCACCGGCACCATCATTGAAGCCCTCGCAATAGCATTCCTGGTGGCATCGACATGAGCGACGACAGTGGCCTCTGGCTGTTGGCGGCAGGTCCGGCCGGCGCAACCGCGCTGTACTGGGCGCTGTACCGCTATTACCGCAACACCGACAAATCCCACTCCTTCGAGCATGAAACCGAGATCGAGGCGAAGCCCGTCACCGGCTCGGACCAGCAGGTGGGCAGGGTCACCGGTACCGAGGAGAAGCGCATCCGCGGTGACAATGTGTATGAGTACCGGAAACGGGTGGTGCGGGTAAAGCCCGACCCGTAGCGCCAGGCCCTGCCTGGCTGCGGGTAGTGCCGGCCGCTGGCCGGCATTCCTTCGGTCTCTGGGCGCCAAAGAGGAGCCGGCCGGCGGCCGGCACTACCCTTCAGCAGACAGCACCCAGCCTTCGCTGGGCTGCCCCAGGGCACACCCTCACACCGTCTCCCGCCCCACCGGTTCGATACTCGCGCGGTCCACCCTTCCGAGGATGCTGCAATGGCTGCCGTGCTCGCCCGTACCTGCCTGTCCGCGTTGTGCTGCCTGGCCCTGCCCGCCCTCGCCCAGGACGCCTCGTTCGGCTTCGGCGGACAGACCACCCACACCGACCAGACCACGCAATCCAGCAGCACCCAGACCCAGGGCAGTGGCGCGGTGACCACCCAGACCACCACCAGCGGCATCTCGCAGTCCGAGTCACGCAGCGGAAGCAAAGAGATCGTCGTGGGCTTCGGTTCCCACGACGACAACGACGACTGGCGCCAAGACCGCCACCGTGGCGGCCGCGATTTGCGCGACAGCGACCTGTTCGGCAGCTGGACACTGGGCCAGGAGAACGGCAGCACCTGCACCATCGAGCTGAAGAACATCGAGTGGTTCGGCGGCTACAATGCCTATGTGCCTGCCGGCTGCCCGGATGGCTTCTTCTCGGCCAACCGCTGGGTGCTGTCGGGCAACCAGCTGCAGCTGACCGACACCAGCAACACGGTGTTCGGGCGGTTCCGCGCGTCGGGAGGCGGGCGTTGGACGGGGTACCGTGAATCGGATGGGGCGCGTTTGTATCTCAATCCCAAGGGACGCTGATCGCACCGTGCACGCAGTGGGCACGCGCTGAACGGGAAGATCAGGCGTCCGCCTCACCCCGCTGCCGAAATGTCCGCTCCCACCGGTTCCCGCCTGGTCATCTATGCCGCACTCGCCGGCAACCTCGCCATTGCCATCGCCAAGTTCATCGCTGCCGGCATCTCCGGCAGCTCGGCCATGCTCAGCGAAGGCGTGCATTCGCTGGTCGACACCCTTAATGAACTGCTGTTGCTGTATGGACTGCGCCGTGCCGGCAAGGCGCCGGACCCGGTCCATCCATTCGGCTATGGCCGCGAGCTGTACTTCTGGAGCTTCATCGTCGCCCTGCTGGTGTTCGCCGCTGGCGCCGGCGTCTCGGCGTACGAGGGCATCCAGCACATCCGCCGGCCGGAGCCGGCCACCAATCATGCGTTGAGCTACAGCGTGCTGGGCATTTCCATCCTGTTCGAGGGGGCCTCCTGGTGGGTGGCGCTGCGGGAGTTCCGGCGTACCAAAGGCAAACTTGGCTACTTCGAAGCCTTCCGCCGCAGCAAGGACCCTTCCACCTTCACCGTACTGCTGGAAGACAGCGCTGCGTTGCTCGGGCTGGGCTTCGCGTTGATCGGCCTGGTGGCCGCGCAGGTGCTGGATATGCCGGTGCTTGATGGTGTGGCGTCGCTGTGCATCGCCGGCGTGCTGGCCGCAACCGCCTTCCTCCTGGCCCGTGAAACCAAGGGCCTGCTGGTTGGAGAGCCTGCCCACCCCGCGGTGGCCGAGCGGATCATGGCGGTGGCCGAAACCGATCCGGACCTGCGCCGCGCCAATGGCGTGACCACCATGCAGATGGGCCCGGAACAGGTGGTGGCCATGCTCAGCGCCGAGTTCGAGGACGATCGGCAGACCCCACAGATTGAAGCCTGCATCACCCGCATCGAAACGGCGGTAAAGCGCGAGTATCCGGAACTGGTGGCACTGTTCATCAAACCGCAGACGCCCGAGGTCTATGCCGCCCGGCGCGCCACGCTGGCGGCGCCGCCCGCGCCGGAATGACGCTGCGCCTGCGCCCGTTTCACCAGTCCAATGCCACAGTCCCACCAACATTTGCCCGAGCCTGCCTCTACCGTGCCGGATTGGTTGCCCGCCTCTCTTCAGATCCTCCCGCGCAGCTTCTACCGGCGCCCGCCCGTCGAGGTTGCGCCCGAGCTGCTCAACAAACTTCTGGTCCGTAACGATGGCCGAGCCGGTCGCATCGTTGAAGTCGAGGCCTACGCGGGCAGCGTCGATCCGGCGGCGCACTCCTATCGGGGGCAGACGCCGCGCACGGCCAGCATGTTCGGTGAGGCCGGCCACCTGTATGTCTACTTCACTTACGGCATGCACTGGGGCAGCAACGTGGTCTGCGGAGAGGTCGGTGACGGCGTGGCGGTGCTGCTGCGGGCCGTCGAGCCGCTGGCAGGCCTTGAGCGCATGCACGAGCTGCGCCCCACCGCGCGCCGGGACCACGATCTGGCCAGCGGCCCCGGCAAGCTCTCGCAGGCATTCGGGCTGGACCGCAGTTTCGACGGCGCCGACCTGGTGACCGGCAGCCATGGCATCATGATCGCAAGCGATGGGACCCCGCCTCCGTCCGACCCGGTAGTGGGTCCACGCATCGGCATTACCCGCGCTGTCGATTTCCCTTGGCGCTGGCACATACGTGACAATCGTCACGTATCGATCCAGCCACGTCGTACTCCCGCCCCTGCGAGGAAACGATGATGACCCCGCTCGACAAACCACTGCGTCGCGAACTGGACATCGATGGCCGGCCCTATACCCTCACCGTGGACCCCGAAGGCCTCAAGCTGGTCGGAAAGGGGCGACGCAAGGGCATCACGCTACGCTGGCAGGACTTGCTATCCGGCGATGCCGCACTGGCCACCGCCCTGCAGGCATCGCTCCAACAACACTGAGCGGGCGCGGCCACCTCACATCGGCATCACTCCGCCATGGCGATACATATCGCCGTGCGCACAAGCGTAGCGCCAGCCAGCCGCCGCAACCGCCCTCGCTACCCAGCCCTGAAAAGCGCCATGGACGAAGCCGAACGTCTGCTCGAAATCGAACGACTGCACCTGCTGGATACGCCCCCTGAGCCAGTGTTCGATGCCATCGTCGCCGCCGCCCGCGCCGCGACCGGCATGACCATGGGACTGATCACCGTGGTGGCCGAAGACCGGCAGTGGTTCAAGGCCAATATCGGGCTGGAGGGCGTCACCGAAACGGCCCGCGAGATCTCCTTCTGCACGCATGCGATCCGTCACGACGAGCTGTTCGAAATACCCGACGCGCGCCAGGACCCTCGCTTCTCGACCAATCCCCTGGTGACCGCCGGGCCGCGCATCCGGCACTACGCCGGCATCCCGCTGGGCTCGGCCCATGGTGCACGCATTGGCACGCTGTGCCTGCTCGACCCGATGCCCGGCGTGCTGTCTCCCTCCCAGCGCGAACTGATGGTGCATCTGGCGCGGGTCACCACCCAGGTCCTGGAGCAGCGCAGCACGCTGATGGCCCAGGTTGGACAGGCCAAGGCCCTGCATCGAGAGCTGAAGCGCAGCGAGGACTTCCTGGAACGCACCAACCGCGCAGCACGGGTGGGTGGCTGGGAGATGGACCTGGTCACCAACGAAGTGCGCTGGACCCGTGAGACCAAGCAGCTGCACGGCGTGCGCAGCAACTTTGAACCGACGCTCGACACCGCGCTGTCGTTCTATCGCGAAGACAGCCGCAACATCATCCGCGCGGCAGTGCAGCGTTGCATCGACGAAGGCACGTCCTGGGAGGTGCAGCTGCCAATGACCACCGCCGACGGGCGCGCGATCTGGACCCGGGTGGTCGGTGGGCGGCAGCAGGTAGATGGACGCCCGCGGCTGGTTGGGGCCATCCAGGACATCACCGAAGAGCGCGCGGCACTGGATGCCCTGGAAGCCAGCGAAACACGCTACCGGCGCCTGTTCCACTACAGCCTTGGCCTGATCTGCACCCACACGCTGGACGGCGTGCTGACATCGGTCAATCCGGCCGCCGTGCAGTCACTGGGCTTCCATGAGAGCCAGATGATCGGGCGCAGCCTGTGTGACCTGATGCCGCCGGACAAGCGCGCCGCTTTCAAGGCCTATCTCGAGCGCATTGCGGTGAATCACACCGATGCTGGCGTCATCGAGCTGATCGCTGCGGACGGCACCCGGCATTTCTGGGCCTATCACAATGTGCTCGACAACGAGGCCAGTCCGCCGTACGTGCTGGGCCATGCGCAGGACGTGACGGCGCTGCGGATGCAGGAACAGCAATTGCGCGAGATGTCCTTCAAGGACCCGCTCACCCAGAGCTACAACCGACGCTTCCTGCCTCGGCTGGACGCATTGGCGGACCAGCCATGGGCCTGCCTGATGTTCGATCTGGATCATTTCAAGCGGATCAACGACACCCAAGGCCATGCGCGGGGTGACACGGTGCTGGTCGAGTTCGTCGCTTTCCTGCGTGGCCCGCTGGGTGCGGCGGAGCACGTGGTGCGCATGGGCGGCGACGAATTCATGGTGGTGCTGACCGCGCCGGAACCCGGACGGCTGGCCGCGCTGGAACTGTGGTATGTGCAGAAGGCCGGACAGTCACCGACGCCGTTCTCGCTCGGTTCGACCCACCACACCCCGGGCGAATCGGTGGCCGATACCCTGCAGCGTGCCGACAGTCGCCTGTATCGGGAACGCGCGCGGGTGCGCCAGCATCCCCGGCCGGCGCCCTGATACCTCGAGCCCCCGGCGTGGCGCTATGCTCGGCAGCGGCCACCGTCGGCCTGGGGGAACACGTATGATCCGCAGTGTCTGCCTGGCTCTGCTGCTGTTGCTCCTTCCTTTTCCTGCGATGCCAGCACCAGCCCCTGCACCGGTTGAAGCACGGGTACCCTTCGCGCCGACGCCCTTCGTCGGCAGCGACGGCCTGCGCCATCTGGCCTACGAGCTGCACATCACCAACTACTACGGCGATACCGGTGCGCTGCTGCCGCAATCGCTGCAGGTGTTCGGCGACGATTCCAGCATTCCGCTGCTGAGCCTGGATGGCCCTGCCCTGCGCCACTGGGTACGGCCATCGCCTTCAGAGGATGGGGCGATATCCATTGCACCGGGCAAGCGCCTGGTGGTGTTCCTGTGGCTGTCACTGCCCGCCGCCGATCGCGTGCCGCATACCCTCCGGCACCGCATGCTGCTGGGCACCGAGCACCACGGCAGCGTGGCGCTGGACGGCGCCCTTGTTGCGGTCAGCGCGGCGAAGGTGATGGCGCTCGGCCCGCCCCTACGGGGTGGCCGATGGCTTGCCCATGAAGGGCCCGGCGCGGCGCAGTCACACCATTGGGGCAGCCTGGTGGCAGTGAATGGTGACCTGACCATTCCGCAGCGCTTCGCGCTCGATCTGGTCGGCGTCGACGAACAGGGGCGCGCCGTGCGCCCAACGGCCAGCGATCTGGAGCACACCCGCCATTCGGATTGGGTGGGCTACGCAGCACCCGTGCTGGCCGTGGCCGACGGCATCGTGCGCGCGACACGTGACGGGCAACCCGAACATGCGCCCCTGACCGCGCAACCGGAACCCGCCTCGCTCACGGCGGATGGCTTGTTTGGCAACTACGTTGTCCTGGAAGTTTCACCGGGCATCTTTGCCAGCTACGCCCACCTGCGCACCGGCAGCATCAAGGTGGAACCCGGGCAGCGCGTCCAGCGCGGACAGGCGCTGGCCCAGCTTGGGCAGTCGGGCAACTCCGCCGCCCCGCATCTGCACTTCCAGCTCTCCAACAAGGCAACGTTCGAAGGCTCCGAGGGCATCCCCTATGTCTTCCAGGCTTTCAACGATTTCGGCCCTGAAAGCGAAGCGCAGCTGTTCGGCCAAGGGGAGGCCTGGACACCCGGCGCGACCGCGCAGCATGGGAGTCAGCTGCCGCTGAACGACATCGTCATTGAGTTCCCGCCGCGCTGACACACCCACCCCGCCGCCAGCGCCGCTCCTGTAGAGCCGAGACCACGCTCGGCTTGCTGCGCGCGGCGCTCATCGTGGCCTGGCCGAAGAGGCCGAAGAGGCCGAAGAGCAGCCGAGCGCGGGCTCGGCTCTACAGGTTCCAGCAGCGGGTGCGGCCCTATTCGGCCGCCAGCGCCTGGATGGGGTCCAGTTGCGCTGCACTGCGTGCCGGGAAGTAGCCAAAGCCCAGCCCGATTGCCGAGGAACACGCCAGCGCAGCCAGCACTGGCCCGGCGGTGAACAGGAACGGCACACCCAGCGACAGCAGGCTGGACAGCGCCCCCACGCCGAATGCAAGCAGCACCCCCAGCACGCCGCCGAACAGGCAGATCAGCACCGCCTCGATCAGGAACTGGCGCAGGATGTCACCCTGCCGCGCGCCCACGGCCAGGCGCACGCCAATCTCGCGCACGCGTTCTTTCACCGACACCAGCATGATGTTCATCACCCCCACCCCACCCACCACCAGCGCCACCGCAGCAATGGCGGAGACCAGCGCCGCCAGGGTCTGGCTGGACTTCATCACTGCCCTGCGGATCTGGTCGGCGTTGTAGATGAAGAAATCGCGGCGACCATGCAGGCGCTCCAGTTCGGCACCCAGCGAGGCCTCTGCGGCGCTGGTAGGTACATTGTCGCGCACGCGTACGGTGATGCTCTCCAGGCGCTGGCTGCCCAGCAGTCGCGACGCCGCCGAGGTGTAGGGCACGTAGACCGTGGGGGTTGCGCCGCCAGCGAATGCATTGGCCCCCACCACGCCGATCACCTCCACCGGCATGCCACCCAGCAGCACCGTGCTGCCGATCGGGTTGCCCGTGAACAGCGCCTTGGCGGCCTTCTGGTCGACCACACCCAGCGCACGATGCTCACTCACTTCAGCGCCGGTGAAGAAGCGCCCCGCCTTCAGTCGCAGTCCACGCACGCGCAGCATGTCGGCCCCCACGCCCAGCACCTGGGTGTTGGCACGACGGCTGCCCTGCAGGGCAGCCACTGATCCGGTCAGGTTCGGGCTGACGCTGTCCACGTAGCTCAACGCCCCAAGATGATCCGCGTCGCCGACCACCAGTGTCTCGATCTCTGCCGAGCGGGGGTCGCCGAAATCGGCACCGGGGAAGATCTCCAGCGTACTGGCACCGAGTTCGTTTATCTGTGATTCCACCTGCGCCTGGGCGCCCTTGCCCAGCGCCACCACCGTCACCACGGCCGCCACACCGATGATGATGCCGAGCATGGTCAGCAGAGTGCGCAGGCGATGGGCCAGCATCGACCGCACGGCCATCCGCGTGGCCTCGCGTATGGCGTCCATGCGTGCGCGGCGCTCGGTAACTGATGGAACACCGCGATCGGGCGCGGTCACTACAGATGCAGAAGCCGGGCCACGCTCACCGCGGTCGGCCACCACCCGGCCGTCTGCGATCTCGATCAATCGCTTGGCGTTGGCCGCGATCGCCGCGTCGTGCGTGACCAGGATCACCGTGTGGCCTTGTGCATGCAGGCGCTTCAGTTCGGCCATCACCTGCTGGCCACTGGCATGGTCCAGCGCCCCTGTCGGCTCATCGGCCAACACGATGGCGCCGCCGTTCATCAGCGAACGGGCAATGGACACGCGCTGCTGCTGGCCACCGGACAGCTGGCTCGGCCGGTTCGCGGTGCGCTCACCCAGGCCGAGCGTTTCCAGCAGCCTGCGCGCGCGGGCCGTGCGTGCTTCCGCCTCCATGCCGGCATAGACCGCCGGCAGCGCTACATTCTCGGTAGCGCTCAGGTTCTCCATCAGGTTGTAGCGCTGGAAGATGAAACCAAAATGCTCGCGGCGCAGCCGTGCAAGCGTATCCGGAGCCATCTGCTCGGTGGCCTCGCCGTTCACCCGATAGCTGCCCTCGGTCGGCCTGTCCAGGCAGCCGAGGATGTTCATCAGCGTTGACTTGCCCGAACCCGACGGGCCGATGATGGCGATGAATTCACCGGCGTCGATGCGCAGGGAAACGTCCTTGAGCACCACAATCTCGCCAGCACCCGAGCGGTAGCTGCGCGATACGCCATGCAGTTCCAGCAGTGCGTCGGTCATGTTCACATCCCAAGCAGGCTGGTCGGTTCGGATTCACCGCCGCTGGGCGCCTGGCCGATCACCACGTTCTCTCCCGCCCGCAGGCCGCTCAGTATCTGCACGGCGGTGGCCGTGCGCAGGCCGGTCGTCACTGCACGCTTGCGCACTCGGCCCTTGGGGTCGACCACGCGCACGGTGCCGCGGTTGCCATCCATGTCGTCCGGCGCAACCAGCGCCGTCAACGGTACCTGCAGCGCATTGGCGGCGCGCGCGAGCTGCACGGTCACCTTCACCGTCATCGATGGTTTCAGTTTCAGGCCGGGGTTGGCCACATCGAACAGGCCGGCGTAGTACACCGCCTTGGGCGACTGCGCCGAGCCGCCTGCATTGCCGGTAGCGACGTCGGCAATGGAAGATGGCGCTGGCTCCAGCTGCTGCAGGTGGGACTCATAACGGCGACCGCTCGGCCCCAGGGTCGAGAACCACAGCGGTTGCCCCGGCGCCACCAGTTCCACGTCAGCCTCGGCAATCTCGGCACGCACCGTCATCGTGTCCATCTGCGCCAGCATCACGATGGTCGGCGTGGTCTGCATCGAGTTCAGCGTCTGTCCTGCCTTGGTCACGATGGCCACGATGTAGCCGTCGCTGGGCGAGACGATGCGGGTATAGCCCAGGTTGATCCGTGCGGTTTCCACCTGGGTCACTGCCTGGTCGATCTGTGCCTGCAGCGCGGCCACTTCCGAACGCGCCGCATCGCGTGCCATGCGCGCGGCTTCGAAGCCCTCCTGTGACACCAGTCGCGACGCAACCAGCTGCGACTGCCGCTCGTAGACACCGCTGGCCTGCGCATGGCGCGCCTGGCTGGCGGCATGCTGGGCACGCAGTGCATTGGTGGCTGCCTCGGCGCTGCGCAGCGCGATGCGCTGCGGCTGCGAGTCGACCTCGGCGATCAGTTGGCCGGCCTGTACCCGCTGCCCCAGCACCACATGCAGGCGCTTGACCTGGCCGGACACCTGCGCGCCCACCGCAACCAGCTCCTTGGGATTGACCCGGCCGACCGCCTGTATGGTCTTTTCCAGATCTGCCACCTGCGCCGGCGCGGTGATCAGCGCGGCATCCCCGTCTTCGGCCAGCGCCCACCATCCGGTGCCCGCGACCAGCGTGGCCACGGTACCGGCAATGATCCAGATCCTGCGATTGCTCATCGAAACGCCCGGCTGCCTGCAGTCGCCCGATGCGACCGCCGAGACTGCAGTCTGGAAGCCGTGGATGGACATTCCTTGGAGCCATCGTGGAGATTGCATGGAGATGCGCCGGCCGTTCAGGCATCCCCCCCCGCTCCTGAACGCCGTGGCCTGCGTCCACGCAATCTCGACACAATCTCGACCGAGTCTCCATCAACGGTCGCTAGCCTCGTCGGCCTCGCCGACTGCGCCCCCGCCGTGTCCCTGCCGTTTCCAGACCTGCCTCCCATCGATGTCCGCCGCGCTTACCTTGCCTGGTGCGCGCCTTCGTCGCTTGCACTGGTGCTGGCGTCGACCAGTGCCTGGATGCCTGCCAGCGCGAACCCGGCGCCGCCCATACTGGCGGGTGCCGGTGCCGCCGCGCTGGTGTGGTTCCGCAGCGAAGGCCCGCGTCACGCAGGCCGCGCGGGGGCTCCGGCATCACTGGCCCTGATTGGCCTGGCCGTCTGGGCGGCGGCACTCCCCACCGCCAATCCTGCCACCCTGCAGCGCCTGCTTGCCTTGGCTGCGGCACTGGTTGTCATCCTGCTGGCGCTGCGCCTGCACGCCGTCGTGGGCATGGCGCGCAGGCTGCAGGCCCGGGTTGAGGCGACGCCCATGGCATCGCGCTGGAGCAAGCTGCCGGCTTCTGTATCCGCGCTGATGGTGCAGCAGTTGCACGACCTGGGCGCAGTCGAGCCCAGCCTTCAGCGCACGCTGGTGCTGGCCACCCTGGCCTGGGCAGCGGACGAGGAAGCGCAGGCGATGGAGCAACGACGATGACGCTGCCCTGGATGCCGCCACTTCCCGCCCTTGCCATGACGCTGCAGAACGCAATGAAACACGATCTCCGCTCCCGACAGGCACCCCTGGTGCTGATTGCCGAAGATGAAGGCGAAATTGCCGACATCCTCGGCGCCTACCTGGCTCGTTCAGGACTGCGCAGCACCCGCGCTGCCGACGGCGAGGCCGCCCTCGCCAGCCACCGCCAGCTGCGCCCCGACCTGGTGCTGTTGGATGTGCAGATGCCCAAGCTGGACGGCTGGCAGGTGCTGAGCGAACTGCGCCGGCGCGGCAACACGCCGGTGATCATGCTCACCGCGCTCGACCAGGACGTGGACAAGCTGACCGGCCTGCGCGTGGGTGCCGACGACTACGTGGCCAAGCCATTCAACCCGGCCGAGATCGTGGCACGCATCCAGGCTGTACTGCGCCGCAGCGCCCGTACCGTGGTCGAAGAACCCAGCGGGCTGATCCGCCAGGGGCCGTTCGAGATCGATCTGCGCAGCCACGAGGTGACGGTGCGCCTTGGCGAGCAGGTTCATGCACTGAACTTCACCCTCACCGAGTTCCGCCTGCTGGTGCACATGGCCCGCGCCCCACGCCAGGTGCATGCACGCGTTGACCTGCTGCATGCCTGCCTGCCCGAAGGCGATGCGCAGGAGCGCACCGTCGACAGCCATGTCAGCAAGCTGCGTCGAAAGCTGGAAGACGTCGGCGTGATCGGCATTCCCGCCACCATCCGTGGTGTTGGCTATCGTTTCCTGGACTGAATGATGAACCCCAAAGGCAAGAGCATCGGCCGCCAGATCACGCTGTCCATCACGGTCGCCTCGCTGTGCTCGACGGTGCTGTCGATCAGCGGCTTCTACCTGTTCTACTATTTGATGGAGGTGTTCTATCCGCGCTGGTATGACGAGCCGGAAACGATCATGCCGTCCGGGCTGGAGTGGTTGTGGATCGGCCTGACCGCCACCGTGGTCGTCATCTTCGCCACGCTGGTCGCCTCGCGCCTCACCCGGCGCATCATCACCCCGTTGAACTCGGTGGCCGAGAGCCTGCGCCGGGTCGCCAGTGGCGATCTGGAGGCCCGCGCGCGCGGCGGTGACACCTCGATGACCGAAGCGGCCACCCTGGTCAGCGATTTCAATTCCATGGCAGAGCGGCTCAACCGCATGTCGGAGAACCGGGTGTTCTGGAACGCGGCGATCGCACATGAACTGCGCACGCCGATGACCATCCTGCGCGGCCGCCTGCAGGGTATCGCCGAAGGCGTGTTCGAGCCGGGGCCCGAACAGTTCAACAGCATGCTCACCCAGCTGGAGGGCCTCACCCGCATCATCGAGGACCTGCGCGTGGTCAGCCTGGCCGAGAGCGGCCATCTCGACCTGCGCCTGCAACGCAGCGACGTCAGCGTGCAGGTGGCTGCGGTGGTGGAGGCGATGTCCGAGGCGCTGGCCGAAAGTGGCTTCTCGGTGAGCCTGGACGCGCGGCCGTCGCTGGCGGACTGCGATCCGGCCCGCATCCGCCAGGCGGTGCTGGCGCTGCTGGAAAATGCACGACGCCATGCCATCCCCTGCCCGCTGCGGGTACGCGTCACCCTCGCCGAGGGGCATTGCACGGTGGCCGTGGAAGATGGGGGGCCTGGCGTGCCGGACGAACTGCGCGACAGCATTTTCGAGGCCTTCCAGCGCACCGATGTCTCGCGCTCGCGGCAGAGCGGCGGTTCCGGGCTCGGCCTGGCGGTCGTGCGTGCGATTGCCGTGGCCCATCACGGAACCGCGCGGTGCCGGGCTACCGAACGTGGCGGCAGTTCATTCGAGATCCGCTGGCCGGTACATGCGCGGCGTTGAGATTGCTCAAGGGTCCGCCTCGATCATCGCCTTGTAGAGCCGAGCCCATGCTCGGCTGCCATTCGTGCGCCCCGCGCGCAATAGGTGGGTCTCATGGATACCGAAACGCAGCTCAGCGCAACGCGCAGCCGAGCATGGCTCGGCTCTACAGAAAAGCGGCCATGCGTTGCAGTTCTTCGTCCAACGCGCCACGAAACACCTTGTCACGGGCCAGCGACTTGCCGGCATAGCCCACGCTGGATGCCAGCTCACCGTCACGCATGCTGACGTTGGCCCAGCCCACCACCTGGTCGTGCCATAGCACTGGCAATGCGTAGTAGCCGTACTGGCGCTTCGGTGCGGGTGTGTAGGCTTCGAACTTGTAGACCCAGCCCCATAGCAGCTCGAAGCGGCGGCGGTCCCACACCACCGGGTCGAACGGTGCCAGCAGGCGCACCTGCTCGTCCGGTGCGTGTCGGCGCGATCGCGGGTTCTCGTTGGCTGGCCAGTACCAGGTCGTTCCATCCAGCGTGCAGCTGGCCAGCTGTTGCTTGGCCAGCTTCAGCGCCTGCCGGCTCTGTTCGGCCAGATGCGGTGCACCGTAGCCCAGCAGCCGCACCAGATAGGTCAGGCTGGCCGAGGGCAGCGGCGCGTACTTGCGCACCACCAGGTCGAT
This sequence comes from Stenotrophomonas sp. SMYL89, assembly GCF_036319985.1. Taxonomy (NCBI): domain Bacteria; kingdom Pseudomonadati; phylum Pseudomonadota; class Gammaproteobacteria; order Lysobacterales; family Lysobacteraceae; genus Stenotrophomonas; species Stenotrophomonas sp. SMYL89. The sequence goes on along the minus strand of NZ_JAWIRW010000001.1, from coordinate 385,896 downwards.
CAGGGCGGCCGCGCGTTCGACCTGCGCTTGTTCGCTGGCATCCAGCTCGGCATGCTCGGCCACTGCATAGATGCGGGTGCCACTGTCGCGCCGCTGCACGCGCAGCAGGCCACGGTAGTGCATGCCATCCAGCAGATGCGTACTGGCATTGCTGGTGCCGCCCCAGTAGTTGGTCACCCGCCCATGCGCAAACGCCTGGTCAACCTCACGCGGGTGCACGCTGCCGCGCTCGCGCACGAACGCCAGCACGTCGGCCGCACGACGATGGGTCTCGGCGTCCCACTCGCGCTTGGACACGCGCGGGTGCATCAGCGCCAGATGCTCGCGCGGCAGGAAGCCGTAGTTCACCAGGCAGTCCTCTTCCACCGGCAGTCGCGCATAGCGCCGCTCAAGATCGCCTGCACGGTAGTCCTTCACCCGGTGGCGCAGGGTCAGGTCCTGTGCCCGTGCCGGTGCGCGGATCGGGTCGGCCTGCACGAAACCCAGGCGCCGGATCGCGGCCAACAGCGTGGTGGGTTTGAACAGCGTGCGCGCCACCGCGTGGCGGCGCAGATCATCGAGGGTGGGCGTGGCAGGCATGGCCGCATTGTAGATCCGCGCCATGCGTGGATGGGGCCCTGACGGACCGTGTGCCGGTATCCACGCATGGCGTGGATCTACCGGACGCCGAGTACGTCCAGCGAGCCGATCACCAGCGCACGCATGCCCTGCCTGAACTCGGCAATCACTTCCTCGTCCTGCACGCGCCGCCCGGTCAACGCTTCGGCCTCGTCATCCACCAGCCCATACACCGTGTCCGCACCGGCAATGCAGTAGAACGCAATCGTGGCCAGCACCCAGCGCGCCTTGTCCAACGGCAGGCCGAATACTTCGGCCACATGGGCCTGGTGCGAGGCGATCTTTTCCAGCATCGGCGTGGTCGCCACCGAGCGCCGCAACAGGTAGGGCGGCAATCCAGGGTGCGCTTTCACCACCTCGCACAGCGATTCCACGAAGACCATCAGGTAGCCCTGCAGCCCACCCGGCGCCTCGACCGACGCGCGCGGAATCTGCCAGCGCTGGAACACCGTATCGGCCACCAGCCGCTTCAAGGCCTCCAGGTTGGCCACACGCTTGTAGAGCGCGGCCTGGGTCACCGCCAGCTCGGCGGCCACGTTGGCCATGGTCAGGTTCGGCAGGCCCAGCTTGATGCCGATGTCAGCCAGACGCTCGGGAGTGATGGTGGGCGGGCGGCCACGGGCCGGCGCCGGGATCTCGGGTTGCATGCTCATACCGTCGCGAGGGTGCCAGTAAAAGGACCCTCTTGTCCGCTTCATATGATTTAGTTTATTTTACTCAACTAATTCGGAATGCGTCTGGGCCGCACCCCGCCGCCATCCGGAATCGAGCCCGTGGCTCACTTCCCGCCAGGTCCCCACCCAGCCGACAACCCTGCGCTGCGCCCTCCCGCGTGCTTGCCGTTGGCAACGCGCCAGGCGCGTTCGCACCTGCGATTCACAGGAATCTGGCATGACCGTGTTTGACCTCCCCTCTTCGCCCATCCGTCCGGCCGTGGCAACTACCCGGCTGCCGATGCAGCCGCCCGGCCTGGCCCGGCGCTATCGCGTTTCGACCCTCGCGCTGGGGCTGCTGGCCTCGTTTGCCGCGCTGGCCGACTCCGCGCCGTCCACCCTGCCCTCGGTGCAGGTGCAGGAACAGCGACGGGCCACCGCCGACTATGCCGGAGGACAGGTGGCGGGCGGCGGTCGTGTTGGCCTGCTGGGCGACAAGGACTTCATGGACACGCCGTTCAGCACGGTCAGCTACACCGAGTCGTTCATCCGTGATCGCCAGGCCAAGGACCTCACCGACGTCATCGCCGCCACCGACCCGACGGTGTTCAGCAACGGCGTCACCGGCGCGTGGAGCGAGAACTATGCCATCCGTGGCTTTGCCTCCAACACCAGCGACACCACCTTCAACGGCCTCAGCGGCATGGCGCCCTACTACCGCACCTCGCCGGAGATGTTCGAGCGCATCGAAGTGCTGAAGGGGCCGTCCGCGCTGCTCAACGGCATGCCACCGGGCGGCTCGGTGGGCGGCGCGGTGAACCTGGTGCCGAAGCGCGCTGGCGAGCAGCCGCTGCTGCGGGTCAGCACCAACTTCGCCTCCGATGCGCAGTTCGGCGCCCACGTGGACATGGGCCGTCGCCTCGGCGCAGGCAAGCAGTTCGGCATCCGCTTCAACGGCGCCTGGCGTGATGGCGACGGCGCCGTTGGCAAGCAGAGCAAGAAGGTTCAACTGGGATCGCTGGCACTGGACTGGCGCGGTGATCGCACCCGCCTGTCGGCCGATCTGTACAGCGCCGACGATCGCGTGGACGGCCCGGCCCGTGGTGTCGGCCTGGCACCGGGCGTCGCCATTCCCCGCCCGCCGCGGGGCGACACCCTGATCAACCCGGACTGGGCCTACGTGGACAGTCAGGACAAGGGCGCGATGCTACGCGGCGAGTTCGACATCAATGACAGCGTGATGGCCTACCTGGCCTATGGCACCAGCAAGACAAACTACCGCTACAACGGCTCGATCAGCGCGCAGATCCTCAACCCGGCCGGCGACTTCAGCACTGTGATCGGCCAGTTGGCCTTTGACATCAAGAAGCAATCCGGTGACGCCGGCCTGCGCGGCAGCTTCCGCACCGGTAGCGTAGGCCACCAATGGGCCGCCAACGTGACCCACTACCAGCACACCCAGAACGACTATGGCCGCCGCAGCGTGCCCGGCTGGGACTGGACCACCAACCTCTACAACCCGGTGTGGGGCCCGGCCGCGCCGTTCGTAGCGCCACACATCTCGCATACCGACCTGCGCCTGGACAGCCTTGGCTTCGCCGATACCCTCTCCTTCGCCGATGACCGCGTGCAGCTGACGCTGGGCGTGCGCCGCCAGCAGGTAGTCAGCGAGACCTTCAACGTGGCCACGGGCGTACGTACTTCGCGGTATGACGAGAGCGCTACTACCCCGGCGGCAGCCTTGCTGGTGAAGGCCACCGACACGATCTCGGTCTACACCAACTACATCGAAGGCCTCAGCCAGGGCGCCACCGCACCGATGACCGCCGCCAACGCGGGCGATGTGTTCGCACCGTTCCGCACCAAGCAGAAGGAGCTGGGCATGAAGCTGGACATGGGTAGCTTCGCGCACACCTTCAGCGTGTACGAAATCAAGCGGCCCAGCAGCTACACCGACCCGGTCACGAATATTTTCTCGTTCGGTGGCGAACAGCGGAACCGCGGTTTGGAATGGGGCTTCTTCGGTGCGCCACTGGACGGCGTGCGCCTGCTGGGCGGCGTGGCCTATGTGCAGCCGAAACTGACCCGCACGGCAGGCGGCGTGAATGAAGGCCGCATGGCCACAGCGGTTGCGCAGCGGCAGGCCAAGCTGGGTGTGGAGTGGGATGTGCCGACCTTGCAGGGCCTGACCTTGACCGGCAATGCCACGGCGATGTCGAAGCAGTACATCAGTGCCGACAACAGCCTATCGGTGCCGGGCCGCACGCTGTTCGATGTCGGGGCGCGCTACAGCACCACCGTGGCGGGTCGACCGCTTGCGCTGAGAGCCAGTGTGAACAACGTGACCAACAAGGCGTATTGGGGCATGCCGTTGTTGTCGAGCCTGGCGCTGGGTGCACCGAGGACGGTGCTGGTGTCGGCGACGATGGACTTCTGAGGCAGGCGCCTCCACGCCAGACATGCATCACCTGTGGAGTCGAGCCATGCTCGGCTCGCTTTGCCGGTCACGCATGGCGTGGATTTCCCAGAACGTGTAGAGCCGAGCCATGCTCGGCTCCGGTTCGCCCGCTGAGTCGGGCATGGCTCGACTCTACACACGCCGATGGCGGCATGCTTCACCCCCCACCTGCGACGCGCATTCCTTGACCGCATCCGGCATTCAAGACACTCGACATGCCAGTTCCGACATTACACAAGCAGATGGGCAACCAACGCCAGCACCGCCAGATGCCCCACGTAATACCCGTAGAACGCCCACCGCCAGCGCGGCAGTGGCCATGTTACCCGCGCGGCCAGCAGCACCACCGGTACGGCCAGCAATGCCCAGCCGTTGTGGTTGACCCAGCACGCCGCTGCGAGCCCGACCAGCAGCAGCCACCACGCGCGATGCCGGAACGCGATCCACCCCAGCAGCACGCAGCCGACACCCGCCCACTGGTAATCCACGAACATCGGCAGCACGCCAGCAGCCAGCAACAGCAGAACGGGCCGATGGTTCGCCAGCGCGTGCACGGCCACGGCCGCCAAAGTGAAGGTAAGCAGGATGTTGAGCGGCAACCAGGCGCCAAACGCGAATGCGTGCAATGGCTGCGCGATCAGCCCCCACAGCGCCAGCCGGCGCATCGACTTTCGCAGGTCGGCCCCGGGCTGGGCCAGGTTGCAGGCCATCACCAGCGCGAACAGCGGGAAGGCAATGCGCCCCAGTTCGCTGACCACCGGCACGTAGCCGTCGAAGACCACCTTGGCCACGTGATCACCGGTCATGGCCAGCAGTGCGATCCACTTCAGCAGCTCGCGCGCGCCGCTGCGGAGAGTGAAGTTGAAGGTTGACGTCCCGGTCGTGGTCGCTTGCATCGCGGCAGCTTATGCGCATCGGTCAGCCCATTTCCAGCATCGCGAAAGCATGTGCCACTGCAGGCACCCGGCTGCGGCGCTATGCTGGCCGCCCCTGCTTGTGAGACACCCGCCATGCGCAGCCTGTACCCCGCCATCGAGCCCTACCGCGAGTTCACCCTGCCGGTGAGCGATCTGCACACGCTGCATGTCGAAGAGTGCGGCACACCGGACGGCATTCCGGTGGTGTACCTGCACGGCGGCCCAGGCGCGGGCATTTCACCCACTCATCGCCGCTTCTTCGATCCGGCACGCTACCGCATCGTGTTGATCGACCAGCGTGGCAGCGGCCGCTCCACACCGTTCGGCGAGCTGCGCGACAACACCACGCAGGACCTGGTGGCCGACATCGAGAAGGTGCGTGAGCACCTGGGCATCGAGCGTTGGCTGGTCTATGGCGGCTCCTGGGGGTCGACCCTGTCACTGGCCTACGCACAGGCGCATCCCGAGCGCGCCACCGGCCTGATCGTGCGCGGCGTATTCCTCGGCCGCGAAATGGAAAACCGCTGGTTCGCCGAGGCCGACGGCGGTGCGCGCTGGATCTTCCCGGAGCGCTGGGACCGCTATGAAGCCTACATTCCGGAAGCCGAGCGCAGCGACATGATCGCAGCCTACTGGAGCCGCATGGATGGCCCGGATGAAGCGATCCGGATCGAAGCCGCGCAGGCCTGGCTGGGCTGGGAAGACAACGCGGCCACCCTGCAGCACGACGTGGATGCCGAATCCACCGATGACCCGCTGGATACCCTCGCCAAGGCCCGCATCGAGGCGCACTACTTCCGCAACGGCATCTTCCTGGAACCGGACCAGCTGTTGCGTGATATCGATCGCATCCGCCACCTGCCGGGCGTGATCGTGCAGGGGCGCTACGACATCATCTGCCCGCCGCGCAGCGCCTGGGACCTGGCCAAGGCCTGGCCGGAAGCGCGGCTGGAGATGGTGACCTCCGGCCACAGTGCCAACGAGCCGGCCACGGTGGATGCGCTGGTGCGGGCCACGGACGCCTTTGCCGACCGCTTCTGAAGCAGACGGGAGTGCCGGCCGCTGGCCGGCTTCCTGCCGTTCCAGGGTAGAGTCGGCTGTTAGTCGACTGCTCTTGGCAGGAAGCTGAAAGCTCCGCGCTGCGCGCGATAGTCGACTAGCAGTCGACTCTACCGAGCCGTCTCCGTCGAGCCACCTCGCCCAGGCGTCTCCGCGCAATCGTAGCTGTGCGGCCCGGTGAATGGCGACCCACCGGCAACGGTCCACGAGCCCCATTCTTCGCAGCCCACTTACAGCCTCCCGCAGAAGATCCGGCCGTGACCACCGCACCGGTAGTCCGCCTTTTCTTCAGGAGCACGCCATGATCGCTTGTCGCTACCTTCCCATTGCACTCTCGCTTTGTGCGGCCCTGCTGCTGGGCGCCTGTTCCAGGACCCAGGAGGCGAGCAAGGCCACCGCCGCCGAGGACGTCACCGAAGTGAAGTTGATACCGCCGTACGAGTCGCTGGACAGGGACAAGGACGGCATCGTCACCCTGGCGGAAGTCGATGCGGTAGCACCGGACTGGGCCGAACGCCTGCATGCCTGCGATACCGACCGTGACAAGACGTTGACCCGTGGCGAGTACGACGTCTGCAAGCAGACCAGCGCTTCGCATTGATCCATTACTGAACCCTCGATTGGCGCTACGGGTACCCGGCTATACCAAGGTATAGCCGGGGTAACCCACGAGCCTCTAGGACTGCCCCATTCAGGGGCGGACAATAGCGCCACTGGCCAGGGCAGCCCTGGCCGGCCCCTCCCCTCATGGAGACGCAGATGGACCCCGACCCTGCCGGGCGCACCGCGCCCCGGATGCCCGCTTGCTGCCTGTTCCTGGCGCCTGCCCGCCGGTCCCTGCCTGCCTGAGTGACGGGGGACCGCCAGGTGCCGCCTGCCTGGAGATCGCCCCCATGTCCTACAAGATCCTCTACATCACCCTGCGCCGCCTGATCGGTGAGCGCGATGTTGCCGCTCTGCGCAGCCAGCTGCTGCAGCACGGCCCGGTCATGTTCGCCCGTTCGCTGTCGCTCGGCTCGCCACGCGTGGTGGCCGACGCGCTGTCGTTGCTGCCGATCAGCGAACGCATCACGGTGCTGCGCCACCTGCCCTACCCCCTGCGCGATGCGATGAAGCCACTGTGCATCGGCGGCAGCCAGCGCCTGCACATGCAGCCGTGGTCACCGGCGGTGCTGGCGATGCGCCACGCCTGATCTGTTTCGTCCATTCCGTTCGTGTTCCGGCCCCGGCCGGCTCTGACATTCAAGGAGCGTCCCATGAGCCTGCTCAACGCCTGGTTCAACGCCTTCCTGCGCAGCCGTCGCGCAGGCAACCTGTTCCGCCGCCGCGCGATGCCCGAGGCCGGCTTCGGCCCGGGCAGCGCCGAAGCGGCACCATTCGCACTCACCACCGGCCTGGTCACCCTCGCCCAGCAGGATGAAGACCAGCTGCTGGCCACGCTGGAATCACATGCCGATGGCCTCAGCCCGCATGAGGCCAAGGAACGACTGGCCACGCTCGGCCCCAACGAGGTGGATCACGAAAAGCCGCTGCCGTGGTGGCGCCACCTGTGGCAGTGCTACCGCAATCCGTTCAACCTGCTGCTGACCGTGCTGGCGGCGGTGTCCTGGCTGACCGAGGACATCAAGGCGACGATCGTCATCGGTGCGATGGTGCTGCTGTCCACGCTGATCCGCTTCGTGCAGGAGGGTCGTTCGAACCGAGCGGCCGAGCGGCTGAAGGCACTGGTCGGCAACACTGCGCGCGTGCTGCGCCGCAATCCCGGCACCGAGGCTGCGGATGTGGCCGACCAGTACTTCGGCGCGCACCTGCACAGCCGCCGCCCGGCGCGCCTGCTGGACCTTCCGATCCGCGAGCTGGTGCCCGGTGACCATATCGTGCTGTCGGCCGGCGACATGATTCCGGCCGATTGCCGCGTGCTGAGTGCCAAGGACCTGTTCGTGGCGCAGGCGGCAATGACCGGTGAGTCGCTGCCGGTGGAGAAGTTCGCGCACCCGGGCGACGGGCTGGCCGGCCTGCTGGAGCAGCACAACCTGCTGTTCATGGGCACCAATGTGGTGTCCGGTACGGCCACCGCCATTGTGCTGGCCACCGGTAACCGCACCTACTTCGGCACCCTGGCCCAGCGCAGCACCGCCACCGACCGCGCACCCACCGCGTTCCAGGCCGGCGTCAACAGCGTCAGCTGGCTGCTGATCCGCTTCGCGCTGGTGATGGTGCCGTTCGTGCTGCTGATCAACGGCTGGACCAAGGGCGACTGGACCGAGGCCTTCCTGTTCGCGCTGTCGGTGGCGGTGGGCCTGACGCCGGAAATGCTGCCGATGATCGTCACTTCCACCCTGGCCAAGGGCGCGGTGCTGCTGTCGCGGCGCAAGGTGATCGTCAAGCGGCTGGATGCCATCCAGAACTTCGGCGCGATGGAAGTACTGTGCACCGACAAGACCGGCACCCTTACCCAGGACAAGATCGCGCTGGAGCGCCACACCGATGTATTCGGTCACGATTCGGAAGACGTACTGAAGTTCGCCTACCTGAACAGCCATTTCCAGACCGGGCTGATCAACCTGCTCGATCGCGCGGTACTGGAGCACGTGGAGCTGCAGAGTTCGCTGCGGCTGTCGCAGGACTACCACAAGGTGGATGAGATTCCGTTCGACTTCGAGCGCCGCCGCATGTCGGTGGTGGTCTCCGAGCGCGAGGACCACCACGAGCTGATCTGCAAGGGGGCGGTAGAAGAGATGCTGGCGGTCTGCAGCACCGTGCGTGAAAACGGCCAGGACATGCCGCTGGACGAGCGCCGCCTGGCCCGCGTGCGGCAGACCACCGAGGAGCTGAACGAACAGGGGCTGCGTGTGGTCGCGGTGGCGATGAAGGAGACCGCGGCCAGCCAGACCGCCTATTCGCAGGCCGACGAATGTAGCCTGACCCTGATCGGCTACGTGGCGTTCCTCGACCCGCCGAAGGAATCGGCCGCGCAGGCGCTGCAGGCGCTTGCCGCGCATGGCGTGGAGGTCAAGGTCTTCACTGGCGACAACGAACTGGTGACCGCCCGTGTCTGCGCACAGGTGGGACTGGATGCCGACACCATCCTGACCGGCCCGCAGATCGAGCGCATGGATGACGGTGCGCTGTCGCGGGCGCTGCACCACCATCGCGTGTTCGCCCGGCTGACGCCGCTGCACAAGGAGCGCCTGGTGCGCGAGCTGCGTGCTCAGGGCAAGGTGGTGGGCTTCCTTGGAGACGGCATCAACGATGCCCCGGCACTGCGTGCGGCCGACATCGGCATCAGCGTGGACAGCGCCGTGGACATCGCCAAGGAGGCCGCCGACATCATCCTGCTGGAAAAGAACCTGATGGTGCTGGAAGAAGGTGTCATCCAGGGCCGGCGCACGTTCAACAACATGCTGAAGTACATCCGCATGACCGCCAGCTCCAACTTCGGCAATGTGTTCTCGGTGCTGGTGGCCTCGGCCTTCCTGCCGTTCCTGCCGATGCTGCCGCTGCAGCTGCTGGTGCAGAACCTGCTGTACGACATCTCGCAGATCGCCATTCCGTTCGACAACGTGGACGAGGAACTGGTGCGCAAGCCGCTGAAGTGGAACCCGACGGACATCGGTCGCTTCATGGTCTTCTTCGGGCCGATCAGCTCGATCTTCGACCTGACCTGCTTTGCGTTGATGTGGTACGTGTTCGATGCCCGCACGCCGGCCGACCAGGGCCTGTTCCAATCCGGCTGGTTCGTGGTCGGCCTGCTGACCCAGACCCTGATCGTGCACATGATCCGTACGCCGAAAGTACCGTTCCTGCAGAGCATCGCTGCACCGCCCCTGCTGCTGATGACCGGCCTGATCATGGCCATCGGCGTGGCCCTGCCGATGAGCCCGTTGGCCGGCTACTTCAAGCTGCAGGCCCTGCCGGCCGGCTACTGGCCTTTCCTGGTGGCGATCCTGTTCGGCTATGCGGTGCTGACCACTGCGCTGAAGCGGTTCTACATCCGCCGTTACGGCTGGCAGTAAGCGCCCGCCGCCTGGTCCAGGGAGAAACACAATGGACATCAATCCCAACCTGCCGGCGTTCAACGCCGGCGCAACGCTCAGCTCGCTGATCAGCCTGTCGGTGGCATTCGTGCTGGGCACGATCATCGGCCTGGAACGGCAGCTGCGGCAACGCACCGCCGGCCTGCGTACCAACACCCTGGTGGCGGTGGGAGCGGCGGTGTTCGTCGATCTGGCGGTACGCTTCCATGACCTGTACGGCGGCCCGCCGTCGCCGCTGCATGTGGTTGCCTATGTGATCTCCGGCGTCGGCTTCCTCGGTGCCGGCGCGATCATGAAGGACGGCGCCCAGGTGTCCGGCCTGAACACCGCCGCCACCCTGTGGGGATCGGCGGCCGTGGGCGCATGTGCGGGCATCAAGCTGCTGCCTGAGGCGGTACTGGCGGCGGTGTTCGTGCTGGCCGCCAATACTTTGCTTCGGCCCGTGGTGAACCGCATCCAGCGGCAGCCACTGCCGGAAGCGTTCAGCGAGGCGACCTATGCGATCAACGTGGTCTGCCAGCGCGAGCAGCAGGCCGAGGTGCTGGACCGGTTGTTGCTGCTGCTCGAGCAGGCGCAGTACCCGGTGCGCGCGGTGGACCAGCGGCCGTTCGGCGAGCGCGACGTGGAGATCGAGGCGGTGCTGTATGCCACCACCGTCGATGCCGGTGAGCTCGATGCGGTGCTGGCCACACTGGCGACGACGCCCGGCGTACTGCAGGGGTTCTGGAACGCCAGCCTGGAGGAATAGTGGTTCGGTACTGCCGGCCGGCATCCACCCAATGGCGGCTTTGCTATCCTTTCCGCCCACGCCAGGGAGCCGTCCCGATGCCATCGCTGTCGCCCCGCCGCCCGCTGGTGCTGCTGGCTCTGATCGTCGTGATGGCGGCGATCTTCCTGATCGACACCGTCACCGATTATGCGGTTGCCGCCGCCTGCTTCTACGCAGCAGTCATCCTCGCCGCTTCGCGCGTACTGAGCGCGCGCGGGCTTATCACCCTGGCCATCGCCTGCATCGCGCTGACCGGGCTGAGCTTCTTCCTGACCCGCTTCGGCACCTACCGCATCGGCCTGGTCAACTCGGTGATCGGCATGCTGGTGATCGGCATCACCACCTACCTCGCCCTGAACATGGAAGCGGCCAAGGCCGCCGTGCAGGAAGCACAGGGCCGCCTGCTGCGGGTGGCGCGCGCTTCCACCGTGGGCGAGCTCACCACCTCCATCGCGCATGAAGTGAACCAGCCGCTCGCCGCCATCGCCAGCAGCGCCGAAGCCTGCCAGCGCTGGCTGGCACAGGACCCGCCGAACGTGGACAAGGCACGGCAGACCGTGGCCCGCATCCTGGCCGATGCGCACCGCGCCGGCGACGTGATCGCCCGCATCCGCGGCCTGACCCAGGGCGCGGCACCGGAACGACGCGCCTTCGATCTGAACCAGGCGGTGGAGGAAATGCTGGCGCTGTCGCGCAGCGAGCTCGACCAGCACGGCGTGGCCGTGGCGCTGCTGCTGGACGCCGACCTGCCTCCGGTGCAGGCCGATCGCGTGCAAGTGCAGCAGGTGATCGGCAACCTGATCCTCAATGCGGTGGACGCGATGGAAGGCGTGCCCGCCGCCGACCGGCGCCTGTCACTGCTGACCCGGCGTGACGGCCAGCGGGTCAGTCTCAGTGTGCGTGACCGCGGCGTCGGCCTGCCCGCCGACCATCCCGAGCGTGTGTTCGATGCCTTCTGGACCACCAAGTCACACGGCTTGGGGCTCGGGCTCAGCCTGAGCCGTTCAATGATCGAGGCCAATGACGGCCAGATCCGCGCCGAACGCCCCGCAGGCGGCGGTGCCTGCTTCATCTTCGACCTGCCCGTCGCCCTGGATACCCCTCATGCGTAAGCCCCCTGCACCTGCGGCCGAACCGGCGCCGATCGTCTACGTGGTCGACGACGATCCATCGGTGCGCGCGGCGCTGGAAGACCTGCTGGCCTCGATGGGCCTGCAGGTGCGCGCCTTCGCCTCCACCCAGGCCTTCCTTGAACACGAACTGGAAGACACCCCTGCGTGCCTGGTGCTGGACGTACGCATGCCGGGCCAGAGCGGGTTGGAGTTCCAGCGCAGCATGGGCAGCCTGGGCCTGCAGCTGCCCGTGGTGTTCATCACCGGCCACGGCGACATCGCGATGGGCGTCAACGCGATCAAGGACGGCGCCATCGAGTTCCTGACCAAACCCTTCCGCGACCAGGAACTGCTCGATGCGATCCACAAGGGCATCGAGCTCGACCGCCTGCGGCGCCGCGAGGGCGAAGCACTGGGCGCGCTGCAACAGCGCTGGGCCACACTCAATACCGGTGAGCGCGAGGTGGTCGATGGCGTGGTGCGCGGCCGTCTCAACAAGCAGATCGCCGGCGACCTGGGCGTCAGCGAGATCACGGTGAAGGTTCGCCGCGCACAGGTGATGCGCAAGATGGGTGCGCGCACCCTGGTGGATCTGGTGCGAATGTATGACCGCCTGCAGGCGGGCAGCGCTTGAATCCGGAAGCCGGCTATTCCGGTTCCGGCAATGCATAGGCGAACCGGTAGTCGTGGCGGCCTTCACTGATGGTGATCTCCAGTGTGCCGCTCAGGCCGAGCAACCCCTCACTGCCCGAGTCAGGCACCACCACCACGCTCAGCTCCGGCCTGCCACGGGTCATCAGGCCGTTGTGCTGCAGCGTGAAAGCACCCTGGCGTCCGGCCAGCGTGCCACTCACCCGCTCCATGGCCACGTAGCCGGCCGAGCCCTGTACCGGGCTGCGGAACGCCAGCATCTGGCCGACGCTGCTGCCCTGCAGGTCACCGTGGAAGACCTTGTCGATCGACATCACCCCGATCGGGCCGTCGTTGCCACCGATCGGCAGCAGGTTCACTTTAAAGGTTCCGTGCGCTTCGCCCTGCATCCTGCTCTCCCTCGTCGATGGGTTTGAACGCCGCTACTTCTTCGTCGCCAGCACGATCACCCCGGCCACCACCAGGCCGATCCCGCTCCATTCCCGCAGGGTCGGTCGTTCGCCCAGCAGCAGGTAGGCCAGCACGATCACCAGCACCACACTGAATTTGTCGACCACCGCGACCTTGGCCAGCTCACCACTTTGCAGCGCGCGGAAGTAGAACAGCCATGAAGCGCCGGTGGCCAGTGCAGACAGCACCAGGAACAACTGGGTGCGACCCGGCAACAGCAGCGGATTGGACCATTTGCCGGTAACCACCACCAACGGCAGGATCACCGCGGCCACCACCAGGGTGCGGATCGCCATGGCCAGGTCCGAGTCGACGCCCTTCACGCCCACCTTGGCGAACAACGCGGTCAGCGCGGCGAAGCACGCCGACAACCCGGCCCACACCAACCACTGCGGAACGTTCTGCATGCTGCGCCTCTCCCGGATCCATGCGTCCCGTTGCCAACGCTACACCCGTCGCACGCCTGCGCAAGCAATGCCGGGCAACGTGCGGATCAGGCGCTTTGTAGGCGGCGCTTCAACCGCGTGTCCATCAGTCCCACGGCCAGCAGCACCGCACTGGTCAGCCAGCCGGCAGCCAGCAGATGGGCCTGCGTCAGCGCGACGCCCAGCACGGCCAGCGCCACGGCACCGAACAGATGCGACCAGGGCGCACGCCCGTAGACCACCCGCTTGTACAAGGCGCTGCCCAGCAGGTAGATCAGCGGCCCAGCCACCAGCACCGTCGCATACACCGGCGTGACCGCCGCGCCCGGGTGATCCATCACCAGGTCATTGCCCACCGCTGTGGCGATGATGCCCGCGATCAGCAGTGCATGCACGTAGTGGAAGTTGGCGCCCATGCGCCCGGGGTCGGCCGCATGGGTGATCGCCTCGGTGGCGTCGCGGCTGGAGATGCCGAAGTACAGCCACCACATGGCGATGGTCCCGGCGAAGGTGGCCAACACCGCCGATACCACAGCGCTGCTCCAGTGCTCGATCTCGCTGAGTACGCCCCCCGTCGCCAACAGGGTCTCCCCCAGCGCGACGATGACGAACAACTGGCATCGCTCGGCCAGGTGCCCACCTTCGATGGTCCACTCACGGGTGTGCGAACGGCCCAGCCCCGGGAACGCAAAACCGAACATCGGCGAGACATACTCGCAGGCGACCGCCACCGCCCACAGCGCAAGTCGCGCATTGCCCTCGGTGGCCGCCCCGGCCAGCCAGAAGCACGCCGAGACGCTGACCCAGGCCAGCATCCGGCGGAAATTCGGCGCCAGCGGATGGCCGCGACCGACCTCCAGCAGCACGAACACGGTGCGCCCGACCTGCATCGTGGCGTAGGCCCCGGCAAACACCCAGGCGCGATCGGCAAAGGCCTCGGGGATGGACGAAGACATCAGCAGCGCCAGCAGCATGGTGACGAACAGCAGGCCACGGATGCGTGGCGCCTCCGGATCGAACCAGTTGCTGACCCAGCAGGCGTATTGCCAGCCCAGCCAGACAGCGAACCACAGCACCAGCGTCTGCATCACGCCGGCAAGGTCCAGGTGGTGCAGCAGATGATGGCTGAGCTGGGTAACCGCAAATACGTAGACGAGGTCGAAGAACAGCTCTTCGTAGGTCACGCGGGCGTGGTGGCCATCGCGCTGACGCAGGGCGGGCAGTCGCAGTCGTGTGCTCATGGCCATCCTTCAGCGCGCCAGGCGCCAGTACAGCAGGCCCGCCAGCAGTGCAGGCACGGCGAACACCAGCAGCAGGATCGGCAGTTCCTCCCGCACGGCGTAACCGGCCTTGCTCACGCCCACCCACATGTTGGCTACCGTCACCAGCAGCCAGGTGGCGATGAACGCGATCAGGGCCGTGGGCAGCAGCGACTGGCCTACGCTCCACAGCCGCCCGAACAGCAGGAACACGCCCAACAGCAGCACCCCACCCACCATCACCAGAAGCACGTGCATGGTCCATCTCCTTGAGCCCGCTGGCAGGCTAGCCGCCGCCGATTCTGCGCTCCAGCCGATGATCGTGGTTTCACCTTCCAGCCCCGACGAACAATCCCGACCCGCGTGCCACATGGCAAACGAGAACAGTTCCCATTAGTATTGCGTCATCGCGCAGGGATGCCCTCCCGCGCCCGCCCTTTGCTTCCACTGCCGGTCCGGATGCCCCGCCTGCCCTCTCCCTGCCCGCCTGCGCCGCCGTTGATGTCCTCGCTGGTGCGCCATTACGAGGAACTGGTGGAATATCTGCGCCGCCGTTTCCGCTCGCCGGGGCTGGCCCGTGAGGTGGTGCACGATGTCTGCGTGCGCCTGCTGGAGCGTCCGGTCGCGCATGACGCACGGCAACCGGTCGCGCTGCTGCGGCGGATCGCACACGATGCCGCGGTGGACCGCTGCCGCGCCGAGGATCTGCGCCGGCACTGGGTGGAGGGGCGTGCCAAGCTGCCCGATGACGCCTGCCCGCGCCCCGGGCCGGAGCAGCAGGCGCAGGGACAGCAGGCCATGCAGCGACTGGGCGCGACCATCGAACGCATGCCCTGCCGCCGCCAGCAGGTCTTCATCCTGCACAAGATCCATGAACTGCCACAGGCCGAGGTCGCCCGGCGCATGGGCATCGGCCTCAAGGCGGTGGAGCGCCACCTGCGCCTGGCCATGGCCGATTGCCACCTGTCGGCTGGCCTGCGATGAGTCCACAGCCGCCGCCGTCCACACCGCAACCGCCGATCCAACCCGCCACCACCGACCAGGTGCTGGACCAGCATCGCGACGCCCTGAAGGAACGCTTCCCCATGCCCAGCGCGGATGCCCTGCAGCGTCGTCGCGGTGGGCGTGCGGCGAAGATCGTCCTGCCGCTGCTGCTGATCGCGGCCACCGGCGTGTTCATTGCCGACCCGGCATGGCAGGTGCACGACTATCGGACTGTGGTGGGCGAACGCCGCGACATCCGCCTGCCCGATGGCAGCCATCTCCTGCTCGACGCCGGTACCCATCTGCAGGTTCGCAGGCACATTCGCTCGCGACAGGTAGTGCTGGTGCAGGGCCAGGCCCGTTTCCAGGTGCAGCACTCGAGCTGGCGCCCGTTCGAGGTCGAGGCCGGGCCGGTGCGGGTGCGCAACTACGGCACGGTGTTCGACGTGGACCGGCAGGGCAACCTCAGCGAGGTCACCCTGTGGCGCGGCGAGGTGGGCGTGCGCGTGGATGGCCGGGGCGCCGAGCAGCGCCTGAAGCCGGGGCAGCGCATGCTGGCCCAGCCGGGATCGTTGTCGCCACCCGAACCGGTCAGCCCGGACCGGGCCGACTGGACCCATGGCCGCCTGCAGTTCGATCGCCTGCCGCTGGCCGAAGTGCTGCGCATCCTGCAGCGGTATCACGACCGCCCGATCGTGCTGGATGACCCGCAGCTGGGACCATTACGGGTCTCGGGCGTGTTCGATGCCGATCACGCCGAGACCGCTGTTGCACTGTTGCCGGAGATCCTGCCGGTGCAGGTGCACACGGCCAGCGATGGCAGCCTGCATCTGCGCGCACGCGATTGATTGCGCACGCGAGGGTGGGTTGCACGTCGTCCCATCCGGCAGCTGCCTGAACCCCTCCGAAGGACCCTGCATGACCCGCCCTGTCCCACCTGCCGCCCTGCGCCGGCTGGCCCCTGCCCTGCTCGCCGCCTGCCTGTGCACGGCCCTGCCTACCATGGCGCAGAGCGCTGCATCCGCGCTCGTCGAGCTTCACCTGCCCGCCGGCCCGCTGCATGCGTCGCTCAATGCGCTCGCGCGCCAGAGTGGCATCCAGCTGTTGTTCGCCGCCGACAGTGTGAGTGGCCGCAGCGCGCCGGCACTGGATGGGCGCTATGCACCGCGCGATGCGCTGCAACGCCTGTTGCAGGGCCACGACCTGACCCTGCAGGAACGCGTCCCCGGGGTATTCGTGGTCAGTGCAACTGCCGCACAGACCAAGGCCAGGCCCGACGCAACGATACGCCCCGCCGCACCGGCCAATCCGACCTCGCTGGCCCGTGTCACGGTCTCGGCCTCGACCGCTCGCATGCCGCAGGGCGAGACGGCGATGCCCAACACCATCACGGTGCTGACCCGCGAGGACATCGCCCAGCAGCTGGCATTGGGTTCGGATGTGTCGCGGGTGCTCTCGTCACAGATCCCGGCGTTTGCCCCGGCGCGCGAGAAGATGTCCAACTACGGCGAAACCATGCGTGGCCGCGGCATCCTCTACATGGTCGACGGCGTGCCACAGTCCACCCCCCTGCGTGACGGCTCACGGGATTCGCACACCATCGACCCGGCGATGATCGAGCGCATCGAGGTCATCCACGGCGCCAACGCGCTGCAGGGCATCGGCGGTACCGGTGGCATCGTCAACATCATCACCCGCAGCGCGCCCAGCGAGCCGGGTGCCTTCCTGCTCGACACCAATGTCAGCTACAGCTCCGCCCTGCCCAGCCGCCACGACGACAATGGCCAGCGCGGCTCGGCCCTGGTGGGCGTGCGCGGCGAACAGTTCGACCTGGTTGCCGGCCTGGCCTATGAGAAGCAGGGCCTGTACCACGACGGCGAGGGCCGATCGATCGGCACCAACGCGCAGGGCGAGCTGATGGACTCGACCTCATCGAACGTGTTCGCCAAGCTGGGCTGGAACATTGCCGAAGGCCAGCGCCTGCAGGTGATGGCCAACCGCTACGAGCTGCGCGGGCTGGACAACTACTTCGCGGTGAATGGCGATTTCCGCACCGGCCGCCCGACGATTTCGGTGCGCGGTGACACGCCGCTGGACCCACCGATGAACCGCTCGCGCTCGCTGACCGTGGACTACAGCGCCGCAGACCTGCTCGGTGGCCGCTTCCAGGCGCAGGCGTTCGCGGTCGACTTCGAGGGACGCTATGGCGCCAGCCAGTGGGACCCGTGGGGCAATACCGGTGCCAATGCCGCCTGGGACCAGACCCAGAACGAATCGGACAAGCGCGGCTTCAAGCTGACCCAGAGCTGGAGCCGCATCGCCGATACCACGCTGGATGTGACCTTGGGCCTGGACGGCCTGCGTGACCGCACCCACCAGGTGCTGCTGGCCAGCGGCATGAACTGGGTACCGCTGACTACCTACCAGAGCCTGTCGCCGCTGCTGCAGCTGCACTGGTGGCCAACCGACCACCTGATGCTGTCCGGCGGCCTGCGCTACGAAAAGGGTGAGCTGGAGGTGGGCGACTACACCACCCTGCCCCGCTATGGCGCGCGCAAGGTGACCGGCGGCAAGCCGACCATGAGCGAAACCCTGCCCAACTTCGGCGCGGTCTGGTACATCAACGATCGTCTCAACGCCTATGCCTCCTACTCGGAGGGATACACCGTGGCCGACGTCGGCCGCGTGCTGCGCGCGATCAACCGCGACGGCCAGCGCGTCGAGAGCCTCATCGACCTGTCGCCGGTGGTGTCGGACAACCGCGAGATCGGCCTGGAGTATGACGATGGCCGCTTCAGCAGTGACATCGCCTACTACACCTCCGAATCGAAGCTGGGTTCGGTGCTGGTCTATGACCCGGGCATCGATGCTTACGCAGTGCAGCGCCAGGCGACCCGCGTGGAGGGCTTTGAAAGCAACCTGCGGTTGCGGCTTGGCGACAGCCGGCTCGGCCTGGGCTATGCCCGTGCCAACGGCCGCTACGACGCCGACATCGACGGTCGCCTCGACAGCGACCTGGCCGGCGTCAACATCGCACCGAACCGGCTGACCGCGTTCTGGGAACAGGGCTGGACGCCGCAGTTCAGCACCCGCCTGCAGGCCAGCCATGCCTTCGACCGCGATTTCGACCTGCGCGGCGCACGAGTGGCAGAGTTCAAGGGTTACACCATGGTGGACCTGGTCGCGCGCTACACGCTGGGCAAGCACGCGCTCACGCTGGGCGTGCAGAACCTGGCGGACAAGCAGTACATCAGCTACTACTCGCAGACCACGCCGTCGAACCCAAGTTATTTCTCCGGCCGCGGCCGGGTGCTGACGCTGGGCTGGCAGTACCGCTACTGAGCCATCGGCGCCCTTATGGGAGTCATGAAATCTATGCGAGACGCGCTGAAGGAGGCCCATGCTAGTTTCTGGGCCTCCTTCAAACGGACGTGAACCATGCGTTGTTCCCTGCTCACCTTCGCCCTTGCTGCCGCGCTCCCATTCGCCCAGGCGCATGCCGCCGAAGCGCCGCTACCGCAGTTGCGCGCCTACACCGTAGATGCCTCCTGGCTGCAGCCAATGGCACCATTGCAGATTGCCGACCACACCTGGCAGATCGGCACGCAGGAGCTGACCGCCCTGCTGGTGCAGACCGCCGAGGGCGCAGTGCTGCTGGATGGCGGCATGCCACAGATGGCCGGTCACCTGCTGGACAACATGAAGGCACGCGGGGTGGCACCGCAGGATCTGCGGCTGATCCTGCTCAGTCATGCGCATGCCGATCACGCCGGGCCGGTGGCGGAACTGAAGCGCCGTACCGGCGCGAAAGTGGTGGCCAACGCCGAATCGGCCGTGCTGCTGGCGCGTGGTGGCAGCGACGACCTGCACTTTGGCGACGGCATCACCTATCCGCCGGCCAGCGCCGACCGCATCATCATGGATGGCGAAGTGGTCTCCATCGGCGGCATCGACTTCACCGCTCACTTCATGCCGGGGCACACGCCGGGAAGCACTGCGTGGACCTGGACCGATACCCGCGATGGCAAGCCAGTGCGCATCGCCTACGCCGACAGCTTGAGCGCGCCGGGTTACCAGCTCAAGGACAACCCCCGCTATCCGCGCTTGATCGAAGACTACAAGCGCACCTTCGCCACGGTGCGCGGCCTTCCCTGCGACCTGCTGCTGACCCCGCATCCGGGTGCCAGCAACTGGAGCTATGCCGCCGGCAGCAAGGCCAGTGCCAACGCACTGACCTGCAAGGCTTACGCGGATGCCGCCGAAAAGAAGTTCGAGGCGCAGCTGGCCAAGGAATCTGCGGCACACCGCTGATCCTGTAGAGCCGAGCCCATGCTCGGCTTGCCGGAAGAAAACAGCCGAGCGTGGGCTCGGCTCTACACAGGCCGCGTAGGATGGTGCCGATCAGGCCGACCGGCACCGCCACTGGGTGTCAGCCGCCCTGCCCATGCTGGGCAAACGGCTCGGTACTGCCGTCGGCGCGCACCAGTTCGACGGTGTACGGCTGCACGTAGCCATCGGGCATTTCCATGCCTGGCGAACCGGCCGGCATGCCGGGCAGCACCAGGCCACGCGCCGTGGGACGCTCCGCCAGCAGGCGCTTGATGTCCTCCGCCGGGATGTGGCCCTCGACCACATACCCGCCGATCTCGGCGGTATGGCAGGACGCCTTGCCGACCGGTACACCCAGGCGGACCTTGATCGGGTTCATGTCGTCGGTGTCACGCACATCCACCTGGAAGCCGGCGGCCTTCAGGTGATCGACCCAGATTCCGCAGCAACCGCAGCTGGCGGTCTTGTGCACGATGGCCACCGGCAAGGCCGGATCGATCTTGGCCGGGCTGACCTGGGCCGGCACCGCCGGTGCTTCGCTGGCAACCGGCGTGG
The DNA here is from genome assembly GCF_036319985.1 of Stenotrophomonas sp. SMYL89. Taxonomy (NCBI): domain Bacteria; kingdom Pseudomonadati; phylum Pseudomonadota; class Gammaproteobacteria; order Lysobacterales; family Lysobacteraceae; genus Stenotrophomonas; species Stenotrophomonas sp. SMYL89. The sequence goes on along the minus strand of NZ_JAWIRW010000001.1, from coordinate 365,620 downwards.
CAGGCGATTCTTCGGCGGCACGCGCGCAGGCAGCCGTGGCCAGTACGGTGCCCAGCAGCAGGCCAAGAGAGAGAATACGGTTCATTGAGTGATTCCTTTGCAGATGCGGGCAACGCGGCCCGCTGCCTGCGCATCGAAGGCACAGGCAGAGTCGAGAATGAGTCGAGCAGCAATGGCAGGCACTTGATGCCTGCAGGGAATCACACGATGGGAGGCCGTAGCGGATCCGGCAACGGCGGCGGTGCGCATTGCTGAGCGCTGGCTGGCAAAGGCGCCTCCCGCCATGGCGAGGCGGGCGTTCCGCCCAGGGAGGCCAGCATGCCGAGGCTGGCCGGCGGGCATTCGCACTCACCGCCCTGGCAGGCTGCCGGGGCTGCATCATCGCAGCAGCCTGCTGCAGCCATCGCGGCCGGGTGCGGTGCTGTGCACTGGTCCTGGCTGGCCGGCCCGCTGTACGAAGTTGCAGCAAGCGCCAGCGCCGGTGCATTCAGCACCAGGGCAACGAGCAGCATCCATCGCAGCAGCAAGCCAGGCAGGTTCACATGCGGATGATAGCCGATGCGCGCCTCACGCAATCGCCGCCGCCATCGCACTCATCCGCACCGGGATCGACTTGGCTGCGGGCGTGCCGCTGATGCGGTCGTAGTAGTCCAGCGGCAGCAATGGGTTCAGTTCGGGGTAGTAGCCGGCCAGCGCGCCGCGCGGCATCGGGTAGTCCAGTACGGTCAGGCCCTCGATGCGCCGCTGCACGCCATCGCCGCTGATCGTCTCCAGGCTGACCAGCGCCTCTTTCTCCAGGCCTCGTGCCAGCCGGTCCTCGATGTTCATGAACAGCACCATACGATCGTTGTACACGCCACGATAGCGGTCGTTGTAGCTGTAGATGGTGGTGTTGTACTGGTCGTGCGAACGGACAGTGGCCAGGCGCAGCATGTCCGGGTCGTGCACGGGATCGTCCACGTCCAGGCCGGGCATCACCAGGATGTTGGCCTTGCCATTGGGTGTGGGCCATGCGCGGCGGCGCGGCGGGATGTCCAGGTGGAAACCATGCGGCTGCTGGATGCGCTCGTTGAAGCCGGTGTAGATCTCCGGGTATACAGCAGCGATCAGATCACGGATGGGGCCGTAGTCGTGCATGCAGCGTACCCAGTCGACCCTGCTGTGCGGCAGGGTTGCCATCGCCATGCGGCAGACGATCTCGACCTCGGGCAACACGTCGGCGCTGGCAGGCTCCAGCACGCCGCGCGACGCTGTCACATTCGACATCGCATCTTCGATGGTGACGAACTGCTCGCCGGCCGGCGTGACGATGCGCTCCGAGCGCGCCACCACTGGCAGGATCAGCGCATCGCGACCATGCACCAGGTGGCCACGGTTGAGCTTGGTGGCGATGCCCACGGTCAGCTCAAGGCCGCGCATGGCCTCGTACGCGCGCGGCGTATCAGGCACGGCATGGATGAAGTTGCCGCCCAGGCCGATGAATACCTTGGCGCTGCCATCCAGCATCGCCTCGATCGACTCGACCACGTGGTGCCCGTGCTCGCGCGGCGGATCGAAGCCGAACACCTGCTGCACGCGGTCCAGATAGGCCGGCTTGGGCTTCTCGTCAATACCGACGGTACGGTCGCCCTGCACATTGGAATGGCCGCGGATCGGCCCGATGCCAGCACCGGGCTTGCCGAAGTTGCCCCGCAGCAACAGCAGGTTGGCCACCTGCTGCAGCAGGCGCGAGCCGTACTGGTGCTGGGTCAGCCCCATGCCGTAGCAGATCACGGTGGCATTGGAGCGGATGTAGATCTCCGCACAGCGACGGATCTGCGCCTGTGTGATGCCGGAGACCCGCACGATCTCGTCCCAGTCCTGCGCCATCACGTCCTCGCGCAGCGCCTCCAGGCCCACCGTGTGTTCGGCCAGGAAATCATGGTCGAGCACGCGCTCGCCCTGCGCCTCGCGCTCGAACATCACCTTCATCATGCCCTTGATCAGCGCCAGGTCGCCGCCGATGCGGATGTGCACGAACTCGCTGGTGATCTCGGTCGAACCGAATGTGGCCATCTGCACCACGTCCTGCGGCTCGGCGAAGCGGATCAGCGCACGCTCGGGCATCGGGTTGACCGCCACGATCGGAATGCCGCGTTTGCGCGCCTCAACCAGGTTGCTCATCATCCGCGGCGAGTTGGTGCCGGTGTTCTGGCCGATCACGAAGATCGCCTCGGCGTGCTCGAAGTCCTGCAGAACAATGGTGCCCTTGCCCACCCCGATGGCCGGCGGCAGGCCGCGGCTGGTCGGCTCGTGGCACATGTTCGAGCAGTCCGGGAAGTTGTTGGTGCCGAACTCGCGTACGAAGATCGAATAGAGGAAGGCGGCTTCGTTGGGCGTGCGCCCAGAGGTGTAGAACTCGGCCTGGTGCGGGCTGTCCAGCGCCTGCAGATGGCGGCCGATCAGCGCGAAGGCATCGTCCCAGCTGCACGGCACATAGTGGTCGGTCGCCGCGTCGTAGCGCATCGGCTCGGTCAGCCGGCCCTGCATCTCCAGCCAGTAGTCGGTCTGCGCCATCAGTTCGGCAACGGTGTGCTGCGCGAACAGCTCACGGCCGGCGCGGAACTGGGTGGCCTCCCAGGCCAGCGCCTTGGCACCGTTTTCGCAGAACTCCAGCTTCTTGCGTTCGTCGGCATCGGGGAACGCGCAGCTGGGGCATTTGAAGCCACCGGGCTGGTTCATCGCCAGCAGCGCCTTCGAGCCTTTGCCGATCACGCTCTGCTGCAGCAGCACCTTGGCGGTGGCGCCGGCGGCACCCCAGCCACCGGCGGGCTGGTTGTAGGGCTTGTAACGCGGCGGTTTCTGCTCGGACATGTTCGGGAACCTGGCGGGAGGAACGCAGCAACAATCGGCACAACGCGGTCCGGCGGCGCGTTCGATGGCACGGCCAGCCCCACAGTCAAGCACGGCCCACGCCGCTTCGCCAGTGGGTGCACGCTGTTTTCAGCGCAGCCTGCCATGACAACGGTTACACCTGCGTCAGCGCGTGGCCGCTGCGCTATTCTCGATGCCGTGGGTGGTCCACCACCTGCGTATCTCCCTTGTCCGGACGCGCTGCATGCCTGATTCGCCCACATCGCACACCCCGCCTGCCGGCACGGCCCAGCGCCCGTTGCAGCGCTGGCGCAGCGAGGGGCAACAGCCGCTGGTCGATGTGGTGGCCGAAGAAGTGCCGGTGGCGCTGCGTTACAACGGCGCCGCCTTCGCAGTGATGATGGCCACGCCCTGCGACCTGGAGGACTTCGCGCTGGGGTTCTCGCTCAGCGAGGGTCTGATCGCTACGCCCTCGCAGCTGCTGTCGATCGACATCCACCCGCAACTGGAGGGCATCGAACTGCAGATGGCGGTGACCGGCGATGCGCCCGGCGCCGGCCTGGATCCGGCAAATGGGCGCCTGCTGCCCGGCCGCGGCGGCTGTGGCCTGTGCGGTTCGCGCCAACTGGAAGAGGTGCTGCGGCCACTGCCCGAGGTGCGTGAGCGCCGGACCTATTCACCGGCAGCCCTGCAACGGGCGCTGGCCACGCTGGTGCAGCATCAGCCGATGAATGCGGTGAGTGGCTCGACCCACGCCGCGGCCTGGGCCGATGCCAGCGGCCGCATCGGTTGGGTGCGCGAGGATGTCGGTCGCCACAACGCGCTGGACAAGCTGATCGGCGCCTTGCATCACAACGAACACACGATCGAGGGCGGCCTGCTGGTGATTTCCAGCCGGGCCAGTTACGAGATGGTCAGCAAGGCCGTGCGGGCCGGTGCCAGCGTGCTGGCGGCAGTCTCGGCACCGACCGCGCTGGCGATCGACCTGGCCCGTGGTGCAGGCCTGTGCCTGGTCGGGTTCGCACGGGAAAGCGGGTTCAATGTGTATACCCATCCCGAGCGACTGCAGGCAAACGACAAGTAGCATCGACTGGGTAGAATCGACCGGGTAGGGTCGACTGTCAGTCGACTGCTCTTCGTTCAGACCCGCGAAAACCCCGCGCTGCGCGCGATGGTCGACTGACAGTCGACTCTACCCGGCCGGCTCCATTCAGACCGGCCCCGGCGACCACTGCCGCCCGGGCCGAACCGAATCTCAGCGCAACGCCACCTTCGGGAAGTCCACCGGCACGTCGAATGCTACGTTGACGTAATTGGTGAACAGGTTGAGCGCCACGTGGGCGAGAATCTCGACGATCTGCTCATCGTCGAAGCCGGCCGCCCGCAGCGCCTGCACATCGCCATCGGTGATCCGCGCACGCTGCTCGACCACCTTCAGCGCGAAGTCCAGCGCAGCTGCGGTAACCGGATCGCTGGACTGGCCGATCTGCGCGGCCGCCATCTGCTCGCTGCTGGCACCGGCCTTGCGGCCCAGTGCCGTGTGCGCTGCCAGGCAGTACTCGCAGGCATTGCGATTGGCGATGGCCACGGCGATCTGCTCGCCCAGCAGCGGAGACAGGCGACCGCCACCCAGCGCGCCGAACGAACCCCACATGCTCTGCAGGGCGGCCGGCGAGTTGGCTACGGCGCGGAACATGGCTGGGGTGGTGCCGAAAGCGGCGTGGACCTGGCCCAGCAGGGCCTGGCGGTCGGCGGTGGTGTTGGCGACATCGATCAGGGGGACACGGGACATGGTGGATCTCCTTGGAAAGGCGTCCGGGATTGGACGACCCGCTCATCCTAGGTAGACTCACAGGACGCATCAGCCACAATTCGCCACACATGTTGTCCATGCGTCCATGAGCATGCCCGCCACCACCCCTGCACCAGATCGACTCTCCTCCCTGCTGGAACACTTCCGGGTGCAGGCCGCGCTATTCCACACTGGCCCGCTGTGCGGGCGCCATGTCTTCGAGCCACAGCCCGGTCGCGCCTTCCTGCACATCCTGCGCCAGGGTGAAATGGAAGTCCGCCATCCCGACGGCGATATCGCGCTGTCCCGGCTGAAGATCGACACACCCAGCCTGCTGCTGTACCCGCAGCCGCTGCACCATGTGTTCTTCAACGCGCCGCTGGATGGCCCGGATTTCACCTGCGCCACGCTGGATTTCGATGGCGGTGCGCGCAATCCGATCGTGCAGTCGCTGCCACCGGTGATTGTGGTGCCGCTGGCGGCCATCGGCGAACTGGATGACACCCTGCAGCTGCTGTTTGCCGAGGCCGATCGCCAGCGCTGCGGTTCCCGGCTGCTGACCAATCGCCTGTTCGAGGTGGCGCTGATCCAGATCCTGCGCTGGGTGGTCGATCACCCGGATGCAGCAGGCGTCAGCCATGGGCTGATGCGCGGCCTGTCCGATGCACGGCTGGCACGCACACTAGTGGCGATGCACCAGGCGCCGCAGGACGAATGGACGCTGCCGCGCATGGCCGCGACCGCCGGCATGTCGCGCAGTGCGTTCGCAGCGGTGTTCAAGGACGTGATGCAGGCCACGCCGGCCAGCTACCTGCTGGACTGGCGGCTGAGTCTGGCCTGCGCGCAGCTGCGGGCCGGCATGGCGGTCAAGCAGGTGGCGATCGAGGTGGGGTTTGCCGATACCGCCTCGCTGTCGAAGGCGTTCCGCAAGCGGTTGGGGGCCTCGCCGCGGGCGTGGTTGGCCGCGAGCGCAGCGCCGGCTGGGTAGCGCGGGGGTTTCGTTGCCTGACCGAAGGGCAGTCGAGCATGGCTCGACTCTACAAGTGCGGCGACCCATCAGACTTCGCCAGCAACCCGGCGATGCGCTCGGCAACCTGGGCGCGCACATCTTCATCCAGCTGCCCTTCGTACATCGCCTCATAGATCCACAGGCCATCAGCCGCCAAGCGCGCCACGAAATTGTCGAGCGTCGTCGGGTCGACATTCCCGGCCTCCGGCGCGGACGGTGCCCAGCGCTGGACCGCCGGGCCCCACGGACGCTCGCCCGCTTCAGGGTCGGCCGATTCCAGCATGAACATCAGCTCGGCACGGGTGGCGCTCTGGGCCGACACGCGCACGAAGGTCTGGTAACGCTCCAGCGCAGTGGCCTGCTCGGCAGTCTTGCCCAACAGCGTTTCCATCGACGTCTCCCAGGCCTGCACCAGATGCTCGTCGATGCCGCGCAGCAGCGCCTCGCGCGACGGGAAGTGATACAGCAGGCCACCACGGGTCAGCTTGGCCTCGGCCGCCACCGACTCGAAGGTCACCGCACGCACGCCGTCACGATTGATCACGTTGACGGCGGCGTCGAGGATGCGGTCGCGCTTGCTGGTTCTCATCGCGTCATTTTACGCGATCGGCCGCGCCCTCGCGGCTGCCAACGCGGCCGCGCAGCAGGCGCGCCAGGATCGTCGCGCCAAGCGCCAGCACCGCCGTGATCACCAGCAGCACGATCTGGTAGCCACGGTCATACGCCGCCGCAGCCAATGCGAACCACTCGCCCTGCCCGCTCTCGCGCGCGGCATGCAGCGCCTGGGTGAAGCCTTCCCGGGCAAGTACAGGCATGTCGGCCGAGACCGGCAGGAATGCGCTGTACATCGCGGCGCTCAGGCTGCCCAGCATCGCCACCGCCAGCAGGCCGCCGAACTCATAGGACACCTCTTCCACCGACGAGGCCATGCCTGCCCGGTGTGCCGGCACATTGTTGAGGATGGCGGTGGACGCCACCGAGATGGCCGAACCCATGCCGAAACCGGTGATCGCCATGCCTGCCACCACCCAGCCGAGCCCGTGCGGGAAGCCGAACGCCACCACGCCGACACCCAGCGCACCCGCAGCCAGGCCGCCGCAGATCAACGGACGCAGGCCGACCCGATGCAGGATGCTGCCGCCCAGCAGCGCACTGGGCAGGCTGCCCAGTGCTGCCACCGATACCAGCAGCCCCGCCTGCAGCGGCGTAAAGCCCGCCACCAGCTGGAAGCGCTGGGTGGTGACCAGCTGCAGGCCGGCCATCGCGAACAGGGTGAACACCGCCGACAACGTGCCGGCCAGGAACGCCGGGTTGCGGAAGATCGCGAAGTCCAGCAGCGGGTACGGCAGCTGTTGTTGGCGACGAGCGAACGCCGCGCCGGTCACCATGGCCAACAGCAGCGCACCAGCGCCCAGTCCATACGATGGCGGCGTGGCGATCAGCGACTTGATCGCCAGCACGAGGCCGGAAAGAGCGGCCAATGCCAGCAGCGACGAAACCAGGTCCCAGGGCCGCGAGGTGTCACGCTGGCCTTCCGGCGCCAGCAGCAGCGTGGCCACGAAGGCGACCACCACCACCGGCACGTTGATCAGGAACACCGAGCCCCACCAGAAATGCTGCAGCAACCAGCCGCCGATGATCGGGCCAAGCGCCGCGCCGACGATGGCCACCGAGCCCCAGATCGCAATGGCGATGTTGCGCTCGCGCTCCTCATGGAAGCTCAGGCCGATCAGCGCCAGCGTGGCCGGCATCATTGCTGCCGCGCCGACCGCCAGGAACGCGCGTGCGGCAATCAGCTGCGCTGCGGTGTCGGCGAACGCCGCCGCCAGCGAGGCCACGCCGAACACCACCAGGCCGATCAGGAACATGCGGCGGTGGCCGATGCGGTCGCCCAGCGTACCCGCACCCAGCAGCAGGCCGGCCATCACCAGCGGATAGGCGTTGATGATCCACAGCGCCTGGCCGGCACTGGCCGAGAGTTCTTCGGTCAGCGTGGGCAGTGCGGTGTAGAGCACGGAGTTGTCCAGCGTGACCAGCAACAGGCCGGCAGCGACGGTGAACAACAGTGCCCAGCGACGGGCACGCGACAGGGCCGGAGCACCGGCCAAAGGCTGGGACAGAGCCATGGGACAACCTGATGGGGTGAAGTACGGCCATAACTATACCGGATGTCCTGTATAGTTATGGCTGTCCGGACAGCAATTCAGGTTGCCCGGCGGGAAATGTTCATCTTCCCGCGTACGTCTCGCCGGGCCACGCTCTGCGGAATGGAACCTTCATTGGCAGTCCTGCGGCAACGCGGCGATCGCCGATACCACCGCCCCCTGCATGCCCTGCCCCACGGCCATGTCCAGCTCCCCACCAGTCCCCCCATGCTGGCGCCGCAGCTCGTCTTCGCATAGCCCGCGCACCCGCGAACGCGCATTCGCCCGCAGGCTGCTGCAACGCCAGTCGGCACCACCCAGCGGCAGCACCGAGTACACCACGCTGTTGCAGGCGTTGCCGGCGCGCTGCTGCAACGACAGCCCACCGAAATCGCGTGGCTCGCTGCTGCGCTGCGGGTCGAAATAGCTGTCGGGGAAGGTGCGCGCGTACTGCTCGATGTCCACCGCCATGCTCCGTCCACCACCCAATGGCATCTGCAGCGGCTGGCCGCACTGCGTGGCATCGGCGCGATGCTGGATGTACTGGTAGATCGGCCGGTCCAGCGATGGATCCTGCTGGGTCACCGCGCTGACCGCCGCCAGCACCGGCAGTGATGCACGATTGGCCATGCGCGCCAGCAATCCCGCCTGCGCCGGCTGGCAGCGATCACGCAGGGTTGCCGCGAGCAGGAACAGCACGTCGTTGCGGAATGCATTGTCGTCACCCAGGTACTGTTCGATGCGCTGGCTGGCATCCGGCGCGGGTGCCGGAAACGCCACCGCCGGCGGCGCGGTGGGTGCAGACTGCCGTTGCCACCACACCAGCAGCGCGAGCGCCGCCAGCAGTCCCCCGGCAGCAATGATCCAGCGCCTGCGCATCAGTTGTGGATCGCCGTGAGCGTGGCCGCCGCCACATCGTAGGACGCGCTGGCGATATCCGCATCGAAACGCTTCACCTGCAGGCGGCCGGCAAGCCGGTACGGATCCCACAGGTCGCCCAGCGCGATCGGTGTCGCCAGGGTCACATGGATGATCTGGTTCGGCGGTGGTGGCGGCACGTGGATGCACGCCCCATAGAACGGCACGAACAGCAGTTCATCGACCAGGCCGGCATCGTTGGTGCCGAGCGGTACCATGTAACCGTCCAGGTCCACTGCGCGGCCGTCTACGGCATCGACCACACGCGAAGAGCCGAACTGCTTGGCGCGATCCGGGCTGGAATGGTCGATCTCCTGCCCCGGTGGCGTGCCGGAGCCAGTGTCGTCGATCAGGCCGCCCACGCCGTCCATGCCATCGCGTGACAGGCCGATCTGCGGCGGCGGGCGCTGGTAGGTGACTTCGTCGGGCCGCAGTGCATCCCAGCGGTCGACGGGCGCTTCGGCCATGGCCAAGGGTGCCGGCTTGTCCTGCGGCGTGGCCACCACGGCATCGCTGCCCGGCGACGTGCAGCCCGCCAACCACAGGCATCCCAGCAGGAGCAGCAGGTGGCTACGGTTCATAGGGCCTCAGCTGTGCGTCACGCATGGTGTAGGCCGAACCAGCCAGATCGTCATCCAACCGTTCGGCACGCAGGGTGCCAGCCAGGAAAAATGGCGAGTACATGTCCGGCATCTTGATCGGCCGGGGCAGCACCACGTGCACGATCTGGTTCGGTGGTGGTGGTGGCACGTGGATGCAGGCACCGTAGTACGGCACGAACAGGAATTCGGTCAGCCGCCCGTCCTGCGCGTTGGCCAGCGGTACCACGTAGCCCGGCAGGCGCACCGGTCGCTGCAGCACCGTCTCCACCGTACGGAACGTACCGAACTGCGGCATGCGCCGGTTGCCGTTGTGCTCGACCTCCGGGCCCTCGCCCCGCTCCAGCGCGGCCAGCTCGTCCTTGGGCATCATCTGCAGCCAGTCCAGTTCCTGCTCTGCCGCATCCGCAGGGTCGGCGCGGTCGACCGCCGGCGAGGGAGGCAATGCCTGCACACCGGTATCCACCGGCCGCTCGCAGGCGGCCAGCGCCAACAGCATCGGCAATGCCTGCATCCAGCGCATGCTCAACCTCCCGATGAAAGGCCATCGGCCAAGGTGCGCCGGTAAGCCAGCAATGCCGGCACCAGCCCGGCCACGGCGCTGATCAGCAGCACGCCCGCAACCCATGCCAGTTCACGGCCATCCGGCCAGGCATGGGTGATCGACAGGCCGAAGGTGGCCAGCACCCAGCCGCGACCGGCAATGCTGGCGGCCGCCAGCAGCGACAGGGCCAGCACGCAGGCCACCGCACTGGTCGCCACCGCTTCCACCACCAGCAGGCCGGCGATGTAGCCCGGTCGCGCGCCGGTGGCACGCAGGATGGCCATCTCACGCCGCCGCTCCTGCAGGGTCGAGACCAGCAGCGCCACCAGCGAGACCATGCCCAGCAGCACCACCATTGCACTGATCAGCTGCAACGCCCGCTCGGCGGTGCCCAGTGACTGCCACAGCTGTTGCAGGGTCACACCGGGCAGGATCGCCAGCATCGCCTCGTCCGGGTATTCGTTGATCCTGCGCTGTACCGAGAACGTGGCGATGCGCGAGTTCAGGCCGAGCATGAAGGCAGTGATGCTGGTCGGGGTCAGGTCCAGGTGGCGCGCCTGCTCGGCACTGACGCTCTGGCTGCGCAGCTGCATGCCTGAGCGCCAGTCGACATGGATCGCCTCGATGGCCGGCAACGAAACCAGCACCGATGAATCGACCGGCGTGCCGGTGCGCTGCAGGATGCCTGCCACGCGGAACGGCTTGTCGGCATGCGTAGCCAGGGTGACCGCGCCGGTACCGTGGGCAAGTACGATCTCGTCGCCGAGACCGACCTTCTGCGCGCGTGCCACCTCCGCGCCGATCACCACGTCATACAGGTCAACGAACGGCCGACCGTCCGCGAACGCAAGCGCGTGCCCGGCGCCGTAGCGGTAATGCTCGAAATAGCCACCGCTGGTGCCGACCACGCGGTAGCCGCGCCAGGAATCTCCCAGCGAAAGCGGCACCGCCCACTTCACCTGTGGCAACGCGGACAGCTCCTGGTAGGACTGCCAGGACACGTTATTGGTCGGGTCGCCGATATGGAACACCGAATACAGCAGCAGGTTCACCGGCCCCGAACGCGCACCGACGATCAGATCGGTGCCCGACACGGTGCTGGCGAACCCCTCGTGCGCCTGCGTGCGTACACGCTCGACGCCCAGCAGCAGCAGCACGCTGAGGGTGATGACCAGGACGGTCAAGCCGACGCTCAACGCACGGCTGCGCAGGCTGGCCCAGGCAAGCTCAAGCATGGCCGGCACCTGCCTGGTTGATCTGCGACAGGGCAATCGTGCGGTCGAACAACGGCTCCAGGCTGTCATCATGGCTGACCACCAGCACCGTGGTGCCGGCCGCCTGGCATTGCGCGGACATCAGCTGCAGGAAGGCGGTGGCCGCATCGCGGTCCAGTGCCGAGGTTGGTTCGTCGGCCAGCAGCAACGCTGGCCGGCCGATCAGGGCGCGGGCCGCCGCCACGCGTTGTTGCTGGCCGACACTGAGCGTGCCCGCGCGCCGATGCATCAGCGCCGGGTCCAGCCGCAGGGCTGACAACAGGCGTGCGATCTCGGCATCCAGCGGCCCACTGATGCGCGCGCTGCGCAGGCGCGAGAAGCGCAGGCCCAATGCGATGTTGTCGCGCACCGTGAGGAACGGCAGCAGATTGAACTGCTGGAAGATCACGCCCAATTGGTCGGCTCGGAAACGATCCCGCGCCGCCCCTCCCATGTCCTGCAGTGCCCGGCCGGCCACCTCGACGCGACCCTTGCCGGGTAGCAGCACACCAGCCAGCAGGCCCAGCAAGGTACTTTTGCCGCCGCCACTGATTCCGCGCAGCAGCACGCTGCTGCCCTGCTCGACCCATAACCGCGGGATATCCAGCACCAGCTGCATGCCGTATCCGAACTGCACGTCTTCCAGGGCGATCACCGGGGCCGCGCTCACGGGGCCAGCACCACGCGCAGGTTGTCGGGGGTCAGCACGTTGCGATTCTGGCCGTTGGCTGTCGCACTGTTGACGATGACTTCGTGCAGGCCCGGGAACAGCACGGGCAACCGCATGACGATGGCGCGCAACGCGGCCGGATTCGTGCAGCGGTACCGCAGCGTGGCAGTGAAACCCGCGTGTAGATGCTGTCCTGCCGATGGCGCGGCGGCAGGCGCATCGAAGCCCTCGGCATCGGCTTTACTGCTGATCAGACGGCAGTCTGCAGCGGTGGGCAGGGTTACCCAGCTGCCGCCCTTCAGCAGCGACGTAGCGCGTGCCAGCGCGACCTGCTCGGCTGAACTGGCCGGCGGTCGCTCGTAATCGAGGATGCCGATGCCCGGCGCCTGCAGGGCAACATCCAGAGTGCGCTGATCGAGGGCAACATCAACGGTCGCCTGGCCATGCACGTGCGGTGCGTGCTGACGGATGTCGTGGGCCTGCGCGGCGCTGGCGGCCAGCAGCAGGAAAAGAGCAGCAGGAAGCTTCATGGGGGAGACTCACATTGTTACTATGTAACATTATGGACCACATCCCCACGACGCCTGCAAGGGCTCCGGCCCAGCCGCCAGCTTCGGCACGCTGGCACCCCCACATTGATGTCGCCGGCGCCTGGCTGTCGCTGGCCTGCGCCGCGCACTGCATCGCCCTGCCCCTGCTGCTTGCGTTCATGCCAGCGGCAATGATGGCGCTGCGCTCGTTCCAGCACCCCGGCCATGGCGTGATGACGCTGCTGCTGATGATGTCGCGCTGGGAGTGGCTGTTCGCGCTGCTGGCCTCCTCGCTGGCCTTGGCGAGTACCTCGGCCGGGGTGCATCGGCATGGGTGCTGGCGGCCTGTGCAGCTGGCCTGCACCGGCGCCATCCTGCTGCTGTCGGCCTCCCTGTACCTGCCGCTGAAGGAATCGCCGCTCTGGCATGGCATAGCGACCGCCAGTGGTGGCGCGCTGCTGGCGTTCGCTCACATCGGCAACCGGCGGGCGCTGCGCAAACGGTAGTGCCGGCCGCTAGCCAGCGCCCCGAAAATGCCGGCCAGTGGCCGGCACTACCTATCATCAGAAGCGGTAGCCTAGTTCCGCGCCGAAGATGCGCGGGCTGTCGACCGGGCCGTAGTAGTTGCCAACACGCCCAAAAGCCAGATTGTCGAAGATCAGGCCGTTGATGCGACGCTTGTTGGTCAGGTTCTGCACGAATAGCCGTGCACTCCACGGCCCGGTTTCGTAGCCCAGCTGCGCACCCAGCACGGCGGCGGCCGGCTGGAAGGCGCGGTTGCGCTCGTCAAGTGCGCTGGAGCCGGTGAACTGCGATTCCAGCCGCGCGTAAAGTCCAGACTCGAACTGGTAGCGTGCGGCCAGATAGCCGGTGTAACGTGCAGACGCTGCATCACCTGCAGCCGCTGGCTGCACGGCTGCACCGCGATCCGGTGGTGTCCGCGGTGCTGACCGCGTTGTGGTGCAGCACGCAGGCCGATGCCTGCCTGCCCGGCTTCCTTGAGCATGGCGCGCAGGTGCTGCTGCACCGCCTGCGCCAGCTTGCCGGCCAACCTCGCGAGGCACGCGGCACCACGTCCGCGCTGTCGGCACGACGGCTGCGACAACTGGAGGCCTACATCGACGCGCAGCACGGTCGGGCGCTGACGGTCCCACAGCTGGCTGCTGCAGTGCAGATGGAGACCGCAACGTTCAGTCGGGCGCTACGCGCGGCCACAGGCCTGCCACCCTACGCGTTCCTCACCCAGCGCCGCATGCACTGGGCGCGCACCGAACTCGCGCAGGGCCGCCGTGTCACCGATGCTGCCTTGGCCAGCGGGTATGCCAGTCCCAGCAAATTCAGCGCGGCATTCCGCCGCGTGCTCGGCTGTTCGCCGTCTGCATGGATCGCGCAGTCACGTACCCGGTAGTGCCGGCCGCGGGCCGGCAGCCAACGAACATTACAAGGCGGTAATGTCCGCGTCAGGGCAGCGAAAGGCGCCACTCTTCACCCTGAGAGCCAGTTCTCCCACAGGTGTCCCGCGCATGACCCGTTTCCCGATCCGCTCCGTTTCCCTTGTTCTTCTCCTGTCCGGCCTCGCGGCTGCGCCGCTGGCGCTGGCGCATCCCAGCCTGGTGAGTTCGACGCCTGCCGCCGACGCCACCGTAGCCCCGGCGACCGAGATCACGCTGCAGTTCAGTGAGAAGGTGATGCCGCGTGCCACCCGCATCGAACTGAGCATGGACCATGGCCGCATGAAGATGGCCATGGCCACCACCGCACAGGACATTTCCGAAGATGGCCACACGTTGCGCGCACGTTTCGCCAAGCCGCTGCCCGCAGGCAGCTACGCACTGCAATGGCGCGCGGTCGGCCAGGACACTCATCCGATTACTGGCAGCTACCGCTTCACCGTGAAGTAAGGCTGCCGTCGTGGCCGGGCTCTCACCGTATGCGTTGCGGCTGGCGTTGTACCTGGTGCTGATGCTGCTGTTCGGGCGGCTGCTGTTCGTCCGACCCGGGCTGCCACGCGGCATCTCGCTGGCACTCGCCGTGGTTGCGCTGATCCTGGTCGTCACCGATGCGGCCAGCCGATTGTCCAGCGTGCTTGGCATATCACCGGTCGACATCGATGGCGAGACGGCGCGCTGGTTTCTTACCGGTACGCCGGTGGGTGAGGCGGGGCTGCTGCGCATCCTGGCCCTGCTGGCAATGCTGCCGCTGCTGGCAGTCAAACGCCCGGTGCAGGGCCTGCGCCGTCTGGCGCTGCTGGCATTCTCGGCGGCGACCCTGGCCAGCCTCGCCTGGAATGGCCACGCCGCTGCTGGCGATGGGCTCGCTGGCAGGCTGCGTCTTGCTACCGGCATCGTCCACCTGTTGGCCGCCGGCGCCTGGGTCGGTGCGATCGCCGCCATCCTGCAGCTGGCACTGCGACGCCAGGGCCTGCGCCTGCGCGAACGCACCTACGAGTTGTGGCAGGCCGCGCACAGCTTCGCCGTGCCCGGCACCATCATCGTCGCCGCGCTGGCAATGACCGGCACCTATACCTACATCGATCTCGGTGGCTCGGTGCAGACCCTCACCGGCACTGCGCACGGGCGCTGGCTGCTGCTCAAGCTGGCCCTGGTGGGCGGCATGCTGGGGCTGGCGGCACTGCATCGCTGGCGGCTGGTGCCGGCACTGGCGGTTTCCATCCATGGCGGCTGGCAACCACGGCCGCTGCGTTCCCTACGCCACAGCCTGGCCTGCGAATCGGTGCTCGCCGTGCTGGTGCTGGCCTGCGTAGCGGTGCTCGGCACGCTGGACCCATTGGCATGATTCATCCGTTCCAGCACGGGCTCAAGCTGCGATGATGGGCACACCATGAAACTGCTGATCGTCGAAGACGAACCCAAGACCGGCAACTACCTGCGCCAGGGCCTGATCGAGGCCGGCTACGTGGTCGACCTCGCCTGCAACGGCGTCGACGGGCTGCACCTGGCCGGCAGCGGCGAGTACCAGCTGGTCATCCTCGACGTGATGCTGCCCGGCCTGGATGGCTGGAACGTGCTGTCGCGGCTGCGCGAGGCCGGATGGCAGGTGCCGGTGCTGTTCCTCACCGCGCGCAGCAGCATCGCCGACCGCGTGCAGGGCCTGGAGCTGGGCGCGGATGACTACCTGGCCAAGCCGTTCGCCTTCGCCGAGCTGCTGGCGCGCGTGCGCACCCTGCTGCGTCGTGGCCAGGCGCTGCCGCAGGCCGAACGCATCGTCATCGCCGACCTGGTGGTAGACACGCTGCGCCGCCGGGTCGAACGCGGCGGCCAGCGCATCCCCCTCAGCCAGAAGGAATACACACTGCTGGAACTGCTGGCGCGGCGGCGCGGCGAAGTGCTGCCGCGCTCGTTGATCGCCTCGCAGGTATGGGACATGAACTTCGACAGCGACACCAACGTGATCGACGTGGCGATCCGCCGCCTGCGCGCGAAGATCGACGATGACTTCGACGCCAAGCTGATCGTCACCGTGCGCGGCATGGGCTACGTGCTCGAGGCACCGGACGACGGCACTGTGAGCAACGGATGAGCCTGCGCCGTTCCATTGCGTTACGGCTGACGCTGCTGTTCGCCATCGTGGCCACCCTGGTGCTGGCCGCATTGGGCGTGGCGATCTATGTCAGCGCCCGCCACGACCTTGTGGCCCAGGACTTCAGCGAACTGGAGAACAAGGTAGCGTTGATCCGTGACCTGGCCGGCAACGGACCTGCATCCGCACGCGGGCAGCGATTGGCGGAGGCACTGGGCCACCATCCGGATATCGCCTTCCACATTTTTGATGGGAACGGCGCGGTGCTGTTTTCCACCGCACCGGCACTGCTGCGCGAGCATGCACGCAGCCAGCCGATCGACGCCGCGCCACGACGACACGACTGGATCCTCGCCGATGGCCGCTGCATGCATGCTCTGCACCTGCGCCAGACCCTGGCCGACGGCAGCCGGCTGGTCACCCTGCTGGCCATCGATGACGACCGCCATGCCGATTTCCTGCAGAGCTTCCGCCATCTTCTTGCAATCGCCATCATTGGCGCCGCGGTGGCCAGCAGCCTGCTCGGCGGCTACGTGGTTCGGCGCACGCTGCGGCCGCTGCGCGCGCTGGCCGATGAGGCCCGGCAGATCACCGCCGGCCGGCTGCAGCACCGGCTGAGTGCACGCAGTGCACCGGCCGAACTGGAACAGCTGGCGCAGACGCTCAACGGGATGCTGGCGCGCCTGCAGCAGGACTTCGCGCGGCTGACCGAGTTCTCCGGTGATCTCGCCCATGAACTGCGCACACCGATCACCAACATGCTGACCCAGGTGCAGGTGGTGCTGGCGCACCCGCGCAGCAACGAGGCCTATCGCGAGACGCTGGCGTCCTGCGCCGAGGAACTGCAGCAGCTGGCGCAGACCGTGGGTGACCTGCTGTACCTGGCGCAGGCCGAAGCGCCGGGTGCACTGCCCTCGCGCGAGCCAGTGGCGCTGGATGGGGTGGTGGATTCGCTGCTGGAGTTCTACGAGCTTCTGGCCGGGGACCGGCAGTTGACCCTGCGCCGCGAAGGTGTGGCGAGCGTGGAAGGCAACCGCTTGATGCTGCACCGGGCGATTGCCAACCTGCTGTCCAACGCGTTGAAGCACGCAGCCGGGGGCAGCGAAGTGCGGGTGCGGCTGGTCGTGGCCGATGGCGTGTGCAGGGTCAGTGTGCACAACCTTGGCACGCCGATCGCCGCCGAAGCGCTGCCGCGCCTGTTCGATCGCTTCTACCGCACCGAACGTGGCCGCCATGAAGGTGCCGGACTAGGCCTGGCGATCACCCGCGCGATTGCACAGGCGCACGGCGGCAGCGTGAGTGTTGCGTCAGATGACACCGGCACCTTTTTCGAGCTAGTGCTGCCGAGCACCTCAGCCCGGTAGTGCCGGCCGCTGGCCCGCAACCCCTGTCGGGTCAAACACACCGGCCACCCAATCAATGAATACCCGCAGGCGTGGCGATGGTGTGCGGCTGCGCAGGTAGACCAAGTTCAACGGACTCGGCGTCGGCGGCACCTCCGGCAGCAGTTCGAGCAGTTGCCCACGCGCGATGTACGGGTCCATCCGGTAGCGCGGTGCCTGGATGATTCCCAGCCCCGCCAGCGCGGCGCCCAGGAACGCATCCGCGCCGGAAACACGCACCCGTGCGGGGAGCGGCACATAACGCACCTGCATGCCTTGCTGGAACTCCAGCGGAATCAGCTGGCCGGTGGCACTGGAGCGATAGCCGACCATTTCGTGGCCTTGCAGCAGGGATTCGATGCTGCCCGGCAGGCCCCTGTCCTGCACGTAGCCTGGCGAGGCCACCGTGACCTCACCCAGCATCGTCAACCGCCGCGCCGCCAGATCACTGTCGGCCAGCGCGCCGACCCGCAGCGCCGCGTCCACACCCTCACGCAGCAGATCCACATAGCGGTCGCCCTCGCTGATCTCCAGTTCGATCTCCGGGTAGCGCTGCAGGAACGCCGGCAGGTGTGGAAGCAGCAGATGGCGCCCCAGCGTGCCATGCACCTCGATTCGCAGCGGGCCGCGCGGAGGCACGTCACGGAACGCGGCTTCAGCGTCGTCCATGTCGGCGATCAGGCGCAGGCAACGGCCGTAGAAGGCCTCGCCTTCCATCGTCGGCACCACCAACCGCGTGGTCCGGTGCAACAGGCGCACGCCCAGCCGCGTTTCCAACGCCTTGATCGCATCGGTCACCGTG
The DNA here is from genome assembly GCF_036319985.1 of Stenotrophomonas sp. SMYL89. Taxonomy (NCBI): domain Bacteria; kingdom Pseudomonadati; phylum Pseudomonadota; class Gammaproteobacteria; order Lysobacterales; family Lysobacteraceae; genus Stenotrophomonas; species Stenotrophomonas sp. SMYL89. Next base: position 347,584 of record NZ_JAWIRW010000001.1, on the reverse strand, counting down.
GCGCGCGGCAGGCCCAGGTCTTCGGAGGCACGCGTGAAGCTGCGGCGCTCGACAATACGGACGAAGGCGCGCATTGCCGTGAAACGGTCCATTGTTCGCGTATCCGGATGATGTTGGCGGATTATGCAGGATTATCCGGGCCCGCGATGTGGCGAAGATGGTCCTGCGCCGCTCCGGCGTGTCCCGCTGGAATCCACCATGCCTACCTCCCCCGTCCGCCGCGTTGCCCTGGTCACGGGCGGCTCCCGTGGTATCGGCGCCGCCATCTCACGTCGGCTCGCGGCCGATGGCCACGCGGTCGCGATCAACTATGCCGGGCGCCGTGACGACGCCGAGGCGCTGGCTGCCGAACTCAATGCAGCCGGCGCGCAGGCCATCGCACTGCAGGCCGATGTCGCCGATCCGCAGGCGGTGCGGCGGCTGTTCGATGCCATCGAAGCCCGTTTCGGCGGCATCGACGTGGTGGTCAACAGCGCCGGCGTATTGCAGCTGGCACCACTGGCCGACACCGACGACGCCCTGTTCGAGCGGGTGATCGGCATCAACCTCAAGGGCGCCTTCAATGTGCTGCGTGAAAGCGCGCGACGCGTGCGCGACGGTGGCCGGCTGATCACCCTGTCCACCAGCGTGGTCGGCATCAAGCTGGAGAACTACAGCGTGTACGCGGCCAGCAAGGCGGCGGTGGAGACGATGGGCGCGATCCTCAGCAAGGAGCTGCGCGGGCGCAACATCACCGTGAACGCAGTGGCACCGGGCCCCACCGCCACCGACCTGTTCCTGGAGGGAAAATCGCCGGAGCTGATCGAGCGGTTGGCCAAGCTGAATCCCCTGGAACGGCTGGGTACGCCCGAGGACATCGCAGGTGCGGTCGGGTTCCTGGCCAGCCCCGATGGCGGGTGGATCAACGGCCAGGTGCTGCGCGCCAACGGCGGGATGGCGTAGATCGCGCGGAGGGCATCCACGCATGTCGTGGATCTGGCTGGGAACCCGTGGCAGCCCATCGTATCCACGCAGCCCGTGGAGCCCCTGTAGAGCCGAGCCCGTGCTCGGCTGCTCGTGGCGCGAAGACCAGAAGCAGCCGAGCTCGGGCTCGGCTCTACAGTGTGGTCAGGCGGAACGGGCCTCGCGGCGGCGATGCACCCAGTAGTACAGCGTGGGCAGCACCAGCAGGGTCAGCAGCATCGCCGACAGCAGGCCGCCGATCACCACCACCGCCAGCGGCTTCTGGGTCTCGGCACCGATCGCGTGCGAGGTGGCCATCGGCAGCAGGCCGAACATCGCCAGCAGCGCGGTCATCAGCACCGTGCGCAGGCGCTGCAGCGAGCCCTGTACCACCGACTGCAGCAGGTCCATGCCCTGTTCGCGCAGCTGGGCAAATCGACTGAGCATCACCACCCCGTTCAGTACCGCCTGCCCGAACAGGGCGATGAATCCAATCGCCGCCGACACCGACAGCGGAATGCCGGTCAGCCACAGCGCCAGGATGCCGCCGATCATCGCCAACGGCACGTTGGCCAGGATCAGCGCGGCGCTGCTGATGTCCTTGAAGGCATCGAACAGCAACACGAAGATGATCAGCACCGACAGTGGAATCACCCAGCCCAGCCGCTTCATCGCGCGCTGCTGGTTCTCGAATTCACCGGACCATTCCAGCCGGTAGCCCTCGGCCAGCTGCACGCTCGCATCCACGCGCTTGCGCATGTCGGCCACCACGCTGCCCATGTCACGCCCCGCGATGAAGATGCTCACCGCCTTCACCCGCTGTGCGTTCTCACGCGAGATGTTGATCGCGCCGCTGGCCATGTGGAAATCGGCGACGTCGGACAGCGTAACGGTGTGCCCATCGCCGATGCCCACCGGCACCGTGCGCAGCCGTTGCAGGTCGCGGTCGGCGTCGTCCAGGCGCAGCGTGATCGGGAACCTGCGGTCACCTTCCCACAGTTCGCCGACCTGGCGCCCGCCCAGTGCGGTCTCGATCACCTCGTCGACGTCGCGCACGTTCAGGCCGTAGCGCGCAGCACGGTCGCGATCGATCTCGATCTGCAGCTGTGGCAGCGAGCCATCACGGTCGATGAAGGCGCTCTCCACGCCCTCCACGCCGCGCACCTGGGCCAGGATGGCCTGCGCCTGCCGGTTCAGTACCTCCAGGTCCGAGCCGCTGACCTTGATCACCACCTGGCCCTTGATCTGCGAAATGCTCTCCAGGATGTTGTCGCGCACCGGCTGCGAGATCGAGAACTCCGGGCCCGGAATGCGTTGCTCCAAGGTGCGTTGCAGGTCACTCACGAGCTGCCGCTTGTCCACGCCCTTCGGCCACTCCTTCTCTGGTCTCAGTGCTACCAGTGCCTCGATCTGGTTGGCGCCCTTGGCATCGGAGCCGTCTTCCGGTCGGCCGAGCTTGGCCACCACCGTCGACACCTGCGGGAAGCTGCCGACCAGCTCGCGGATGCGCCGCGACTGCTGCTGTGCCTCGGCCAGGCTGGTACTGGGGTCGAGCGTGGCGGTCAGCCAGATCGAACCCTCGTCCAGCTCCGGCAGGAACTCCGAACCCAACCGCGTGCCTAGCGCCAGGGTGGCGACCAGCAGCGCCACCGCGGTCAGCACCACCGCGCGCGGTCGCGCCAGGGCGCGCTCCAGCACCGGCTTGTACCATCCGGTCAGGCGATCCATCAGCGGATTGCCGTCACGCATGCGGTCGCGCCGCAGCCACCAGAAGCAGAACAGCGGCACTACGGTCAACGCCAGGATCAAGGCACCGATCAGCGCCGAGGTCACCGAGTACGCCATCGGCGCGAACATGCGACCCTCCTGGCGCTGCAGAGTGAAGATCGGGATGTGCGCGGCGATGATGATCATCATCGAGAAGAACGTCGGTCGCCCCACTTCGGATGCCGCCGACAGGATGGTCGAGAAGCGTGTCTTCCTGTCGGCGTTGGGCGGCAGCTTCGATAGTCGCGAAACGATGTGCTCGGTCACGATCACCGCGCCATCGATGATGATGCCGAAGTCCATCGCACCGAGCGACAGCAGGTTGGCCGGCACGCCCCACAGGTGCAGGCCGAGGAAGGTGGACAGCAACGCCAGCGGCATCATTGCTGCCACGATCAGCGCGGCGCGGGCGTTGTACAGGAACAGCCACAGCACCAGGAACACCAGCACTGCACCTTCCAGCAGGTTGCGGAACACGGTCTTCAGCGTAGTCGAGACCAGCCATGAGCGGTCATAGAACGGCTCGATGCTCATCCCGGCCGGCAGCTGGTTCGCTTCGATCTCGGCGATGCGCGAATGCAGGGCGTCGAGCACGTCGGACGGGTTCTCGCCCTTGCGCATCAGCACCATGCCGAACACCGCGTCATCGTTGTCGTCCTGGCCGACCAGGCCCTGCCGCGGCAGGCCGGTATCGGCGATGCTGGCCAGATCACGCACCAGGATCGGCGTACCACTGCGCTGTGCCACCACCACGTTGCCAATGTCGGCCGGCGAACGCATCAGGCCCACGCCACGGATCAGGAACTGCTGCTGCCCGCGTTCCACATAGCCGCCTCCCGCATTCGAGCTGCCCTTTTCCAGCGCCTCGGCGAACTCACCCAGGCTGATGCCGCGGTCACGCAGCTTGTCCAGGTCCGGCTTGACCTGGAAGGTGCGTGCGAAGCCACCGAAGCTGATCACATCGGCCACGCCGGGAACAGTGCGCAGGCTGCGCTCCATCGTCCATTCCTGCACGGTACGCAGCTGGGTCGGCGTCATGTGCGGGCCTTTCAGCACATAGCGATAGATCTCCCCCACCGCCGAGCTCATCGCCTCCAGCTCCGGGGTTACCCCTTCCGGCAGCTCCACGCCCTGCAGGCGTTCCAGCACCTGCTGGCGCGCGAAATAGTCATCGGCCTTGTCGTCGAAGGTCAGGATGATCATCGACAGGCCGAACTGGGTGTGCGAGAACACCCGCACCGAATGCGGTATACCGGACAGTGCCACTTCCAGCGGCATGGTCACCTCGCGTTCCACCTCCTCGGCGGCACGGCCGGGATGCAGCGACACCACCGTCACCTGGGTGTCGGACACATCCGGGAAGGCCTCCACCGGCAGCACTCGGAACGCGGCAATGCCAGCGCCGATGAACAGCAGCAGTGCCAGCATCACCATCAGCGGCTGGCGCAGGCAATAGGCAATCAGGCGATCGATCATGGGGCGGCATGCCCCGTGCCGGCGCTGGCGGCGGCCGGCGCGCTGTCGACCAGTTGCTGCAGCAGCAGGCCACCCTCGACGACCACCCTGCTGCCCGCCGCCAGGCCTTCACGCACCCACAGGCGGCCGTCACCCAGCTCTTCAGCATGCACGGCGTGGCGCACGAAGCGGCCCTTGCCTTCCTCCACGAACACCACCTGCTTGCCGTCGATCAGCAGCACCGCCGCATCCGGAAGCGACACGCCGCCCTCGGCCGGCAACGCCACCTGCGCACGCACGTACTGGCCGGCCTTGAATGCGCGAGCCCGGTTGTCCAGTTCGGCGCGTGCCAGCACCACGCGGCGATCGCTGTCGACGAAATCGTCCACATGCTGCAGGGTCGCCTGCAGCGGCTGGCCATCTGCGCCCGACACGCTGACCGGCATGCCGGCCTTCAGCCGCCCTGCCATGCTTTCGGGAATGTCCAGCAGCAACCACAGGCGGTCCGGATCGCCGATCACCGCCAATGGTTGTTCACTGTCGGGGCTGACCGACATTCCCGGGCTCATCCGCCGCTCCACCAGGACGCCATCAATGGGCGCGCGCAGCGGCAGGCGCTGGTCGACGCGCTGGCCATTGCCGTAGGCCCTGGCGAAGGCGGTCGCACGCGCATGATCAGCCTGGCTGCCAGCGAAGTTCGCTTCGGCTTCATCCAGTTCACGGCCCGACGCCACACCCGCGGCGTGCAGCTCGCGGGTGCGCTCCAGCTCCTTGCGTGCCTGCTGCAGTTCGGCACGGCCACGCGCGCCCTCGGCCTGGGCCTGGCCGAACTCCGGCGAGGTGATCCAGGCGATCACCTGCCCTGCCTTCACTCTCTGCCCCGGCTGCGCCTCGATGCGCGCGACCTGCCCCGGCAGCGGGGTGTGCAGTGCGCTGGAGCGCGTTTCGTCCCAGGCCACCCGACCCGGCAGCTGCAGGCTGCTGCTGGCGCCAGCGGTCACCGCTTCACTGCGCAGCACATCCAGCTGGCGACTGTCGGCGGGAAACTGGATCTGGCTGGCGCTGACCTGCGGCGCGCCCTCGGCATAGGACGCCGGCTCGCGGCCACAGCCGCTCAGCAGGGCCAGCGCCAGCAGCGCTGGCAGCACAGCATGTCGCGCCCGTGGGCGATGGGCGACGATGGACTTCATCGGGACTCTCCTTCAACAACGGATGTGGCCGCTTCCCAGCGCGCCAGGGCAATGGCATGGTCGGCACGCGCGTCGATCAGTGCAGCTTCGAAGTCGCGCCAGCTGCGGCGCGCATCCAGCAGATCGGTCAGGCTGGCGGCACCACGGCGGTAGGCCAGTTCGATGCCCTGCACCGCCTTGCGCGCGGCGTCGGCGTGCAGGCCTTCGTACTCGGTGCGCCGTTGCGCGGCGGACTGCGCGCCGGCCTGCAGCTGGTCCAGCTCGGCCCGCGCTTCGCGCTGCAGCACCTGCAGCTCCAACGCTGCGCTGTCACGGTCAGCCTCGGCACGCTGGATCGCGCCGCGTGCACGCGATGGGCTACTCAGTGGAATGGTCAACGACACACCCCAGGTCACACCGCTGATGTCGGTCGGCTCGCGTTCGGCTTCCACGCCCAGCTGGATGTCGCGATGGCGCTCGCTGCGCGCCAGTGCCACACCAGCGTCGGCGGCGGCCAGGCGCGAACGCGCCGCACGCAGATCGGCGCGCTGCAGCGGGTCGAACGCGCGCACATCGGCCACGCTGTTGGCATCCGGCCAGGGGTCATCGGCAGTGAGGTCGTGGTTGTCGTCGCTGCCGAGCAGCAGGCCCAGCGCATGCCGCGCATCGCGCAGATCCAGGGCCGCCTCGCGCGCCGCATCGGCGACGGCCAGGTCGTCCACCGCAAGCCGCGCGCGATCCACCGGCGCCATCGCGCCGGTAGCAACCTGCTTGGCCGCCGCCGCCATCTGCTCGGCCGAGCTCTGGCGGTTGGCATCGGCAATCTGCGCCCGCTCCTGTGCGCCCTTCAGGCCGAAGTAGGCTTCATGCAGCGCCACCTGCTGTCGGCGCCGGGTATCCAGCATCTCCAGCCCGGCCACCTCCAGCAGCGCTTCCGCCTGGCGGACGCGCAATGCGCGCTTGCCACCGCGTTCCCAGGTCCAGCCCAGGCCCACGGTGCTGTCCATCCGCTTGTCCTGCCAGCGCCCGGGGCCGATGCCCTGCTTGGGGCTGATCTTGCTGGTGCCGATCGACAGCTCGGTGGCCGGGCGCAATGCCGCTGTCTGCGCATCGCCCTGCGCCCCGCGTAGTTCCAGCGCCGCCGCGCGCAGGTCCGGGTTGTGTGCTTCCATTGCACGCTGTGCTTCCTGCAGGGACAACGCCGAAGCCGAGGGCGCGCACCAAAGAGTGGCGAGTACGGCCACGAGACAAGAGGTGAAGTTCATGCGCGTCACGGTAAGGTGATGCACTTGCGCCAAACTTGCCCCAACCTTGCACGAAGCTTGCAATGCGAATCCTGCTGATCGAAGACGATGCCGCTCTGGCCGATGGACTGATCCGCGCCCTGCAGGGCGCCGGTCATCTATGCGACCACCTTTCGCGCGGGTTGCACGCGCCCGCAGCGTTGGCCAGCGCACCGTATGACGTGATGGTGCTGGACCTCTCGCTGCCCGACGTCGATGGCCTGGACCTGCTGTCGCGGCTGCGCAACGATGGCGTCACCCTGCCGGTGCTGATCCTGACGGCACGCGACGGCGTGGAGGACCGCATCCTTGGGCTGGACCGGGGTGGCGACGATTACCTGGCCAAGCCGTTCGCACTGGGTGAGCTGGAAGCACGCCTGCGCGCGTTGTCACGCCGGCGCAGCGACGCGCCGGCGCAGAAGCGGCTCGGGCGCCTGTGCTTCGACAGCATCCGCAATGAAGTACAGGTGGATGGCCAGCGCATCGAACTGACCGCGCGCGAGCTGGCGCTGGTCGATGCCCTGATGCAGCATCCCGGTCGCACTGTCACCAAGCAGCGCCTGTTCGATGCGTTGTACAGCTGGGACCACGAAGCCAACCTGTCGGTGATCGAGGTGCATGTCAGCCGCCTGCGCCGCAAGCTGGAACAGGCGCGTGCCGGCGTTGGCGTCCGCATGCTGCGCGGCCTCGGCTACCGCCTGGAGGCCGGTGGTGACTGAGCGAGTGCACAGCCTTCGCGGCCTGCTGCTGCGTCGCCTGTGGCTGCCGCTGCTGGTGTTGATGCTGTGCAGCGCGGTCGGCTCGTTCGCGCTGGCCCGCTTCTATGCCGGCCAGGTCTACGACCGCTGGCTGCTGGACTCGGCGATGTCGTTGTCCGAACTGGTGAAGGTGCAGGACGACCAAGTTTCCATCGAGATCACGCCGGCGGTCTCGCGCATGTTCACCTGGGACACCGCCGACGAAGTGCATGGCGAGGTAGTCGACGCCGCGGGCGGGCGCCTGTATGGCGATCTGCCCGGAGCATTGCCGCGCCCAACGGTCGCCGCCGATGGCAACGACGCGGTCTACTACGACGCACGCCTGCGCGGCCAGGCGGTGCGCATGGTGGAAGTGGTGGTCAGCGCCGGGCCAGGCCATGACATCCGCCTGCGCGTGGCCGAAACGCTGCGCAAGCGCCATCGCCTTGAACGCAAGCTGCTGATGACCAGCATCCCGTTCCAGACCGCGATCCTGGCACTGGCCGCATGGCTGGCCTGGTCGGGCACCGGCGCCGCCGCCCGGCACGCCAACCAGGTCGCGCGGCGATTGGCCAGCCCGCGGCCGGATCCGCTTGCGCCGCTGGAACCGGCGCAGGAAGCGCCGCGCGAACTGTGGCCGGCGGTGGAGGCCTACAACGCGCTGCTGCAACGCCTGGACGCCATGCAGGCCGCGCAGCGGCGTTTCGTCAGCAATGCCGCGCACCAGCTGCGCACGCCCCTGGCGGCGATGCAGGTGGAACTTGAAAGCTCGTTGCGCCAGCATGATCCGCAGGCGCAGCAACTGGCGTTGTCCGGCACGCTGGCAGGGCTGGCACGGCTGCAGCACCTGGTCAACCAGCTGCTGCTGCTCAGCCGCTCCGAGGATTCGCAGGGTAGCGCGCTGTCACTGCAGCCTGTGGATCTGGCCGCACTCGCCCGGAGCGTGGTCGAACGCTACGCCGACCGGGCACTGGCCGCAGGCGTGGACCTGGGTTACGACGGGCCCGATGACGGGGTGCCGGTGCAGGGTGACCCGCAGCTGTTGCGCGAGGCACTGGGCAACCTGCTGGACAACGCATTGCGCTATGGCGCAGTGCGCGGCGTGATCACGCTGGGTGTGCAGCAGGATGCCGACCGCGTGCAAGTGTGGGTGGACGATGATGGCCCCGGCATCGCCGAGGCCGAGCGCGGCCGTGTCACGGAACGCTTCTACCGCGTGAGCAGCGAAGGCGATGGGTGTGGATTGGGGCTGGCGATCGTGGCCGAGATCGCGCAACGGCACGGCGCGGCTATGGTGATTGATACGGCACCGATCGGTGGCGCGCGGGTGGGATTGCGGTTCACCTGACCGTTGCCGAACCTGCCCTGTAGAGCCGAACCCACGCTCGGCTGCCGTTGGCGCGGTGCTTGGGTAGACGCCAACCTTGTTTGGCGCCGTTGACGTCCCGTGTGCCAACCAAGGTTGGCACCTGCCAGGATCGCATCACCGGCTCATCGAATACGGTGCCTGTGCGCCCTGCCCCGGCCAATCCTTGTTCGGCTCGGCCTGCATGGTGAAATGCAGTTCGCCACCGCCCAGAATCTCGTCATGGCGCAGGAACGTGCGCTGCAGCGGCTTGCCATTGAGGCTCACACTGCCCACATAGGTATGCGCGTCGTCCAACCCCTCGGCCACGATGGTGAAGGTCTTCCCGTTCGGAAGACGCATCGCGGTCTTCGGCAGGAACGGACGGCCCAGGATGTACTCGCCCGAACCTGGCGCCACCGGATAGAAACCCAGCGCGGTGAACACGTACCACGCCGACATCTGGCCCACGTCGTCATTGCCGGCCAGGCCATCGGGGCGATCGGCGTACTGGGTGTCCATGATCTGCTTCAGGCGCGCCTGCGTGCGCCAGGGCTGACCGGCGTACGAATAGAGGTAGGCCACGTGGTGGCTTGGCTCGTTGCCGTGCGCATACCAGCCGATCAGGCCGGTAATGTCTTCCATGTGCTCGAAGATGGACGGATCAACCTTTGCATTGAACACTTCATCCAGGCGCGCCAGCAGCTTGTCACTGCCGCCATGTGCTGCAGCCAGTCCAGCCACGTCCTGCGGCACATACCACGAATACTGCCAGGCATTGCCTTCGGTGTAGTCGGTGCCATAGCCACTGGCGCTCGGATCAAACGGTGTGCGGAAGCTGCCATCGCGCTTGCGCGCGCGCATGAAGCCGGTGTCCTTGTCGAAGGCATTGCGCCAGTTGCCGGCACGCTTGTCGAAGGTCGCCGCCACATCGGCCTTGCCCATCGCCTGCGCCATGCGCGCGATGGTCCAGTCGTCGAAGGCGTACTCCAGCGTCTTGCTGGCGGCCTCGCCTTCTTCGTCGATCGGCACATAGCCAAGTTCGCGGTATTGCGCGATACCGTCATACGGGCCGTAATTGGCGGTCTCCACCATCGCCTTCAGTGCCTTGTCGGCGTCGAAGCCACGGATGCCCTTCACGTAGGCATCGGCGATCACCGGCACCGCGTGGTAGCCGATCATGCACCAGTCCTCCAGGCCATGGAACGACCACACCGGCAGCATGCCGTAGGGGCTGTGCTCATGGTGGGCCAGCATCGAATTGATGAAGTCGCTGTTGCGCTTTTCCGGCTGCACCAACGTCAGCAACGGATGCAGCGCGCGGTAGGTGTCCCAGAGCGAGAACGTGGAGTAGTGGGTGAAGCCATCAGCCTTGTGCACCGCATTGTCCGGCCCGCGGTACTGGCCATCGGCATCCATGAACAGCGTCGGGCCCAGCAGGGTGTGGTACAGCGCGGTATATGCGCTGCGGCGCGCGTGCTCGGGCGCATCGATATCGAGTACCGACAAGGCCCGCGTCCATTCCTGTTTCGCCTGCACGCGCACGCGATCGAAATCAAAGTCGGCCACTTCCGCGTCGAGGTTGGCAATGGCGCCGACTTCGCTGACCGGCGAGATCGCGACCTTGACCACCAGTGGTGCATCCAGCTTGCCGAATGCGAAGGTACCGACCAGCTGGCGGCCCTCGATCTGCGCACGCTGCTTCGGGTCCTTCTCACCGGGGGGCGCGAAGCCCTTGTAGACGATGTCCTGCTCGGTGTTGTGCAGTTCGTGGCCCGACAGCGGGCGCGAGAAGCGCATCGCAAAGTACAGCTGGCGGCCGGCGGCCCAACCGCGGGTCTCTCGGAAGCCGGTCACCGTGCCATCGGAACGCACCCGTACCCGCGACCACAGGATCTTGCCCGGGTAGTCGTACATGCTGGTGCGCATGTCCAGCAGCACCTTGGCGTCGGCGCCTTTCGGGAACGAATAGCGGTGCACGCCCACGCGCGCACTTGTGGTCAGCTCGGCACGCACCTTGTAGTCGTCCAGGGTGACCGCGTAGTAGCCCGGCTCGGCCTTCTCATCGTCATGGCGGAAACGCGACGCGTAGCCGCTGCGCGGCTTTTCCGGGTCGCCGCGCTCCAGCCCGGGGTTGCCGGTGAACGGCATTACCAGGATGTCACCCAGGTCGGAGTGGCCGGTGCCGGAGAAATGCGTGTGCGAAAAGCCGACGATGCTGCTGTCGTCGTAGCGGTACCCGGCTGCCCAGCCATAGGCCTTCTCGCGCGGCTGAATGCGCGTATCCGGGCTGAGCTGGACCATGCCGAACGGAACCGTCGCGCCCGGGTACGTGTGCCCCTCCCCGCCGGTACCGATGAACGGATCGACCGCGGCATAGGCACGTTCGGCGGCAGTTTTCGGCGTGGCCGCAAGGGCCACACCAGAGGCAAGCATCGCGGTAGCGGCGAAGGCAATCAGGAGACGACAGTGCAACCTGGTCATCGGCATTTGGATCGATTCAGATGGTGACTGGATGCTAGCACCGGCCATGCGTGGCGGCATGTTGCGCTGCAGCTGAATGGTTCCGAAAGCGACACCCTATGGCGGGATCGTATGCAACAAGTTGCATGGATCGATCCAATGGCCGGCAGCACACTCCTGCCATGACCGTTATGGAGCAGCAAGGATGAAAGCGGCAGGCGGGTCGGAACCCGACCGAGATCCGGTCTCATCCATTTATCGCTGCCACGCAGCCCCACGCGGTCACACAACCTTCACCCTCCGCGCGCGTCTTATTCACCTCAGCAACGTGAATGCGGCCGCGCCTCGAATGCTCATCAACAGGAGTCTGCCATGTCCATTTCAGTCCGCAGTTCGCTCGCCCTGGGAATTGCCAGTGCACTCTGCCTCACACTGTCCGCCCAGGCGGGAAACCTCATCCCCGGTGAGTCCGCCACGGTGAACGCGGGCGATCCTGTAGAGGCTTGGACACTGAACGGCGCCACATTGATGCTCGCGCCGGGCGCGACGACACGAGACATAACCGCAGGGAACGGCTCCCGACTGCAGGTCAACGGCGCGTCCATCAGCGGCACCGCACAGCTGAGCGATGGCTCGGTTGGAACCTTCAATGGTGCGCTGGTTAACAACTCATCCGGCGCTGCAGCCATCGTGCACTCGGGTTCAGAGCTGCAGGCCATGAATTCCGAGTTCAATGGCAGTGGCGATGCGATCCGCCTTACCGAAGGAGGCATTCTCAGTCTTGTGGGTTCCCGGGTGACGGCATCCGGCTCCAGCCTGTTTGGTTCAGCGGGGATCAGCTTCCGTCGTACCGCTCAGGCAAGCGTCAGTGGCGGCAGCCTGGTCCAGGGTGACGATCACGCAGTGACCATCACCAATGACCCACGGGGATCCGGCGGCCCTTCTCCGGGCAGGAGCCTGTTGTCGGTCGACGGCTCGCATCTGGCCAGCTCAACCGGCTCGGCCATCCATGTCACCGAGTGGGTGACCCCGGCGCAGTTCGGCGCAGACATCGTGCTCCGCAATGGTACGACGGTCTCGGCGGGCAACGGCGTGCTGCTGGACACCAACGGTGACGTCGATGTCAGCTTGACCGTGGACGACAGCGTGCTGGCCGGTGACATCGTCAACGGCGCAGGAGCCACCACTCACGTTCGCCTGCAGAACCAGGCACGCCTGACCGGGGCGATGAGCAACGTCAGCAGCCTCGCGCTGGATGCATCCACCTGGGTCATGAACGGCGATTCCTCCCTGGGCCGTCTGGACCTGGGCAATGGCACGGTGTCGCTGGGCGATGGCAGCACGTTCAACACCCTCACCGTGGCCGGAGACTTCATCGGCAACGATGGCACGATCGTGTTCAACACCGTGCTGGCCGATGACAGTGCCGCCACTGACAGGCTGGTCATCGAGGGCGACACCATCGGTACTGCGAACGTGCGCGTGAACAACGTGGGTGGTGCCGGTGCGCAGACCCGCCAGGGCATCGAGCTGATCTCGGTCGGTGGCGCCTCCAATGGCCAGTTCAACCTGGCCGGTCGTGCCGTGGGCGGGCAGTACGAGTACTTCCTGTTCAAAGGCACCGGGGCCGATGGCAACTGGTACCTGCGTTCGCAGCTTCCGACCCAGCCGGACCCGTGCGAAACCGACCCGACGCTGCCCGAATGCAACCCGGTGCTGCCCGGCCCGGATCCGGACCCGGTGCTGCGTCCCGAGCCGGGCGCCTACCTGGCCAACCTGCAGGCCGCGCAGACCATGTTCCGCATTGGCTATCACGACCGCCATGCCGGCCAGAACGCAGGCCGTGCCTGGGCGCGCGTGGATGGCTCCCGCAATGGCTTCGATGCGATCAGCCGCCAGCTTGACATCCGCGGTAACAGCCAGGCGCTGACCGTCGGTGCCGATCTATGGCATCACGATTCAGGCAGCAGCGTGGGCGTGATGCTGTCCAGCGGCAATGCCACCAGCACCTCCACCAATGAACTGACCGGCTACTACGCGCGCGGCAAGGTAAAGGGCGAAGCCCTGGGCGTGTACGGCACCTGGCGCGGCGGCAACGATGGCGACCCGTATGCCGGTTTCTACGTGGATGGCTCGGTGCAGCGTGCACAGTTCCGCAACCGTGTGGAAGGCATCGGCCTGGACACCGAGCGCTATGACAGCCGCGCCTGGCAGGGTGCGGTGGAAACCGGCTATGCCTTCCGCGTGGGTGGCGCCAGCAATGGTGGCATCTATCTGGAGCCGCAGCTGCAGATGGGCTACAGCCGCTGGGACAGCTACCGCCACACCGAAACCAACGGTACGGTGGTGAGTGCCGAGAATGCCGATGGCCTGTTCGGCCGTGCGGGCGTGCGTCTGTCCGGCGTGACCCGATGGGGCAACGGCACCACCGATGTACAGCCGTATGTGGCCGCCAACTGGCTGCATACCCGAAGCGAATCGCAGATCCGCATGGACGATGAGGTGGTGGACGCGCGCATTCCGCGTAATCGCGGCGAGTTCAGTGCCGGTGCGTCGTTGAAGTTCGCCAACGGCGTGGGCGCCTGGGGCGGTCTGTCGCTGCAGAAGGCCAGTGGCTTCCGCCAGACCAGTGCACAGCTGGGTGTCAGTTACAGCTGGTGAACGCTTCACCGTGGGGCCGAACCTGGGCTCGGCCCCACAACGGCTGTGGCAGAACCGGCAGGATCAGGCTGCAACTGCTTTCTGGATATCCGCCAGCGGTGCATTGGTCAGGTCCTTGGCGATATCACCCAGCAAGCGTGCCTGGGTCTCCTTGTGCAGCAGCGGGCGGATGCGTCCCAGCGTGGTCGGGTCGGCCACAAGCACCAGGTGTGCGTAGCGGTTGTTCAACGCATCATCGTTGAGCTGCTCGGCCACCTGCTTGGCAAACGTGGCTTCGTTGAGCTGGGAGATGGACATGTCCTTCGGCACCGCACCGGCCGGTCCCTGCCCGGAAACGCCCTGCTCGCTGATGTCCTGCAGCCGCAGTTCGCCCTCCTGCTTCAAGGCCAGCTGGTGATCACTGCCAACGTTGGTGAATACACGGGCCGAGCCACCATCGGCGACAACCACGAGCGTACCTTCGGGAATGCGACGGGTCATTCGATGCTCCTTCTCTGTTGCGTTCGCCTCCAACGTAGAGGGCGACGTGTGAGCAGTGCGGCCAGATTCCGTTCAACGCATGTCATCACCGCCGTGAAGATGAACAAGCACGGTGGAACACAGCATGCAGATCAGTCCGCTTCGCTGCACGCTCACGCGCGTGCCGTTATGATGAACCGATGATCGACACGACCCACTACGTGACGGGCGCACCTGTTACGTGGAAAGCACTGCCGACCGGCGCTTCGCTTGCCACGCATGTTTCTGCTCCGCCCATCCACCGCCTCGCGCTGGATCCTGGCGGATGACGCCCGCAGGCACTTCGCCTGCCACTTCCCGCATCGCTGTGATTCCCGGCCGCTGACTGCGCCGCCGTAGTCGCGTTGCCAGGTTTCCGCCGCAACGGCGGTGCTTTGCCGTGCGCGTGCATCCACGCGTGCTGCCTTTCCCATTCCACATCTCCAAGGGAGCCCCCATGCAGGACACGCCCGAGGCACATGCCCATTTCGGCTGGTTCAAGCGCCGCCGCCACCTGAAGGTCGACGAGATCACCGTCGTCGACAAGCCCATGCTCAAGCGCGCCGTCGGCGCCGCCGCACTGGGCAATGCCATGGAGTGGTTCGACTTCGGTGTCTACGGCTATCTGGCCGTCACCATCGGCCAGGTGTTCTTCCCGTCCAGCAATCCCACTGCACAGGTGATCGCTGCCTTCGCGACATTCACCGTGGCGTTCCTGGTCCGGCCGCTGGGTGGCCTGGTATTCGGCCCGCTGGGCGATCGCTATGGCCGCCAGAAGGTGCTGGCGTTCACCATGATCCTGATGGCGCTCGGCACCTTCTCCATCGGCCTGATTCCTTCCTACGAGCGCATCGGCATATGGGCCCCGGTGCTGTTGCTGCTGGCACGCGTGGTGCAGGGCTTTTCCACCGGCGGTGAATATGGCGGTGCGGCGACCTTCATCGCCGAGTACTCCACCGACCGCAACCGCGGCCTGATGGGCAGCTGGCTGGAGTTCGGCACACTGGGCGGCTACATCGCCGGCGCGGGCACCGTGACCGCACTGCACATGGTGCTGAACAGCGAGCAGATGCTGGACTGGGGCTGGCGCATCCCATTCCTGGTGGCCGGTCCGCTCGGCCTGCTCGGCCTGTACATGCGCATGAAACTGGAGGAAACCCCGGCGTTCCGCGCCTTCGCCGAGGAAGCCGAGAAGCGCGAGCACGATCGTCCCGGGCTGGGCGCACTGTTCCAGGTGCACGGTCGCCAGCTGCTGGTATGCATGGGCCTGGTGCTGGTGTTCAACGTCACCGACTACATGCTGCTGACCTACATGCCCAGCTACCTCAGCGTCACCATGGGCTATGCCGAGAGCAAGGGGCTGCTGCTGATCATCATCGTGATGCTGGTGATGATGCCGTTGAACATCGTCGGCGGGTTGTTCAGTGACCGGCTCGGCCGTCGGCCGATGATCATCGGCGCGTGCATCGCGCTGCTGGTGCTGGCCGTGCCCTGTCTGCTGCTGGTGGGCAGCGGCAACGATTGGCTGATCTTCCTGGGCCTGATGTTGCTGGGCCTGGCGCTGGTGTGCTTCACCAGCTCGATGCCGTCCACGCTGCCGGCGCTGTTCTATACGCCGGTGCGCTACAGCGCGTTGTCGATCGCGTTCAATGTGTCGGTGTCGCTGTTTGGCGGCACCACGCCGCTGGTGACCGCGTGGCTGGTGGAGCGCACCGGCGACCCGCTGGTGCCGGCGTACTACCTGATGGGCGCGGCGGTGATCGGGCTGGTGACCATGCTGTTCGTGAAGGAAACCGCCGGCCTGCCGCTGCGCGGCTCACCGCCGGCGGTGGGCAGCGAGAAGGAAGCAGCGGCGTTGTTGAAGAGCGATGTGCCCGTGACGGTGGACCCGGCGTTGCCGCCGTTGCCGGAGGGTGCGGAGCCCGAGCAGGTGAAGCCGGCCCTGTAGAGCCGAGCCCACGCTCGGCTGCTCTTGGGGGTGCTCAGCCGAGCATGGGCTCGGCGCTGCAAGGGAGCGGCGATACGCCATCCACGCATGGCGTGGATCTACCGGGAGGTGTTCAACTCCATCGCGCGCATCACGATGGGCTTGGCCCAGTCCGGGGTGTGCAGCAGTTCGGCCACCGAGACCGGGTACTGCAGCTGGCCATTGGCCATCGCCAGCACCGGAAGCGGTTCGACACAGCCCTCGGCATCGGCCGGGGCGCTGTTGTCGTAGACATGCAGTTCGGCCAGGTGCGGCAGCAGGTCCAGCAGGTTCTCGCGCGCCGAGTCGAAACGGGCATGGATCTTCTCCACCGGAATGTCATGCCCGCCCGCCGCCACCCGCGCTGCAACGCGGGCAATGTGCAGTTCCACCGATGCCAGCCCGCAGAACCAGATCGCCACCTGGTGCTGGGCGCAGGCCTCGCGCAGCAGGCGCGGAATGGTGTTGCCTCCCAGTGTGGTCTCGAAGGCGAAGTCGGTGCCCTCGGCCATGGCTTGGCGCAGGCGGCGGGTGCCTTCCTGCCACGCCTCGGCATTGGCATCGGGCATCGGCCAGCCAGCCTCCACCAGGCGACGGGTGAAGGAATCAGGATTGAACCAGCTCAGCCCTTCGGCTTCCAGCCAGGTGCCGAGCAGCGAACTCTTGCCGGCGCCGTTGACGCCGGCAAGCACCAGGATCCTTCCCATCGGTCAGAGGGGACGGCCGAGGGTGACCCTGCGACCGCGGCGGATCGGCTGGCCCAGCACCTTGCCCAGCCCCTCCCCGCGCTGCAGGCTGGCCAGGGTCTGGTCGAATTCACCGCGCAGGCGCAGCAACTCTTCGCTGCGCTCACCGGCATCACTGCCGGCAGCTTTGGCCAGCAGCTCCTGATAGGTGCGGATGTCCACGATCACCGCTTCGGGGTGATTGTGGTTGGTGATGACCAGCGCCTGCTTCTCGCGCACGGTGCGCATCAGGCTCGGCCAGCCGCGGGTCTTCACCGACGACGCGGGGGCCTTTTCGAGGCCAGGCAGATCCAGCGGCAGGGTCATGGCACGGCTCCGGGCAGGGTGGATAATGGCCACTATACCCAATTTGGTCAAATTGGATATAAATGAACCTTTACCTGCCGGAGCCGTCCGCCGCAGCGCACGGCGCATCGGTCTGCAGCAGGCTGTCACGCTCGCGCAGCGGGAAGCGGATCCAGGCATCCAGTCCCTGCGGGTCGAAGCGCAGTTCACCGCTGCCGGCCAGTTCATAGGGCACGCGCTGCTCGATCAGCGCCCGGCCAAGCCCACGCTGCCGGGGCAGCTCCCAGTCTTCCACAGCGGCATGGCGTTCACACCAGTGCAGCCCCAGCCACGGCTGCCCGCCCTGCACATGCAGGTGCCAGGTCACCTCGATCCGGCCATCCTCATGGCTCAGTGCGCCATGCCGCAGGGCGTTGGTCGCCAATTCGTGGATCGCCAGGGACAGCACTTCGGCCGCCTTCGGCGGCAGCAACACGTCCTCGCCCTGCAGGCGGTAGGCGGCCGCTGCCGGCCTCAGCGCCGCGATCTCCTCATCGATCATGCCACGCAGGCAGACCCCGGCATTGGCGCCACGGGTCAGCAGGCTCTGCGTGCGTGCCAGCGACATCAGTCGCCCGCACAACCGTTCAGCGTATTCATCCACGCTGCTGACCGACTCGCGGGTCCGCCAGGCAATGGCATGGATGGTCGACATGATGTTGCGCACCCGGTGCTGCAGTTCGGCCAGCAATACAGACTGGCGCTCGGTGGCACGCTTGAGATCGTCGATGTCCACGGCGATGGCAAATACGCCGCTGACCTCACCGTCGCCATCGCGCAGGGGCGCGGCCGCGACCCGGGTCCAGCGCGCGCGCCCATCGTCATGCAGATACTGGAACTCCAGCCCCGGCACCACGGTCTCGCCGCGCATCGCACGGGCGATGGCGAAATCCTCCGGCCCGATGGCGCTGCCGTCCGCATGCCAGCCACGCCAGCGATGCAGGTTCACCTCATCCGTGGAGGGCACCTTGCCGCTGGGCAGATAGGCACGCATCTGGTCGTTGGACAGCTGCAGGCGCCCTTCGGTGTCGACAATGCAGACGCCCACCGGCAGCACCTTGAAGGCCAATGCCAGGCGCCGGTCCGCCTCCCGCCGCTTCTGCTCTTCGCGCTCGCGTGCCGATTGGGCCACATGCGCCGCTGTGGTCTCGAACATGGTCACGAGCACGCCTTTGATGCGCCCTTCCTCGCCACGGATCGGGCTGTAGGTAATGGTGAACCAGACATCCTCCAACCGCCCGCGGCGCGCCAGGGGATAGAGTTTGTCCTCGTAGGTGATGGTTTCGCCCTGCCAGACGCGCTGGTAGATCGGTCCATTGATATGCCAGACCTCGGGCCAGCACTCGCGGGTCGGCTGGCCGAGCCCGCCGGGATGCTTGTCGGCCAGAATCTCGGCATAGCCATCGTTGTAGAGCTGCACCAGCTGCTCACCCCACAGCACGATCATCGGGAAACCATGGGCCAGCATCAGGTCGACGGTGGCGCGCAGGTGGGGCGGCCACTGCTCGCAGGCACCCAACGGCGTGGATGACCAGTCGTGGCGGGCGATGCGCGCGGCCATGCCATCGTGGCGCACATGCAGCTGCGGTGCAGGTGGCATCTGGCCACGCAGCTTGGCGGCCTGGATGCCTTCAGGACGGCGCGACATGCCGCGCAATCAGGCGATGCCCGCAGCGACCTGCGGCGCCGCCACCAGCCCGGCCAGCTGCTGCACCAGGGTTTTGATGTGATAGGGCTTGGTACAGCGCGGCGCGCTGGCGAAGCGGCTGGGCAGGTTGTCGTCGTAACCGGAGGTCAGCAGGAAGGGCGTACCCGCCTCGGCCAGCCGATCGGCCAGCGGATAGACCTGCTCACCGCCCAGGTTGATGTCCAGCAATGCCACATCGATGGGATGGGTATCGACCAGCTGCCCCAGCGCCTGCAGGTCACCGGCAGGCCCCACCACCTGTGCGCCTTCAAGCTCCAGATAGTCGACCAGGAACATCGCGATGGCGAATTCATCCTCCGCCACCAGTACGCGCAGCCCTTTCAGGCCCTCTGGTTTGTTGCCCGCTTCCAGCACGACCGGCGCTCCTCGATACACGCGGCCCACCTCTGCCGCAACGCCCGCAGGATGCGCGAACCGGGCTACAAGAGCGCGTGATGATGGATGAAGATCGCGACCACGGCACGTTCACCGCCGCGTTGCAACGGCGCGTTCAGAAGGCCCGTTCCCACTTCAGGCTGAGCAGGCTGCGGTCGTGGCTGTACAGCCAGCCAACGTTGCTGTCGATGCGCGCGTAGCGCAGGCTCAGGCTGGGTACCAGCCCGGCCACGGCCAGGCGCTCGCTGCGGACGATAGCGATCAGGTTCTGCTCGCTGTCCTGGCGACGCGCTTCCAGCAGCGGGCTCCACGCGTCATAGTCGCGCTCGCGCAACGAGGCGAACACGGTGGCGGTGGTGCCGCTCCACTGGCGTGCCACGCCCAGCCGAAGACCGCGTTGGCAGTAGCCGTTGGCCGGGTCGGCAGCGTTGCTGTCGGTCACATCCAACCCGGCGAAGACCGTCCAGCGTGGATTGAGCGCGCGGAACCAGGTGGCATACACCGCCGCCAGCTCGCCATCGTAGTTGCTGGCCAGGCCGTGCTGGCGATAGCGCTGGCGCTTCCAGTCAGCCTCCAGCTTGAGCAGGCTGCGTGCATCCAGGGTGTACTGCCATTCTGCGTGCACGCCACTGCCGCCCTGCAGCGCATGGTTGCCCAGGCCCTGGTAGTCATAGCTGGGGGCGAGCATCACGGTCTGCCGTGCACTACGCCAGCTGTAACCCGCCTGCACGTTGGCATTGAGCTCGTTGTACGCACTGTGCCCGCGCCATGCCTGACCGAAGGCGAGACCGCGTACGTACAGTCCATGATGCCCGCGCAGCACCCAGCGCCGTTCCAGGCTGGCGTCGTAGTCGAGGCCCCCCGCGCGCTGGGCGTCGGGCAGTTTCCGTTGGATGATGCAGGCGTCGCCCACGCCGAACAGGCAGGTGCGACTGGCCGAACTGCGGTTGATGTTGTCGCTCCAGGCGGGCCCGGCCGCGACCGCTCCCTTCCAGCGTTGCCGTGCCTGCAGCGCCGCCAGATAGCCGTCGACGCGCGCACGCACGCCGGCCGTGGCAGGGTCGTCGCCATCGATGCCAGAGGCGATCGCGCGAAACAGCCCCGTGGCCTCGCGGTCGCGCTGGTCTTCGGCAAAGACACGCGCCAGTTCCAGTCGCGCTGGCAGAAAATCCGGCTGCGCGGTCAACAGCGCTTCGTATTCACGGGCCGCACGATGATGATCGCCGGCCACCCGGGCCAGCGCGCCCTGCGCATAGTGGCGCAGCAGTGGATCATGGCCGGAAAGCTCGATGTATTCGTCCAGGAACGCGGCGGCGGCCTGCCATTGCTGGTGCTGCAACGACAGGTACAAGGCCTGGCCGAGGTCATCGACGGTGCGCTCCACGCGCAGGGTCTGACCGTCGATGGTGATGGTCGGCCGTTGCGATTCGGCCTGCTGCAGGCGTTGCTGGTCCTGCCGCTGGTGGCGTAGTTCGCTGCCCTGTTCCAGCACACGGCGCAGATCGTCCTGCTGGGCGCGCACATCGGCGGCGGCCAGCAGCAGAACGAGTAGGAAGATGGGGTGGCGCATGGTCGATCCGTGGTGGGGCGTGCAACGGGCCGAAGCAGGGACTGGCGGATCGCGGCTTGTCCCTGCCCTGCCCCGTCAGGGGCGCGGCGATCAGTTCTTGCTGCCGCCGAAGGCGGTGTCGTACTGGCTGTTGCCGCTGAAGGTGGCAATACCGGCCAGGGTGGCCGCGTTGGCGCCGAAGAACTGGCCCTGGGTGGTGCCGGCAACGCTGCCGTTGGCGGTGGCGGTGCCCGCGAACGAGGCGTTGGCGCTGCTGATGTTGGCGTTGACGTTGATTGCCAGGCCACCACCGGTCAGGCCACCGAGCAGCGTGCCGTTCCCGAAGTTGGCGCGGAAGGTGCCCGACAGCAGGTTGCTGCCGTTGAACTTGTTCAGGCCCGCCACGCTGTAGGTGGCCACACCGGCCGGCAGCGTGGTGCCGGCGCGATCACCGACGAAGTAGACCTGCCGGTTGTTGAAACCACCGGCGGCGCCATCCTTGGACCACTCGCCGAACCACACATCGCCGCTGCCGACCTTGACGAAGTTGAAGTGGCCCATGCCCGAGTGGCTGCCCGGCGCGCCGGTGATCGGCATGGCCACGGTGCGCACGGTGGTGCCGTTGACCGTGGTCGGCACCGAGTACGCTGACAGGCCCTGGAAGTCGACACGGCGGGCGCCGGAGACGGTGCCGACGCCGATGCCGGCCTTGCCAGCCTGGTGCGGGCCGCCGTTGACCTGCGATTCACCGACGGCGACGTACAGCTCGGCATCGGTCACCGGGCTGGCTGCGCCGACGATATCGGCTGCCTGCGCGGAACCGGCCAGGGCGAAGGTTGCCGCAACGGCGAGAACCGAACGGGAAATCATCTTCATGGTATTGCTCCTTGGGTTGAGGGAACTACGGGTACAACACGTGAAACGGATACATCAGAAGCGCGCGGTGACGCCGAGCTTGATCGTGCGGCCCGGCGCCGGAAGCGTGGAGCGCGTGGCCGGGTCGACGTAGTAGCGGTTGCCGAGGTTGCTGCCGACCAGCTCGACGCTGGCGTGCTGGTTGAAGCGCCAGCGCGCATAGGCGTCGACGGTGGTGATGTTGCCCCAGGTGAACGGCACGTTCTGCCACAGCAGGCTGCTGCCGCCGGCCAGCAGCCGGTCGCGGTACGCCTGCAGATCGGGGTTCTCGTGGCGCTGGTAGTGGACGATGCGGCTCCCCAGTTCCAACTGCTCATCGAACAGGCGCGTGCCCAGCGACAGGTTCACCGACAGCTTCGGAATCGCTTGGGTCAGCAGGTAGCCACTGACGAAGCCGTCCTGCACGCAGTTCGGGACCAGGCCACGATTGGCGTCCAGCAGCACGGCCGTACTTTCGTCGCACACCTCGTTTTCCAGCGTGCGGGTGATGCCCAGGTCGGTGAAGAAGCGCCGGTTGTCGAAGCGCGCCTGCAGCTCGATGCCGCGAATGGTCTGCTTGTCGATGTTGTCGAACATGAAATACGCATCACGCTCGATCACGTTGCGGGTCTTGTGCACGTAATAGGCCAGCTTGACGTCGGCATCGGCGGTGTTGCCGAACAGGCCGGAAAGGTTGTGCACGTAGCCCAGTTCGTAGTTGTAGGCGTGTTCCGGCTTGAGCGCATACAGCGGGTTGAGGCTGCTGGAGAAGGCGATGGTGCTTTCGAACATGCTCGGGAAGCGCGCCGCCTCGCTGTAGCGCAGGTAGACGCGTGCGGCCGGCGAAAGGTTCACCGTGGCCGAGAAACTGGGAAGCCAGGCATGGTCACGACGGCGTTCATTGCGTCCATCCACCGGTCGCGACTGCAGAGTGCTGCCGATGCTGCAGACCAGGTCGCTGCCCGCGTAGAGCGGCAGCGCACCGGGAATCGCCGCCACATGGCCATTGAGGCAGGGGTTGGTGGCACGGCTGTAGTTGCCGCTGGCATCAGGCTGCCAGGCGATGCGGTGTTCCACCGCCTGCGGCGTCTCGTAGTACGCCAGCAGGCCATGCAATGCATCGTCGATCACCGAACCCATGCCGATACTCTCCCAGAACTCACGTTCGGCCTCGAGCGCGTCGATCTCCGCCTGCAGACTGGCCGGCCGCTCGGGCAGCTCGTTGGTCCGGTAGGTCGCCTCCCTGCTGCCCACGCCCTTGGTCAGCAGCTCCGGATGCGCCTGCAGAAAGTCGTCGAACGCCCAGTACCGGCTGTAGCGCACGCCGGCATTGAGGGTGAGGAAATCGACCGGGCGCCATTCCAGGTTCAGATAGCCCTCGCCTTCCTGGCGGCGGCCGGCGCGCGGGTACATGCGCCAGCCATCGGAGGGACCGAAGTACGGGTCACGCGAGCCGAGCTTTTCGTATTGCCAGTTGCCACCCACGGTCAGGTCGAGGGTGGAATGCAGCGCGAAGCGGTTGCTCAGGGTCAGGCCGGTGCGGTCGTTGCGCGCATTGGCCAACGCGGTGTTGCGCAGGATCGGGCTGGCGTCCGGGTTCCACGCCGGGTTGCCTGGCGCGAAGTTCGGAAAGCCGCCTGCGGTGTAGGTGTCGCTGTCCGTCTCGGTGCGCCATAGATTGGCATACAGGTCCAGCCAACGGCTGTCGGCTGGCTGGAAGCGGTACTCCAGGTTCCAGGCATCGGAGGCGACGCGGCTGAGCGGCCATTGGATGCGCCCGTAATCCGGCGCGGACAGGATGCGCGAGGGCATGATCTCGCCGTAGTGCGACAGCGTGCGCCGCCAGGTGGCCTTCAGCTGCTGGTCGTCGTTGATCTGCCAGCCACCCTTGACCAGCCACGACTCCTGTTCGCTGGAGGTATTGGGCACTTCATCGCCGGGCTTGAAGTAGCGTGCCAGCGTGGTGATGTAATCGATGCCCTGGTACTCGAACTGCTCGCGCGGATCCTGGTCGTAGTAGCCACTTCCCTTGCTGCCGGAGAAGTAGTTGCCACGCTTGCGCCAGGCGTAGGCCGCCATCAGGTCGACGGTATCGCCGCGGTAGCCCAGTGCCAGGCGCCAGGCCTGGTCTTCGCCGTTGAAGGGGTTGTTGCCGCTGCGCGACTTCACCGGCACCACCAGGGTGCGGTCGTCATAGGGCGAGTTCGGCGAGCCCTGCGGGAATCCCGGCACGATGCGGTAGTCCTCGCCGGTGTGCAGGCGTGGCAGGCGCGGCGCCACGGCATTGCTGCTGCCTTCGATCTTCAGCTCCCCGCCGAAGCGCTCGCCGGCCGCAACGATGTCATCGACATCGATGGTCTTGATCACCAGCGCGCCACCGATCCCGCTGTGCACATCGCGCACCAGCCCTGGCCCCTTGATGACCTGGATGCCACCAATCAGGTTGGGATCGATGTAGTTGCGGTTGCTGACGCCGTTGTAGCCGCGCCAGACCGTAAGCGCCTGTTCGCCACCGTCGATGCTGACCGGCACCCGCCCCGGCCCCTGGATGCCACGGATGTTGATGTCCAGCGCGCCGCTGTTGCGCGCATCGCCACTGAACACGCCGACCAGATCCTTGACCACATCGGCCGGGTTGGAGCCGCGGTAACGCTCTACCCGGTCGCGCCCCGAATACGCCGTGGTCAGGTCCAGCGCGAACACATCATCGTAGCCGCGCCGATCACGGGCCTCTCCCCCTTCCGACTGCAGGCGACCGGCCACGTCCAGTGTCTCGGTCACCCGTACCCCTTCCCCCTCACCCGCCTCCGCTGCGGCCCGCAGGCTCCAGGTGCCGTCCATGCCGCGCTGCGCGCGCACGCCGCT
Source organism: Stenotrophomonas sp. SMYL89 (assembly GCF_036319985.1). Classification (NCBI taxonomy): domain Bacteria; kingdom Pseudomonadati; phylum Pseudomonadota; class Gammaproteobacteria; order Lysobacterales; family Lysobacteraceae; genus Stenotrophomonas; species Stenotrophomonas sp. SMYL89. Next base: position 322,837 of record NZ_JAWIRW010000001.1, on the reverse strand, counting down.
GCCCCGCAGCAGCTGCTGCAGGGCCTGCATCTGGCTGTACTCGCCACTCACCGCACTGGAGCGGCGGCCCTCCACAATGTCGCTGCGGAACACCACCTGCACATCAGCCTGGCGGCCAAAGGCACGCACCGCGTCGGCCAGTGGTTGCTCCGGAATGGCGTACTGGCGCACCGGTGCGACGATCGCCGGTTGCGCGTGCACGACCGGCACCCAGGCCAGCGGCAGCAGTGCGGTGGAGATGGACAGGGCCAGGACGGTGGCGCGACGATGACAGGCGGATGCCGTGGACGGCATGGACAGGAACTCCTCAAGCGGGGCGGGACCACGGGCACATCCGGTGCCGGTGGTGTGTCTGGCTTGAGGAAAAACGGTGTTTCGCTCTGGCTATACCTCTATAGACAGCAGGGCACAGTGGCTGCCCACGGTTTTTTCATGTTTTTTTCGTGCGGCCGGTTCGTCCATGCGCCAGGGCCGTATCACCACAGCACCATGGCCCCGCCCGGCAGGCGCTGCACGCGCAGTCCCGCCTGCGCGGCAACCGCATCGATGGCGGTCTCCGGTTGCTGCAGGTGGAACAGGCCACTCACCCGCACGCGTGCGCCCTGCCCGCCCAGCACCCACACCGGGGCACGACGGTAGCGCGCCAGATCGGCGATGGCCTGCGCGGCCGGTTGATCGTCGATCACCACCTCGCCACGCCGCCACGGCGCCATGGCCTCGGGATCCTCCAGCTGCACCGGCTGCAGCCAGCGACCGTCGCGGAACGTGCGCGCCTGCCCGGCATGCAGGCGCTGCACGCTGCCATCGCCCGGACGCACATCGACCGCGCCTTCGCTGACCCGGGTGGTGACCGTGGTGTCCAGCCTCGACACGCTGAAGGCAGTGCCGATATCACGGACCAGCCCGCCCGCCGCCTCCACCTGGAACGGGCGCGCCTCGTGCGCCACCTGGAACCAGGCCTGGCCGCGCAGCAGGCGAAGGCGGCGCTGCTGGCCATTGAATTCAATCGCCAGTGCGGCGCCGGCGTCGAGTACAGCGGTGCTGCCGTCCTCCAGCTGCACCACGCGCGGTGCATCGCTGCTGCGCAGGTCACTGCGTGCCAGCAGCAGCGCGTGTGGCGCAGCGGCAACCATCAGCACCACCGCCGCAGCGCTGGCCAGCAGCCATGGCAGCCGGCGGCGCGGCGCGAGCGGACGCAGCCCTTCGCGATCAGCCGTCAACCCGGGCAACGCGGCCAGTACGTCGGGCCCAGCGCCATCCAACCCTTGCCAGAAGGCGTGTTGCCGGCGCCATGCCAGCGCATGGCGCGGATCGGACTGCAGCCAGCGCTGCAGGGTTCGTTGCTGGCGATCCGGCAGCGGACCCGCACTGCACCGTATCACCCAGCGCAACGCCTGCCTGGCCTGACGCGGCGAGGGTTCGGACGTGGTCATGGTTGTGGCCTGCCGCACCGCGAACGGGTGCGCTTTCCTGTTGTGACAACGGCGGGCGCGATCTGCCCACGGCAATCGCGCCTCATCGGCGTGTTCCCTGCTGGTGCTGCTGGATCAGCAATGCCGCGCGCAGTACGTATTTGCCCACCACGCTCTTGGAAATGCCGAGGCGCGCGGCGATCTCGCGCTCGCTCAGGCCCAGGTAACGGTTGAGCACGAAGCACTCGCGTACCTGCGCTGGCAAGGCAAGGATGGTCTGGGTGATCTCGCGCAGCTGCGCCTGGTCCAGCGCCTGGGCCTCGCCATCATGGCGTGCATCGGCCATGTCGACGGCGTACTCGGCCATCGCGCGCCGCTCGCGGGCGTCAGCCTGGCTGCGGTTGAGCGCGTGGTGGTAGGCCATCCGGTACAGATACCCGCGCGGCTCGAGGATGGGGGGATCGCCGGGTACGCTGCTGGCCTTCAGGTACAGGTTCTGCAGGGTGTCCTCGGTACTGGCTGGGTCGAGGTAGCGCGCGATGAAGCGGGACAACGCACGGCGCTCGCGGATCAGCAGCTCGACCAGCGCCAGGGCATTGGGAGACATAGGTGCCAAGGCCGGACCGGGGAATGATGGGCGTGATGGCGACGGTCCGGACGTGGATTGTGGGCTGCGCAGCCGCAGGCGGCAAGCCACGCCTTGTAGAGCCAAGCCCATGCTCGGCTGTGCCTGCGCCAAAGGCAGCCGAGCATCGGCTCGGCTCTACAGTGGATCCACGCCACGCGCGGATGGGAGGCTACGGCTCGTCCAACGCATCGAAACGCTCGACCAGGTAATCGATCAACGCGTGTACTGGCCTGCAAGGCTGCGGCATCCCGTTCTCGTACGATCGTCGTGACGGCGCCGGTTCTGACTGGCGCCGCCTTCGGAATCAGTCGAGCATGGCTCGACGCTACGGTGGGATTGGCCGAACATGACTCGGCCCTACAGACAACAGGAGATCCCGATGGCCTACGCACGCATTGTTTCGAGCGCCGACAACTACCTGCACCACATCAGCAACGGCACATTCGAGGTGGATGCGGACGAGCCTGCCTCGCTGGGCGGTCAGGGCAAGGGTTTCGCGCCGTTCGATCTGTATCTGGCCTCGCTGGCGGCATGTACTGCCATCACCCTGCGCATGTACGCGCAGCGCAAGGGCTGGGAGCTGGGCGAGTTCCATGCCGAGCTGCGCTCGGACCGTGACGAGGATGGACGCTTCCATGTGCACCGCGTGCTGCATGCCAGCGCCGAGCTGAGCGATGCACAGTGGCATCGGTTGCTGGAAGTCGTGGAGAAGACCCCGGTTACGCTGGTGATGCGCGAGGGTGCGCGCATCACCAGTGAACGCGGGGCCGCCGCGTAACCCCGTCCACGCATGGCGTGGATCTACTGTAGAGCCGAGCCCATGCTCCGCTCCGCAGCATGCAGCCGAGCGTGGGCTCGGCTCTACATTCCGCTCAGCGCCGTGAATGCAACACGGTGCGCTGGCGCATCGCGTTGAACTCCTGCTCCACCTGCTGGATGTCCTCGGCCTGGAAACCGGCCGCGTCCAGCAGCTGGTCGGCGGCAGCCGCTGCCAGCGGATCATCGTCACGCTGGCGCCAGAAGCGCGCCGGCAGGAAATACCCCACTTCGCTGCGCCCACGCATGATCACCACCGGCCGTCCCGCATACAGCAGGAACTCCGCCAGGTGCTGGCGCAGCCCCTCCACCGAGACGTAGGCCGGCCCGATGCCCAGCGACTGACTGGACGGTTCGGGACTCTCGAACAGCTTGCGACGGCTCATCCACTTCTCCTTATGTGCAACGCGTGGTCTCCTTTCCTTAGACGTGCGCATCGCTGCACCCCCGCCACGCACGACGTGATCCGCATCACGCCCGCCGCTCAGAACCCGGTGTTGAACTCCAGCTGGAACACATCGATCGACAGCGGCGCACCGGATACTTCCTTGGCCGCCATCCACTTGCCACTGATCCAGCTGCGCGCGTCCAGCGCGTAGGCGCCGCCCACGTAGTAACCACGGGCGTTGGTGCCGCCGAGGTGGAAGTTCGGGTCGTTGTAAGCGTCCGGCAGCGCATCGGCCTCGATGTGCTTGTAGCCCAGCAGCGCCTGCCACTGGCCCTTCTCCTTCAGGTCAGTGGCGCCGAAGGTGGCCTGCACCATCCAGGCCGTGTCGCCGCTGCGGAAGGTATCGATGCTGGCGGTGCCACCGGCACCGTAGTTGTTGACGATGCCGTTGTTGGCGCGGCTGAACATGGCCTGCTTGTCGTAGGCCAGGTTGCGGATGTAGTCGCCATCCAGGCGCAGAGCGATGCCCTGGGCCAGCTGCGTGTCCCAGCGCAGGTTCAAGGTAGCCAGGCGGAAGGCCGAGGCCAGGCCGACATACTGCGGGGTCGGCGTGTTGGCCGGGTCCAGCGGATTGCGCGCGATGTCGCGGATCAGCATCAGGGTGTTGCCCTTCTGCATGAAGGCCGGGCGCGACCAGTCGGTGTCACAGCCGACCGCGCCTGCGTACAGCGCGCACGGCGAGGACAGGCGGCCGCTGATGTTCTTGAAGTCGTAGTAGCCTAATGCAGCGCGCAACGAATTCTGGTCATTGAAGCGCCAGTTCACACCCATCTGCGCACCGGACAGCCACTTGTTCTCGTTCGGGGCCTTGACCCGGCTCTGGCTGGGCGAGCTGTCGGAGGTGTACTCCAGCGGCACCACCGCGAGGTTGCCGAACAGGTCGACGTCCCCCCCGTTGAAGTCGTACTTCAGGTTCGCGGCCAGGCCATCGAAGTTGAGGTCGTTGGAGAACAGCGTGTCGCTGGTCCAGAAGGGATTGCCGAAGCGGCCACCACGCACTGTCACCCAGTCGGCCGGGCTGTAGGCCAGCCAGGCCTGGTCCAGCCACACGTCCTTCTTGCTCAGGCCACCGCCCAGCTGCTCGGTGGTCGACACCGGGCCATTGCTGCTGCCGCTGGCTAGGCGTACGCCGGCCGTGGTGTGCTGGCCGATGGTTGCCTCGATGCCAAGGCGGGCACGGATGCGCCACAGGTTGCGACGGTCCTGGCGGGTGTTCAGCAAGGGCGGCAACTGCAGATTGGTGTTGGTATTGGTGTCGAAGCCGTTGCCGGAATTGATCGACGCCCAATTGCTCACGATGTCGCTGTTGCGCTCGGAATAGAAGCGCGACTCGCTGCGCACGCGCATGTCCCCGGTGACATTGATGCGCTTGGTCCATTCGGCCACTTCGTTCGGTGCAGCCCAGCCTTCGGACTTGGCCTGCGCCATCACGTCCTGGCGCACTTCGTCACGAATGCCATCGCGCACGCTCTGCGGCACGTACGGCACGCGCACGTCGCCGGCTTCCAGAGCCACGCCGCCGCTGGCGGCCGAAGGTGCAGTGGTCGCGATGCGCGATTCGGCCGCTGCTTCAGCCTCGGCCTGCACCAGAAGTGCCTGTCCATCTTCCGGCTTCAGCGCGCCGCTGGCGATCAGGCCCTTGATCAGCTTGACCATGGTGGTTTCAGCGGCCATCGCACCGGTCGGGGCAGCCAGGCTGAGCAGCACGGCGCAGCACAGCAGCGCCCGTCGGGCCGGCCGCGGGCGGCGGGAATCGGTTCGTGCGCGGTCGTGGTCGTTCATCACGGTTCTCATCCAAAGAAGGGAAATCACGGAAGTCGGGAATCAGGCGCCGGGACGGCGGCCCTGGATCAGCACGCGGGCGGGGAAATCGAGCGACGGTGGCGGTGCCTGGTCAACCTTTCCGATGCGTCGCAGCGCATCGAGCACGGCAGCGTCGGCCTCCTCGTTGCCACTGCCGCGCACCAGCTCGACCTTTTCCAGGCGGCCATCCGTGGCCAGCCAGACGTTCACCTGCAGCTGGAAGGCCAGGCGCTTGACCTTGTCGTCGCGCGAGATCGCCTGCTGCATCAGGTAGCCGAGGTAGCGCCCATACGTCGCATTGCCGGCGCCACCACGGCCGACGCCGGATGAGCCGCCGCCGCTGCCGGACTGGATGCCGAAGTTGTCACCACCGGCCTGCGCATCGGCATTCATCGTTACCGGGTCTGCATTGTCCGGCGTCGGCGTCGGCTCTTCGGCCGGCGTCGGCTGATCCAGCGGCTCCGGTTCGGGCATCGTTTCTTCCGGCGGCGTCTCCGGCTCCGGTGGCTTTTCCGGCGGCGGTGGTGGCGGCGGAGGTGGTGGCGGCAACGCCAGCATCGGCGGCTGCACCACCGGCCTGCGGGTGCTGGCGGTGTCCTTGAACAGCATCCACCACACGGCAATGCCGAGCACCAGCAACGCGGCCAGCACCAGCGCGACGGTCACCAGCAACTGGCGACCGCGCATGCCGGGTTCCGGCCGAGGGGGTTGATGGGCCGTCATGCCTCAGCCCTGCGCCTTGCCGGTGACCAGGCCGACCTGGGCCAGCTCCAGCCGCCGCAGCAGGTCCAGCACCTCGACCACACGGGCGTACTGCACCTGCGCATCACCGCGCACGATCACCGGGAAATCCGGCGTGGTCGCACGTTCGGTGCGCAGGCGGTCTTCCAGCTCGGCCATCGTCACCGGGTAGGCATCCAGGAACACCTGGCCGCTGGGGTCGATGGTGATCGCCTTGGTCTTCGGCTTCTCCAGCGCGACGCTGTTGCTGGCCTTCGGCAGATTGACCTCGATGCCGGGGATGGAGGCGTTGCTGGTCAGGATGAAGATCACCAGCACCACCAGCAGCACGTCGACGAAAGGCGTCACGTTGATGCCCTTCTCGCGCTTCTTGATGCCGAACTTCGCCTTCTGGCCCATGGCGCGCCCCTCAGCCCTGGACCGCGGCCGGGCCGCGCCCGTCCTGCTCTTCGGCCAGGCGCGCGGCGAACTCGTCGATGAAGACCGCCATGTCGGCGCCGATCGCCTCGGCGCGTGCGCCCAGGTAGTTGTAGCCGAACAGCGCCGGGATCGCGACACCGAGGCCGGCCGCCGTACACAGCAGCGCCGCGGCCATGCCTGGCGCCACCGAGTTGATGTCCACCGCGCCGGCCATCGCCGCCACCACGAACACCAGCATGATGCCGATCACGGTACCGAACAGGCCCACATACGGCGCCCCCTCAATCGTGGTCGACAGCCAGTTCATGCGCCGCGCCATCGCCTCCTGCTCGCGCACCATCACCGCATCCATCGAGGCGCGGATGGCGGCGATGGTGGCACCACTGAGGTAGCCACTGTTGCCGTCACGCTGGTGGCGCTGCTGCATTTCATCGATGGCCACCTGATAGATGCGCCACAGCGAACCGTCATGCATCGCGGTCGGCGCCTTGCCCTGGCGGTCCATGTCGGACAGCGTGCGCAGCGGCACGCCCGACAGCTTGCCGAAACTCTCGGTGAACACCGCATTGGCCTTGCTGGTGCGGCCGAAGTGGCGACCCTTGGCGATCATGATCGCCCACGACAGCAGCATCATCAGGCCGAGGGTGGCCACCACCACCCAGGCGTCGAACGGCATCGCCTTGAGGATGAAGGCGAAGTGGCTCTGGCCCGCCGACTGCTCGTCGGCGCCGTAGCTGATCAGACGCGAATCGGCGCCCTGTGCAGTGGCATCGGCCAGCAACAGCGCTGCCGGACGCGCCACCCGCGAGATGCGCAGCTCATCCAGCGCGCCTTCAAAGTTGGCCAGTGGCTGCGTCGCGCCCGGAGCATCGGCACCCACCACGGGCGCCGTGCCCAGCACCGGCAGTTCGCCGCCCAGCTGTGCGACCACGCGACCATTGAGGTACAGCTGCAGTGTGCCCTTCTCTGCTGTCAGTGCAACGTGCGCCCACTGCCCTTCCGGAATCGGTTGCGCCGGCGTGCTGCGCTGGCCATTGAGCTGGACGAACGGCACGCGGTTCTCGATGCCCAGCACCAGCTCGGAAGCACCATCACGGCGAGCGTAGATTGCTTGAGCCGCATTATTGCTGCCCGGTTTGATCCAGGCCGAGATTGTCAGCGGCGCACCCGCCTCCTGCGCCAGCGACGCGCTGGCCGGCAACGGCAGCGGGCCTGCGCCCAACTGCACGCCGCGACCGATCACCGAACCCTCGGCAGGCGGCACAACGGCACCGGCATTGTTGCCGTAGGCGGTGGTGTCGCGTGCTGGCGCATTGGCCTCGGCAAAGTGGTAGACCAGCGTGTAGTCCGGGTCGAACACCTGCTGGCCATTGCCGCTGGCCGGAGCCTTCTCGCTGCCGTAGTACATCCAGATCGTCTGCGGTGCTGCGGCGCTGACCGCCGGTACGTCCACCCAGACCAGGGCCAGGCCCAGCTTGGGATCGAACTGTTCGATCTGGTGGGCCAGCACGGTGCGGCCATCACCCAAGACGAAGCGCAGGTCATTGCCCGCGTCCTGGGTGCCGTCGAAACCGAAGTTGCCGGTATGCAGGCGCAGCAGCAGCGGCGTGCGACCCGGGTCACCGGCCAGGCCCGCGCCCTGCGGGCCGGCGTCGACGGTGATCGGCTTGCGGTATTTCCATTCGGCCTGCCACCAATTGGCATCGGCCGCAGCGACCGGCAGCGCAACCAGCGCGGCCAGCAGCAACAACACTCGGGAAAGCAAACGGTCCATGCGAAGGGTCTCCGGAGAACGCATGTTCAAGGGAAGGGTCAGTAACTGGTGCTGATGTTGAAATGCAGGCGCGGGTCGTCCTTGCGCGTGACCGGGCCATCGGCATAAGGCCAGGCGTAGTCCAGGCGCAGTTGCAGGTGTTCGCCGAGGCGCAGCTGCGCGCCCAGGCCGACCGAGGCCAGGTTGTACTTGTCACGCTGCTCGGGCAGCGGCTGGCGCAGGCGCAGATAGGCCGCGTCGGCGAAGCTGTAGACACGCAGATCGGTACCGCTCCACAGCGACCACGCCGGGGTCCGCCACTCCAGGCTGGCCAGCCCGCCGTAGTCGCCGATCGCCTCGGCCGACAGGTAGCCGCGCACGGTGTACATGCCACCGGCGGCGAACTGCTCGGCCGACACCAGCGGCGCATCGGTTACCTGCAGCGAGCCGCGCGCATACCATTGCCAGTCATTGCCGAACGTGTGGGTGTTGGCCACGTCGGCCTTGAAGGCGACGAAACTCGGATCGGCCCAGTAGCGCTTCTGGCCGAAGGCGGTCGCGTCACTGCCATAGCCGAACAGGCGGCGGGTGCCGGCAACCAGCTGTGTGTTGATGCTCAACTGGTCCTGCTCACCCTGGCGCACACCGACGAAGGCGAGCGTGATTGGCGCGTACTTCAGCGGCGTCTTCAGGTTGTCCTTGCCCATCCAGGTGTCTTCCTCGGTGTCCTTGAAATCCACACCGAGGCTGAGCTGGCGCCACCACTGGCTACTGCCCGCCAGGCGGTAATTCAACTTGACACCGATGGAATGACCATTGCCGATCACATTGGTACCGCTGCCGGCGCCGCCCTGCCCACCTGCGTTCAGCACGCGGCTGTCGGACTTGTAGCCAGACGCTTCCAGGCTCCACGGCGTGCCTTCGAACGGCATCGTGTACGAGGCCGAGAACACCTTGGCCTGCTTTGTATCTTCCGGCGCCAGGTACACGCCGATATTGGCGCTGTGCCCGCGCTTCCACAGGTTGTCGTAGGCCAGCGATGCACTCAGGCGCAGCTTCTCGGTGTCGGCGCTGTGGTCGTTGTTGAGTGACGCGCTGGCACGCCACGGCGACTTTTCTTCGACCTGCAGGTCCACATCCATCGTGCCCGGCACCTGGCCTTCGCGCACCAGCGGCATCACCTGGCGACGCCCGCCCTCATTCAGCGCGGTCAGTTCTTTCTGGGCCTGGTCGAAGTCCGGCACCTTGCCTTCCGCCAGCGCCGGCACGCGTTCGCGGATGCGCTCGGGCGATTCGTGCTTCGTTCCCACGACCCGCAGTTGGCCGATCGGTGTCTGCTGTACCTTCAGCAGCACCACGCCACCACTGACCTGCTGCTCGGGCAGCTCCACGTAGACCGACTGGTAGCCCGCCTGCTGGTATAGCGCACTGACGGCATCGCGTGCCTTCTCGACATCGGCCAGGGTCTTTCCCGGGCCGAGGAAGGGCTCGACCGCGCGCTCGATCTGGCGCGGATCGAGCACGGTATTGCCGCGTACGATGTATTCATTGATGTTCACGCTGGGCGCAGGCGCTGCCTCCTGCGCGAACAACGGCAGCGGCATCGCGGCCAGGGCCAGCACCAGGGGATGCAAGCGCAGGGGAAGGCGGACGGCTCGGCACGGAACAGGAGTCATCGAAGGCATCGCGTCGTATCGAAGGGAATGGCCATGGAGCGGCGCGTGGGTCTACCAACAGGACGTGTACGTCGCGTCAAAACCGCCAACAGTTTTGTGACAGCACTGTCATCTTTTGACAGCGCCGCAGCGCACGCAGGCGGACCCTGCCTTCGCCACACGTCTTCATTGCAGAACGTCGATTGCTGCGGGAGATTCGAGATGCGTGAATCGTTGATGGCGGGCCTGCGCGCTGCCCTCACCCTTGCGCTGTTGCTGGTGTTGCCCCCGGTGCGCGCTGACGAGACGAAGAAGCAGGAAGACGCCGCGCCCTGCATCGAAGTACAGGTCAATGGCGAGCGCATTCCGGCGTGGGACTGCCTGCAGCGCAAACTTGCGCCGGCATCGAAAGCGGCGAAATCACCGGCGCTTCCGGAGGCCGAACGCCTGATGCAACAGCCCGGCAACCAGCTGATGCAGTACAACCTGGAAGGCACGCGACAGCGCATGGGCGATGCCTTTGGTCGTTCCCTGGTGCCACAGCGCCCGGCGCGCTGAGCCAGCGCCTTTGTAGAGCCGAGCCCATGCTCGGCTGTCTTTGCATTCATCGGCGATGCCGCGCAGGAGCAGCCAAGCGTAGGCTCGGCTCTACAAGTCAGCCGGTACGATGCCCTCGGTCGGCACCGGCGGCAACTCAGGCACCGGCAAGCTGCGCGATTGACCGGCCTGGTTCAGTTCCACTGCGCTGGCACTGATGCTGGCCAGTACCGTGCAGGGTCCGAGGCGTTGGCCTGGTGCGTACGCCTCCGCGGGTCGGCCATCCACCGACAGCAACGCCAGCGGCGCGTGTTCACCGGCCATCACGCCGAGCACCACCACCTCCGTCTGCACTGCCCCAGGGGACAGCAGCCGTACCAGCGGCAGGCTGGCCATCGCGTCGAACATCGGACGTACCGGCGGCTCTGCATGTGCTTCGCTGGCAGCCGCGATGGGCGCCACCGCAGACAGGGTGACGCTCCAATAGGCCACCACCGCCAGCAGCAGGGTCCCCGCCAGCAGGGTCAACATGCGATTGCGATCCCAGCGCCTGCCATCCATGTTCCGCACCATCGCCACGGTCGTGTCCACCTACGCTAGCAGCTGTGGCTGACGCTTTTGTTTCATCATGCCGCCCTACGCTGGCAGGCATCGACCCGGACAGGAGGCAACGTCGATGCAGCGCGTGCCGCGTGGTTTCACCCTGCTGGAACTGATGGTGGTGCTGGTGATCATCGGCATCTGCACGGCCGGAATCGGGCTGGGCCTGGGCAGCCTGCTCGACCCGGGCCGGCAGCTGCGACAGGAAGCCGAGCGGTTGGCGCAGCGCCTGCAGGTGGCGCGCGATGAGGCGCGCATCGATGGCCGCCCCCTGCGTTGGCAGGCCGACGCCACCGGCTATCGTTTCAGCCGCCGCGAAGGCAGCGGTTGGGTGACCGTTGAACGCGATGATCTGCTGCGACCGCAGAAGTGGCAGGTGGCGAGCATTGCGGTGCAGCCCGCCAGCCCCATTGAGCTGAGCCCGGAGTGGATCGGTATCGCCTGGGAGCTTGGATTGTCGCTGGAGGGTCGCACACTGCGTCTTCGTGATGATGGCAGCGGACAGTTGCAGGTCGTGCAATGAAGCAGGCGGCACGCGGATTCACCCTGATCGAAGTGCTGATCGCATTGGCGATCGTATCGATTGCACTGGCGGCGGTGATGCGCTCGGTGGCAGTGGCGACCGACGATCAGTCACGGCTGCGTGACCGTCGCCTGGCACTGTTGTGCGCGCAGGATCGCTGGCAGGAATTGCGTCTGAGCGGACAGGCACCGCAGGATGCCCGGCAGCGCTGTGTGCAGGGGCGCGGCAGCTTCCTGGTGCTTCAGCATCTGGACACGGGCGGCGACGGCCAGCCTCAGCTGGAACTGAGTGTGGTTGCCGAGGATGCTCCCCGGCAGTCGCTGGCGCGGATGCAGTTGCCGTGGACGGCGGCGCAATGAGGCGCGCCGTCCGCGGCTTCACCCTCATCGAGGTGATGATTGCGATCACCATCATGGGCGTACTGGCGCTGATCTGCTGGCGGGCGCTTGACAGTGTGGCCAGCAGCGACCAGCGCCTGCGCCAGGCCGATGCCGAGACCACGACGGCACTGCGCGTGCTGCAGCAGTTCCAGCGCGACATCGAGATGCGTGCAGACGACGCGTTGATGAATGGTGCAGTGCGGCCATCGGACCGTCCGCAGCGGTTGTTGCCGCCGTCGCTGGTGAGCGAACGGCATCCCGATGGGAGCTTCGCGCTGGAGATCACCCGCAGCGTGGGCAGTGATGGGCTGCACTGGCAGCGGGTGCGCTGGTGGCGGCAGGGCGCGACGCTATGGCGGGCCAGTGGCGCCGCTACCGACCGGTATCCACTGCCCGCGCCGGATCTGTCGAAGGGAATTGTGGTAGCGCGTGAGGTGCAGCGCTTCGATGTGCGGGCGTGGCAACCGGGTGCCGGGTGGGCGATGTTGCCCAGCGACGGCGAAGTGTTGCCGGCCACCGGACTCGAGCTGCGGTTGGGCCTGCGCGATGGGCGTGGGCCGTTGAGTTATCGGCGGGTGCTGGAGCTTTAGGGTGCTTCCTCGCAACGCATCCACGCATGGCGTGGAACTACTGCCGACCAAGGTCGGCACCTACCGTGACACATTCGCGCGTCGCGCCTGCCGCCGGGCGCGCTCCTGCACCCGGCGGCGCCGTGTCGGTGGTCCTCACCGCTGATGGCCGCTCCCTGCCCTCCGTGCCGTCCTGGCTGGGGCCGCCACCGTTCCGTGGCGGCTGGCCCGATGCTGTCCGTTCTTCCGGCCCGATCGCATCCACGCATGGCGTGGATCTAAGGTGGGTGCCGACCGTTGGTCGGCACGGCTGCAAGAGGGCTACCGGCGCTGCGTGCCCTCGTCGCGGCTGGCCTGTGGGAACTGGAAAGCACTGTTGGCGTCATAGCCGCTGTTGGCCGTGTTGCCACGCGCCGGCGGGTTGATGCTGCTGGTGCCACTGCCGAAACCGAGGATCTGCACGCTGATCACCGACGGCTGGTTGCGCCGTGCGTCGTCCTGACTCTTGCGCATCACGTCCTGTGCGGCCTGGCTGGCACTGTTCGCTGCCGTACTGGCCGATGCCAGCGCATTGACGTTGACCGTTGCCAGCACCGGCAGGCCCTTGCTCTCGCCCTGCACCTGGATGTTGGCCGCGTTGAGCACCTGTAGCGCGGCCAGATTGATGTTGCCCGAGACACGGATGCCGGCCTCGCCCGCATCGATGGTGCCCAGCGGCGCGATCAGGTCGACGTCGCCCGGCGGCACTTCGGCAATCGGGTTCAAGGTGGCGATGCCCGCGCCGCTGGCCGGCACCTGCGGAGACAGCACCACATTGCCCCAGGTGTCGTAGACACGACGCGGCGGGGTATACACCAGCGTGGTGCGCGAACCACGCCCGGCATTGATGTCACCCTGCTCGGACCAGGCCAGGATGTCGCCGCCAAAGGTGGTCATCACGCGCGAAAGGCCCAGCAGCACGCTGTCCTGGCTGAACAACCGGATATCGCCTTGCCCCTGGGTTACCAGACCTGCTGTCGACGGGGGCACGACGCCCTGCACACCCACCACGATCTGCCCGCCGGGCGCCATCAGCTCGATGTTGCCGCCAGCCTGCGTGCGCACGCCGGAACCGCCATACATCACGATGTCACCCGTGCGCACAAGGCTCGCCCCATTGGCATTGCTGTCGGGCAGCAGCGTGGCGATGGCTTCGCGTCCCCGCAGGTAGGAGCCGAATCGAGGGCTCTCGGCGTCGTTGTACTCGCGCCCACCCTCACGCAGTTCCGCGTAATAGACCTGGCGCAGGAAGATGCGCTGCTGTTCGCTCGGAAGCGCATCGAACGCAGTCAATGCATCGGCCCCCTCGACACTCATGCCGAACCGCTGCAGCAGCCACTGCTTCAACTCCTTGTCGTAGATCTTCACGACTTTTCCGGGCTGCGATGCCAGCGGCTGCGCCGGATCCGCCAGACTACCGGACTGCAGATAGCGTGCGCGCAGTGCATCGAAATCGATGTCCCGATTGCCTGCGGTGAGCGACACGCTCGCGCCCGGGCGGGTATCGCCCTGGATCAGGCCACCGGTGGTGGTCACGCTGCCCTCATCCTCGAAACGCAGCTGCCGGCCCGCACTCACCTCCACGTTGCCAGGCCCGGCCACGCGCACCGTGCTGCGTACAACGTCACGTCCCGCCTGGACGACCGTAACATCGGCAGGCGAATTGTTTATCGCGCCGATGCTCGATACCAGGATATCTCCGCCAGCCTTGACCCTGACCGGCGATGCCACATCGATCCAGTTCAGCTGGCTCCGCGCACCGGCAGGGTTGGCCAACGACCACTGGCTTCCGGTGCGCAGGCCAACAATGTCACCCCTCACAGCATAGAAGCGGTCTGGCGCGCTGGCGGCGCTGCGTATTCCACTGCCAAGCAGGGCATTGGGCCCAAATGCGAACAGTGGCAACTGCGCCTGCGGATCCACCGTCACGCCGTCGGCGGACGCATTCCCGATCACGGTGGTGCCCGCCACTGCGGTGTAGCCCGGTGCGAACGGCGATGGCAATCGTATGTCCGCGCCGGAGCTGCTGATCTGGGCGCCCTGCGGCTGGCCCAGAATCGAGTCCATGGCCAGCACCTCCACCGCCCCATTGGCCGACGGCGCTGCCAGCAGCACGTCATACCCGGTTACCTGTGTGGTTTTCCCCAAGCGGATGCTGCCGCTGGCCGCCAGCATCCTCAGCTGCGACGGATACAACCAGTAGCGCACGTCGCCGCCTTCCAGCAGCGGGAGCTGCTCGGCAAACAGTTCGCCGTTCACCAGCACCGGGGCGGTGGTGCCGCTCTGCTGGCCGGGCGCCAGATCACCTCCGGCGGCGATCAGGTTCACGGCCGTATTGGCCGTCCACAGGGAGAACCAGCTGCTGGCCGCTGCGGTACGTCCGTCCCCAAGCGACAGGGCGTTGAAATTGGCAACCGGCACCCGGCCGGCATCGGCCACACCGGCCAGCACCACGTCGCCGCGCGCCTGCAGGGTCGCCACCGAGTCACCGAGGACCAGGACCGGCCCGCCCATCGCCTCGCCCATCTGGGCGCGGAACGGATCTTCCTGCCGCAGGCCCGCATAAGGGGCCACGTAGTGGCTCTCGTTCGTGGCGACGCCACCAATGCGCGCTGCCTCCACCTGCATATGCCCACGCAGATTCACCAACGTCCCTGCGAGGGGAAGGTTCGGGGTGTTCGCCGCCGGCGACGTTGTCGTTGCTGCCAGGTTCGGGTTCAGCGCTCCGCCCAGCCGCACCGACAGGTCACCACCGCCGGTCAGGTGCACCGTGCCGTCCGCATCAACGCGTCCGGTCGAACCAACAACCGCTACCACGCCATCCGAATGGCGGGCACGACTGCTCATGGCGCCGAAGTTCTTCGTCGCACCGGCATTGCCTCCCGCTTCCAGCGTCAGATTGCCACCGCCCAGCGTGCCGAACCCCACGAAACCGACCATGCGGGGGCCGGTCAGCGACGGGCGCGAGGTATAGGCGCCGAAATTGATCCACCAGCTTGTGGCGGAGGACTTCGCTGCCGCGCTGGCGTCGTTGCCCTGCCGCCACAGCCAGTTGCCCACCGCACCGGCAGCGTAGCCGGCGACTTCGCCGTACGAGCCGAGCGGCGTTTCGAAGCCAACTTCACCTTCCGCATCCCACAGGTCCCCACGGACGTCGCGACCGGCGGCGATGGTCAGATTGCCACCGTGGTCCGGATACCACGCCTGCCAGGCGCCAAGGGCCGCGTCGTAACGCGTGTCGAAGCGCGTCGGCCCCAGCAGATTGTCCTGGCCCGGCGCGGCCGCCCGCTGTGGGTTGAAGGCCGCCTCACGCCCATTGCCGAGCGAGGTCGGGGCACCAGCGGTGTACACGCCGTAGCCCGACATCATGCGCACGTCACGGGCCGCCAGAAGCTGCAGATCGCCCTTGCCGGTACGCAGTACGCTCCACAACGGCGTGGCGGTCTTCGCGCCGTAGGTGGTCTTCTCGATCAGCTGGCCGCCACCGTAGCAGTAGCCGGCGCTGGCGCAGAATTCCGCCTCGGTCATCCCGAAGATCGCCGCGAACTCCTTGGCGGACCTGCCCACCGCGGATTCGTCACCCAGCCAGTCCAGCGAGCCCTGTTTGTCCACCAGCCGGGGAGCAGGCTCGCAGTAGGGGCCGAAGCTGCACAGATCCTCCTCGCTCATGCCCAGTTCGGCGGCCGCATCCTTGATCGGAATGCCCGCACGCGATGCATCACCCCACATGTCGATGGAGCCCTGCTCGCTGAACACCTTGTCACCCACCCACTCGCTGGTCTTGTGGACGGTCGTGATGGTGCCGTAGTGGCTGTCGGCCAACACCACGTCACCATCCGCGCCGGGGCGGCGCAGGCGCGGGTCGGCCGCGGTCGTGTCGGCACCGGCCACGGCCAACACGTCCCAGGAAGCCGTACCTTCCGGCAGCATCGGGGCCAGCGCCCAGTTGCGCCCCTGGCTGCCGCTGGCATCGGCCGGACGCAGGTTCACCGGCTTTCCATCGGCCAGCTTCACTGCTGTCATGGAAGGAATGAGCGAACCAGGGGCCAGCGCGATCGCGCCGGACAATTCCATGGCCTCGGGCAGTGCCGCGCCCGCCGGCCACTGCTGCGCAGCCAGGGTTGCCTTGCTGGAGAGGCGGAAGCCCGCGCCGAGGCGGTCACCGGCGACCAGCTGCAACGGCTGCTGCAGCAGCGTACCGGCGGCCAGAACCGTGCCATCGGCGGTCGTTACCGCGGACGGCAACACCATCCCCGCCGGCAACAGCAGGCGCCCACCCAGCCGCATTTCCGCCGGCAGCACCGTGCCGGCAGGCAAATCGGTCTGTGCGAAAGGAATCGCATAGTTCAGGACAGCTCCCTTCGGGAAGCGCGTCCTGGCCTGCAGCGTCACGCCATCGATGGGTACCACGATGTCGCCACCCAGCGGCGTGATGCGCGTGGTGTTGGTATCGGCGGTTTCACCCAGCAGCCAACCTGCCTCATCCGGGCTGGCCGGTGGCGGCGCAAAGCCATCGTTGATGCTGCCATAGATGTTGATGTCACCCGCAGCACGCAGCACCATCGCGGCCGACTCGCCAAAGCCGCGACGGGTGGGATCACTGCGGTTGGCCTGCGGACCGTACCGGTAGCCGGAAAGATCCAGATCGCCGCGAACGGTCAGGCTGCCGCGGGGATTGTCGCTGGACACCTGGCCAACGATCTCCACGCCTGGTCGTAGCCGAACCTTGCCCAGCGCGCCCAGGCGCGCGGCAAGGTCGGCATTGCCGAGGGCGGCATTCATCCAGGCTTGGTTGTGCGGGTCGACCACCGTGTCCAGCCACTGCTGGGTGATCTGCTGCGGCCGCTGACCATTGACATCGGGTGTCAGCGCCAAGGGCGCGTCGGTGTATCGGCGGAAGGCATTGACCAGCACGTCGCGTGCGCCCATGACCTCGACGCCCGCATCGGCGCGCACGGCTGCGTCGTCAACGCCACGACGCGGCACATTGAGAGTGAAGGTACCGCGTGCCACACCGTCATTCTGGCCCGGCGCCGCGCCTGCCGGCACTGCTGTACCACTACGTAGATCCACCCGTGCACGGCTACCCAGCACCACCTCGCCTTCGCGACTGGTCAACTCCACCAGGGCGCGGTTGGTGCTGTCGATGATCTTGCCGTAGCTGTCCACGCGCAGACCGCTGCCGTGTGCATCCAGCTCGGCGTCCACCTGCAGGCGGTCACGCGCCGACAGGCGGATGCTGCCCACCTGCTCGCCACTGGCGTCGATGCGTCCATTCACCCGCAGGCTGCCGCCATCGAGGCTGAGTGCCACGTTGCGGGCCTTCACCGTGTCGGTCACGGTCAGGTCACCCCGCTTGAGCTGGAAGCTGCGCGTGCCATGGAAGCCACCCTCGTCCAGCTGGCGGTTGAGTGCGGAGAAATCGCCCAAGTACTGTGCGCGCAACATCAGCTCGCCGCTGTCATACGGCACGGTGCTGCCACCCATTGCCAGCCGCCCACTCGCGCTGCCGCGCAGCGTTCCGACCAGTTCAACCCGGCCTGAGCCTTCGCCCAGAGCGTTGATGCTGATCCGGCCGCCGCGGTTGTTCAGCGCCGACACATCGATGCGCGACCCGGCTCCAGCCAGCACATCCCCCTGTTCGGCGGTGAGTTCAACATCGCCACCCCAGCTGTACTTGTCGAGGTCATCCATGCGCACCCGACGTCCCGCCACATCGACAACGGCGTTGCCACCGAGCGTCAGATTGCCGGTCGCCCTCGCCTGCAGACGGCCCGATGCAAGGGCCAGCGTGGAGTCGATCAGGATGTTGCGCGCCTTCAGGTCCAGTTCGGCACCGAGCAGATCATTGCTCGCAATATGGCCAGCTCCGCTGATGCGAAGATCGCCGCCGGTACGCACCTGCAGGCGACCGCCTGCCGCGCCGGTCAGCAGAGGCGCCTGTATGTCCAGTGCACCCCCGCTGTACTGCCAGCCACTGCCTGCCTGGTATGGCCCCTGGGTCTGATACACGTCCAGCCCGCCCTTGCCGGCAAACTGCACCTGCTCGGAAGCGCGCAGAGTCACGCCATCGAAGCCGAGGATCTGGCGGTTCGCGGGCACTTCCGAACTGGGTCGCGTGTAGGGCGCGCGGCCCAGGATCAACGAACGGGTACTGATCTCCAGCAGGCCATGGCCAAGACGATCAACCATCGGCGCTCCTGGCGCCTGCGGTGTACTGTCGGTGAAGTTCGTCGTCAGTGCCTGGGTGCCATCCCACACCAGCGTGTCGGCGAAAATCCGCGCCTGATCGCCGGCGCTGCCATAGCCATGAATGGCCGGCGCACCCAGCACCAGCTCGCGCAGGCTGCTGTTGCCTGTGGCCGGATTACGCGTATCCAGGTCGACGTTTCCGAACACGTTGATCGAATCACGCGCGGTCAGGCTGAGCGTTTCCAGCGCTGGCGTACCTGCCGCCGTATTGCCGCGCAACAGCTGCTGCAACGTCTGCTGGTTCAGTGCCAGCCCCTGTGGAAGCGCCCCTTGAATTGCCGCCGCCTGCAGGGCAGTGGCATCACCGAGGTTGATGGATGTCATCGAAAGCCCCAGCCGGCGCGTTCCGTAACTCACGTTGTCGCGAAGCTGGAAGCCGCCCTCGGTGCTGGCGTTGATGCTGCCTTCGGACAGCAACCGGGTCTGCCCGCTGCAGCTTCCGCTCTGACAGGCACCGATGTCGATCGCAACCTGTGCTCCGGCTCCGCCCGACAGCAGATTGGTCTGCCCATTGGAGACCGCAAGCAGGCCGACGTTCGCATCCAGCTTCATCAGGTAGCCATCGGTTGCATCGTATGCCGGGCGGCCACGACCCACCGAGCTGATCGTCGCACCCTGTTCGACGACGATGCCAGCCCCTCCAGTGCCTGTGCCCAGCAGTACTTCGGGCGCCAGCAGAGATGCGCCAGAGCGCACGAGCACACCCTTGCCCGGTGCCGAGACGTTGAGCGTCCCCAACAGGCTATCGTTGGGGCGAAGCGTGACGCCGATCATCAAGCGCGATGGCTGCAGCGCCGTCAGCGCGTCGGCGAACAGCGCCGCTCCACTGGTTGAGACTGCACGCTGGCCCACTGCCAGGATCTCCAGCGATCCGCTGCTGGTCACCACCGACACCGTACCGCCGAAACCCTTGCTTCCAGCGGCTGCGGCAAACCGGGTGGCACCCTGCATCCGCAGCGCGCTTTCCGCCGCCAGTCCCGCGCCTGCTCCCAGGTTCAGCTGCAGGGTGCCCGCATCCACCGACTGCAGGCCCCGCGCCACGCCGCGCCTGCTCGCATCATCCAGTACAAACTGGTTGTAGCTGGTTTCGTTGTAACCGGAATGTCGGCGCACCACCTCCGCCGGTGTCAGCAGCAGATCCGTCCAGAGCGGCGATGCCGATGGGCCAAGGCCCTGCGCCTGCTGTCCACTCACCCGCCAGGACCCGGTGCCGGTTGCGGTAGCGCCTGCCTGCCGGGTGCCCTGCGCGCCCACCTCCACCCGGAACGCGCCAGGCTGCAGTGCGTAGGAAGCCGGCAGCAGGGTATAGGTGCCCGCAGCCAGCCCGGGTACGCCTTCAGGAACCGTTATGCGCTGGCCGATGGCAGGATCGCTGCTGCCATCGGACAGGCCCAGCGGCGCGACCTGCCCACCATGGCTGGGAACGATGGCGTAGACCCCATTGCTGCTGGCACTGAAGGTATAGGCGGGATTCGCCTCCGCCAGCGCGTGCCTGCGCACATCCACCGAACCGCCGCGGCCACTGACAAAGCCGGCACCGGTCAGCTCGCCGCCACCGGACAGATCCAGCAGCGCGCCGTCGGCGATGTCGATCGTGTTCCCGACCAGGTTGATGCCCGCCGACGCCGCACTGTTGATCATGCCGATCAGCCCGGGGGTGAAGTCGTTGCCGTCGACGCGCCAGCGCTGGCCGTCAACCGTTCCTCCGAAAGGAACACTCAGGCCAGCCGCACTGCTTGATGTCACACTGCCGGGCAGCAGGTCGATACGGGAGCCGGTTCCCTGCGGGCCCATGCCACCAAGTGTGAGCTGGCCCAGTGGCGCACGCACCACCCCGCCCTGCTCGACCTTCGCCGCGACAAGTGCAAGCGTGCCGAACACCGAATCGACCACGGCCGGAACGGCCCCGCTGGCGCGGATGCGCAGCATGCCGTTGGAGTCCGTCCAGTCATTGCGACCACCCAGCACATCGTAGATCGAGACCGCGATGCGCCCCTTGGTGCCTGCAACGGGATAGATCTGCGCAGCGGTGATGTCCATGCTGGACGACCCGAGCAGCTGCGTGTCGAAGAAGTTGCTGTTGCCACTGACCTTGGCAAGCAGGCGCAGGTCACCCGCGCTGGCAAGATTCACATTGCCGAATGCAGACAGATCGACCGTGTCACGTACCTCCAGCAGCTGCGTCGATGCCGTGAAGGCATGGCCCTGTCCATTGGCACGAGGCGCGCGCGGCGCAACGAAGGGATTGTTGGAGGTCTCACGGAACCAGCGCGCCTGCGCCAGACGAAGGTAGGGGGCCTGGAAATGCAGGCCGGCGCCCGCCGCGCTGCCTTCGGCCATGCCCATCGCTGCGTCACTCAGGCCATACAGGCGTACGCTCTGGCCGAGGCGCAGATCCACATCGCCTTGCGCGCGGAGGTCGGCAAACAGTGAAAGGTGATCGAAACCGCCAGACTGGACCTGTGCCGCCGAGAGCTGGGCGCGCCCGAACTGCAGGGCTTCCGGGCCGCCAGGGTTGGCGGCGCCATCCTGCTGCACAAGCGTGATCGCGCGCGGCCCGGTTTCTGCGGCACCCGCGTTGGCGCCAGGTTCGTACAGACCGCCACCGAACGCGATACCCAGCGTGCCACCCTGGGCACCCGCGCCACCGGCGGCAGCCTTCAGTGTGCCATCCAGGTAAAGGCCATTGGCCGAGCGCAGGGTGATCGTGCCGCCATTGCTGGCAACGGTCTGGTCACCCTTGCCTTGCACGGTCAGCGTCTCGCGGGCGCCCGATGCGTCCAGCACGGCGCCTCGCTCGATTACCACGAAGGCATCGGGTGGACGGTTCTCCAGTCCGTCCCGCGACTCCCAATCGAGAGTGCCGCCGATGCCGATGCTGCCGCCTGCGTGCACGAGGCCCTGATAGCGACCGCTGGCGTCCCGCTCGGCATGACCGTCCCCTGACACATCAAGCACCGCACCACTGCCGATGCGGTAGGTCAGTGGCACGCCGCCAATCTGGTAGCGCTGCAGGCGGTCCCGCACGTCATCCAGCAGGATGCTGCCGCCACGGGCAATCAACGCCCCGGCCACGTCCAGGTTGCCGGCACCGCGCAGCTCGATCGACTGCCCGGAATCCACCTGGACCACGGCGCCCTCACCAATGCGGACATCGCCACCGGTGGTGTTGCGCTGGGACCGCAGCAGCACGCTGGCACCACGGCGCTGCGTCACCCCACCCGTGGCGGGCTGGGCCTCATACAGCGGAGCCGTCCACGCCTGCAGCCCTTCGTCCGCGGACGTTGCGCTGGCCGCACCCTCGCGCACCCGCAGGCTCGGGGCCAGCACGTTCAGCCGCGTTCCCGCGGCGACGTCCAACCCGGCATGACCATTGATGTCGTAGCGGCTGAAGCCACTGTGCAGCAGCGCTGGAGACAGCCACAAGCTGCCCTCGCCAGGTTCGCTGTCTGCCAGTACGACATGGCCGCCGGTCGCCAGCTGAAGCGTACCGGCCCCACTGCTGCCCAATCCGCTCAGTTGTCCTGCCAGCTCCAGGCGTCCACTGCCATCGGTGCTTACCTGGCTGCTGTCCGCCAGCAATGCGATGTCGCCGCCCTTGCCACCGCTCACCTTGCCGTTCAGATCAACGCTGCCGCCGCCATCGACACGGATGCGGCTGCCCGCCGCGACGATCACGTCGTGACTGCTCTCGATCTTGACACGGCCTCCATTGATCCACGGACGCACACCTCCGGCAGCCTCGTCAAGGCGCTGGTTGGTCCAGCGACCATCGAGGTCGACGACCGCCTCCGCACCCAGCGTGATCACGCCACGTCCGTTGGCCTGCACCACCTGCATCCTGCCGGTGGCATCGGCGAGGAGGTTGCTGGCAGTCAGGGTTCCGCTGGCGATGCGCAGCGAGCCATTGATGTCCACGCGCCCTGCCACCAGGTTCAGCTGCCCACCTTCGGCCAACGACAGGGCGCTTTCCAGCGTGATGCTGCGCGAGCTGGCCAGATCCAGCCGGCCCCATTGCTGCGCGCTCAGCTGGTCGGCATCCAGCCATACGGTGTTGCGCCGGCTTTCATCCAATGCGCCCTGCAGGCTCCAGCTGCCCGCAGCCGCGGCGGGTTTGCCGATGCGCACCTGCGAGTCGAACGCGGCGTTGCGGCCGCTGCCATCGAAACGTCCAAGCCAGAGCTGGGCCCCCCGCCCCACCGCTGTCTGCGACTGCGTATAGCCATCACTGTTGCTGCCGGGCGCACGGACCTGCCGCGAACCATTGAATACCGCAGTATCAACCTTGCCTTCCAGGACCGCCGTGGGCGCCGAGACCAGCAACCGGCCAGCGTCACGCCCCACGGTATATCCGTTCTCGTAGCGCGATTCCGCACCAATCAGGGGGTTGCGCCATGCCTCGGTGACGCCCCATCGCGCCTGCTCCAGCTCGTAGCCTCGATACAGGCCGGCAAATCCACGATCGGCCGGTGCATCATCGAGCAGGTACAGCTGGCCATCGTTGCCACGCAACCAGCTTTGCCTGATCGTGCCACTGGCTACGTCCAGGCTTCCCCCGGAGAGGTTGATGCGGGAGCCGCTGCTGCTGACCACTTCGCTGGCGGCCAGCTGCACGGTACCACCCTGCGCCGCCCATTCGCCGATCGAATGCCCCTGGTTGCCCAGATAGCCACCCACCTCCAGCAAGCCACCGGCGGCATACCAGCGCTCACCTTCACTGCCGCCGGTTCCGGCGGGGAGCTGGACAAGCCCGCGGCGATCGACCCACACCTTGGTGCTTGCCAGCTTGCCGCTATCGCGGTTGTCCGGCGAATCGCGCAGTTCATTGCCCTGCACGTTGATTTCCAGCTGGTTGCTTTCCATCGCAACATTCACGCCAGTGGCGCCGGACACGTCCAACCGTGCTCCGTCGGCCAGCAGCGCACGCTGCTGCGCATCCACCACCACCTGCCCGCCGGTCGCCAGCGTCAGCGATCCACGCTGGGCTTCCACGGTTCCACCCGACACGATCTCCACGCGCGACTGGTCACGGCGGTCCTGCAGGCGGGACAGGTTGTCGAACGCGCCCTGCGCTACGGTGCTGCGCACCCCGTCCTGCAGCGCCGACTGCTCCAGCAATGCCTGGCGCTGACTGTCCAACGCCGTCGTCTTGCCGTCATCCTCCAGCAGGATCGCCGTGGTCGAGCCCTCGGCGAGGGTAACGCTGCCCTTCTTGTCAGCAGCGGACGTCAACAGGTGCACCGTGCCGCGATGGTTCAGCGTGCTGGTCGCCACCACCACGCCTGCCTGCTGCACCGTGCGCCCGGCGAGGGTGACGTCACCTTCGCGCGCCTGGATCAAGCCACTGTTGCGGACATCGCCAGCCGTACTACCCGCCACGAAGCGGGGTGCAATCTCATTGCCCGCCGTGGTGGAGGACGTGTTCTGTGCCGTGCCGACGCCGCGGCGGATCACGAAACTGTCGCCGGCGGCGAGCTGCGCCTGGCCCTTGCGCGTTTCGATCTGTCCCGCATTTTCCACGCTGCGGCCTGCCAGAAGTACATAGCCGCCGCCACGGGTGGCCGTGTTGGGCTCGTGCGTGGCGATGCGGGCACCGCGCTCGACCATTACCTTGCCGAAGGCATCGATAAGTGCATCCGAACTCGCATTGACGCTGTACAGACCCTGCTCGTTGAACTGCGTATCACTGATGCGCGCGGCGGCAGCCAACAGATTACGGACGTTCACCTGGCTATTGTTGCCAAAGACAACACCATTGCGGTTGGCCACGAAGACGGTGCCATCCGCCTTGAGTTGACCCAGGATCTGGCTGGGGCGCGCATTGGGATCATTGACGCGGTTGAGCACCGCCCAATCCGGGTTCTGCACGAAGTTCAGGGTGGTATTGCCACCCACGTTGAAGGTTTCCCAGTTGAGGATGGCCTTGTCGGCGGTCTGTTCGATACTGACGAGTACGCGTCCGTCACTGCCCTGTGACTGGCTGGCCTGTCGCGCGTTGATCCAGCCGCGGGTCAACGGATTCTCATCAACGTTCAGGCCGTCCTTGCCAAGGCCGTCGGCAACCACGAAACCAGCGTCGCGCCGTGCCTGACGGGCCTGCTCCTGCAGCCGTTGCTGCAGCGCGATGGCCTGCGCTGCGGTGCCCAGGTTGTCGATCGACTGCTGAAGTTTCTGCCGCGCGGCGTCCTGCTGCTGCGCGGGCAACTGGAACTGGATGGGTACGCCATTGGGCATCCGTCCACTCTGTGCAGCCGCACCCTGCGCCGCGCCACGGTCGGCAAACCAGCCCGGGCTGAACGCCTGCTGGGCTTGGCTGGCCGGCGCCACTGCCGTACCCAGCGCAACAGCGACAGCCCACGCCATGGGGTGGTTGCGGCGCGGTGAGGACGGGCGGAATGCGGTCGTGAGTGGGTGCGACATCGGAACCTCTTCAACCTGGTTGGGTGGCCGCCGTCGCGGCGCTGTCTGGAAGATGGGCATCACTCGCCCTGCCCTTGTTAGACGGGATCGAAAGCGTGAAGCCGACATCAAGAAGGCAACGCGCGGGAGCCGGAACGCAGAAGGCGCCGGCATTGCTGCCGGCGCCTGTTCAGGCCTGGAAGTAAGCCCTGCGAGCGATTACGGACGGCCGAGGCCGGCGCAGGTGCTCGGGTTGTTCAGACCAGCGGTGCTGCCAGCAACCACGAAGCGGGTACGGATCGCATCGCGCCAGGTGGCGGTCAGCGGAACGAAGCCGTGGGCACGCGAAGCGGCATCGTTGTTGCCGTTGTAGTGACCCAGCAGGAAGCTGCGCAGCGCGGTGGCCACAGCGGTGGTCTTGTAGCACTGGCCCAGATCGAAGTTGGTGTAGCCCACGATCGGGTAGCCGACGGCCGGCGGGTTGGTGAAGACCGGCACCCAGTTGCGCGGATCGTTGGCAGCGGCACCGGTCGGCGGGGCGACGGTGTTCAGCGTCGCCTGAACGCTCGGATCGTTCGGCGAGTAGCCGCGGACCTTGGCGATCTTGGTCGCGTCATCCAGGTTCGGAACCACGTCCGGGCCGATGTAGCCGATGCCGCCGGTGGTGGCATAGACCTTGTCGTACAGCGGCTGGCTGCCCAGCGCCGACGCGGTCACGAAGTTGACCGGCAGGGCCGAGAACTGCTTCCAGAACTCCTGGGTGGTGCTGAACTTGCCGCCGATCAGGTTGGTTCCGGCAGTGTCAGCGGCCGAGCAGGCGCTGGCGAGGAAGCGGGTCAGCAGTTCGGTGGTGCCGCTCTTCTCGTTGCGGTAGACGACGGTGATCGGGCCCGAACGGCTGCTGTCGACGTCGCTCCAGTTGGTGATCTTGCCCGAGAACACGCCGCACAGCTGGCTGACGCTCAGATCAAGGTTGCCACCGGCACTGTTGAACGGGATGGTCACCGAGGTGCCGACCGAAGGAATCTGGATCAGCGGACCGTAGGTCGGGGCGAAGTTGGCGGTGTAGGCGGTGATCTCAGCGTCGGTCAGGACCGAGTCGCTACCGGCGAAATGCACGGTGCCGGTGGTATTGAACAGCTGAGCCTTGTTTTCCAGGAAGGCCTGCTTGCCAGTGCCCGAACCGGTCACTTCATAGCTGAAGGTCGACGGCAGGATGCTGTCCGAGGAACCTTTGTACAGCTTGGCCGGCAGCGAAGCGCCGCCGCCCTGCACGAGCGACTGGGCCGAAGCGGCACCGGCGGTGGCGAGCAGCGCGGTGGCAACCAGCGCGGCCAGGGTCTTGTACTTGTTCATGATCTTCTCCTGAAGGGTTTACTGCGAAGGGAAACACCGAGGGAGGAACGGTCACTACACGCCTGCTGCCGCCGAGGGCCTCCCAGCCCACTCTGCGGCGACGTGGCTATGCTGGTCGCCGCCGATGACAGGCCGCTTAAGAAACCTGTGGAAGATCGAAAAAAGGTGTGGAGGATTGTGTGGAGAATCGGCTGGATGGAATCGACTGATGGAATCGGCCGGCTAGAGCCGACTGGGTAGAGTCGACTGTTAGTCGACTACCCTTCACCCGCAGTAGCAGTACGAAGCACGCGCTCTGCGCGCTAGTCGACTAACAGTCGACTCTACCCGTGATGCGCTTTGCGCATCATTGCACCAAGGGGTTGAGGATGTCAGTAGATCCACGCCATGCGTGGATGGATCACCCACCACGCGGGCCGTACGACGTATCCACGCATGGCGTGGATCTACTGCACCAACTGATTCATTTCCATGATCGGCATCAGCACGGCCAGCACGATGGTCAGCACAACGCCGCCCATCACCAGGATCATGGTCGGCTCCAGCAGTGCGGTCAGCGCCATCGCACGACGTTCGATCTCACGCGAGATCGTCTGCGCGGCGCGATCCAGCAGCGGTGCCAGCGAACCGGTTTTCTCGCCACTGGCCACCAGGTGCACCAGGATCGGCGGATACACCTTCTGTACCTTCAATGCCGCACCCAACGCAGCCCCTTCGCGCACGCGTGCGGACACGTCATCGGCGCAGCGCGCCAGCAGCGCGTTGCCGAGGGTCTGTCGCGCCGCCTCCAGTGCACGCAGCAGTGGCACGCCGGCATCCAGCAGGATCGCCAGTGTCGAGGCGAAGCGCGCACTGTTCACGCCCAGCACGAAACGCCCGACCATCGGCACCCGCAGCAGCACCGCGTCCCAGCGCAGGCGCAACTCGGGCCTGCGCAGAGCCAAGCGCCAGGCCACCACCAGCGCAGCGACGCCCAGCCCCACCCACACGCCCCAGCTGCGCACGAATGCGCTGGCCGCCAGCATCACCTGGGTCAGCATCGGCAGCGTCTGCCGCGCCTGCACGAACGCCGTCACCACCTGTGGCACCACGTAGCTGAGCAGGAAGATCACGATCGCCACCGATACCAGGCTGATCGCAGCCGGGTAGATGAAGGCGGTCAGCACCTTGGCCTGCAGCGCGTTGCGTTCTTCGATGTAGTCGGCCAGGCGCTCCATCACCCGCGCCAGGTCGCCGGAGTCTTCACCTGCACCCACCAATGCCCGATAGATCGGCGGGAAATCACGTGGTCGCGCGGCCAGCGCCACGGTCAGGCGCTGGCCGCCGCGCACATCGGCGCGCACTGCGGTAAGCGACTGCGCAACATGCGGGCGCTCGGCCTGCTCGATCACCGCACTCAATGCACCTTCCAACGGCAGGCTGGCGGCCAGCAGGCTGGCCAACTGGCGCGTGGCCCAGGCCAGCTCGCTCGCGGACAGCCTGCGAGCGCCCCAGCCACTGCCGGCACTGCGCGCCGCACTCACCTGAACAGGAGTCAGCCCGCGCCCACGCAGCACCTGCCGAGCACCGCGTGGGCTGTCGGCATCCAGCTGCCCTTTCTCGATGCGGCCCTGCGCGTTGGCAGCCTGGTAGTCGAACAGTGCCATGCAGGCCTCAATCGTCGCCGGTGACGCGCAGGATCTCTTCCAGCGTGGTTACCCCGCAGTCGACCCAGCGCTGGCCGTCCTGCCGCAGGGTACGCATGCCGGCACGCCGCGCCGCCTCGCGAAGCGCGGGCTCACCCTGCCCTTCATGGATCAGCGCACGCACGCGATCGTCCACCACGAACAGCTCGTGGATGCCGGTTCGCCCCCGATAGCCGCTGTTGGCGCAGGCCGCGCAGCCCACCGCGCGCCACACGGTTCTGCCATCGCCGTCCACCTCGGCACGCCGGCACTGCATGCACAGCCGCCGCACCAGCCGCTGCGCCAGTACGCCGCGCAACGACGAGGCCAGCAGGAACGGCTCCACGCCCATGTCGGCCAGGCGGGTCACCGCCGAGATCGCATCGTTGGTATGCAGCGAGGCCAGCACGCCGTGGCCGGTCAGCGACGACTGCACGGCAATCTGCGCAGTTTCCAGGTCGCGGATCTCGCCGATCATGATGGTGTCCGGATCCTGGCGCAGGATCGCGCGCAGCGCGGTGCCGAAGCTCATGCCGATGCGCGCATTGACCTGGATCTGGCCGATGCCAGCGAAGTCGTACTCCACCGGGTCCTCCACGGTGAGGATGTTGCTGGTGCTGCTGTCGAGCTGGCCCAACGCGGCGTAGAGCGAGGTGGTCTTGCCGCTGCCGGTCGGGCCGGTCACCAGCACGATGCCGTGCGGCTGCCGGATCAATCCGGTGAACGTGGCCAGGGTGTCATCAGCCATGCCCAGGCGCTGCAGCTGCAGACGGCCGGCATCCTTCTCCAGCAGTCGCAGCACGGCGCGCTCGCCATGCCCGGTCGGCACCGTGGAGACACGAATGTCCAACGGACGCCCACCTACGCGGATCGCGATGCGCCCGTCCTGCGGGAGGCGCTTCTCGGCAATGTCCAGATGGGCCATGATCTTGATACGCGACACCAGCGCTGCGTGCAGGGCGCGGCGTGGCTGCACCATGTCGCGCAGGGTGCCGTCCACGCGGTAGCGCACCACCGAATGGGTCTCGAACGGCTCGATGTGCAGATCGCTGGCGCCATCGCGCGCAGCCTGTGCCAACAATGCGTTGATCATGCGGATCACCGGCGCATCGTCCTGCGCATCCAGCAGATCGGTGACCTCCGGCATGTCCTGCATCAGCCGGTCCAGATCGACTTCGCTTTCGGCGGCACCGACCACGGCAGCGGCATCGCCGCCGTCACGGTATTGCTCACCCAACCGCTGCTGCCAGGTCGCGGCGTCCAGCGCTTGGAAGGGCAGCGGGCCATGCCGGCGGCGCAGTTCGGCTACGGCCCACGCCGCGGTGTCGGCGGTGCCCAGCAACACAGGCTCGCCGCCCGCCTCGGACAGCATCACGCCATGGCTGCGCACCCAGGCGTACGGCAGCGGCGCGGTGGCGCTCACGGCCCGATCACCAGTTCCGGCGTGTAGCCCAGCCCGCGCAGCTGCTGCAGTGCCGGGTCCAGCGTTGACGGATCGCGCGGCAATCGCACGCGCAGGCGTTGCCCGCTCTCGCCGGGCGTCGCTTCGGCATAGGCCTGCAGGCCCAGTGCCCGCACCTGTGCCACGACCTGGCTGGCACGCGCCGGGTCCAGCCCCTGCGCGAACTGCACCAGCTGGGCATCGCCGTTACCGGCCGGATACAACGCCGCCAGGCTGGTGTTCTGCAGCGGCTGACCCTGCCCATCGCGCGCATTGCCCTGGCCGAGGACAGACAGGTCCTGCGGCGGCAGCTGTGGTGCGGACAGCGCTGGCAACGCCCAACTCTGAACCGGCTGCGCGCCGGCCTGCGCGTTGCGCATGTAGTCGTAGCGGTCGCGGGTCAGGCGCTGGCCGGCGGCGGGGTCGCGCACCACGTGCGGGCGCAGGAACACCATCAGGTTGGTCTTGGCGCGCTTGCGCGTGTCGCTGCGGAACAAGGCGCCCAGCACCGGGAGCTTGCCCAGCCCCGGCACCGCATCACGGCCATGGCTGACGCTGTCTTCCAGCAGGCCACCCAGCACCATGATCTGGCCATCGTCCAGCAACACGCTGGTATCCAGGGCGCGCTTGTTGGTGATGATACCGGCCGTGCTGTTCGCGCTCTGCGCGTCGATGCTGCTGACTTCCTGGTAGATGTCCAGCTTCACCGTGCCGCCCTCGGAAATCTGCGGGCGCACCCGCAGCTTCAGGCCGATGTCCTCGCGCACGATGGTCTGGAACGGGTTGTTGCTGCCGCCACCGCCGTCGGTCACGTAGCGGCCGCTGACGAACGGCACGGTCTGACCGACCATGATGCTGGCCGCCTCGTTGTCCAGCGTCATCAGGTTCGGCGTGGACAGGATGTTGGCGCCGCCCTTGCTCTGCAGCGCGTTGGCCAGCGCTTTCATGTTGAGGATCTGGCCGACACCAGGAAGGTTGATGGTGCCGTCGATCACGCCGATCTTCAGGCCATCCTTGGGCAGCACGTCCAGCGTGGTGCGCGCGGTGGTGCTCAGCCCGCTGCCGCCGGTGGCACCACCGAAGTGGGTGCCGCCAAAGGTGCGGCCATTGCCCAGCATCCACTGCACGCCCAGCTCGGCCGCATCGGTCTGGTTGACCTCCACGATCAGGCTCTCGACCAGCACCTGTGCCCGGCGCTGGTCGAGCTGGTCGATCACCCGGCGCAGGTTGCGGTACACCGGCTCCGGCGCCGAAATCAGTAGCGTATTGGTGGCCACGTCCGCCTGCACCGAGACCCCGTTCTGGCTGAAGCCGGTGCTCCCCGCATCTATCGGATCGCGCCGGCTAGGGTCCAGCCGCTGCGATTCCAGCGCATTGCCTCCAGTCTTGGCCTGCTGCGGCTGCGACGGCTGCGCAGGCGTGGAACGGTTGGCGTCACCCGGCAGTGGTGTGATGCCTTCATTGCTCCCCATTGCCGGTGCATCGCTCTGCCCGGCCACCACGCCCCGCAGCACACCGGCCAGCTGGTTGGCCTGGGCATTGCGCAGGTAGACCACATGCAGGTTGCCGGACTCGTCCTGCGCGCGGTCCAGCTTCTCCACCAGCTGCCGCGCCAGGCGGGTGCGACCGGGACTGCTGGAACGCAGCAGCACGCTGTTGCTGCGCGGGTCAGCCATCACCACCACCTTCTGGGTAGGCTCGGCGCCCTGCGCATCCAGCAGCGGCGCGACCATCGCCGCCACGTCAACGGCAATGCCCTGCTGCAGCTTCACCACATCGGTGTCCATGCCGGTCGGCGTGTCGACGCTGGCGATCACCCGTGCGATGCGCTCCAGGTTGTCGGCATAGTCGGTGATCACCAGGGTGTTGTTGCCCGGGTTGGCAGTGATCGGATTGTCCGGGCTGATCATCGGCCGCAGCACTGCCACCAGCGCAGCCGCGTTCTCGTAGCGCAGCGCAAAGGTGCGCGTGGCGATCTCGCCCCCTGCACCGCCGCTGCCCACGCGGCCACCGAGCAGCTTGGCGTCGGCCTGCGGCACCACCCGGCTGACCCCGCTGTTCTCGACCACCGCAAAGCCACGCATGCGCAGTGCGCCCAGCAGCAACTGGTAGGCCTGGGTACGGCTGACCGGGCCGTCGGAAACCACTGTCATCTTGCCGGTCACCCGTGGGTCGACCAGGAACTGGCGTCCGGTGAAGCGTGCCGCCATGCGCAACACGCCACCGATATCGGTATCCACCAGGTTCAACTGCACCGGCTCATCGCGGGCGTCCTGCGCCAGCACCGGCGCCGGTGCGTGGGCCATGCACACGATCAGGGCCAGTGCGGTACTGCAGGCAAGGCTGGGCATCACCCTCATGGATGGGCACCCACGTTGAGCGCCATCACGATGTTTCCGGAAATCCGTGCCGCCGGCATGTTCGCATCCCCTGTGCGTGTCAGTTGCAGCTGCTGCAGTTCGATGGCCGGATCGGCCAGCACGGGCAGCAGCCAGTTCCACAGCGCGTCAGCGGGCACCGCCTGAACCTGCAGGTGCCAATGCCCGTCGCGCGCTTCGATATGCAGTCCGTCGGCGAGTCCGGCCGACTTGATTTCGTCACGCAACCTGGCCATCGTCGGGCGCTGCCCCTGCATCTGCTGCTGGCGCTCGCGTGCCTGCAGCAGTGGCGCCAGGACACGCGCCTGCGCCTGCAGCCGCGGCAGCTCGGCCTGCCAGTGCGTGCGCTGCTTCAGCAGCGGCTCCAGCCACAACATCCACAGACCCGCCGCCAGCAGCGCCACCACCATCACCCACAGCATCAGCCGGTCGCGCGGTGGCAGGCGTTGCCAGCGCTGCTGCAGGCCCGTCATTCCCGCGACCAGCCGCAGGGTCCGGGTCGTCACTGTCCAGCTCCGCTCACCCGCAGGCGTCCACCGGCTTCGCGCGCCAACTGCAGGCCCTGCGCCTGGACCGCTTGCTGCCAATGCTCAAGCCGCTGCGGATCGTCGGCCAATGCCTGGGCGTCGGCATCCAGCTCCATGTCCAGCTGCCCGGGCTGGTAATGCAGGCTCCGCACCTGCCCGGCCAGCTCGGGAACCACCTGCAGCATGCCGGCTACCTGACGCTGCAGCGGCGGCAACGGCGGCGCCGGCAGTGGCACGGCCAGTGCTCGCCTTGCCTGCAGCACCGGGTCCACCACGTCGGTGATCTCCGGGAAGCGTGCGCTGAACTGGCGTGCCATGTCCTGTTGCAGGGCCTCGCCCTCACTTCGCCACCGCGAGACCTGCAGTTGCAGACCGAGCGCGGCCAGCAACATCGCCGCCAATGCCAGCCCGATCGCAAGCCGCGGCGCTTTCTGGCCCGCCCCGGGCAGAGGCAATGACCAGCCTGGCAAGGGGCCAGAGGCCTGCCGTTCATGGGGGATGGCAGTGGCGGGCAGACGTTCCGGCCACGTCGGCGGCACACCATCAATCCACTGCACGGCCTGCATGCCGGCCTGTTGCAGGCGCACGGCCAGCGCCTGCATCACCGCACAGGCATCCCGTCCGCCATACCATTGAACGAAACCCCGATCGCGCCCGCTGCGTACCAGCAGGTGCTCGCCGCTGACCTGCAGCGTGGCATGGCCGTCCTGCCAGGGCAGCAGCAGCGGCGTCGGATACAGCGCCTGCAACCGCAGTGCACACGAAGCCAGCAGCTGCTGGGCCTGCAGGACCGCCTGCTGGCCCAGCCAGGCCACAGGAACCGTGCCGTCCGCCGCCTGCGCACCGTGGGCCAGCGCCACCTCCTGCAGGTCATCCAGCAGCATCGCCTCCACCTCACCCTGCAGCGCCGACTGCAGGCGGCGCCCGGACAACGGTGGCAGCTGCAGTTCCAGCAGGATCAGGTCATTCGGATCGAGGCAGGCATGCACCGCGGCCTGCGGATGCCGCAGGCCCAGCGCCGCCAGCGTGTCGCGCCCGTGCGCCAGCACCTCGCCCTTGTGCAGCTGCGCCCAGTCCACCGCGCTGTCGGCGCGCAGACGCTCAAGCGCCGGCAGGCGCACCCGAATCTGCACGGTCATGCGCCGATCCTCGTCCACACGCGTTGCACACGCACGCCATCGTCGCGGTACTCGCGCCAGAGCAGCGCGCGAAAATCAACCGCGCTGCCGTCAGCCTGCACCTGACCGATGGCCAGGAACCACTCGCTATGGATACCCAGGGGAAGCACGACCATCTGTTCGTTGCTCAGTTGAAGTCGGTTGGCGATGTCGCCGCGATTGAGCAGCCAATGGCCAGCGTCGCGCTCACCGAGCAGCGCCTGCAGCCGCGCCGGATCGACCGCAGGCGTCACCGCCTGCAGAACGCGCAGGTCGCTGGTGTTGGCGTTGACCAGGGTCTGCGCCGGCAACACCACGGTGCGAAGCGCCAGCGCCTGCAACGCCACCGGATCGGCACCCGGCAGCGCCTGTTCGATCAGTGATTCACGCGGCAGCGGCGCCTGCGCCTGGATGTCGCCATCGCGCAGGCGTGCCTGGATATGGTCCGCCGCCGAGGCACAGGCACCCTGTCCCAACCCCTGCCCGACGCACAACGCGATGAACGCGCGCCGCGCCTCGGGATCCGGCTGGCCATGGGCCAGCAGATTGCGCAGGTTGAACATCGACTGGGCATCGACCAGTTGCAGCTGCACCGGCAGCGGTGCCTGAAGCTGCAAGGGACGCGCCCAGCGCCCGCTGCGCACCGTGGTCAGCTGTTCCTTTACATCCTCACGCAGCTGCTGCGCCGCACGCTCCAGCGTTGCGTCCACCGCCATGCGCACCTGCGCGCGCAGCTGGTCGCCCCGCAGCGCGCGCAGTTGGGCCGACTGCCGGGTCAGCAGTGCCGTGGCAATTACCGCCACCAGCGCCACCACCAGCAGGGCGACGATCACCGCCATGCCACGTTGACGGACACTTGAAACAGAACGCATCCGGGCTGACATCGGCCTGCCTCACAACTGCCAGGAGCCGATGTCCGCGTTCCCGGCGTCGCCCCCGGGCTTGCCGTCCGCACCCAGCGAGAACACATCGATGTCGCCGTGGGTGCCGGGAATCTGGTATTGGTAAGGATGGCCCCACGGATCATTCGGGAGGCGGTCCAGATAGGGCGTGACCGGCATCGCACCACTGCCCTGCGGGGGCTTCACCAGTGCCTGCAGCCCTTGCTCGGCGCTGGGATAGCGCCCATTGTCGAGCTTGAACAACTTCAACGCCTGCATCAGCGCCGCGATGTCCTGTCGCGCCGCGACCACGCGTGCCTGGTCAGGGCGATCCATCAACCGCGGTACGATCAACGCGGCGAGGATGCCGATGATCACCACCACCACCATGATCTCGATCAGGCTGAAGCCCTGCTGCCGAGCCCTGCGACCGCGAACCTGCCTTGCCATTGTTCCGCCCTCGTCATCCTGGAAGAGACCGCTGCGCCATGGTCAGCGGTGCATGTGTCAGTACGATAAACATCCGCCTGCAATTCGCTGCGCTGGCGCCAGAGGAGACGCACGTGCAGCCCGCACCCGTGCCGCCTCGATCAGTTGCGGCGGCACACTGGCTAGCGTTTCGTCGATGCACGCCCGCAGCAGCGGATGCACGCACGCCTGCAGCAGGCGCACGCACTGCATCGGCGACCACGCGGTACCGTGGTCGAGGCCAATGAACATCCTGTATGCCTGGTGGTAGCGCAGGTCGTCGTACACGCGCTGCGCGCCGCTGAGATCACGCACGACCACCAGCAGGGCCGCACGTTGCAGCAGCCGCGCATCGCCCGCGTCAAGCGGCAGCGCGCCCATGGCCGCTTCGGGCCACGGCCGCAACTGCAGGTCGAGCGCCCTGCGCAGCGCCAGCAGCGGGTGCGCACTGCTGTCCAGCGCAGCCCAGCGCGCCGCGTCCGCCCACGCATCACTGGACAGCACCCAGACCCATGAACGTCCATAGCGCTGCACGTTCAGGGGGGCGTGCCGCGCCTGCTCCAGCGACTGGCTCAGGTGGCGATCCAGCTCCAGCATGCTGATCCTGCGACTTTCTGCCATCTGCGTCGCCCATGCTCCGCGACGCGTAGTGCGTCGTACTCTGGAGAAGACGTCAGCAAGGCAGGTGAAGCGACACCGGGAACGTGACTCTGTGCGCTGGTTAGTGCTTCATCGGCAACGTCATCGCAGCGCCATCCGCTTGCAGGCTTCACGCTGCAGGCGTGGCGCGTCACCGCCGCAGCGGCGGGCCAACATCGCCACGTCGCTGCGCGCAGCGAATGCAACCCATGCATCGGTCATGTCCACGTCATCGCACCATGATGCCACCGCGACGCGCAGCGCCGGCAGCTGCCAGCCCTCCATCACGCCGTGGCTGCCTGCCACGAACCAGTGCCACAGCCGGTGGTGCAGCACCTGCTCGTGCAGCTGCACGAGATCGTCAACGCCATGCATGTCCATCAGCAGCAACGCGCGCGCAAGCGCCGCAGGTGGCAGTGCCCCGCTTTCAGACAACGGCAACAGCTGCTGCTGCAGCCGCAGCAGCATCGCCAACGGATGCGATTGCGGATCGAAGTCCAGCAGCACAGCCTGTTGCTGCCACTGCGCGTCGGACACCACGCACACCCACGGCGAGCCATAGCGATGCACCATCAAGGGGCGTCGCTGCGTGGTTTCCAGCAGCGCCGACAGATTGCGGCGCAGATCCAGCACGCCGATGGTCTCGTTGCGCATCCTTGGCCTCTCCTTGCTTGCAACAGCCCTGCGCGGTGCGCACGGCCAGCGTCTTCATCTACCCAAGGACGGCGATGCCACCCGGAAAGCGACGCAGATCCAGCGACATCGTCAGTCGCAGCTGCTCCAGCGCCGCATCCGGATCATCGATGCGGAAGCGGCCGCTCACCGGGGCACGTGCCAGCGCCGATTCGCCCAGCAACACTTTTCCGCGGCGGTAACGATTGATCTCGTCGACCACCTCGCGCAGCGGTGCGCGGCGGAACACCAGCATGCCTTCGGTCCAGGCACTCACGTCCGAGGCCACGGCCTCAGCCACCACGCCACTGAGGCGCTCGTCGTACCGGGTCTGCTGGCCGGCCTGCAGCTGCAGCCGGCCCTGCGGGTGCTCGATGCGCGCACTACCGTGCAGGCAGGTCACCCGCACCTGGCCCAGGGTGTTGCGTACGTCCAGGCGCACCGCACCTTCATCGGCAATCACGCAGCCCGCCCCGGCGAACAGCGCCAGGCGCAGGCCAGACCCGGTTTCGATCGCGGCCTGGCCCTGCACCAGCTCGAAGCCTGCGCCCTTTGCATCCGCCCGCCGGCGCAGGCTGCTCTGCGTATCCAGTTCGATCTTCAGCTGCGGCGAAGGCGCGATCTGCAGCCGTTCACCGGTTCCGGTATGGAAATCGGCCGCCATCGCCGTCACCGATGGCCACAACCCCAGCGGCGGGCGGATCGCCGCCACCACCACCAGGCTGGCCGGCGCCGCGATGGCAGCACCGAGGAAGGCACGGCGGCTCCAGCGCTGGGTCGGCGTCGGCGCGACAGGCTGCCGTGCCTCTGCAGGCAACTGCTCGCCCGCCAGGCGTACCTGCTCCCATTGTCGGCGCGCACGGCCGAACGCCTCACGATGGCGCGGGTCGGCCTCACACCACGCGCGGAACCTGTCCCCATCGGCGGCGGTGGCCTCGCCCGAGGTCAACCGCACCACCCACGCGTGGGCCTGCCGCTCGACGGCATCCAGCGGGCGTTGCGGGCGATCGTCAGGATCCATGGGGACTCATGCCGGACCCGCACGCTGCGGGGTTCTGCTCGGCGTCAAAGTGTAGACGGATGCCGCCGCTCAGAACCGCACCTGGCGCCCCTGCCCACTGCGCTCGGCAAGGTAGTCCTGGGCCGCCTTCAGCTCGCGCTGCACCAGCCGCAGCGATACACCGAGGTGATCGGCCACGTCGCGCTGCTGCAGGCCGTCGACGCGGATTGCCAGCAGGATGCGGCGACGGCGCTCGGGCATGCGCTGCAGCAGCCCGACCATGTCTTCCAGCGCGAAGTCCAGCTCGGCCGCCTGTGCTGGGCCCGGTGACGGATCGGCCATGTCCATCAGCGTGTCCACTTCTTCCAGGCTGAGCAACCGGTGGTCAGCACGTTGGCGATCAATCACGGTGTTCATCGCCATGCGCAGCAGGTAGGCCGCCGGATTCTGCACCGCATCCAGGCGGTCACGGCGCGCACTCAGGCGCATCCAGGTGTCCTGCAGCGCATCGCCGGCCAGCTCCTCCGAACCCAGCTTGCGCACCAGCCTGCGCTTCAGCTCGTCATAG
The DNA here is from genome assembly GCF_036319985.1 of Stenotrophomonas sp. SMYL89. Classification (NCBI taxonomy): domain Bacteria; kingdom Pseudomonadati; phylum Pseudomonadota; class Gammaproteobacteria; order Lysobacterales; family Lysobacteraceae; genus Stenotrophomonas; species Stenotrophomonas sp. SMYL89. The sequence continues at coordinate 285,111 of NZ_JAWIRW010000001.1, read as the reverse complement.
GCGCCCAGAAGGTGGTCCATCAGGTCAACTGCCCCAGCCGTACCGTTGCTCATGTTCGAATCCTTGAAATCATGGAAGGGGCGAGCGCCGGCCACAGTCGTGCTCGGTGCCGGAAGGGCGGATCTGCAGCGTCACCGGCTGCGGCAGCGCGGCGGCATCGGCTGCCACCGTCAGTGCCTGCAGCGCCTGCAGCAGGCGCGCATCGCGACCGGCATTGCCACTGCCGGAAAGCAGTTCAGGGGAATGCACCTGGCCGTCACTGGCAACGCTGAAACGCAGGGTCGCGGCATAGCGACCTGGAGCCAGGTCGGGATCGTCACAGAACGCAGCGCGCAGGCGTTGCTGCAGGCCAGCGTAGCGACGGCGCCGCTCGGTATCGGGAAGTTCCGCGCCAACGCCGGGTTCGGCCGTCGAGGACGTGCTCCGACGCAGCACCACCCGCTGTTCGCCGATCACCTCGGCCTTGATGCCGGAATCTTGCAACAGAACCTGCAAGGCCGGCAGCGGCGCAAGGCTTTCGCGAAGCGCGTGACTGTTGCGGCCCGCGGCAAGCTCGCCCGGGTACATCACCGACCAGCCGCTGATGACGCTGAAGCGCTCGACCGCCTGTTCCAGCGGCTGCGCGGGGATGTCGTAGGCATGGACACCGTCCTGGGCTGCCGCGGCAAAGGCCAGCAGCAGCCATCCGGCGATGGCCAGCCTCCACGTTCTGATCGCATGGTGTCCATTCAGCCCCCTGACGTCGAACACATGACCCTCGGCAGCGACAGCAGCTGCAAGCGGATCAAACCGTATCGGGAGCACATGTCATTGCGATGACTGCCGCGCACTGCCAACGGACGGGTCAGGTTCGCTGGAGCCGGTCACGAATCAGGAATCAATGGATCGAACAGACCACGTCATTCGGGCGTGGGGTCAGAGCCCGTTGCGCAGCAACGGGATCCGACCCCGTGCCGATCAGAGCGTGTCGCCCCATGCCGTTCCGGCAGATCGCGGAAATCTGTCGAAGGCGGGGTGGGGCCGGTTGCAGGGGTGTCCGCGGCATGGATGCCGCGGCCAAGCCCCCATGGACGGGTTTACGGCGTCCCCTGCAGCCGGACCCACCACGCCATCCCGCGCCAAGCCGGCTGTTGCTTCGGCTGTTGCTCCTGAGGTTGCCGGCCAGCGGCCGGCACTACCGCGGGTGCCGGGTGCAACCCGGCCGTACCTCTCAAAGCGGCAGCTGGGTCGTCTGCTTGATCCGCTGCATCGGAATCTCGGTCTTGGTGTTCTGCACCCCGGCAATCCGGTTCAGGTGCTGCATCTGGAACTGCCGGTAGGCATCAAGGTCGGCCACCGCCACCCGCAGCAGGAAATCGCAGTCACCAGCCATCAGATGGCATTCAAGCACTTCCGGGAAAGACTTGATGCTGTTGATGAAGTGATTGGTGGTGTCCTCGTCCTGCCCGCGCAGCCACACCCGCACGAACACGGTGAAGCCGCGGCCCACCTTGGCCTCGTTCAACAAAGCCACATAGCGGTCGATGTAGCCGCCCTCCTCCAGCAACCGCACCCGGCGCAGGCAGGCCGACGGCGACAGCCCGACCTGGCGGGCCAGTTCCAGGTTCTGCAGGCGGCCGTCGCGCTGCAGGGCGTCGAGGATGCGACGATCCAGATTGTCGAGCTGGTACTGCATGGGATTTCACCCCTTTGACTTATGGCCGCATGAAATATCAATCATCAAGAATCAAGTGGCATCAACGCAACCCGATTTCGCGATTGGACCGCTAGCATGGGCCACCCCCACCTCGTTGTGCCGTTCCATGGACGCCCGTACCACCCTCCCCCTGCCCGACACCTGCGATACCCCGCCGCGTGCCGAATTCCTGCGCGGCCTGCGCGCCGCCGTGCCGGTGATGATCGGCTTCATTCCCTTCGCCCTGGTACTTGGCGCCCAGGCCGCCCAGAAAGGCCTGAGCGCACTGGAAGTGCCGCTGATGACCGGCCTCAACTTCGCTGGCGGCTCAGAGTTCGCCGCCGTCGAACTGTGGACCTCGCCACCGCACATTGCACTGATCGTGGCCATCACCGCACTGGTCAACAGCCGCCACCTGCTGATGGGCGCCAGCCTGGCCCCGCTGCTGCAGCACCTGCCACGACGCCGCGTGCTGCCGGCCCTGTTCTTCATGTGCGATGAAAGCTGGGCGATGGGCGTGGCCGATGCGCGACGCCGCGCACTTGGCTTCAGCCTGGCCTACTACCTGGGCGTATCGGCAGGCCTGTATACGGTGTGGGTAGCCTGTACCGCGCTGGGCGCGATCGTCGGACCGATGCTGGGCGACATCCACGCCTATGGCTTCGACATGGCCTTCCCCGCCGTGTTCCTGGTGCTACTGCGCGGCATGTGGCAGGGCGTGAAGGCCGCGCGGCCGTGGCTGGTGAGCCTGGTGGTGGCCGCTGCCACCTATCTGCTGATTCCGGGCGCCTGGTACGTAGCCAGCGGCGCATTGGCCGGCCTGGCGGCCGCCTGGCTGCTGGCGGAGGACGCGGCATGATCTTCAACGGACTGATCCACTGGACCTCGGTGCTGACCATCGTGCTGATGGCCACCGCCACCTACCTGACCCGCATTGTCGGTTTCCTCGCGCTGCGCAACCGCACATTGAGCAAACGCGCCGTGACGGTGATGGAAGCCGCGCCGGGCTGCGTGCTGATCTCGGTGATCGCCCCGGACTTCGTCGCTGACAAGCCCGCCGACCTGGCCGCACTGGCGATCACCCTGCTGGCCGCCACGCGGCTGTCGATGCTGCCGACGGTGCTGATCGGCGTAGTCTCGGCGGGTGTGCTGCGCTATCTGATGGGCTGACACCTTGCCCTTTCTGTAGAGCCGAGCCCACGCTCGGCTACTGGCAATCCCGTTTGCCGCATAAGCCGAGCATGGGCTCGGCTCTACAGAGAACCTCCCTGCGACACCCCGTCGCAGCCCTTCGCGCCCCCCGCTTGACCAATGTCAAACCGCCCGCCGCCGTGCGGGCGTATCTCTATGCAGGACCCGAACACGCCGGCGCTACCGGCATCCATAAGGACCCTGCGATGAGCTACACCCCCGACAACGCCCAGCTGCTGAACGCCATGCAGAACGTCATGGTGATCTCCACCACCGACCTGCAGGGCAACATCACCTACGCCAACGACCTGTTCTGCACGCTCACCGGCTTCGCCCGCGAGGAGCTGATCGGCCAGCCGCACAGCATCGTGCGCCACCCGGATGTGCCCAAGGCGGTCTACAAGGACATGTGGGACACCATCAAGGCCGGCAAGACCTGGACCGGCATCGTGCCCAACCTCGGCAAGGGCGGCGTGCTCTACGTGGTCGACACCACGGTGCAGCCGCTGTTCGACGCCGACGGCAACATCACCTCCTATATCAGCATCCGCCGCGTGGTGAACGACCTGATGCAGAACTACGACCTGGTCGAGTTCAGCAAGGAAAAGTTCGACGACTTCTACGAGGCCGCGTGAACGCCCTCCCGACCAGTGCGCCCTTCAGCCGCCTGCTGGTGGGTTTCGCGTCCGAGTCGGGCAATGCCCGCGCTCTGGCCCAGCGCCTGGGCGCGGACCTGCAGCCGCACGCGCCGCAGGTGCTCCCGTTCAACGACATCGACGTGGCCAGTCTCGGCCACGGCGATGTGCTGCTGGCGATCTCCAGCTCGTTCGGCGATGGCGAGCCGCCGGCCAACGGCGAGCAGTTCTTCGAAACACTGCGCCAGACCCCGACGCTGAGCGGCCTGCGCTATGCGGTGTTTGGCCTTGGTGACACCGCCTACCCCAGCTTCTGTGGCTTCACCAAGGCGCTGGATGCTGCGCTGAGTGAGCGCCAGGCGCAGCCGCTGCTGCAGCGCGTGGACGCTGACCTGGGCTACGAGCAGTTCTTCCAGCAATGGCAGCCGGTGCTCGGCCAGGTGCTGGACGGCGACCTCAGCGCCGGCCAGGACTTGCGCCTGCAGGTCACCGCCTATGGCGAGGACAATGCGTTTGCCGCCCCCATTCTCGAACGTCGCCGTTTGAACAGCAGCGACCCGGCGGCGTGGCACCTGCAGCTGGATATTGCCGGCAGTGGCATGGCCTACCGCGCGGGCGACACCCTGCACGTGGTGCCGGAGAACGATCCGATGCTGCTGCAGGCGCTGGCCTGCTGGTACGGCGACGATGAAACCATGGTCCTGCTGCATGACCGCGAGCTGCGCCTGCTGAGCAAGGGTGTGCTGCGCGAACTGGCCAAGCTGGGTGGCAGCGATATACTGAAGGGCCTGTTGAGGGTCAGCCAGAAGCGCGAGCTGGACGCCTACCTGCACGGCCTGGACCTGCTGGACGTGCTGCAGGACCACGCTACTCCGGACAGCGTGCCGCTGGCCCGACTGCGTGAACTGCTGTCGCCGCGGCTGCCGCGCGCCTATTCCATTGCCTCGCACCCGCGCGAGGACCAGCTGAGCCTGTGCGTGCGCGAAGTGCGCTACACCCTGCGCGGCCGCGCGCGCTTCGGCACTGCCACCGGCAGCCTGCTGCATGGCGGCGACCATGCCCATGTGTACTGCCGCTCCAACCCTGGCTTCCACCTGCCCGACACCGGCCAGGTACCGCTGCTGCTGGTCGGCACCGGCACCGGCATCGCGCCCTTGATGGGCCTGATGCAGGAACTGCAGGCCAACGCCTGCGAACGTGAAGTGCACCTGGTGTTCGGCGAGAAGCACCGCCAGCACGATTACCTGTATCGCGACCAGTTGCAGGACTGGCACGCGCGTGGCGTGCTGGCCGGCCTGCACACCGCGTTCTCGCGCGATGGTGCCGACAAGGTCTATGTGCAGCATGTGCTGCAGCAGCGTGCCAGCGAAGTGCGCGGCGTCCTGGCCCGCGGTGGGCATCTGTACCTGTGCGGCAACAAGAGCCACCTGGAAAGCGCGGTGCGCGAGGCCATCGATGCCATCGGTGGCGAAGGGCATTGGGACGCGCTGCGGAGCGAAGGCCGCACGCACTGTGAACTGTATTGATCCGTTGATCCTGTAGAGCCGAGCCCATGCTCGGCTGCTGTTGGCGGTAGAGCAGCCGAGCATGGGCTCGGCGCTACACGTGCCCGGGGACCCCCCGCCGTTGTTTCCCGGGTGCACCTTTCCCCGCCCCCCCCCGGCGGGGCTGTGTGGGGGGGACGCGCCGCCGCGCAGGGGCTCGGCTCTACAGGTGCCGGGTCACCCCCCGACGATACGGCCGTCCACCACGCGCGCCACCTGCTGGCCGAACATCGCCACGTCCTGCGGGTCGTGGCTGATCAACAGCAACGGGATTCCGGTCCGGTCCAGCACGGTCTCCAGCTCCTGGCGCAGATGCTGGCGCAGGTCATGATCCAACGCGGAGAACGGCTCATCCAGCAACAGCGCCTGCGGCTGCGTCACCAGCGCACGTGCCAACGCCGTGCGCTGGCGCTGGCCACCGGACACCTGCGAGGGCAGCAGATCACCCACCGTGTCGATACGGAACGCCTGCAGCCATTGTTCCACCGCATCGATGCGCCGGCCGATCCGCGGATTCAACCACCCCTTCTCCAGACCGAATGCCACGTTCTGGCGCACGCTCAGGTGCGGGAACAATGCGTAGTCCTGGAACACATAGCCTATCCGGCGGCGCTGCGGCGGTAGATCCACGCCGGTGGCCGCATCGAACAGGGTCTGTCCCTGCAGGCGCACATGGCCCTGGCGTGGCCGCAGCAACCCGGCCACCGCTTTCAGGGTCAGGCTCTTTCCGGAACCGGACGGACCAGACAACACCACCTGCTGCTGCGTGCACTGCAGCGATACGTCCAACACGAAATCCTGGGCGGCCGCCTGCAGGCGGCGCTGTACCTGCAGTTCAAGCCACATCGCGCAGCTCCCGGCGACGCCCGCCCACCAGCCGCGCGGCCAGCAACAGGATCACGATGCAGACCACCGAGGTCAGGATCACCAGCGCATTGGCCTTGCCGTCCTGGCCGGCCTGTACCGCCTCGTAGATGGCGATCGACAACGTCTGCGTCCGGCCCGGAATGCTGCCGGCCACCATCAGCGTCGCACCGAACTCGCCCATCGCGCGCGCAAACGCCAGCAGCAGGCCGGCGAGGATGCCGCGCCACGCCAGTGGCAGCGTGATGCGGAAAAACACCGCCACTTCGGACACACCCAGCGTGCGTGCGGCCTGCTCCAGCTGCCCGTCCACTTCCTCGAACGCCGCGCGTGCCGGCTTGAACACCAACGGCAGCGAGGCCACCGCCGCAGCGATCACCGCCGCCTGCCAGGTGAACACCAGGTTGATGCCGAACCACGATTGCAGCCACGCCCCGATAGGGCCGTTGCGACCGATCAGTACCAACAGGTAGTAACCCAGCACCGTCGGTGGCAGCACCATCGGCAGGGTCAGCAGCGAATCCAGCAGCTCGCGGCCGGGAAAGCGCCGACGCGCCAGCAGGGCGCCCAGTGCTACGCCCAGCACCAGGTTGATCGCGGTGGCCCAACCGGCCACCTTCAGCGACAACCCCAGCGCGCTCCAGTCCAGATCCATGCCTCAGGGCTTGCCGAACCCGTGTTTGGCCAGGATCGCCTGGCCCTGAGCCGAGCGCACGAAGGCGGTGAAGCGCCTGGCTTCCGCTTGCTGTGGGCTGGCCTTGATCACGGCCAGCGGATAGGCAATGCGCCCTGCCACCGGCACCGCGAAGGCACGGCGCACGCGGTTGGGCATCGCCTGCGCATCGGTGGCATAGACGAAGCCGGCATCCACTTCACCGCGTGCCACGTAGTCCAACGACTGGCGCACGTTCTGCGTGGTGATGGCCTTGCCCTGCACCGACGGCCACAGGCCCGCCGCTTCCAGTGCTCCCTTGGCATAGCGGCCTACCGGCACGCTGTCCGGGTTGCCCAGCGCGATGCGCTGCACACCAGCACCGGCGAGGTCCTTCAAGGTACGCGGCGCCACCTTGGCCTGCGGTGGCACCACCACCCACAGCGCATTCACCGCGAACACCTCGCGGCTACCGGCGGCCAGCAGATCCTGCTGCTGCGCCTGGTCCATCGTGGTTTCGTCGGCCGAGGCGAATACATCCACCGGTGCACCGCGGCTGATCTGCTGCAGCAGTACGCCAGACGCGGCAAAGTTGAAGTCGACCTTGGTGCCCGGGTGCGCCTTCTCGTAGGCCGCGCCCAGTTCACGGAAGCTCTCGGTCAGGCTCGACGCCGCCGACACCGTCAGGTCGGCCGCCCAGGCCGGAACTGCAGCCAGCATTCCGAGCAACAACAGCCCCACTCGCTTCATGGTCGGCCCTTTGGTTGTCTGATCAGTCCAGTCCGGGTTCCCGGGTCACGGCCAGTTCCGCCAGCCGCTCGGGTTGCAGCAACAGCATCTCACGTTGGTTCACCGCAATCACACCCTCGTCGCTCAACCGGCGCAGCACCCGGCTCACCGTCTCCGGCGCCATCCGCAGGTAGTTGGCAATCTCGGTACGGGCCATGCTCAGGTTGAAGCGGGTGGCCGAGAATCCGCGCCGGGCATAGCGCTCGGAAAGATCCAGCAGAAACGCCGCCATGCGCTCCTCGGTGCGATGGTTGGCGGCCAACGTAGCGACCTTGCCGATCTCGGCACTGAGCAGGCTGAACAGCCGTGCCTGCAACCCCGGCATGCGGGTGGCCAGCAGGCTCAATCGCGGGAAGGAGATGCGACACAGATAGACCGTGTCCAGCGCCACGGCATTGCAGGGAAAGCGCGCACCGTGGATGGCATTGAGCCCGATCACTTCACCGGGCAGGTTGAAGCCCAGCACCTGCTCGTTGCCCTGGCTGTCATCGACAAAGGTCTTGACCATGCCGGCACGCACGGCGGCGATCGAATCGAACGGATCACCGGCACGGAACAGGTAGTCACCGGCCTGGAACGGCCCCATGTGGTCAACCAGCACATGCAGCTCGCCCAGCGCGGTCTTGTCATAGCCCTGCGACGTGCAGGCATCGGAGAACGCGCAGGTGCTGCAGAAATGCAGCGCATCACCGTCATCGGCCGCCGCAGGATTGGGCGTGGCCGGTCGCAGCGGAGAAGGAGCAGAGGGGTTCAGGGGCATTGCAGCGACGCAGGAACGAAGGCCCCCATCATACGACAGCATGCCGCCCGCCCCTGCGCAATGCACCTACTCCGACGCAGGCTTCGAACGCCGTTGCGCACCGCGCTGCCGCACGCTGTCGCGCACATCCACGTCGAACTGGAGTTGCAGCATGCTGTCGTCATCCAATGCGATGCCGAAGCCAAGACCCTCACGGCACGGCAGGCGCGCCGCCAGTGCCTCCACGGCTTCGCGCGGCAGCACCAGCCGGCAGAACGTACCGCCATCGAGCAGCACCGCCTGATCGCCGGCATGCAACGACAGTGCCACACCCCAGCCACCGCTGCCGCCAAAGCGGGTCAGGTTCTCCACCGACTCACCGACCAGCAGGCGCGCCAGTTCCTCTTCATCCACGCGCAGGCGCATCGATTGCTGTTGCAGCTGGACTTTCATGGTGCGGTGGACTCCCATTCCGATGGGGTATTGCAGTTGAGCAGCAACGCCTGATCCCCTGGCGCCAGTGGCAACCGGGTCACGCCCAGGCGTTCCTGCAGGGCACGCAGCGAACGGCGTGCCCTCGGATCTTCAATCAATTCCTGCAGCACGCGGCGGCAATGATCATCGATCTGCAACCGCATCGGCAATGGTTCGTCGGCAAACACCACGCAGGGAGTGTCTCCTGCCAGGCACAGTCGCTGCAGCAGTACCGCGCTCAACCGCGGCGTGTCCACCGGCACCACCCATGCCGGCTCGTCAGGCATCTGCATTGCCACGCTGTAGAGCCCGCCCAGTGGCCCGCATCGGGGCACACGATCGGGGATGCCGCCGAAGGCCGGGTAGTTGCCGCTGATCCAGACCTCGCGCGCGCCGGCCTGCGTCAACAGGCCCCGCATGTGCTCCAGCAGGGTGCGGCCCTGCCACGGCAGCGTTGCCTTGTCGCGGCCCATCCTGCTCGACAGGCCACCGGCCAACACGATGCCGTTGATGGTTCCATTCATGGTAGAGCCACGCCATGCGTGGCTGCGTCGGCCGGGTGCGCCGGGAGAGCGCTATCCACGCATGGCGTGGATCTACTGGCGTCACGGGCTGTGGCTGTGCGCATGCGCAGGCTCATCGTCCGCATGGCACAGGCTGCAACCTTCGCTCCACTGGCTGTCGCCGTCCTCGTAATGCTCCTGCTTCCAGATCGGGCACTGGTGTTTCACCACCTCGATCAACTGCCGGCAGGCGCGGAACGCCTCGTCACGGTGCGGGCTGCCGGCGGCCACCACCACCGCCACATCGCCGATGCCCAACCGGCCCTTGGCGTGTGCCACATACAGCTTCAGCTTCGGACCAAACGTGGCCTCGACCTCGGCGGCCAGGCGCTTGAACTCGTTCAGCACCAACGGCTCGAACAGGTCGTAGGTGATCCCGGTCACCTGCCGGCCCACATTGACGTCGCGCACCTTGCCGATGAACACATCGATGCCGCCGAAGCCCGGATCGGAGACCGCCGCGATGCCTTCGGCCGGATCAATCGCCGCCTGCGCGCGGTCCACCACCTTCGCGATGATCGTCTCGCTCATCGCTCAGCCCCCGCTCACCGGCGGCAGGATCGCGACCCGGCCATCGTCGGGCAACGCCTCGTGGTCGCGCAGCACGCGTTGCTGGTCGGCGAACGCCGAGTAATCCAGCAGCCCGGCACGGAAACCCGGCCAACGCAGCGGCAGCAGCTCGCGCAGCGCCTGGCGCAGATCGGCCACGGTGCCGCCGGCCACCTCCACGGCAATCTCGCGGCTGGCATCCAGATCGGAGAACGCGCCGAACAACTGCAGATTCACCTGTCTCATTACGGCTCCTGGCTCGCCAGCTGCACCGGGTCCTGATGACCCCAGCCCTGCACACGCACCGGCGTGCCGGCAGGGGCCAGACCGCCCTCGCCTTCCAGCACCACCCAGGCGTTGGCCTGCAGCATGGACATCAAACGGAACGACTCCTGCCCGGCCAGCACGCGCGCACTCAGGCGGCCCTGCGCGTCCACTTCCACCCGCGCCCGCGCGTGGAAGCGCAGGCCCGGCGGCGTGCGCACGTCGGCCTGCAGCGGCAACGTCAGCACCGGCTCCGGTGCCAGCCCCAGCAGGCGGCGCAGCACCGGCTCGACGAAGAAGCGCTGGCCCACCGCAGCCGACACCGGGTTGCCGGGCAGGCCGAAATACAGCGCGCCATTGGGCAGCACCGCAAACAGCAACGGCTTGCCCGGGCGGATTGCCACCTTGTGGAACACGATGCGCGCACCCCGGCCGCGAAGCGCGTCGGGAATGAAATCGTAGCGGCCGGCCGACACCGCGCCGGTGCTGATCAACAGCTGAGCACCCGCGTCCAGCGCTTCATCCAGCACCGCGTTGAACGCCGCCACCTCATCGCCCACCGTGCCCTGCCAGACCACCTCGGCACCGGCGGCCTGCAGGCGGCCGACCAGATACGGCCGGTTGCTGTCACGAATCTGCCCGGATGCCAGCGTCTGCGCCGCCTCGGTCACCAGCTCCTTGCCGGTAGCAATCACCGCCGCCTTTGGCCGCGCCATCACCGCCACCTCGCCCACGCCGATGGCATGCAGCAGGGTGCGCGCGTTGATGTCCAGCACCTGCCCGGCCTGCAGCACGCGCTCGCCGTCGCTTACATCCTCGCCACGCAGGCGCACGTTCTGGCCCGGCTTCACCAATGCCTTCAGGGCAATGCGGGTCGGGCGGCCATCCTCGCTGGCGAGGATCTCCACGTTCTCGACCGGTACCACCGTATCCAGCCCGGCCGGCATGCGCGCACCGGTCATGATTTCCCAGGCACCCTCGCCGCCTTCGGCGCCGGCATCACCGGCTGCCTGCCAGCCCTGCACAGCGAACTCGGTACCAGCTTCGAACGTCGCGCCGTTGGCGCGCAGCGCGAAGCCGTCCATCGCCGAATTGTCGAACGGCGGCAACGACTGCCCGCTGTGGATGTCACTGGCCAGGGTACGGCCGCCGGCCTCATGCAGCGGCAGGCGCTCGGCCGGCAGCGGCGTGGCCGCGTCCAGCAGGTGCTGCAAGGCTTCGCTGTAGGCAATCATCAGTGGCCACCACCCTCGACCATCGCCAGGGCGTGGCCCAGTACCGGCGCCAGGATGTCCAGGCACTGCGCCGCCGCCTTCGGGCTGCCGGGCAATGCGAACACCAGCATGTTGCCCAGCTGCACCACCTCGGCGCGGCTCAGCCAGGCCATCGGCGTGTGCTGTGCACTGAGTGCCCGCACCATCTGCGCCAGGCCATGCACCGGCCGCGCGTTCAAGGAACGCAGCGCCTCCGGGGTCAGGTCACGCGGGCCCAGCCCGGTACCTCCGGTACACAGGCACAGGCGCACGCCCTCGGCGGCCAAGGCCTGCAGGCGGCCCGCCAATGGCTCGATGCCATCGGGCAGTACCTCGGCGGCCACCACCTCGCCCCCCAGCTTTTTCAGGCCGGTCACCAGGGTCGGGCCGGACACATCCTCATAACTGCCCTCGCTGGCGCGATCACTCAGTGTGATCACCGCGCAGGCCGCACCCTCCAACCCCTTCGGTGCACGCGGCTTGAAACGCGCACGCTCGGCCTCGTCCATGCCGTCCGGGTGCAGCCAGACCCCGCGCTTGCCGCCTTCCTTGAACAGCAGGCGGATGCCTTCGATGCGCAGGGCCGGCTCCACCGGCTTGCTCAGGTCGTACAGGGTCAGCAACGCCGCGTTGACGCCGGCCAGTGCCTCCATCTCCACGCCGGTGCGCGCCTCGCTCGCGCACTCGCACCACACGCGGATCGCCTGCCGTTCCGGCACCGGCGCACAGAACACCTGCACCAGCTCCAGCGGCAACGGATGGCACAGCGGCATCAGCATCGACGCCATCTTGGCGCCCTGCAGGCCGGCAATCTCGGCCATCACCAGCGCATCGCCCTTGGGCAGGCGGCGCTCGACGATCAGCGGATAGGCCACTGGACCGGCATGCAGCTCGCCCACCGCCACCGCACGGCGGCGGCTGATGCGCTTGTTACGGACATCGGCCATGTGGAAGGCCGCATTCAATTCCCCACTCATCGTGTTGCTCATCCTCCGATGGAGGCCAGGTGCGGGGTCAGCCCGGTCTGGCCCTGGTGCAGTCCATGCCCGGCCGCTTTCAGGCCAAGCTGGGTGGTGATGCGTGCCAGCAGCGCGTCATGGTCATCGTCGCGTTGCAGAAGCGGGCGCAGCGGCACGCCGAACTCGCCGAACAGGCACAGCCGCAGGTCACCCTTGGCGGTCACCCGCAAACGGTTGCAGCCCTTGCAGAAGTCACGCGAGTACGGGGCGATGATGCCAATGCTGCCGCGATGGTCAGGGTGGCTGAACTCGCGCGCCGGGCCCGCATCGGCCACGCGCGGGCGTTCGCGCCATCCGGCGGCCAGCAGCTGCTCGATCACCACGTCGGCGCGCAGGTGGTGGCGCTGGAAATAGGCTTCGTTGTCGCCGGTACGCATCAGTTCGATGAAGCGCACGCTGAAGGGGCGATCGCGCAGGTACTCCATCCACTGCGGGAGCTCGTCGTCGTTCAGGCCGCGCAGCAGCACTGCGTTGAGCTTGATTGCCGAAAGGCCCAGCGCCTGCGCCAGCGCAAGACCCTGCTGGATCTCTGGCAGACGGTCGTGGCCGGTGATGGTGTGGAAACGCTCGCGCTGCAGGCTGTCCATGCTCACGTTCAGCGCAGTCAGGCCTGCCCGGTGCCAACCCGGCAGGCGCCGCGGCAGCAGCGTGCCATTGGTGGTGATGGCCACCTTGCGGATGCCCGGCACCGCCGCCACGGTGGCGATGATCTCGTCCAGATCCTTGCGCAGGCTGGGCTCTCCACCGGTCAGGCGGATCTTGCTCATCCCCAACGCCGCAAAGGCCCGCACCAGGCGGCCGATCTCCTCCACCTGCAGGAAACGCGGGTGGCCATCGGCCTGGTACCCGTCGGGCAGGCAGTAGCTGCACCGGAAGTTGCAGGCTTCGGTGAGCGACAAGCGCAGGTACGGAAAGCTGCGTCCGAAACTGTCGGTGAGTTGGCTCATGGCTGTTCCGCCTCCTGGTACCACCCTGCAGCCCTGCCCCTGAACGGGTTGTCGACCCCAACCCGCAGAGTGCGCTGGGGCGTTGAAAGCGTCAACCCGGGAGGCACGCAGCCTGAATTGGCGCCGACTGTCGTGAAAGGCCCGCCCCGCCCGTCCCGTTCGCCGTGACAACCTGGACACATGTCGCAGATTGCACGTTGCGGGCGGATCACTACGCCAGCCAGCACTGGCGGGGCTTAACAGCGTAGGACAATGTCAAAAGCGTCTCCAATCGAGTGATGTTTACAACTCTTCTGATTGGCATTGCACAGCGCCAGGGGCTCAGATGGCGTGCCACCGGAAAAGGGTGGCCGGGCTTCGAATCCCGTGTTGGCCTTGAGTAAGTGCGCTTGCCAGCCGGCGTCACCATGCGTGGCGCCGGCTGGCAATCCGTCTGCCGGCTATGGCGGGCGGTGCGTTGGGGGCGTTCGCGCCCGCCGGCTTGAGGCCAACCCGGATTCGAACCACGTACCGCCCGCCACCTTTCGGGTGGCGGCTACCGATTGCCCTGCACGGAGCCTCGCCATGAACGAATCGGACTTCCCGCATCTGCACGCCTACCGCAGCGCCGCCGGCGACGACGGTTCGCCACAGGCTGCGCCTGCCATGGACAGGAACACCTTCATCGCCAACCTCCACCGCATCGGCTCCGGTGCGGCGGCCGACGGTCACCCCTGGCCGGAGCGGCATCAGCTGCCCGGGCGCTGCCTGGCCCTGGCCGACGCCGATTGCGCGTTGACCGGGTTGCGGGTGGTGCTGGAAATGCTGCTGGCGGCCGAACGCACCCGGCAGAACGGCGAACCCGGGCAGTACGTGGGCGACCGGGTCATGGAAGGGTTGGTCATGGCCTGCCAGTCGTTGTGCGCGCAGGCGGTGGGGCGCTTGCAGCCCGAAGGGTGAACGCGATGCGCCGCGCCCTTCGGCGAGGACCGCTTTCAGCAGGTGTCAGTGCTCGCTGAAAGCGCTCCTCAGATCGACCCCGATGATCGGTGAGAAGTCCACTTTGCACAGCTCCAGCTCGAAGAGCTGATCGTGATTGTCCAGGCACAGGGTGACTCTCACCGGCACACCGTCGGCATCGGCGAGCATGGACGTGGCAATGTCACTTCCGAAGCGTTGGGTCGTGCTGGACAGGAACACCACGCCCCCGAATCCGACGACCTCCACGTCCTCCACCTGGGCGAGCGCCAGATCCTTCAACAACCGTTCGGACAGCTCGGTCGTCTCCGGCAGCAGCCTATGGATGAGGGAGACCTCGTCGGGGGTGAGCAATCTGGGCACGGAATGTCCTTCAGGGCACCGCATCCGCCATCGACAGATGCTCGATCCGCCATGTCCTGGCGTAGATCAGAATGACGCTTCCGGTCGAGCTGGTCTCGATACGAAAACACTTCAGACCGGACAGCGGATAGCCGACCGCCTTCCAACGATCAAGAAGATCAGCGAGTCTCGGCTCGTTATCGTCAACCTTGGCGAACTCAATTCGCTCTCCCCCCAGTAAAACTGGCAGAGCGTTCTGCGCGAGCAGACATCCTGTGCAGCATGAGCCGGATAGGAAACAGCCATGACAACGCATCGATGGAGAACGTCTTCCAGCGACAGTAGCGGGAAACATACAAAGCCGAGGATCTAAAGCAATCACGACGAGACACGCGCAAACGTCGCCCTGCACATCGAGATATTCTAGAACCCAAGACAGCGCCACCGCGCCAGCGACGAGCCGCCCCAATAAAGTTCGACACGCGGCATGCACTTGGCGGCTGATGGCTACCCAGGAAGCACTGGACGATTAACCTTTGAATCAGACCCCGCCCAGCTTCTTAACATTCTTCTCCTTCACCACGTCCAGCATCGATTTGACCGCCTCAACTCCAGAGGGACCGGGCGTGCTCACTTAATCAATTAAAAAGAGTCGATCGCGGATATCCGGTTGAGGATGCAAAGCCAGCATCCTCAGCCGGACGTTTCGTTGTAGCGACTAACCGCCTGCCTCCAGCCCTAATGCGCTGACTGCGCCCCAAGGCATTGCGGAGACTCCCTTGCAACTTCCGTCTTTCAGGCTTGCTTTAGCGACAATGCCGTATCCATTGTCTCCGAAGAAGATAGCGGCACCGCTATCTCCAAATCCGCACGCCAACGACGATCCTTCGATGCGTATCCACGCGTCCGCGCAGGGAAGGTTTCCGGTTGGACCGCATGCGAGCTCGGGCCTGTGCTTGATGCTCACGACTGTTCCGCAGGTGTATTGGCTGGTGACGCCTCTGAAGCACATGCTCTGGCCTTGAGTAGCGTTGGTCCACATGTACATGATGCGGCGCCTACTGTAATCCGAAGTGGAGGTGGCATACACCTCCCGTAGCGGTGTGTGTGACCCCACCGTATGCCACTGAACGTCGTGGCTCGCATCATTGATCTGGTCCACGAACGTCAGCGGCACGGTGTACTTCCCTGCGCCGGTTGCGTAGTTGCCATAGATTAGATTGTCGGGGCAATGCGCCGCAGTGGTGATACCCCTTCGTCCAGTGGCCTTATGAATAACCGGAAATCCTGAGGTGCAGTAGCTATTGTTGGATTGGAGGGGGGCGCCGCCAACAACATACTCCGCGTTGACCGACTTCGGCATGTTGGGGCGGACTTCAATCTTGAGACCGGTGACTCTTTCAAGCTTCTTGATTGTATCCTTCAACTCTTCTGCTTGGCGGCTGTCGCCGTTTATGTCAATCAGCACCCGTTCTTCGCCTGGGAACCCAGTCGTCCCCGTGATGCCTGGTATGGCGCTGTGAAGAAGAGGTCTGTGCTGAGCAAGGAGCGCGTAAAATTCGTCCTGGGTGTACTTGTGACCAACCTCGAACACCACACGGGTCGTCCCGCTCTCGGTGGTAATCGTTCGATCCGCGACTGGATCTGGCCCCTTGAGTTGAACCAAGATGTGTTGATCTGGCGCGTCTTTTATCGACAGCTCCGTTAGACGATCTGCGAACTCGATACGCAACGCTTCAATATCCGACATCACCTCACCTTGTACCGCTAGGCGCGTGATTGCTTCGTCTATCGAGACCGTGGGGTGTTCACTCATATAGCTGTGAATCTGAATCTGCATCTCCTTGCCTTCTTGCGTGTCAGCGTCAGGCACCTGCGCCAAAGCACAGGTGGATACAAGAAGTGCTGCGGAGCATCCTAGAACCTTCCATTTCATGCGACATCTCCAGAGCTTGTAACAAATCATCGAGGCTTTCACATGCCTCGATGCGCGAGCCTAGCACTGTCTACCCTCCGACACCGCGACCTAGCTCACAAGTCTCAGTGGAATGATTGTGCACCCTGGTGTCTGTATTGTGGTGGTGTTCGTTCGCGCATCTTTAGATGAGTTTAAGCACTTCATGGATCAGGCGATTGGTTCCTTGCCTGAGGATTTCGTACACACCCAGCCGCTCCTGCTGCGTGCAAAACAGCTCAATCATCCGTTCCACTTCGTTCCGGTTGTATGAGCTGTACTTCCTGATCCAGGCCACTGTCCGCATAGTATTGGTCATAGAAGCCAGTTGGCGACAGCGCCTCTCTTTCTCTCATTTTGTCTTTCATTTCCATTCGCCTCCACCCGCCGCCTGCGCTGCAGCCACAATAGGCCATGGAGCCGATATCACAGAACCCCTCCCATACAGTCGTCACCACGGCCACGCGCCCCAGGACCTGCCGGAACCTGCAATGCTCAGACAGCGCCTTCCCATTCGCGAACATGGCCAGTGACGAGGTCGATGTGACCCATGCCGGACCTCGACGCTCGGCCGGAAAGTAGCGAACCAGGCACCGGGAAAGGAGATCGCCAAGTGCCAGCCACGCATTTCGCTTCCCAGGCGAGACCGCCCGGCCACTTGTAGCGCTATTCGGCTGTAAACAAGGCCCTGTTCTTCATCGCGCATGACCCAGCGACCAGCATCACCCTCCGGGCACAGATAGAACATCCCGGAGTAGCTTGATTCTCGTGACCACGCGCTGCGAGCAAACTGTGGAAATCTCCGCATGACTCGCGCGCCGGACACCTCCGGCCTGCTCACCAGCCTACATTCTTCGGGCAAAGTAAGAGCCCCGCTGGTCAGGCGGAAAACCAGCCACGATTCATTTGTGTCAATGTCGTGCGACTCGCGTATATTGACTGCATCCTCTGGCAACCATGAAGGCAACCATTTGGATTCACCGATTGCTTGCCTTGAGACGGCTTGATTGCGGTCTGCATACTCGGTGCTGGCAACTTCCATGCAACCAGAAAGTGCGATTGACAGCGTCACGATTGGGAGCAGCTGGGGAGCGTACATCTGAGGCATCCGAGTCATCAGTAAGGGAAGTTTCCACCGGGTCGATAGCTCCCGCACATCTGCGAGCAACTTCGCGTACGGCTCATTTGTCCAGATGATCGTCCGAGGCGGTTTGCCAGCTGATCCGCAGCGGAGTCAGCGCTGGAGTCGCCCTTGATGTTTTGATCGAACCACTATGGTTGTAGAACAACCCGCTCGCATCCGTGGCCTGCTGGCCCGGGAAGCGCAACGCCAGTTCGAACGCCACACCATCGCCATCCGGATCGGCACTCGGAATCTGGGTGCCGAATACCTCGCTCTTGTTGCTCCACTCCCAGATCGAGACATTCCGTACCCGATCGAACACCACGCGCGGCGTACCTAGGTGATCCGACTGGACGTAGGCCAGCTCCGGCACACCAGTGCTTGGCACATTGATCAGTGCCACCGGGTAGTTGTCCAGCCAGATGGCCTGCTGCTGGGCCTCGCCCGTGGCGGAATAACTGCCCAGCCACTGTCCGGCCTCATCGTACAGCGTGATCTGAGCTTCGCCACCGGCTGGAGTACGCAGCACGCGCTCGCCGCGATGGTTGTAACCGTAGCTTTCCAGCACGGCATCACCCTGCCTCACCGCGTTCATGCGGTTCGCATCGTTGTAGATGAACGTCTTGCTGCCGATGCTGGTGGTGTTGCCCACCGCGTCCTGGGTGCGCGCTTCGCCATCCACGGCGGTCAGCCGGTGGCTGGTTGCGGGATAGGTGTAGCTGGCGGTGCCTGCCGAGGTGGTCAGCGCGGTCCGATTGCCCGTGGCGTCGTAGGCATAGGTTTCGATCGGCGTGCCGGTCGCGCCGTCCTGAGTCTGGGTCAGGCGACCCAGCGTGTCGTAGGCGTACTTGGCCAGCACCGTCGAGCCCGTGCCGTTCTTCAGCTCGGTGACCGAGCCGACCGGGTCATAGCCGTAGCCCAGCGACAGGCCGCCTGCCGCCGGGTCGTGCACCGCCTGCGGGCAATAGTCGAGGTCCAGCGGGCGCTGCAACTGGCGGCCGTTGCCATAAGTCCAACCGGTCGCCGGTCCGAAGGCCGCATAGGTCACGTTGTTCACGACGATCTGGCGGGCTTGGCCGGGCCGGGTCAGGCCGATCTGGCTGATGCGGCCCTGGATATCGCGCACGTTCCAGGCAACGGCTTCCCCCGTTGTTCCCCGCTACTGCCCGCGCAGCCGCACGGCAAAGTACCGCGCCGGGGAAAGGCCAAGCGCTTTCTTGAACATCGTGATGAAGGCCGTCACCGACTCATAGCCCAGCGTCTCGGAAACGCGTTGTACCGGTGCACCCGCGGCAAGTTCACGAATGGCGATGAGCAGGTGCAGCTGCTGCCGCCAGCGCCCGAAGGACAATCCCGTTTCCCGTTCGATGAGCCGGGTCAACGTGCGCTCGCCCAGGGCCAGGCGCACGGCCCACTGGCTGATGGTGCTGCGGTCTGCCGGATCAGCCGACAATGCCGCAGCCAATGCACGCACCTTCGGGTGATGGCTGACCGGCAACGACAGATGCTCGGCCGGCATCTGTACCAGCTCGTCCAGCAACACCCGCGCCAGCCGGTCGGTGTGGCTGCCATGCGGATAGTCCAGCGGCGCGTCGGCCAGATGCAGGATCATCTCGCGCAGCATCGGGGAGATCGCCAGCGTCACGCATTGCATGGGCAGATCGACGATGCCGGGCTCGACGAACAGGTAGCACAGGCGCGCGTTGGCGGTGGCGCGGTTGCTGTGCGGCATGCCACCCGGAATCCAGACGCCACACTGGGGCGGCACGATCCACAACGCATTGGCCACTTCGCAGGTCACCGCCCCATGCAGCGCAAGAATCAGTTGACCCTTGCGGTGCTCATGCACGGGAATTTCCGCGTCGTGCTCGGCCACCTGCAGGCGGCTGGCGACCGCCGGGCGATCGGTCTCGTCCGGGTCGAGGTCAAAGCCGGGGAGCAAAATGCGAGCCATTCTCACATTGACCGGTTTCAGCGATTGATTGTCATTGTAGCAAAATTCGCCATGGCGGCCGATCACTAGCATGAGCCGCATGCCCTACCCCACCCCGTTCCGCCCCCACGTGCTCCAGGCATTTGCCCGATTGAAAAGCCCTGCCCTCAGGACCGACCAGGAAGCAGTGCTGTTCTCGCTCAAATGCCTGCTCGCCGCGTCGCTGGGGCTGTATGTCTCTCTAAGGATCGGCCTGAATCGCCCGTTCTGGGTGATCGGCACGGTCTATCTGGTGTCGCAGCCCCTTTCCGGGGCGACACTCAGCCGCGGCCTGTTCCGTCTGCTCGGCACCGTGGGCGGGGCCTTCGCCACCGTCGCACTGGTGCCACGATTTGCCAATGCCCCCCTGGTGCTGAGCGCCGCGCTCGCGGCGTGGATGGCGCTGTGCCTGTACCTGGCGATGCTCGACCGCACGCCGCGTGCGTATGCGTTCCTGCTGGCCGGCTATACCACCAGCCTGATTGGGTTTCCTGCGGTGATGGTGCCGGGAGACGTGTTCACCATCGCCATCACGCGGGTGCAGGAAATCGCCATCGGCATCCTGGCCGCAACGCTGGTCCACGGGTTGGTGCTGCCGCGCCGGGTCTCGATGCGCGTGCACGCGCGGGTTGCCGCTGTGCTGGATGATGCGGAACGATGGACACGCGACATGCGGGCCGGTGCATCGGACACGGTGCTGGCGACGGACCGCTCGAAAGTGGCCGCCGACCTGCTCGAGCTGCATGTGCTGTCGATCCACCTGCCCTTCGACAGCGCCCACGGCGTGGCGCAGGTGCAGATCCTGCGTGCCCTGCATGACCGGATGCTGGACGTCCTGATGCTGTCCAGCGCGGTGGAAGATTCCATCGACCGGCTGCGTTCACCGCAGATGGATTCAACCGGGTGGCGCAATCTCCTGCAGGCCGGCCTCGCCGCGCAACAGACCGAGCTCGACCTCGCCCACGCCGACTGCCGCGTGCTGCAGGCACAACTGCGCACTGCCCGCTCCGACTGGCGCCGGCATGTACCTGCTCGCCTTGTGCGACATGCGCAGGGTGCGGTACTTCACCGGGATCATCGGCTTGCCCTGCGTAGCGCGCTGGGCGCGTTCGTCGGCATCCTGCTGAGCTGCGTTCTATGGATCGCTACCGGCTGGTCGGAGGGCGCCACGGCGGTGTCCATCATCGGCACGGCGTGCGTGCTGTTCGGCACGATCGAAGCGCCGGCACCGCATGTCATGCGCTACCTGGTGGGATCGTGCATCGGCGTGGCCGTCGGCCTGCTCTACGGTCTGCTGATCTTCCCCGCGTTGTCCGATATCACCGGCCTGATTGCCGCGCTCGCGCCGGTGCTGCTGCTGTGCGGATCGTTCCTTGCCCGGCCACCGTTCATCATGGCCGCCCTGGGCGTGGTACTGACCTTCCCGCTCATCGCGGGCCTCGGTGCGACCAGCACGGTTAACATCGTCGGCGCGCTCAACAACAGCGTTGCGTTGTTCGTGGGTACGACGGTAGCACTGTGCAGCATGCAGCTTTTCCAGACCGCCGATGCGGGCCGCAACCGCGCACGGCTGGAGCGCTCGATCCGCCGGGACATCGCACGACACGCCGCCGGACAAGGTGATGTGACCCGCGCCTGGCTCAGCCGGATGCTGGATCGAATCGGGCTGCTCGCTCCCAGGTTGCAGGGCCGTGCCAGCGCAGCACACGACCTGCGGGCGTTGTTTGCGGACGTTCGCGCGGCACATGCATCCAACCAGCTCCGCGCACTGGACACGCGTCTGCACGATCCACGCACGCAAGCGTTTCATGCGGCGCTGATCGAACACGTCGCCGCACATTTCAGGATCCGCGCCCACGCGGCACGCAGTGTCGACACCCATCTTCTGGAACTGCTGGACCGCATGCGCGAGACAGCGGCGGCCAGCAGCGGGGCTGAGCAGGAGCATCTGTCGCACCTGCTCTGTGGATTGCGCCGCGATCTGCTCGTTTCCCCGCTTACCCATCGGCACTGACCTCATGCCTTCTGATCTTTCCATTGATGGCGTGCTCATTCCCGGCCTGCTCGCCGTGGCCGCTGCCGCCTTGGCGCTGTCGATGCTGACCTCACGTCTGCTCGCCAGCCTCGGCCTGTACCGGTTGTTCGCCGCGCGGCCCTTGGTGGGCCTGTCCCTGTTCGTGATCCTGGCGGAGCTGATGGTCCGGCTCTCGCCCCTGCTCGAGAAATGAAATGAAACACCTGCTTGCTGTCATCGGCCGCTGGAGCGCAACACTGGCCGTGTGTGCGCTTGCCGCGACTGCCGCGCTCTCCCTCTGGAATCGTTACGAAATGCGCCCTTGGACGCGGGATGGGCGGGTGCGCGCCGATGTGGTTCGCGTTGCGTCGGACATGGGGGGACTGGTGACCCGGGTGCTGGTGCACGACAACCAGCGGGTCAGCGCCGGAGAGTTGCTGCTGGTGCTGGATCAGCCACGCTTCGCTGCCGCGCTTGAGAAGGCCGACGCAGCGGTCAGCAGCGCACATGCCACGCTGGCGCTGGCCCGTCGCGAATCGACGCGGGACAACGCACTGGGCAACCTGGTCGCGTCGGAAACGCGCGAACGCAATGCCGCCAAGGTCGATACCGAGCTGGCCACCCTGGCGCAGGCACGGGCCGAACAGCGCGTCGCCCAGCTCAACGTGCAACGCACCGAGGTGCGCGCGACCACCGATGGCATCGTCACCAACCTGGACCTGCATGCGGGCGACTACCTGCAACCGGGCGCGCAGGCGCTGGCGTTGATCGACACCCGCAGCCTGCGCATCGAGGGCTACTTCGAGGAAACCAAACTGGGCTGCATCACCGAGGGCGATGCCGCCGTGGCCCAGCTGATGGGCGACACCCGCGACGTCCGCGGACACGTGGACACCATCGCCGCCGGCATTGCCGACGATCAGCGCTCAAGCACGCACAATCTGCTGCCGGCCGTGGCGCCAACCTATACCTGGGTCAGGCTGGCACAGCGCATCCCGGTACGCATCCGCATCGATGATGCGCCGTCGGAT
Organism: Stenotrophomonas sp. SMYL89; assembly: GCF_036319985.1. Lineage (NCBI taxonomy): Bacteria > Pseudomonadati > Pseudomonadota > Gammaproteobacteria > Lysobacterales > Lysobacteraceae > Stenotrophomonas > Stenotrophomonas sp. SMYL89. The sequence continues at coordinate 262,560 of NZ_JAWIRW010000001.1, read as the reverse complement.
ACCCGCCTGATCGTGGGTCGCACTGCGAGTGTGACCATCACGCCCTCGGCGCCGGGAGCCTGCAAGTGAGCGTGCGAACACTACGCGGTGGGCTGCTTGCCCTGCTGCTCCCCATGACGGCCTGCGTATCCGGCCCCGACTATCACCTGCCTGCGAATGCGTTCGCGGCCTCCCCCCAGGCGGCGCGGGCGTTCGTCTCGGGCCAGGAAGCACCGTTCAGCCGCGACGCGCCACCGGATCGATGGTGGCAACTGTATGGCGACCCCCAGCTTGACGCCTACGTACGCGAAGCACTGGCGGCCAATACCGACCTGCGCGCCGCCGATGCCAACCTTCGGCGCGCCAGCGCAACCGTGGCCGAGTACCGCGCGCGCAGTTCCGTGCAGGCCGACGTGGATGCATCGGGCGCGCTCACCCATGCCGGTGGTTACACCCAGGCGTCGGCTGCACCGCAATCCTATGCGCTGGGCCTTCACCTCTCCTATCCGCTGGATCTAGCAGGCGGCATCCGCCGCGGCATCGAAGCCGCCAATGCGGACGCGGAGGCCGTCGCTGCGGCACGGGACCAGGTCCGCGTGGTCGTCGCTGCTGCCGTCACCCGTGCCTATCTCCAGATCTGCACAAGCAATCACACGCTCGCTGCGACCCGGCAGGTGCTGGCGATACAGCGCGCCACGCTGGAGGCAACCCGTCGCTTGGCTGCGGGCGGGCGCGGAACGGACTTCGATGTCAGCCGTGCCGGAGCCGCAGTCAACCGGAGCGCGGCGGGGATACCGCACCTGCTGGCGGAACGCCAGGCCGCACTGTTCGAACTGGCCGCCCTGATGGGCAGGGTCCCGGCAGACTATCCCAGGGAGGCGGAAACCTGCCCCCAGCCCCCTGAGCTGCAGCAGGCGCTGCCGATCGGTGACGGCTGGCAGCTGCTCCAGCGGCGCCCCGACATACGTGCTGCGGAACGTAGCCTTGCGGCGGCCACGGCGATGATCGGCGTGGAGACCGCAGACCTTTATCCGCGGGTCACCCTGGGCGCCTCTTCGGGCGTGGCTGGCACGCCGGCGCATCTACTGTCGGCCAACAGCTTTGGTGCGAACATCGGTCCCGTGCTGTCATGGCACTGGCCCAACCGCCGCATGGCCAAGGCCCGCATCGCAGCGGCCGGTGCCAATGCAGATGCCGCTCTTGCTTCCTTTGACGGCGCGGTGCTGCAGGCACTGCGCCAGACCGAGACTGCGCTTTCTGCCTGCACGCAGGAGCTTGAACGCGAGCGCAGCCTGGCGCAGGCGCGTGGGGACGCAGCGCGGGCCGCGGGGCAGGCGCAGCAGCTCTACCGTTTCGGCAGGATCGATTTTCTCGATGTGCTTTCGGCTCAGGCCGCACTGGCAGATGCGGAGTCCGCATTGGCCGCATCGCGCGCGGACCGGGTCGATCGCCAGATGGATCTGTTCCTGTCACTGGGCGGCGGTTGGGGCGCATTGGGTCCGGCCCCGGACGGAGCCCGTTGATCCGTTCCGGGGCGGCGACTGCACGTCACGCCGTGTGTTCAGGAAAGTGCCGCGCACACCCGTATTCATTCACGCTCTCCGCCCTATATTCCCACCACAGCGCCGCATGCTGCGGCCATGACGGAGGCACATCCATGAAGACCACACGTTTGTTTGCCATCGCCTTGACCACCGCTACCGCGTTGGCTGCGGCCCCCGCCTTCGCCGATCCGCCGCACCACGCCCGCGGCAACGGCCCGCCGCCGCATGCAGGCGGCCCGCACAACCGTGATGCGCCGCCGCCGGGCTGGCAGAAGAAGGCCTGGCGTCGTGGGGACCGCCTGCCTTGGGCCGAAGTGGACCGCCGCTACTGGGTGGACGACTACGCGCGCTATGACCTGCGCGAGCCGGGCCGCGACCGGCGCTGGGTGCGCCAGTCCGATAGCGAGTACCTGCTGGTGGAGATCGCCACCGGGTTGATCATTGACGCGCTGCATCGCTGAAGCGACCTGCAGCGTCCCACACTGAGCTATTTACCTCGGTGCAGACACCTTACGACAGGGGTCGCCCCGGTCGGCGGTGTTTGCGCCCACGGCGCCCCGCCTGCCTCCGTGGCCGCCCGCCATGCATGCCCTCCCGCAGTGCGGTACGCCCGCACATCAGCGCTGTGGCAAATAACCCCATCGCCACCAGTATTTCGAATCCCCGATCACCAAAGAGCAGGCGGATGGAGACCTCCAGTGAGCACAGCCTGCCGCAGCGCAGGCCCTGCCCGTCGAAGCCATAGATGAGCACCAGTATGCCCATCAACGTGCACCACGCCATCAGGGCCAGGCTTGCGATAAATATGAAAGGACGGTGGATGCGCATGCGCTCGTCGCGGTCTTCTACGGTGATGTCCAGCGCGACGCTGCGAGCACGCGATCGGAAGCATCCAGCTCTACCGACCAGGCTTCGGTATCCAGGCCCAGCCGGTTCTCATACCACCATCGCTGCGCACAGCGACCACTGCATCCACTGCTCGCATAGCGCGCAAAGGGAACACCGGCCTGCTCCACCACGTCAGGTTGCCCCAGCGCCCGCAGTACCTCGGCCCTGCTCGCCCCGACCGGGACCGAGGCAAGCGCGTGGGAATGCCACGCCGAGATCGCCGAGCAACCGGCCACGTACGCCAAGAACAGGCCGGCAAGCCCCCACATCAGTGTCCTCATTGACAGATCCCCTCCTGCGCCGCGCGCCCGCGCATCATCCTCGCAGACCTTCCTCAACGTCAAACCGGCCTGTTGCGGCGCCCGTCATCCGTGCTAGCGTGCGCCGTCAAACTCGCCATGAGGTGCAGGATGCGCAATGGAATGGGACGGAATCTGGTGATCGCCTGCATGGCCCTCGCTGTTGCCCCAGCGGCGGCAACAGCGACCGCAACGCCGGGCGATCGTGGGCAGGATTTCGTGCAGACACAGGCGATCGCAGTGCGCTGCCAGAAGACTCTACCCGGCCTGAAACTGCAGTTGCAGGAGGGCCGTCAGCACTGGCTATCGACACTCGACGCCGCGCAACTGCAGGCCGCCGAGGTCTATGCCAGCAGCAAGGAAGGCAAGACTCTGGGAAAGAGTGTGGAGCGGGATGCCTCCCGCGCCTTCGGTCGCAATCCCCTGTCCGCCGCAGCGACCTGCGTTGGCCTGCTCGCCGAGTACGGCCCGGCCCATCCGCTGCCTGCCGGCACGGCAATGCCGGCCGACCGGGTACAGCACTACATGCTGCACTTCGCGCCGATGGCGCTGGCCCGGCTGCAGTGCGCGCGCCTGGAGGGCATCGACGTGGAAGCCCAGCCCGATGGCTCGGAGACCTGGCAGTACCGCGCCTGCGGCCGGACCGAATCCGTTCGCATGGCCCCGCTCGGACAGGGCTGGTCGATGAGCGATGCGGACCGCAATCGCCTGTTCGACGCGCTGACCCGATAGCTCAATGGCAGCCCATGCCAGCATGAACACGAGCGTTACAGCCGTTGCCAGGAACGGGATGAGAAGCACTCTTGCACTGGCAGTCTGCACGATGCTCAGCGCCTGCAGCCTGGTGATGGACAGTTCGTTCGACACCCAGCAGCAGGCCATCGACGCCGACATGGTGAACAAGGGATGGATTCCCGATTGGGTGCCCCACGAAGCGACCGACCTGCGCGAAGTGCACGACCTCGACTCAAACACCAGCGCGCTGGCCTTCGCCAAGCCCCCTGCGATACCACTGCAGCTTCCTGCGGATTGCCAGGCGACCACATTCAACAACAGTAATCCTGTTGCATTCAATCGACACTGGTGGCCTGGCAACGCGACGCTCAGTGCGTCGTACCGCGTCTTTCGCTGCGCACCTGAATCCGGAAAATCGGTCTTCGTCGCCATCAACAGGACCGAAGACCGCGTGCTCTTCTGGCGAACCTACGCACGGTGATGCGCCCGCACCGCCGCCCCTCTTCTCAGGAACCCATGATGCCCAACGCACGCGCACGCTTCACTGCCCTCGCCCTGTTGCTTCCGGCGTGCCTGTCGGCCTATGCCGCACAGAACGCCACCGCCGACGTCAAGGCCATCGAACAGGTGGTCGAATCGTTCCGCACCTCGCTGATCAACAAGGACAAGCCGACCTACATGGGCCTGTTCTTCTCGGACAAGCCGGAAGACATCGGCTGGCAGTATGTTTCCGAGGACGCGCGCCTGCAGGACATCCGCAAGGCCAAGCCCGATGCGATCAAGGCTCGGCAGATTCCCACCAACAACTTCATCGCGCTGATCGACGGAGCGGTGGCTTCGCCCAAGCCAAAAGAAGAGACATTCTCCAACACCAAGATCGAGACGGATGGCGACGTGGCCTCGGTGTCGTTCGACTACAGCTTCAACGACGATGGGGTGAAGACCAACTGGGGCAAGGAAATGTGGCAGCTGATCCGCACCGAACAGGGCTGGAAGATCTTTTCGGTGATCTATTCGATCCGCGACTCACGCAGCCCGGCCGATTGAACGTCGCTTGAGGGCGGTGAGTGCCGATTGCCGATTGCCGATTGCGATCCATTCAGCCAGGGCATTGGCATCCGGCGAGAGATCGGGCAGAGTTCGGCCACGCGCAAGGACGCACGCCATGACCCGCCTGCTGATCATCGAAGACAACCCCGAGCTGGTTGCCAATCTGTACGCCTTCTTCGAGCCGCTGGGCTACGTGCTGGACGATGCCCGCGACGGTGCCAGCGGCCTGCGCCGGGCCACGCAGAATGATTACGACGCCATCCTGCTGGACCTGATGCTGCCGCGTCTGGATGGCATGGCCCTGTGCAGGAAGCTGCGCCAGGAGTTCCAGAATCCGGTTCCGATCCTGATGCTGACCGCGCGCGACCCGGTCGAAGACCGCGTTCAGGGCCTGGAAATGGGTGCGGACGACTACCTGGTCAAGCCGTTCTCGCTGAAGGAGCTGGATGCACGGATCAGGGCCCTGGTGCGAAGGGCCGAGGGCCGCCAGGTCCAGAGCGTGCTCGCCTGGAAGGACCTGCAGGTGGATACCCGATCACCGCGGGCTTGGCGGCAAGGCCGCTGCATTGCGCTGACGCCCACGTCGCACAAGCTGCTGATGTGCCTGGTTCGCGCGGCGCCCGCAGTGGTCCGCAAGCAGGAGATGGAATACCTGGTCTGGGGCGACGAGCCACCGGACAGCGGGGCATTGCGGACCCACATCCACGAACTCCGCCTGCAGGTGGACCGCAGCTTCGACAGCGCGCTGATCACTACGGTGCACAGCGTCGGCTGGCGCATGCAGGCGTGACCCCGGCAGGCCTCTACCGCCGCCTGACCCTTCGCACCCGCATCACGATTTCGTTCGTGCTGCTGATGGCCGGAGCAATGGGCTTCATCGTGCTGGCCGAACAAGTCGACTACGACCAGGTCCGTGCCGTCGTCGTTGCACGCACCCAGGCCAGCGAAGTACACCGCCTGCAGGACGAACTGGCTCGTGGCCAACGCCCCGCCCTGCCGTCTGGCAGCGCACTGTACGATGCCCGCAACGTGCCTGTGGTGCTGCGCCAGTATGGCCTGGGTTACCATGGCGAACAGGCGCCCAACGAGTGGCACCTGCGCGTGTTCGATAGTGGCGGCCAACGTTACTACCTGCTGCAGGACGCAGCGCACTATGCCTATCTGGAACATCTGATCAATGCCTTTGCGGCACTGGTCATTTCGATCTGCGTGCTCGGCGCCTTCCTGATCGGCCGGAAGGTAGCGACGCACGTCATCGCGCCCATCACGCGATTGGCGGACGCGGTGCAGGACGGCCAGAAGCCCTTTCCCTACCAGAACGCGCGCGACGAGATCGGTGTACTCGCCCGCGCCTTCGCCCGACACAGTGACGAGCTCGAACGGTTCCTGCATCGCGAACAGTGCTTCAGCGGCGATGCCAGCCACGAGCTGCGCACGCCGCTGGCGATCATCGGCGGTGCTGCGGAGACGCTCGCCTGCCAGCTTCCGGCCGACAGCCACCTGGTTCCCAGCGCGCAGCGCATCCTGCGCACCACCCAGGAGATGCAGCGCCAGCTGACCTGCCTGCTGCTGCTCTCACGCGCACCCAGTACCGTGCCGCGCAACAAGGTGGCCCTGCGTCCGCTGATCGAATCCTGCATGGAGCGCTGCCGGCCCTGGATTTCCGGAAAGCCGGTAATCGTTGCGCTTGATGCCCGGCATGACGCCGAGCTGGACACCAACGCGGATCTGGCGCACAGCGTGATCTGGAACCTGCTGCGCAACGCCTGCCAGTACACCGAAAACGGCGAAGTGCGGATCACCCTCCACGACACTGCACTCATCGTCGCTGACACCGGACCCGGGCTGCCCTCCAGCATCGATCCACGGCAGTTCCAGCGCTTCGTGCCCGGCAGCCCGCACAGTGGCGAGGGACTGGGGCTGTCCATCGTGCAGCGCATCGTCGAGCACCTCGGTTGGAGGATGACGGTGTGTTCCTCGCAGCAGGGCTGCCGGTTCAGCCTGGAGTGGCCCATCTGACGGTTTCCTGACGCGCGCGTGCACATGCTGGGGATTGCTCACTTCACGGCGGAAACGGCATGCAGCACCCCAAGGACAGCGGCAAGTACCCGCACGGCAAGACCGGCCTGAGCCGCATCTTCCATACCCTCATCCATTCGCGCGATGGTTTCATCGCCACCTTCCGCGGCGAAGCTGCCTTTCGTCAGCTGCTGCTTCTGCACGCGCTGTTGATCATTGCAGCGTTCGCGCTGGACATCAGCAAGCTCGAACGGGCGCTGGTGCTGGCGGTCTGCTTCATCAGCCTGCTGGTGGAACTGCTCAACTCGGCGATCGAAGCGGTGGTCGATCGCATCTCGCTGGAACAGCATCCGCTGTCCAAGAACGCCAAGGACATGGGCAGCGCCGCGCAGACCACCGCACTGTTGATGGTGGGCGCGGTGTGGGGCGTCATCCTGCTGGGCTAGCCCGGCAAGGCTGACAACTTCCTGATAGGGCCGTTTCGATACTGCGCGCACTCCTGTTCCGCGGAACCTGCTCGTGCGCCAATGCCTCCGTTTTCCACGGCCCCATCCGATCATTCTGGTCTGGGCTGCCGCACTGTTCTTCACCACGATCGGGAACATCGCCCTCTGGAAGTCGCTGTGGGGACTGATCGACCTCAACAGCCTGCGCAGTGCGTTGTTCCTGGCCAGCCTGCCGCTGGTGCTGTTCTGCCTGTTCAACCTGATGCTGACGCCGCTGCTGGCGCTGCCGTTCGTGCGCAGGCCGCTGCTGGTGCTGCTCCTTGTCATCAGCGCCGCCTGCAGCTACTTCATGCTTCACTACAACGTGCTGATCGACCGCAGCATGGTGCAGAACGTGTTCGAGACCAACCAGGCCGAGCTGAACGCCTATCTGTCGCTGCCACTGCTGTTGACCCTGCTGGCGCTGGGCGTGCTGCCCGCGACCGGGCTGGTCCTGATGCGCACCGCCAGCGGGGTGGGCTCGATACGTTCGCTGCTGGTGTGGCCAGTCAACGTCCTGGTATCCATGATGGTGCTGCTGGCGATCGGCTTTGCGTTCTACAAGGACTATTCGTCATTGCTTCGCAACAACCGCTACATCCGCGACCAGGTGCTGCCGTTGAACGTGGTGCGGCATACCCACGGTTATCTGAAGAGCCTCTACAGCACCCGCCAGCAACCGCTGCGCGCGATCGGCATGGACGCACGGCGAATACCAGGCCCGCGCCCGAAGCTGGTGATCCTGGTCGTCGGCGAGACCGCGCGCTCACAGAACTTCCAGCTCAACGGCTACCCACGCGCGACCAATCCCCGGCTCTCGCGCAAGGAAGGCGTCATCAGCTTCAATGATGTCTCCTCATGCGGAACCGCAACGGCGATCTCGGTGCCGTGCATGTTCTCGCAGATGACCCGCAGCCAGTACGACGATGTACGCGCAGCAACCGAGGAAAACGTGCTCGACATCCTGCAGCGCACCGGCGTCAGCGTGCTCTGGCGCAACAACAACAATGGCGGCTGCAAGGGCGTGTGCGAACGCGTGCCAACTGAAGACATGCCCGTGCTGAAGGTGGCCGGCCAATGCGTCAACGCCGACGGCACCTGCTACGACGAGGTGCTGCTGCATCAGCTCGGAACACGCATTGGCGCCATGAACGGTGACGCCCTGGTCGTGCTGCACCAGCTCGGCAGTCATGGGCCGACCTACTTTGAACGGTATCCCGCAGCGTCGCGGGCTTTCAGCCCGACCTGCGACAGCAACCAGATCCAGCATTGCAGCAACGAGGCGCTGGTCAACACCTATGACAACACCCTGGTCCACACCGACCACCTGCTGGGCAAGGCCATCGACCTGCTGCAGGGCTATGCGGACCAGCGTGATGTCGCACTGATCTATGTGTCCGACCATGGCGAGTCGCTGGGCGAACGCGGGATGTACCTGCACGGCACGCCCTACTTCATCGCCCCGCGCGAGCAGACCCAGGTGCCGATGGTGATGTGGTTTTCACCGGACTTCGGCCGCAACGCAGGCCTGGACCTGGCCTGCCTGCACCAGAATGCCCTGCACCGGGCGCACAGCCACGACAACCTCTTCCACTCGCTGCTGGGCCTGTTCGGAGTCAACAGCACGGTGTACCGGCGCGATCTGGATGTGTTCGCCGGATGCCGCGCCTCGCCTTCGCCATCGATGGCCACCTCGCCGGCCAAAGAACGGCGCCGGCTGATGCCGGTCGCTGCCCGGAACGTGGCGCGTTACTGCGCCGCCAGGGCGAAATCCAGGCCCGCGCACACCGCCGCCACCTGGGCGTCGTTGCATTCCTGCGGGCTGGTGCGCGGGCTGTCCGGGTAGACCTCAGTGGTGGTGGCAAAGCGTGCGTCGGTGAAGCCGGCGCAGGCGCCGATCGAACGCGACTCACCCCAGACCACGCCCGGCGACTGCAGCGGGAGGCCGACCAGGTTGCCCTCGGCGTCTGCCGGGGCGATATGGGTGACCGGGGCGACGGCGGTGATCAATGCCTTCTGGAACTCGGCCTGCGGATCTTCACTGTTGCCGATCACGTAGAAGCCATCCGGGATGGTGTCGCGCTCGAACGGCTTGCCGTCGCGGGCACAACGCGCCGGATCGAACTCGTGCAGGTCGCTGTCGGTGGTCTCGTGCAGGTCCAGGTGCACCAGCAGGTTCGGCTTGCGCTCGGCCACCCAGGCCATCAGGGCGGCGGCTTCCACGATCTGGCCGCCGTCACGGAAGCTGCGGTTGGGGTCGATGGCGTCCGGGTTCCAGCGCTGGATGCGCTCGTAGCCCCACGGGCTGACGCACGGCGCCACGATCAGGTTCAGCCGGCCCAGGTAACGCTCGGCCTGCTGTTCCAGGAACTGCAGGGCGCCGTGCACGCCGCTGGTCTCGTAGCCATGCACGCCGCCGGTGATCAGCGCGGTCGGCAGCGCCGGGTTCCAGTCGTGGTTGACCACGGCGAACAGCGGGTAATGGTCCGGCGCATAGTCCAGCTGGCCGTACTGGATCACATCGAAGCTGTCGTCCAGGCGCTCGAGCGCGGCCACCACGTCGTCGTGGTAGCTGCGCTGGCGCTGCTGGCGGGCCCGCCACTGTGCGCGTTCCGCGTCGCCCCAGGGCTGGCCGGGGGTGCCGATCGGGTAGAACTGCGCAACAGTCATTGGGGAACTCCAGGGGTCGAACGGATGGGTGCAGCCGGACATTCTAAGCCCTGTCGCGCCTGCGGGTGCCCTCCCCCCGGACCCGCCTTCATCCAGGCCGGGTCATCTGGTTGTAAAATCAACGGTTTTTGGCCCCTCACCCCTTGATGGCGAACGCAGCGCAGCCGGTCCTGGGTGGACCGGAGTTCCTCCGCCTGCTCGCCCGTCTCAGCGACGGCGCGATGCCGGCCAGCAGTCCGGCCCTGACCGATCGCCTCGGCCAGTGGGTGGACTGGAGCCGTGCCGTGGCCCTGTCCGGGGCGCTCGGCGGACGCCTGCCCGAACCCGGTGAAGCCGCCGAAGCGGTCGAGGATGTACTGGCCGACTGCACCCAGGCGCACGCCAGCCTGCTCGCCTCGATCAGTGAGGATGCCGAGGCCGAGCGCCTGCTGGACCTGGCCGAAGCCGCCGCCGCCCCCAATTTCGCCTCGCTGCGCCAGCGCTACCGGGTGCTGCAGCAGGCCATCCAGACTGCCACCGGGCGCCTGCGCGGCCGCCTGCGCGACCAGCTGGTGCAGGTTTCACCCGAGCTGGCACGACTGGCCGAGGTCGACGCGGTAATGGAACAGACCCTCACCCCGCGCGAACACAGCCTGCTGGCCACTGCGCCGGCCGTGCTCGGCGCCCGATTTGAACGCGTGCACGGCCAGCCCGGCTGGCGCACGGCCTTCCGCCATGACATGCGCACGCTGCTGCTCGCCGAGCTGCAGCTGCGCTTCCACCCGATCGAAGGGCTGCAAGACGCCCTGCGCTCCCACTGACCGGAACACCATGTCCAGAACTGCTTTCCATGTCGTTGTCTTCCTTGTCGGCCTGCTGGCCGTGTGCTGGATCGGCATTGGCTACGTTTCGGTGCATCCGCTGGGTGCAGCGGTGGCGGCGATCATCGCGGCCTGCTACATCGCCGGTGGCGTGGAGCTGTACCGCTACCGCCAGGCCAGCAACGGCCTGCGCGCCGCACTGAACGACCTGTCCAGCGCGAAGGAAAGCCTCGCCCCCTGGCTGGAGCGCGTGCCGGCAGGCCTGCGCAACGCCGTGCGCCTGCGCGTGGAAGGCGAGCGCATCGCCCTGCCCGCACCGGTGCTGACCCCTTATCTGGTCGGCCTGCTGGTGCTGCTGGGCATGCTCGGTACCCTGCTGGGCATGATGGACACGCTGCGTGGCACCGGACTAGCCCTGCAGAGCGCGACCGACATGGCCGCCATCCGCGGCTCGCTGGCCTCGCCGGTGCAGGGCCTGGCGGTGGCATTCGGTACCTCGATCGCCGGTGTGGCCAGCTCGGCCATGCTCGGCCTGTTGGCCGCCCTGCTGCGCCGCGACCGCCTGCAGGCCGTGCAGCAGCTGGACCGGGCCATTGCAGGCGACCTGCATCCGTACTCGCAGGCCTGGCAGCGTGCCGAGTCGCTGCGCCTGCTGCAGGCACAGTCTGCCGCCCTGCCTGCGCTGGTCGACCGCCTGCAGGCGATGACACAGACCTTTGAACAGCACAGCACGGCCGCCAACGAGCGCCTGCTGGCCGGCCAGGCCGAGTTCCTGACCCAGAGCCAGGCGCTTCAGGAGCGCTTGGCGGTCTCGCTGCAGCAGTCGCTGCGCGAAGGCGCCGAAGCCAGCGCCGCCGCCATCGGCGGTGCGCTGCAGCCGATGGCCGAGACCACGCTGGCTGGCTTGGCCCATCACAGCGAAGCACTGCACGCCCGCGTCGAGCAGGCCGTGCAGCAGCAGCTGGCTGGCCTGAGCGACGGTTTCGAGCGCAGCCGCGTTGCGACCGAAGCCAGCTGGGCCAAGGTGGTGAGTGAACAGAGCCAGGCACAGCAGGCCCTGGTGGACGATCTGCGCCAGCACCTGCAGGCTTTCAGCGATGGCCAGGGCACGCAGGCCGAAGCGCTGGTCGCGCGCATCGGCGAGCGCCTGCAGGTCGATGCCAACGGCAACGCCGAGGCCTGGCGCGCCGCCATCGAGCAGCAGCAGGCTCTGAACAGCGCGCTGGTCGAGCGCCAGCAGCAGGCGCTGCTGGCGGCCGGCCAGCAGCTGGACGAGCATGCGCAGGCATTGCTGCGGGCACTTGAGCAGCGTCACGACGCCAACCAGTCGTTGCTGCAGGACCACGAACAGCAGCGCTCGCAGCAGTGGCAGGCCGCCCAGGCTGCCGCCGCAACCGCACACGCCGAACTGCAGGCCTGCCTGGACACTCGCGAACAGCAGCGCCAGGCGCGCTGGGACGCGGTCGGCGCCGAACTGCAGCAAGCCCACGCCGCGCTGCATGCGCAGCTGCAGGCCGGCGACGAACAGCGCCTGCAGCGCTGGAGCGATGCCTTGCAGCACGTTTCCTCCGACCTGGCCGAGCGCCTGCAGGCCAACGGCGAACGCCTGGCTGCGCAGCAGCAGCAGGTCTGCGACACGCTGGCGGCGACCGCACAGCAGATCGGCGAGAACGGTCGTGCACAGGCCAGCGCCACGCTGGCCGAAGTCTCCACCCTGCTGCAGACCGCTGCCGCCGCACCGAAGGCCGCAGCCGACGTCATCAACGAGCTGCGCAGCACGCTCTCTGAAAGCCTGGTGCGCGACAACGCGATGCTGGAAGAACGCGGCCGCCTGCTGGCCACCGTGCAGACCCTGCTCGATGCGATCAACCATGCTTCGCACGAGCAGCGCACGGCGGTGGACGCGCTGGTCGGCGGCTCGGCCGAGCTGCTGGAACGCGTCGGCAACCGCTTCACCGACCATATCGCCGCCGAGACCGGGAAGCTGGACGGCATCGCCGCAGCGCTCAACGGCAGCGCCGGTGACGTCGGCCAGCTCGCCGGCGCCTTCGGTGAAGCGGTCGCGCAGTTCGGCAGTGCCGCCACCGAGCTTTCCGGCCGCCTGGAACAGATCGGTGGTGCACTGGATGCCTCGCTGGCCCGCAGCGATGAGCAGCTGGCTTACTACGTGGCGCAGGCGCGCGAGGTGGTCGACCTCAGCCTGCTGTCGCAGAAGCAGGTGATGGAAGAACTGCAGCAGCTGGCCACGCGCCGCGGCAAGGCCGGCAGCGCATGAGCGACGAGCTGGAGGTCGATGGCGGCTCACACGCCCCGATCTGGGCCGCCTTCGGCGACCTGATGTCGGTGCTGCTGGGCGCGTTCGTGCTGATCCTGGTCGGCGTGGTCGCCGTGCAGCTGGAGCTGTCGCAGCGGCTGGACCAGGAAGTGAAGCAGCGCCAGGCCGAAGCCAAGCGCCTGCAGACCCTGGAACAGGCACTGGCCGGCCCGTTGGCTGCTGGCCGGGTGACGCTGGTCGATGGCCGCATCGGCATCAGCGGCAGCGTGCTGTTCGCACTGAACTCCGACCAGTTGCAGCCGGAAGGCCAGGAGCTGCTGCGCAGCCTGGCCGCACCGCTGGCCGCTTACCTGGGCAGCCGCGAAGAGATCCTGATGGTCAGCGGCTTCACCGATGACGCGCCGGTGCGCGAAGGCAACCGCCGCTTCGCCGACAACTGGGAGCTTTCCGCGCAGCGCTCGCTGACCGTGACCCGCACCCTGATTGCCGACGGCGTGCCCGCGGACGCCGTGTTCGCCGCCGCCTTCGGCAGCGAGCAGCCGGTCAGTTCCAATGCCAATGAGGAAGGCCGCGCACGCAACCGTCGCGTGGAGATCGCGCCGATTCCCAAGCCCAAGGCCCCGGATGCCAAGTAAGCCGCCAGCGCTGGATGGCCTGCGCGCCCTGGTGCGCGACCTCGATGCGGGGTCGCGCTCGCTGCCGCATTACCCGCAGGTGCCGATGCTGCAGCAGGTGCAGCGCGAATGGTCGGAGCTGCGCAGCGAACTGCAGGTGCGCCGCTCGCTGCGCACTGAAGCCCCCGCCGACGGCGGCCCGCTGAACTCGGCGGTGCTGGTGCAACGGATGCTGGACACGATGCAGGCGACCAGCCCTGGCTACCTGCGCCACTTCATCGACTACGTGGACACGTTGTCATGGCTGCAGGCACTGCAGGATGGCGCCGCCAGCGGCAGTGACACCGCAAAGCCGAAGCGCACGCGCAAACCGCGTAATACGGGTTGATCGCGCGTTGACGCCGCCTTCGTTCGGCGCCCCTGGATACGACACTCCTGTTCCGCGCTCCTGTATACGATGCTCCTGATGCGCGCGCCTGGTAGACGCCAACCTTGGTTGGCGCTTTTCGGTTCCCAGCCGCACTGCTGTCCAATCGACGCCGAGTGCCAACCACGTCATTGATTGGCTACCTTGGCCTGTATGGACCACCTTGCATTGACGTCGGATGGTGAATCCAGCCAATGTCTGGCTGCCTGACTCCCTCACCCGCGAGCTCCAACCTCTGTAGATGCAGCCTTCAGCTGGAACCAGACTTCTTAAACTCCGCGCGAACCTCGATGAGGCCGAGATGTACCTTGGCCCTCCACTCGGACGTTCTGGCATCGAATCACTTCAGAGCTTGGCGCTTTCTACGCTAGGCACCGCCCTGCCAGAGTCTTATCTGGACTTCCTTTCAAGCCACGACGGTCTGGTAACAGAGGGAGTCTTCCTTTACTCGAGCATTCCACGCCCCTATCCCGGTGGCGGGACAGCCCATGCGCTGGTGGAAATGAATCTCCTTGCACGCGACCAGGGATTCATGGACGGCTATGTAGAGCTCGGAGAGAGTGACATGGACTGCTATGTCTTCGAGTTCAGAACCAGCCTGTACCAGGTTCGCGACAAAGTGGCGTTCGACAACGTGTATCACGAATTCGTGTCCTTCGACGGGCTTCTCTCCCACATACTCGATCTGGTCGAACAACACTGCTGACGGCAATCTGGGCGAGAGCTCTTCCAACAGGGTGGCGCAGCATTCATTCGGCGTCGCGCATGCCAACCAAGGTTGGCATCTACCAGTGCATGCGTCGGCATGCCACGCGTGTAGCGGTGTCACCAGACAGTCATCTGTCTAGCGCACCATTTTCACGTTGACCCACGGCGCCCGCAGCGCCTGCAGTCGCATCGCTTGTCTCCCCTTTTCAATTCCATGAGCTCCGCGCCAGCGCGGTGGCTCGTGCCTGCCTGAGTGTCTGCAACATGACGAAGACTTTGTTGGCCGCCGCGCTGTCGATCGCGCTTGCTCCCGCGGCCTGGGCGCAGGATGCTGCCCCGACCTCCCATGGCACGTCCGCCACCACCCTTGATGCGGTCTCGGTGATCGGCAGCGGTGAAGCGCGCCAGGTGCAGCGCATCACCCGCGAGAACCTCGACATCCTGCCGCCGGGTACCAGCCTGCAGAAGACCCTGAACCTGCTGCCGGGCGTCAACGCGCAGTCGGCCGATGCGCTGGGCACCAACGAGCAGTCGATGACGCTCAGCCTGCGTGGCTTCAACTCCACCCGCCTCGGCTACACGCTGGATGGCGTGCCGCTGGGCGATGGCGCGTACAACAACTACAACGGCCTGACCATCAACCGTGCGCTGATCAGCGAGAACATGGCCGGCGCCGAGCTGGCGGTGGGCATCGGCAGCCTCGGCACGCCATCCACCAGCAACCTCGGTGGCACCATCTCGTACACCTCCGACCGCCCGGCCCAGGAACTCGGCGGCCGCGTGGTGCAGACCTTCGGCAGCGATGCCAACCGCCGCACCTTCGTGCGTGTGGACAGCGGCGGGTACAACGGTTTCTCCGGCTATATCTCCGGCATGAATGCCGTCTCCGATCTGTGGAACGACCAGACCGCCTACAACAAATCCACCACCAAGCAGTTCAACGCCAAGGGCGTGTGGAACTTTGGCCGCGGCCAGATCACCGGCTTCGTCGATACCTCGCGCACTACCCAGGCGGACTACTTCTACCTGTCCAAGGACGAGATGTCGCGCGGGCTGGGCTGGGACTGGGGCGGTTACGCGCCGGACTGGAACAAGGCCGTGGCCAAGGCCTACTGCAATACCGCCAGCTTCAATGCGAAGAAGTGCGACAGCAGCGGTCCGGACAAGGATGCCGACGGTGCGTTCACCGCCGGGCAGATCCTGCGCGATGACAACCTGTACTACCTGGCCGGCGATTTCTTCCTGGCCGATGGCTTCAGCCTGCGGGCCCTGGCCTACCACCACGACGACCGCGGCGAAGGCCACAACTGGAACAGCGGCGCCTGGTCGAACAAGGGCACGGCGCAGGAGATTCCGATCATCTTCCGCAACACCATCTACACCATCGACCGCGATGGCGGCACGCTGTCGTTCGACTGGGAACTGGGCGCGCACCGCATCGAAGGCGGCGTCTGGTACGAGCGCAACACCAGCAGCGCCGAGCGCTACCAGACCGCCGTGGACGGCCCGCGCGACCTGAGCGGCATGAACACCCTGCCCTCCGACGTTGGCGTGTTCGCCCAGCGCACGCGCTGGAAGACCCACCAGTTCTTCCTGAAGGACACCTGGCGCCTGCTCGATGATCGCCTGACCCTGGAGTTCGGCGCAAAGAGCCCGCATGCCACCTCCGATGCGCAGGCCCTGCCCGGCGACGCGAAGGCGCCGATCTCGCCGACCTCCAACAACCAGTTCGCCACCGGCTCACTGAAGGCCAGCAAGAACTTCCTGCCCAGCATCGGCGCCAACTTCCGCCTGGCCGAGCATCACGAAGTATTCGCCAGCTACGCCGAGAACATCGCCATGTTCCAGGGCGGCTTCAAGCTGGGCCCGCAGGCAGTCAGCCAGGCCACCTGGAACGCGCAGGGCAACCTGAAGCCGGAAGAATCCCGCTCGCTGGAGGCCGGCTACCGCTTCGTCACCGATACCCTGCAGGCCTCGGTCGCGGCCTACAGCGTGCGCTTCGACAACCGCCTGCTGCAGTACAACCCCTGCGACTCGCGGCAGCCGGTCGGCCCGACCTGCGGCAACCGCTTCTACAACGTGGGCGGCGTCGACAGCCGTGGTGCCGAGCTGACCGTGCTGTGGACCCCGAACGAGCACTTCAGCTGGTACACCTCGGCCTCGCTGAACCGCTCGACCTATGCGTCGAACTACGTGCAGGCCGGCGTCGAGCAGCAGATCAAGGGCAAGATCCAGACCGATACACCCAAGCAGCTGCTGGCCACCGAGATCACCTGGCGCGACAACGGCTGGTTCGCCAGCCTGCGCGGCAAGTACACCGGCGAACGCTTCTACACCTACACCAACGACCAGGGCTTCGGCGGCTTTACCGTGTTCGATCTGGCCGGTGGCTATGACTTCGGCCAGGTCGGCTTCGCCAAGGGCATGCGCGTGTCGTTCAACGTGACCAACTTGACCAACAAGCGCTATGCCAGCAACCTGGATTCGAGCGTGTTCGCCCCGAGCGACCCGGCCGGCAAACTGTACGTGTTCCATGCCTCGGCACCACGCCAGGTGTTCGGTACGATCGACCTTCGCTTCTGATTGACCGCACGGAGTCCACTGATGCTTGCTAGTGCCTTGTTGCTGGCCACCCTCGCGGCCAGCGGATACGCCACCCCGCATGAGGCCAGCGGCACACCGCCGCGCACCCTGCAGCTGGGCGGCCGCACCTATGTGGACAATGGGCTGGTCGCGGCCGGGCGGCTGCCGGCGGGCACGGTGGACTTTCTCGGCGATACGCTGGGCTCGTTCTCGTCGCTGGCGGTGCAGCCCGGCACCTGGAAACGTACCGCCAACGGCTACGAGGGCGTTTTGTGGACCCTGCCCGACCGCGGTCGCAACGATCCCGAAGCCGGCCTGTTCTACGACTACGCCGGCCGCGTGGAGCGCATGCAGCTGCGTATCGACGTTACCCCGGGCAAGCCCGGTGCGCTTGGCACGCTGACGATGGTGCCGGACAAGGGCGTGGTACTGAAGGACTTCAACGGCCAGCCTTTCACCGGCGCCGACCCGGGTGACCACACCCTCATCCAGCGCGACGTGGTGCTGCCCTCGCCCGCCAGCGGCGCCGGTGCGGGCAAGGTCTCGCTGGATGCCGAATCGCTGCAGTTCACCGCCGATGGCCATTTCTACATCGGCGATGAGTACACCGCCAACGTCTATTACTTCGATGCACGGGGCCAGCTGCAGGGCGTGATCATGGCACCGCCGGCGATCCGTCCGCAGCGCGAAGGCAAGCCCGCCTTCGGTTCGCTGGCCCCGCCGCAGACAGGGCGCCGAAACAACCAGGGCGTGGAAGGCATGGGCCTCTCGCCCGACGGCAGCCGCCTGTTTATGGCCCTGCAGAGCGCGACGCTGCAGGACAGCGCGCAGGGCAATGCGGCCGGTCGCATCAACACCCGCGTGCTGGTGTACGACGTGACAACCTCGCCAACGCCACAGCAGCCGATCGGCCATTACGTGATGGCGTTGCCTGCCTATGCACACGACGGCAAGGGCAAGCTGGACCGCACCGCCGCGCAGAGCGAGCTGCGTGCGTTGGACGGCCATCGCTTCCTGCTGCTGGCGCGCGACGGAAACGGGCTGGGCAAGGACGGCGACGACCCGATCGTCTACAAGTCGGTGCTGCTGGTCGATGTGGCCGATGCCGCCAACCTGGCCGAAAGTGCTTATGAAACCGGCACGGCCTCGGTTCTGGCCCACCCGACCGACACCGCGCTGAAGCCGGAGATCATGCCAGCACGCAGCGACGAACTGCTGAACCTGCTGGACCGCCCGCAGCTGGCCCGTGCCGGGCTGGACCTGGACACGAAGCGCGGCCCACATGCCGGACTGCTGTCAGAGAAGTGGGAAGCCATGGACGTGCTGCCGGCGCTGGACCCACGGCACCCGAACGACGTACTGCTGCTGATCGGCAACGACAACGACTTCATCGCCCGCCATTGCCGCATGCAGGGCCAGGCCTGCGACAGCCCCTACGACAACGACAACCGCGTGCTGGTGTACCGCCTCACGCTGCCCTGACCGAGAACCGATGTCACGCTCTCTGTAGAGCCGAGCCCATGCTCGGCTGCTTTTCCTTCAGGCATCCGTATCTCTGAAGGAACAGCCGAGCATGGGCTCGGCTCTACAAAAGCTCACCCACGCAGGGTGGCGCCGCCGTCCACATACAGGTCGCTCATCGCCACATGCCCAGCCTGTTCGGAGAGCAGGAACATCACCGAGTGCGCGATGTCCTCCGGGGTGGCCAGCTTGCGCAGCGGAATACCGGCCTTGTAGGTTTGAAGGTTGCCGACGATCACCCGCTCGGCACCATGCTCGTCCAGCCACATGCCGGTCTGCATCGGGGTCAGTGTTGAACCCGGGGCAACGATGTTGCAGCGGATGCCCAGCGGCGCCAGTTCCAGCCCGAGGCAGCGGGTAAACATCGTGGCGGCGGCCTTGGAGGCCGCATAGGCCGCCATGCCGTGCCTCGGCACGCCGGCCGCATTCGAACTGACGGTGACAATCGCGCCCTGCCCACGCGGTGACATCACCCGCGCCAACGCCCTTCCGACATGGAACACGCCATCGGCATTGACTGCAAACACCCGGCGCCAGTCGTCGTCGGTGGTCCCGGTGACGCTACCCACATGCAGTACGCCGGCCACGCTGGCGGCCAGCATGATCGGCCCGATGCTGGACTCGACCTGATCCACCAAGGCGTCCACGGCGGCGCTGTCGGTTACATCGAGTGCGAGCGACTTCACCCGGGTATCTGCCACGCGCGGTGCCTCGCGATCGGTCGCTACCACGGTGCAGCCGGCCTCGGCCAACAGCCGTACCAACGCCTCGCCAATGCCGCCGGATGCACCCGTAACCAACGCTACGCGGCCCTCGAAACCGGTCAACTGCATGTTGCGATCTCCTGTTGCTCGTCCCATTGGCGCAGCCGCGCCGACAACCACGGTGCCAGCTGCGCTACCGCATCGCGGCCGGTCAGTTCGGCGTGCATGAACGGCAATTCCAGCGCCTGCACCTTGCGCGCATGAGTCCGCCACAGCGCCGACTGCAGCTGTGGTCGCGCGTGGTGATCACGGCCCGCACGCACGTGCACCAGCGTGCCGTCGAATGGCTGGTGGATATGTTCGCGGATCAGTCGATTGGTGCCGGTCACGGCGCGCACCACGCCATCGAGCACCACATCCGGCAGGCTACCCAGCGCGCTGCCGCCACGACGCAGGAACGCGAGAATGCGTTCCCGGCTGTCCAGTTCCGGATGCGCATCCGGGTCATGACCGGCAATCGCCAGCAGTGCCCGCAATGCGGCAATGGGATCGGGTTCCGGCTCGGCCCGCCAGCACTCGCTGGGATAGGCGTCCAGCAGCACCAGCTCGCCTACCTCGCGCCCGATCTCATGCAGGCGCACCGCCATCGCCTGCGCGAGGATGCCCCCCACCGACCAGCCCAGCAGGTGCACCGGCCCCTTCGGCTGTAGTGCAACCACGCGTTGCACGTAGTCGTTGGCCATCGCCTCGATGCTGCTCGGCAGCGGCTGCCGCGCGTTCAGTGCCGGCGACTGCAGGCCATACACCGGGCGTGCCGGCTGCAGTGCCCGGGCCAGGGTGCGGTAGTTCCAGGCGATGCCACCAGCCGGGTGCAGCACGAACAGCGGCGTGGCCCCGGCCGCTTCGGTCGCGGCCAGCGCGATCACCGGCCCCAGCGCGTGATCGGCCAGCGTGGGCGGTTCGGCAATACGAACCGCCAGTGCTGCCACCGTCGGCTGGGCAAACAAGGCCCCCAGACCGAGATCGCAGCGCCAACGCTGCTCGATCGCCAGCAGCAGGTGCACCGCCGACAGCGAGTCACCGCCGAGACTGAAGAAATCCGCATCCACTGCCACCGGCGCCTGGCGCCCAAGCGCCTGGGCGAACAGCACCGCCAGCTCCTGTTCCAGCGGCGTGCGCGGCGCCAATCCGGCAACCTCATTCTGCGGCGGCTTCGGCAGCGCGTTGCGGTCGAGCTTGCCATTGGCGGTCACCGGCCAGTGGTCCACACCGACAAATGCCGACGGCACCATGTAGTCCGGCACGCGCGTGACCAGGTGACTGCGCAGCAGCACAGCGTCGGCAAGCGCGGTTGGCACATAGGCCACCAGCCGGGCATCGCCGGGAACGTCCTGGCGCAGCAGCACTTCCACGCGCTCCATGCCGGGCAGTTCGCGCAGTGCCGCCTCGATCTCGCCCAGTTCGATGCGCAGGCCACGCAGTTTCACCTGATGGTCGCTGCGGCCCAGGTACTCGACCGCGCCATCGCCACGCCAGCGCGCCACATCGCCGGTACGGTAGATGCGCTCGCCCGCCAGGAACGGATCAGCCAGGAAGCGTTCGTTGGTCAGGTCATCGCGGCCCAGGTAGCCACGCGCCAGCTGGACGCCCCCCAGGTACAGGTCACCGGGCACGCCCACCGGCACCGGCTGCATCCGGGCGTCCAGCACGTACAGCCGGGTATTCCAGACCGGGAACCCGATCGGCACCGGCCGCGAGCGATCCTGCGCCGACGCCGGCCAGTAGCTGACGTCCACCGCAGCTTCGGTCGGGCCATACAGGTTGTGCAGCTCGGCGTGCACACGCGCGTGGAAGCGGTCGCGGGACGAAGCATCCAGCGCCTCGCCACTGGTGAACACCCGTCGCAGCTGCAGCCCTTCGGAGGCCGGTGCAGCGAGGAAGGCATCCAACATCGATGGCACGAAATGCGCCGTGGTGATGCCATGCTCGCGGATCAGCCGCGCCAGTTCGGTGGGGTCGCGATGCGCGTCCGGCCCGGCGACCACCAGCGTGGCTCCGCACAGCAGCGGCAGGAAGAACTCCCAGACCGAGACGTCGAAGGTGGCCGGGGTCTTCTGCAGCACGCGGTCGTCTGCCTTGAATCCATAGTGCTCGCGCATCCACAGCAGGCGGTTGACGATGGCGCGGTGTTCGACGACCACGCCCTTGGGCTCGCCGGTCGAACCGGACGTATAGATCACGTAGGCCGCATCGTCAGGTGCCGGATCGGCCCACGGTGTGGCAAAACTCAGCGCAGTCCACTGCTCCGGCGCAAGCACTGGCACGCCGGCCATGCGTGCCGCTACGTCCGCCGCAGCCAGAACGCATACCGGCTGTGCCGAGGCGAGAATACGCGCCAGGCGCTCGTCCGGATGGGCAAGGTCCAACGGCAGGTAGGCGGCGCCGGCACGCAGCACCGCGACCAGCGCGATCACCAGCTCCAGCGAGCGCGGCAATGCCACCGCCACCACGCTGCCCGGGCCGACATCCATTGTCCGCAGCTGTGCCGCCAGCGCGAAGCTGCGCGCTTCCAGCGTTGCATGCTCCAGCGTGGAAACACCGAAGACCAGCGCGGGTGCGTGCGGATCACGGTCCATGCCCTGCTGCAGCAGTTCAACCAACGTTGTCGGTGGCAGCCCGTGCGCGGTCGCATTGAATTCATGCACCACCTGCTGCGCTTCTTCGACGGTGGCCAGCGGCACGGCCGAGATGTCTTCAACCTGAAGTGCCGCCGACACGAAATGCAGCAACCGCGCCGCGTGCGCCTGCACATCCTCGCGACGGTACAGCGCGGGGTTGGCCTCGATCTCCAGATCCAGCAGGCTCTGGCCATCACCACGGAAGCCCAGCGTCAGGTCATCCACCGGCCCGGTGCACAGCACCTCCAGTGTCGCCTGTACGCCTGGCAGGGCCAGTGGCCTGTAGAACGGCTGCACATTCACCATCGGACCGTGCAGACGCTGCTGCGCGCCCACCAGGCCCAGATCCCGGCGCAGTTGCTCGCCTCGATAACGGCCGTGCTTGCGACCCTGGCTGAGCTGCCGGCCCAGCGCGCGGGTGAAGGCCTCGACACTGCCCTCGCTGGTGGCCACGCGCAGCGGCAATACATTCATCACCATCGACGGCACCCGCGCCGACGCGTTGCCAAGGCGTCCCATGTAGGGCACGCCCAGCACCACTTCATCGGCGGCGCTCATCCGTCGCAGGTACTCGGCCGACAACGCGGCCAGTACATCCGGCCAGGGCTGAAGCCAACGCACCGAGGCCTGCAGCAGCTGCCCACGGAACGCCGCATCGAGCGGCTGCACCCAGCGCACCGCGTCGTCACTGGCCGCATGCGTACCGGCCAGGCCCACGCCTGCCGGTGCGCCCTGCATGTGCTCGCGCCACCACTGCCCGGCCTGCGCGCGACGCGGATCGGCACGATAGGCGACGTCATCGGCCAGCACGCCCGCCAGCCCCGGCAGCGGCTCACCGGTACGGCCGGCATACAACGCGCACATGCGATCCGTGAACAGCGCCATGCCGTAGCCGTCGGCGGCCAGATGGTGCACACGCAGGTACCAGACCCAGCGCTGCCTACCCAGATCAAGCAGCAGCTGCTGGCTGATCCGGTCGCGGGTGGGATCCACCGGGCTCAGCCGGTCGGCCTGCATCAGGCCACGCGCCGCAGCTGCGGGATCCGCTTCGGCGGAAACATCTCTCACCGAAAGCCGTGGCACATGTGCCGGGTCGTACCACTGCAGGGGCTGACCGTCGTCGCCCTCGGCAAAGCGCAGCGCGAAGGCCTCTGCCTCAACTGCGGCCTGGTCTGCCGCTGCGACGAACGCAGCCACATCCAATGGCCCATCGATCCACACCGCATGTGCCGTGTTGAACGACGGGTTGTCCGGTGCCAGCCGCTGTGCGAACCACAATCCCGCCTGCGCCTCGGTCAATGCCACCGGCGTGGCCAGCGCGACGGCGTTCATGCGCTCTGTGCGGCCTGCAGCGTCTGCACCACGCCCCACCACTGGCGCAGCGTGGTGTGCTCGGCCAGCTGTGAGAACTCCAGCGGCAGGCCGGTGTTGCCCCAGGCCAGGACCAGGCCGAGCATGCGCATCGAGTCCAGGTCCAGGTCGATCAGGTTATCGTCGTCACCGATCTCGGCCGGCTTGCACTCCAGCACGCGCGCGACGTCGGCGCGCATCCGCTCCAGATCCAGCACCTCACCGGTGGCCGTCATCACAGCACCTCCAGCAGCTGGTCGGTGGTCATCGGCACGCCGCAGGTGCGCGCGATCCATTGCAGCGCCTGATCGTGGTCGGCGCGCGAGAAGTCCGCCACCGCATCGGCGGCGATGAAGGCCTCGATGTCACGCTGGAAGGCCTCGACCACGGTCGCGGTACAGCCGATATGGGCGTACACGCCGGTCACCAGCAGCTGGTCGCGCCCACGTACCCGCATCAGCGTCTCCAGGTTGCTGCGCTGGAAGGCGCTGTAGCGGTGCTTCATCAGCACGTGCTCCCCCGGCTGCGGTGCCAGCGCTTCGATGATCGCCTCGTGGTCGGCACTGCGGCGCATGCCTGGCCCCCACAGGTCAGCCTGCAAGCCACGGTCACGGCGGTCCTGGTCGCCATGCTGGGCGGTGTAGAACACCGGAATACCGTGCGCGCGGCAGTGCGCCAGCAGGCGTGCGATATTGTCCACGGCCGGCCGCAGCGGGGCGTTGCCAGCGTCAAACGCGGCCAGGAAGTAGCGCTGCATGTCGTGCACCAGCAAAGCGACACGATCGCGCTGCGGGCGCCATGGTCCACGCGCCTGCGGCAGTTCGGCGGCAGTCGGCAAGGGATAGTCGGTGATACGGGGCAGCGCCATCAGCGCGTTCCTCCTGTCTGTTGCAGATGACGCGCACGCAGCTGCGCGCGCAGTTCGCGGCGACTGATCTTGCCGACCGCAGTGGTATCGAAGCTGTCGACGAACACGATCTGGTCCGGCACCTTGAACGCCGCCAAGCCGCGCCCGCGCATCCAGGATTTCAGCGCCGGGGCCTTGAACGGTTCGCCCTGTGGAATCACGAAGGCGCAGCTGCGCTCGCCCAGATACTCATCGGGAATGGAGACCACGGCGGCGTCGAACACCCCGGGGTGGGCCAGCAGGTGGTCCTCGATCTCCTCGGCGGAGATCTTCTCGCCGGCGCGGTTGATGTGGTCACCTGCACGGCCCTGCACCACCAGGTAGCCTCCGGGCAGCTGCTGTACGCGGTCGCCGGTGCGATAGAAGCCGTCGTCGGTGAACGAGCGCGCATTGGCCACCGCATCGTTGTGGTAGCCACGGATGGTGTACGGGCCACGGGTGAGCAGATGCCCCACCTCGCCTTCGGCCACCGGCTGGTCATGGTCATCAACCACGCGCACTTCATCATCCGGACTGATCGGCCGGCCCTGGCAGGCCACGATCAGTTCCTCCGGATCATCCAGACGCGTGTAGTTGACCAGGCCTTCGGCCATGCCGAACACCTGTTGCAGCATGCAGCCAAGACCATCGATCACCCGCCGCGCGGCTTCCGGCACCAGCTTGGCCCCACCCACCTGCAGTACCTGCAGGCTGGACAGATCGTGCTTGCTGGTTGCAGCCGCCTGCGTCCAAAGCAACGCCAGCGGCGGCACCAGGCCACAGCAGGTCACCCGCTCCCGCGCGATCAGGGGGAAGGCCGCGTCCGGGCCGGGACCGGGGCTGAGTACCACGCGGGCACCGGCGTACAACGCACCGAAGAAGCCCGGCGAACTCATCGGGAAGTTGTGCGCGGCCGGCAGCGCGACCAGATACACGCTGTCGCGGTCGATGCCGCAGATAGCGTTGCTGGCACGGAACGAGTAGATGTAATCATCGTGCGTGCGTGGAATCAGCTTGGACAGCCCGGTGCTGCCACCGGAAATCTGCAGGAACGCCACCGACTGCGGATCCGGATCGGCCGGCAATTGGCCGCGATCGCCCTGCAGCATCTCCAGCGCCGTGAACTCCTGTGCATCGCCATCGATCACCACCTCGCGAATCGCTGGCACTTCAGCCTGCAGCGCCCGCGCCAACGTACGGTGATCGAAGCCATCATGCAGGTCGGTCGTGATGTAGGCACTGGCCTCGGCCTTGCTGGCGAAATGCGCCAGTTCCGTGATGCGATGTGCAGGCAGCGCGTATACCGGCACAAGGCCAGCGCGGAACAGGCCGCAGACCGTAGTGATGAACCCCGCGCTGTTGCCCAGCTGCACCAGCACCCGTTCGCCCGGCCGCACGCCGAGTGCCAGCAGGCCCGCGCCGATGCGCCCGGCCTCGTGCCATAGCTGCGCGTAGCTCAGGCGGACATCACCGGCGACCACCGCGATGTCGTCGGCGTAGCGCTCCGCGCGCTCACGCAGGAACGCCGGGAAGGTCTCGCCGCGCCAATGCCCTGCCTCGCGGTAATGGGCGGCCAGGTCATCAGGCCACACCTGCTGCAGGGGCAGGCGGGAAGAATCAGGGGAAGCGTTCATGCAGCAGGCTCGATGGCGGGCGCCGGCTCATGGACGCCGAGCGCATTCAACAGGGCAGCGAACTTGGCTGCGGTTTCGGCAACCTCTGCCTCGGGTTGCGAGTCGGCGACGATGCCTGCACCGGCGTACAGGCGCAGCTGCGTGCCCTGCAGGCGCGCACAGCGGATCGCCACGTACCAGTCGCCATCACCTTGTGCATCCAACCAACCCACCGCCCCTGCATAGAAGCCGCGTGGCACCGGCTCCAGCTTGCGAATGCGTTGCAGCGCCGCCAGCTGCGGCGTTCCGCAGACCGCTGGCGTGGGGTGCAGCCGGGCCAGCAGTTCGGCGGCGGACGTCTGCGGATCCTTCAGGGTGGCGTGGATGCGGGTACCGAGGTGCCACATGCTGGCAGTGGCATGCAGCACCGGGCGCGGCTGTGCATCGACGTGGCTGCAGTACGGCGCCAGGCCATCGACGATGGCCTCGACCACATGGCGATGCTCGTCATGGTCCTTGGTCGAGGCCAGCAGCGCCTGCGCGGCACGCTCGTCCTCTGCGGCATCGGCGCTGCGCCGGGCGGAGCCCGCCAGCGGGTGCGACAGCAGCTCGGCGCCACGCTTGCGCAGCAGCAGCTCCGGGGTTGCCCCCACCAGCCAGGCTGGCGCCTGACCCGGCTCCACCGGTAACGGCACAGCGTAGGTTGCCACCGAGGGATCCGCACCAAGGCGTGCCAGCAGCACATCCGGAGACAGTGCCTGGCGGGTGCGGGCCAGCAGGCTGCGCGCCAGCACCACCTTGTGCAGGTTCTGCTCGGGCGCACGCAAGGCCTGCACTGCCGCAGCGACTGCAGCGGCATAGTCCTGCGGCACAGGCTCGGCCAGCAGGGCGCCGTCCAGCGGCGGTGCGGCCTGCGGCTGCAGTGCCAGCGCCGGCAGCAGGCGCTCGGGCTGGTACAGCGCATCGTCGGCACGCGGCTCGAACGGCACCGCGCCAACCAGCAGGCCCGGGCCGCCACGCTGCTGGGCGAAGAAGCCCGCAACGCGCACTGCCAACGTTGCCAGTGCGCCGGCCGGCAGCGCGGCGCGGCAGCCGCGTGCGTGCACGTGCTGGCCAGCATGCTGCAGCAGGAACAGCGACGCGTCGTCGGTGCTGTCCAGCGGCGCTGGCGCAGCCTCCGGCCACGCGCCCTGCGTCAGGGAATCGTTCATGGGGTCTCCTTCATCCGATGCGCTGCGGCCAGCGCGCACAGCAACAGCAGCAGTGCGCCGACCAGCAGGTAAGGCAGGCTCGGCCCGCCGCGATACAACAGCGTGCCGAGCATCGGCCCGGCCACCATGCCCAGTCCCTGCGCAGCAGCGACGGTGCCAGCGGCAGCCCCCTGCTCGTGCGCTTCCACCGCGTCAGCGGCCAGTGCCTGGAACGAGGGGAACACGAAACCCATGCCAAATGCCGCCAGCGCATACGCCGCTGGCAACTGCCAGGCCTGCTGAACGCCTGCCACCGATGCGAAACCGATGCCGGAAATCAGTGCACCGAGAACGATCCAGCGGCGCGGACGCACGTCCAGCTTCATCACCAGCGCCTGCGCCAGGATCAGGCCGACCCCGACCGCTGTGAGTGCAATGCCCGCCATGCGTGCGCCGGCCGCCGCATCGAGGCCCAGGCGATCGATCGCGAAGAAGCCCACCGTGACCTGCGCGATGGTCACCGAGACCATCGCGATGAAGGCGGCCAGCTGCGGCAGGCGCAGGCGCCGGTCGAGGCGGCTCATCGGCGTGCGACGCTGTGCGTTGCCAGCCGCCACCGGGGGCGTCGCCGGCAGTCGCCAGGCCAGCAGCGCCAACGCCACCAATGGCAGCAGCGCGGCCACGTACAGCGCCAGCGACAGGTTCGTATAGGCCAGCCAGCCCGCGGCAGCCGGGCCGAGCACCATGCCCAGCGCGTTGGCACTGCCCAGGCGGGCGAGGAATTTTGCACGCTGTCCGGTGGGTGCCCTGTCGGCGATCAGCGCCGCAGCGGTGGGCGGCACCGCAGCGTAGAACAGGCCGATCAGGCCGCGCGCGCCCACCAGCACCAGTACCGATACCAGCACCGGCGGCACCGCCTGCAGGGCAACGTCGATGAACACGGCCAGTGCGATGTAGACCACGGTGTAGGCACTCATCGCCAGCATCAACACCCGTTTGCGGCCGATGCGGTCGCTGAGCTGGCCCCACGGGCGTGCAGCCAGCATCCACAGCACGCCTGCGGCGGTAACCGACAGGCCGGCATGCCACTCGGACAGGCCAAGCATGCGGACCACCGGACCGATCACGGCGACGAAGGACATCATCGCCATGGTGCCGATCAGGGCAGCCAACACCAGCGCCGGCAAGCCGGGAACGACGGGACGTGCGTGCATGAAACACCAGCCGTAACAGGAAAGGATGGCCGGGCGCACCTGCGCGCCCCACCCGGCACCGGCCCTGCTCAGGACGGGACGCCACTTTCAAATGATAACGGCTCGTATTTGCATTTGATACCCATTCTCTTGAATGGGCGCGCAACAGTGGGTTCAGCGCATTGCACGCAGGCCCAGCAGGCCGCGACGCTTGAACCACCATTCCAGTGGCAGCGTCACCAGCGGCGGGATCGCTGCCAGCAGTGCCAGGGCGCTGGCCCACCACGGCCAGCGCAGGCGCACCGCTGCGAACAGGGTGACTGCCACGTACACCAGGAAGGCCACGCCGTGCAGAGGCCCGAACAACTTCACCAGCGCCACGTTGGCCATGGGGCCGTATTTCATCCACATGCCGATGAGCAGGCCGGCCCAGGTCACGGCTTCGATGAAAGCGACCGCGGCGAACAGGCGTCCGGTCGGGTGCATGGGGGAACGTTGGGTCACACGGGGCTCCGGCATCGGGATATCAAATGCGAATGGTACGCAGATGCGAACATTCCGGACACCGGCGGGTGGCGCCGGGCCATGCCCGGCGAGCGCAGCGGTGGCAGCGACAGAGCGTGTCCACCAAGGTGGACACCTACCGGAGCATATGCGGCAGCACCTGCTCCCCAATCTCGCGCAGCACTGCGTCCATCGGCCGCCCGTTGTCGACCAGGTTGAACATCACGTGCGCCACGCCCTGCGCGTGCACGCGGTGCAGGTAGTCGCGCAGGCCGACGCGGCCGACCTTCAGCCCCAGCGGCAACGGCTCGGGCGGCGCCTGCGGATCGGCCTGCAGATCCAGCAGCATCGACTGCACGAACGGCTTGGCCGGTCCGCCCTGCAGCGCCTGCGCCTGTTGCCACAGGCCGATGCGCCCTTCCTGCGCGGCCTCTTCGCGGTGATAGGTGGCCCAGCCTTCAGCCTCGCGCGCGATCCACTGCAGGCTCTGTCGCGCGGTACCCACCACCAGCATCGGAATGCGCGTGGTTGGCGCTGGCAATACATCGAAGCCGCCGGTGGCCTGCCGCACCGAAGCCCGTTCCTCCGCATCGGGGGACAGCGCGGCACGCAACAGCGACCAACGCTCACGGAACGTCGCCGCCCTGCCCTCCAGGTCTTCGCCGAATGCCGCGAACTCTTCCAGCCGATCGCCCGACCCCAGGCCCAGCACGAAGCGTCCGTCGCTGATCCGGTCCAGGCTCAACGCCGACTTCGCCGCCTGCAGCGGATGGCGCAACGGCAGCACAATGGCTGCGCTGCCAACGGCGATGCGTTCGGTTGCGGCAGCCAGCATGCCCAACCACAGGAACGGATCGTCCAGCGCGCTGGCTGCCGCATCTGGTCCCTGCGGCACCATCAACGGCACGTCGCGCGTCCACAGCGCGGCAAAGCCGAGGTCATCGGCCAGCCGCGCGATGCGCCTGGCTTCGCCCAGATCGGCCAGCCCGTGTGCTGCCACGGGCGTCATCAGGCCCAGGCTCAGGCCCTGTTGCGGAAACAGGGCAGCGTAAGCGGGATTGAAATCACTCATGCCCGCAGCTTAGCGTGCAGGCATGCGGCAACGATGGCGCGCCGCCCACCACGGGAAGAACACTGCATGCCGAAGATCCGCCCTGCCCACGCCGATGACCTGCCCGCGATCAGCGCGGTGTGCCTGGCCGCATTCAACGCGGCGGTCGCGCCCTCGCTCAGTGCAACCGGCGTTGCCACCTTCGGCAGTATCGCTGCGGCAGATGCCTTCGGCACACGCCTGCTGGGCGACAACCACATCCTGGTGGCCGAACACGAAAACCGTATCGTCGGTGTGATCGAACTGAAGGAAGGCCGGCATCTTGCGATGCTGTTCGTCGATCCCACCTGCCAGGGCCAGGGCATCGGCCATGCCTTGTTCGAGGCGGTGCTGCCGCTGGTGCGCGAGCCGGTCCTGACCGTGCGCGCCTCGCTCAATGCAGTGCCAACCTACCGGCGCTACGGCTTCGTGCGGGACGGCGATGTCGGCGAGTTCAATGGGCTGGTGTATCAGCAGATGATGCGGGCAGCGGCCTGAAGGCATCCGCCCGGTAATGCCCGGTGGGCGTCATGCCCTGCAGCACGCCCGTCATGAGCAAACTGAATCAGCAGGCTCCCCGGTCGTTCCTACAATGGCCTGTCACCCTGCCCTTCGAGATGCTGCCGATGCGCGTCGCGCTTTCCGTGTTGCTGCTGGCTTCGGCGCTGAGCGCCTGTACCCCGGCCCCGGTTTCCACCGCCAACTCGGCCGAGGCACCCGCGCCAGCCACCGCCATCGCCTGGCGCCAGGGCGATGTGGACGATGCCTTCGCTGAGGCCGCCGACAGCGGCAAGCCGGTGCTGCTGTACTGGGGCGCGGTCTGGTGCCCGCCGTGCAACCAGCTCAAGGCCGGCCTGTTCAAGGACCCCGCCTTCATCGCGCTGACCGGCAAGTTCGTGCCGGTCTATCTGGATGGCGACGAGGAAGGTGCGCAGGCCTGGGGCGAGCGCTTCGGCGTGCGTGGTTACCCGACCCTGATCGTGCTCGACCCGGAGCGTAACGAAATCACCCGTGTGGCCGGTGGCAACGACGCCGCCGAACTGACCCGTGCACTGACCGTGGCCGCCGGCCGTCGCAGCGCGGTCGCCGCTACGCTGGCCACCGCGCTCGCCACGCCGGACAGGCTGGCCGCCGAGGATTGGCAGGTGCTGGGCGACTACGGCTGGGAAGTGGACGCCAATCGCCTGGCCGGCGAGCGCAAGAGTGCCGACGTGCTGCGCCAGCTTGCCAGGACCGCACCGGATGCCGCCCTGCAGCGCCGCTTAGCCCTGCTGGCACTGGCTACTGCGGAAAAGCCGGATGCACCGCCCACCGAGGTGCGTGAACTGTTGCAGGCCGTGCTGGCGCAGCCGGCCGAAGTCCGCCGCAACCGTGAGTTGCTGGGCTATGCAGGCGCGCAGCTGGTCAAGCAGGCCAGTGCAGGGCCGGCCACCAGCAACACGCTGGGGCAGCAGCTGCTCGTCGCGCTGGAGCGCGCAGACGCCGAGCGCGGCGACCGCGCCGACGACGCATTGTCGCGTGCGCTGACCGAAGTATCCCTTGCCCGCCAGCAGCAGCCGAAGGGTGTACTGCCCGCCGCGCTGGTTGATCGGGTCAAGCAGCGCGTGGCTGCTGCAGACGCGGCCTCCACTGATGCGCATGCGCGCCAGGCCACGATCAGCAGCGCGGTCTACGCACTGCGCCAGGTCGGTGACGACGCCGGTGCCGAGTCGCTGTTGCTGGCGGAACTGAAGCGCAGCGAGCAGCCCTATTACTACATGCCCGAACTGGCCGAACTGGCCGAGCAGCGCGGCGACACCGCCGGTGCGCTGGAGTGGCTGAAGCGCGCCTACGACGGCGCGCAGGGCCCGGCAACCCGCGTGCAGTGGGGCGTGCTGTATGTGGAAGGCCTGCTGAAGCTGGCACCGGACGATGCACCACGCATCGAGCAGGCGACCGCCTCGCTGATCGCCGAACTGGAGGCACAGCCGTCGGGCTACCACCAGCGCACCCGCCAACGCTTCGAGCGCCTGGCCGGGCAGTTGAAGGCGTGGAGCGGCAAGCACCAGGGTGCGGAGACGCTGGCGCGGTTGCAGCAGCGGATGCAGCAGGCCTGCGGTGACCAGGTGGATGGTGCCTGCAAGGATTGGTTGAGTTGATGAAGGCTCGGGTTCTGGTGGTGGCGGGGGGGGGGGGGGGGCCCCCCCCCCCCCGGGGGGGGGGGGGGGGGCGGCCCCCACCATGCCGCTGTTGGGCGGGGGGCGTGGACGACGCCTCGGGTTGGGGGGGGGCCGGCCGCGGGCCGGCAACCCGACCCTGCCTGTATGCCGGCCAGCGGCCGGCACTACCATTCCGCTTTTGCTCCTGCTCTTGCCTTTGACTCCGTCTCCGCGCCGGCGCAGGGAGCTATCCAGCGTGGGGGGGTGTGCGTAGCCAGGACCGTTGGCGCCATGGATGGCGCCATCGAGCCCCCATGGATGGGTTCACGGCGTGTCCCGGCTACGCACATCCGCCCGCGCCCTCGCTGAACAGTCAAAGCGCCGGGAGCGCACGCCTTCCATCCATGACCCTTGACCTCAACCAATGTTGAGGTGCGATAACGATCTCCCCACGGCCAGCCTCTCTGGCCTTCCCCACGGAGATTGCTTCGATGTCGTACTCGCTTCCCCCGCTCCCCTACGCCTACGACGCCCTCGAGCCGCACTTCGATGCGCGCACGATGGAGATCCACCACAGCAAGCACCACCAGACCTATGTCAACAACCTCAATGCCGCCATCGAACAGGCCGGCCTCGACGATCAGCCGGTCGAGGCACTGATCGCCCAGCTCGATACCGTGCCCGAGGCGCAGCGCGGCGCGATCCGCAACAACGGCGGCGGCCACGCCAACCACAGCCTGTTCTGGACCGTGCTCAGCGCCAGCGGTGGCGCACCGGATGATGAACTGACAGCGGCCATCGACCGCGACCTCGGCGGTTTCGACGCCTTCAAGGACGCCTTCACCAAGGCCGCCCAGACCCGTTTCGGCAGCGGTTGGGCCTGGCTGACCAGCGATCGCGATGGCCGCCTGCAGGTGGAAAGCAGTGCCAACCAGGACAGCCCGCTGATGGGTGCAACCGTTGGCCTGTCCGGCAACACCCCGATCCTCGCACTGGATGTCTGGGAACACGCCTACTACCTGCACTACCAGAACCGCCGCCCCGACTACATCGGTGCGTTCTTCAACATCATCAACTGGGCCGAGGTCGGCCGGCGCTACCGCCAGGCCCGGGCCTCATGAGCGGCGAGACACTGCCGTACGCCGGGCCGTGGGCGGGGGTCTTCCCCGCCCCGGCGCCGGTGCCGTCGGTCGAGATGCCGCCGCGTGCACTGCGGCGGCTGCTCGGTCACTTCCCCACCGGGGTGGCCATCGTCTGCGCGCGCGATGCACAGGGCAAGCCGGTCGGCCTGACCATCAATTCGTTCGTGCCGGTGTCATTGCAGCCGCCACTGGTGCTGTGGAACCTGGCGTTGCACGCACAGAGCCTGTCCACCTTCCAGCGCGCCACCCGCTTTGCAATCAACGTGCTGGCAGCCGACCAGGAAGCGCTGGCCCGGCGCTTCGCCGATCCGCAGGTCCGCAACCGCTTCGACGGCCTGGCATTGCTGGATGATGACGAGGACGCCGCACCACGCATCGCCGGTGCGGTCGCCCATCTCACCTGTACCCGCCACGCGATGTGGCCGGTGGGCGATCACCTGCTGCTGGCCGGACGCATCATCGAGGCGCACGAGAACGGCGGCGCGCCGCTGCTGTTCCATCGCGGCCGCTTCCAGCCAGGCCCCACCGAACTGCTGGTCGAGGTGCGCTGATGAACATCGAAGCCCTGGAATGCATGCTTGCCAACGGCAAGGACGGCGCGCTGCTGCGCTTCGGCCTGGGCAAGGGCTGGCTGGATGCCGGCAACCCGGTCCGCGCGGCCACCCACCTGGGCCGCTGCGTGGTGCTTGATCCGCAGTACTCGGCCGCCTGGAAACTGCTCGGCAAAGCCTGGCTTGCCGGTGGCCAACCGCAGGCGGCGCGCGAGGCGTGGCAACGCGGGCTGAGCGTGGCCGGCAGCAAGGGTGACCAGCAGGCACGCAAGGAAATGCAGGTGTTCCTGCGCCGCCTGGACCGCGAACAGGCGGCCCTGGCGAAGGCGGGCTGAGTCGATCAGCCCGCGTTGGCCGACGCCGGTGCGGACATGATGTCCGACATCGGCAGGCGGCGCGGCTTGCTCGGGAACGCGTGGCGCAGGATGCGCCAGACCACCTGGCCGAACTGGCGCGGCAACGAGCCGTTGTTGTAATGCTGGCCGTAACGGTGGCAGATGTCCTTCACTTCCTTGGCAATGGCCGCATAGCGGTTGGCCGGCAGGTCCGGGTAGAAGTGGTGCTCGATCTGGTGGCTGAGGTTGCCCGACAGCACGTTGATCAGGAAGCCGCCGCTGATGTTGGACGAACCACGCAACTGGCGCAGGTACCAGTGGCCACGCGATTCATTGCGCAGGCACTCCTTCGGGAACGTTTCCGATTCGGCGGTGAAGTGGCCGCAGAAGATGATCACGTAGGTCCAGATGTTGCGCAGGCCGTTGGCCACCATGTTGCCCAGCATCACGGTGAGGAAGAACGGGCCGGCAAGCAGCGGGAAGAACACGTAGTCCTTCAGCACCTGGCGGGCCATTTTCCGTGCCACCGGGCGGGTCTGCAGCCACATTGCACGCGCACTCATGCGCCCCTTCAGCCAACGGCCCAGGCGCAGGTCCTGCGCGGCCACGCCCCACTGGAACAGCAGCGCGAAGATCGGCGCGATGATCGGCTGCAGCAGGTAGAACGGCTTCCAGCGCTGTTCCGGGAAGATGCGCAGCAGGCCGTAGCCGATGTCATCGTCCATGCCGCGCACGTTGGTGTAGGTGTGGTGGCGGAAATTGTGGGTCTTGCGCCAGTTGTCGGCGGTGGCAACGATGTCCCACTCGTAGGTGTTGCCATTGAGCTTGGGGTCGCCGGTCCAGTCGAACTGGCCGTGCATGACGTTGTGGCCCAGCTCCATGTTTTCCAGGATCTTGGACAACGCCAGCAGCAGCGTGCCGGTGATCGCGGCCGGCCACAGCAGCGGCATCCAGAACAGCGGCGAGAACGCCGCCAGGAACAGCAGGCCACGGCCACCCACGCCGAACCAGCGCACGGCGGCGGCCACGCGGCGGATGTAACGGGTATCGGAGGCGCCAAGGCTGCCGATCACACGGTCGCGGATCGCGTCGAGCTCCTCGCCGAAGGCATGCATCTCGGCAGTACTCAAGGCACGGTCGGTAGCGCGGGTCATGGCAGGCGTCCTCAGAGATCCAGGGTCAGGTCGGTGGTCGGTGCGCTCACGCATATCCGCACCGGCTGTGCCGAGTCGGACTGCAGGTCGCCGGTGCGCAGGTGGCGGGTAGCGCCACTGACGCGATCACAGGTGCAGGTGTTGCAGATGCCCATGCGGCAACCGTGCCTGGGCTTGATGCCATGCGCTTCCAGGCTTTCCAGCAGCGAGCGGCCACGCGGCACGCTCAACTGGCGGCCACTGCGCGCAAGCGTCAGCGACACCTCGCCTTCGCTGCTGGCATCGCCCAGCGGCGCCGGCGGGGTGAAGGCTTCGGCCTGGAAGCCGGCGACCTGCTGCGCCAGCCGCGAACGTGCAGCGGCGACGAACCCATCCGGGCCGCAGGCCAGCACGTGGCGCTGCGCCAGCGGCGTGTCATCGCCCGCGACCTGCAGATCGTGGGTATCGATGCGCGCGGCCGGCACCTCGCCGTCGCGGGTGGTCAGCAGATGCACGCGCAGGTTCGGCTGCGCCGCGGCCAGCGCCTGCAGTTCATCACGGAACTGCAGATGGGCCGCGGTGCGCTCCCAGTAGAACACGTCCACCGGCGCCGCCAGCGGGCGCTGGCAGGCCTCACGCAGCAGGCTGCGCATCGGCGTGATGCCACTGCCGGCGGCCAGCAGCAGCACTGGGGCGGCGGCCGGCATATGGAACTCGCCGAAGGCGGCATCGAGGCGGAACAGTTCGCCCGGCCGCGCATGGTGGACCAGATGCTGGCTGACCCGGCCGCCGTCTACCGCCTTGACGGTGATGGCCAGCTCGCGCGGCCCCAACGCGGTGGGGCTGTAGCTGCGCTGCCACAGGCGTCCTTCCATCTCGACGCCCAGGGTGACGTGCTGGCCGGCGCGCATGCCGGCCCAGTGCCGGTTGGTGCGCAGGACCAGGGTCGCCGCGCCCTCGCCGGCCGGCTCGCGCCGGACCAGGCGGGCCATTGGCTCGCGCAGTGTCCACAGGGGATTGAGCTGGCCCGCCCAGAAATCGAACAGCGACGGCGAGACCCAGCGGTACGGAGAGAACAGGGACGGACGGACGACAGCGCTCATGGGCGCACTATACGGGCGCACATACACCTGTGTATACATGTGTATATTGAACCGGATTGGGTATGATTCAGCCTCGCCCCACCGGAACCCCCATGGCCGCCGCCACCGCCTTGTCGACGCCCGAAGATGCCAACAGCCCGGCCCGCCGTACGGTGAGCCGCGAGGATCTGCTTGCCGCCGCCCTGAAACTGATCGGGCCGCACCGCAGCCTGTCCACGCTCAGCCTGCGCGAAGTGGCACGTGAGGCCGGCATCGCGCCCAACAGCTTCTACCGGCAGTTCCGCGACATGGACGAACTGGCCGTGGCGCTGATCGATGCGGCCGGCCGCTCGCTGCGCACCATCATCGGCGAGGCCCGCCAGCGCGCCACCTCCACCGCCACCAGCGTGGTGCGCGTTTCCGTGGAGACCTTCATGGAGCAGCTGCGCGCCGACGACAAGCTGCTGCACGTGCTGCTGCGCGAAGGCGCGGTCGGCTCGGACGACTTCAAGCACGCCGTCGAACGCGAGCTGCACTATTTCGAAGAAGAACTGCAGCACGACCTGGTGCGCCTGGCCGCGCTGGATGGCGCGGTGCTGCACGCCCCGGAACTGGTGGCCAAGGCCATCACCCGGCTGGTGTTCGCGATGGGCGCCACCGCCATGGACCTGCCGCCGGAGAAGGATCCGGAACTGGTCGAACAGATCTCCACGATGATCCGCATGATCATCGTCGGCGCCCGAAGCCCCGCCGCCTTCCGCCGCGGCTGATCGAGGCCGGCGCCCGGGGTCGGATCCCTTTCCGCAGGAACGGGCTCTGACCCCCACCCTCTGCAGCGCCCCAGAACGACATGACCACCGGCAGGGTTGTCGCTGCTTTGTGTAATGTTATAACACCCCCATGATCTGACTCGACCGCCGCCCCACACGGAATGGCTACGGCTTCGTTATATAGCAATTGCTATGTTGATAAGCTACTGCTTTCATATGCGTCAGCCAGGTCGCCCTCGCCGCATTTCTTCCCCCAAGGACGACGCCCCCATGCCCGTTGCCAATCCCCTCTTCCGTCGGCTGCCCTTGGCCGCCGCCATCGCCCTGACCCTGCCTCTGCCCGCGCTGGCTGCTACACCCAAGCCGACCGAGCTGGACCGCGTGCAGGTCAAGGTCAGCACCGCCACCCGCAGCGAACGCCTGCTCTCCGATGTCCCGATCCGCACCGAAGTGCTGCGCAAGGAAGACATCGCGCTGCGCGCGGCCACCGACTTCTCGCGTGCCGCCGAGCTGATCAACGGCCTGCGCGTGGAGAGCAACTGCCAGAACTGCAACACCAGCGAAGTTCAGCTGCTGGGCCTGCCCGGCGCCTACAACCAGCTGCTGTTCGATGGCATTCCGCTGCTGTCCACGCTGGGCAGCGTCTATGGCCTGGAACAGATTCCGGCCGGCTTCGTCGACCGCATCGAAGTGGTCAAGGGCGGTGGCTCGGCGCTGTACGGCCCGGGCGCGGTCGCCGGTGTGATCAACCTGATTCCGCCGCTGCCTGCACGCAGCGGCGGCCATGTGCAGGCCGGTGTGGACGTGCTGAAGGGCACGCCGCAGAAGAATGCCGACGTGCGCCTGGACCTGGTGGCGAAGGACGCCGACGCCGGGCTTTCAGTGATTGCCCAGCGCAACTGGAACAACGGCATCGACTACAACGGCGACGGCTATACCGAGATCACCCGCAAGAACCTCAAGGTGGGCGGGCTGCAGGCCTGGTATGCACCCAGTCCCGGCGCGCGGCTGCGCCTGGACCTGCAGGTGACCGATGAAACCCGCCGCGGCGGCAACCGACTGGATCAACCGGAATACCTGGCCAACATCGCCGAGTCGCTGGATACGAAGTACCGGCACGGCAGCGTGTCATGGGACCAGCAAATCAATGCCGACGTTGATTTCCGCCTGGCCTACGCCTTCGCCGACATCGATCGCGACAGCTTCTACGGCGGCCTGGGTGACGTGGCCACCGATCCGTCCACGCCCGGCTATGACCCTTCGCAACTGGACCGCAACGTGGCCGGCAGCGCGGCCTCGCGTTCGTGGCGCCAGTACGGCCGCACGCACAACCCGCTGCACTACATCGACAGCCAGTTGAACTGGCGGTTGGGTGCGCACGCGCTGGCCTTCGGCGTGCAGTACAAGCACGAGGCGCTGCGCGACGACAATCGCACCGGTGACGGCCAGCGTCTTGCCGTGCTGGAGGATGCCACCTTCCACAACCTGGGCGCCTTCATCCAGGACGAGTGGAGCCTGCGCGACAACGTCGACGTGGTGCTGGGTGCACGCGTGGACAAGAGCTCGGAGTTGGACAACGCGGTGTTCTCGCCGCGCATCGCGCTGGCCTGGCAGGCCACGCCAAACCTGAAATGGCGGGCGGGCATTGCCACCGGCTTCCGTGCACCGGAGATCTTCGTCGAGGATGTGCACGTCGATACGCTCGGCGGCGAACAGGTGCGCGTGCGCAATACCGATGGTCTGAAGGAAGAGCGCGCGTTGACCACCCTGTTCGGCTTCGATTGGCGGTCGGACCCGGCCAATCCGGTGTGGAGCTGGGATGCCACTGCGTCCTATGCACGCATCCGCGATACCTTCGCGCTGGGCGAGATCCAGCGCGGCGATGACGGCCAGCTGAGCCAGCTGCGCTACAACGCCTCCGGCTCGAACGTGCTGGGCGCGGAAACCAACCTGGGCTGGCAACCCTCGCCGCAGTGGCGCCTGACCGCCGGTGCTTCGTGGTATCGCTCGCGCTTCCGCGAACCGCAACGCATCTTCGACGATACCGGCGATGGTGGCGACACCGTCATCGAAAGCCGCGATTACCTGAAGACCCCGCGCTGGACCGGCCTGGCCCAGCTCAGCTGGATGCCGGCCGAGCCGTGGGAGACCTTCGTCGCGCTGCGCCATACCGGCCCGATGTCGGTACTGAACAACCGGCTGGGCGAGCTGCACCGTACGCGTTCGTTCCTGGTCACTGATCTTGGTGCGCGCTGGCACCGCCATCTGGGCGCGCAGGCGCAGCAGGAAGTGTCGGTGGCCGCGGGCGTCAAGAACGTGTTCGATCAGCGCCAGAAGGATCTGGAGGTAGGCGCGCTGCGTGACAGCGACTATGTCTACGGGCCGCGTTTCGCGCGCTCGTGGTACGTCAACCTGCGTTATGCGTTCTGAGCCACTACGAGCGTTGTTGCTGGCCTGTGCCCTGCTGCTGGGCGCGCCGGCGATGTCTGCGGACCTGCACGCGCAGGTCTCGGCCTCGCTGATGCGGCCGGAACAGCGCTCGCTGCGGCCGATGCAGTGGACGCCGCCGCCGAAGCTGGTGGCGCTGTACTTCGGCGCCGACTGGTGTGCGCCGTGCCATGCCTTCGTACCCACACTGCGCAGCGTACGCGACGCGTTGCGCGAGGCCGGCGCCGATACCGAAGTGGTGTACGTCAGCCTGGATGAGAGCGAGAGCGCGCTGCGCCGCTACATGCACGCGCAGGACATGCCGTGGCCGGTGCTGGACCCGCGCCGCGCCGCGCGCATGCCGGCGCTGCAGGCCCTGGCTGGGCTGGCACCGCCGAATCTGGTGCTGATCGATGCCGACGGCAAGGTGCTGGCCAACGGCTGGCAGGGGCGGCGTTACGAAGGGTTGCAGCCGGTGTTGAAGGAATGGGCGAAACGGGCGTGCGCGCAGGTACAGGCCCGCTGCCCGCCTGACCTGTAGCGTCGAGCCATGCTCGACGCATTCCATCACCGTGCAAACGGCAGCCGAGCATGGCTCGGCTCTACAAAAACCGGGATCGCGCGAACGGCCGCCGGGCATGGCCCGGCGCTACCGTTACGGCGCCTCACCCTCGGCCTTGCGCACGAACGCCTCGAACAGCGCCAGCGTCTGCTCGCTCACATGGTGCTCGATACCCTCCGCATCACGCCGTGCCGTATCAGGGTCCACGCCCAGTGCCAGCAGGAAACGCTCCACGGTCTGGTGCCGCTGGCGGCTGGCATGCGCCAGCGCCTCGCCTTCCGGGGTCAGGAACACGCCGCGGTACGGCCGCTGCACCACCCAGCCATCACGAGCCAACCGCCGCAGCATCTTCGCCACGGTGGGCTGGGCCACGCCCAGGCGGGTGGCGATATCGACCTGGCGGGCCTCGCCACCGTCGGCCAGCAGGTCCGAGATCAGCTCGACATAGTCCTCCACCAGCTCCATCCGGTGCGCCTCGCGCACTTGGCGGAAGCTCTCGACCTGGCGCTCGGCCTCGATCAAGGGGGTGCTTTTCAGCGATGTCGAATCGTCGGTCTTGCCCACGCCTGCGCCTGTTCTTCCGGTCTACTCCGGGTTTGAAACTGAATTCTGGACCAGTAACGCGATAAAGACGATTGTTTCACATTGCTAATGACTATAGCAGGAGCTATATTCGGACCCATGAACACCCTGGCGCCCCGCGACCCTTCGGCCCCACCCCGGCCAGCCTGGGCGCGCTCAATGCCTCGGTGGCGGTACCCGACAAGGGGCACTGGTGGTTCCGCCTGCTGGCCTTCCTCGGCCCGGGCTACATGATTTCGGTCGGCTACATGGACCCGGGCAACTGGGCCACCGATCTGGCCGGCGGCTCGCGCTTCGGCTACCTGCTGCTGTCTGTCATCCTCATTTCCAACCTGATGGCGGTGATCCTGCAGGCGCTGTCGGCGCGGCTGGGCATCGCCACCGGCATGGACCTGGCGCAGGCCTGCCGCGCGCGTTACCCCAAGCCGGTGAACCTGGCACTGTGGGCGCTGTGCGAGGCGGCCATCATCGCCTGCGACCTGGCCGAGGTGATCGGCACTGCGATCGCGCTGAAGCTGCTGTTCGACCTGCCCCTGCTCTGGGGCGCAGTGATCACCGCGCTGGACACGCTTCTGGTACTGCTGTTGATGAACCGCGGCTTCCGCGCACTGGAAGCGTTCGTAATCGCGCTGCTGATGGTGATCTTCGGCTGCTTCATGGTGCAGATCGCATTGGCCGCACCACCGGTGATGGCGGTGCTGGGCGGGTTCATTCCGCGCGCCCAGGTGGTGACCGATCCGCACGCGCTGTACATCGCCATCGGCATCATCGGCGCCACGGTGATGCCGCATAACCTGTACCTGCATTCGTCCATCGTGCAGACCCGCGCCTACCCGCGCACCGATGAGGGCCGTCGCAGCGCGCTGCGCTGGGCGGTGACCGACAGCACCCTCGCGCTGACCCTGGCACTGTTCATCAACGCCAGCATCCTGATCCTGGCGGCGGCGGTGTTCCATGCCAATGGCCGCTTCGATGTGGAAGACATCGAGCAGGCGCACCAGCTGCTGGCGCCTATGCTGGGGGTGGGCGCGGCGGCGACGTTGTTCGCGGTGGCGCTGCTGGCGTCGGGCCTGAATTCAACGGTGACCGCTACGCTGGCCGGGCAGATCGTGATGGAAGGCTTCCTGCACCTGCGCCTGCCGCCGTGGCTGCGGCGGCTGATCACGCGGGCGCTGGCGATCATTCCGGTGGTGGTGGTGATCATGCTGTTCGGCGACCAGGGCGCGGTGAAGCTGCTGGTGCTGAGCCAGGTGGTGCTGTCGATGCAGCTGCCGTTTGCGATCATCCCGCTGGTGCGGATCGTGACCGACAAGGTGACGATGGGTGCGCTGGTGGCGCCGCGCTGGCTGGGTGCGATTGCCTGGGTGATCGCGCTGGTGATCGTGGTGCTGAACGTGAAGCTGCTGGTGGATACCTTCAGCGGCGGGTGACGCCAAATGGACGGCCCCTGCCCCGGTAGATCCACGCCATGCGTGGATGCGCTTGTAGAGTCGAGCCATGCTCGACTCATCGCGCACCGCGCGAACAGCAGCCGAGCATGGCTCGGCTCTACAGAGATCAGGATCCCGCGAAAGGCTGCCGGGCATGGCCCGGCGCTACCGATGCAACCACCCGGGCCTCACAGATACAACGCGATCGCGACCTCGATCTGCTGCGGCGACTGGAACCCGGCCAGTCGCGTGCGTTCGTCACCATCACGGAACAGCGATAGCGTCGGTGTCTGCCGCAGCCCCAGCTCACGGAAGAACGCCTCGCCGAGCACCTCCAGCTGCACGCGCAGCAGGGTGGTACCCTGGCCTGCACTGCTGGTGGCTACCCGGTGCAGGGACATTTCCAGCATCCGGCAGCCCGGGCACTGGTCCTTGTGGAAATCCACCAGCACCCGCGGGTGCTCGGCCAGCAGCTGCTGGAACTGCTCAGGCGTGGTGGCGTCGATGATCTGCATCGGTGTTGCTCCAGTAGTGGGCCAGGACCGCATCGGTCCAGGCACTGATGGCCTCGGCGTGGCGAACGCCATGCGGCATCTGTTCGATCTCCAGCGGCGGGTAGTCGCTGCGGAAATAGTGGATCAGCCGGTGCACGGCACCGCAGTAGTATTCCTGCCCCCACTGCGTTTCGCCGGTGCCGAACACCGCCAGCTGCCGTGGCCGCTCGCCGCGCTCGACAATACCGGCCACCCACGCCTTCATCTCCGCTGGCGTACGCCCGGCGTTGTCGGTCCAGCAGCCCAGCAGCACCAGGTCGGCCTCATCGGCCGCCAGCGGCGGTGCCTGGCGCAGGTCGTCGGCCTCCTGCCAGTGCACCGTATGGCCGGCAGCGCGGCAGCGTTTGGCAATCAGCCGGCCGAGTTCGCGGGTGTTGCCGCTCAACGAGGCAACCACCACCAGGATGCTCAGCGCGGCGCTGGGCTCAGAGGTCGTCGAACCCGTTGTCGACGTTGGTCTTCTTGTAGCTTGCATTGCGCATCTCGAAGAAGTCGGTCTTGGTCTCGGTGAAGTTGTCGGCGTAGGCCTTGATCCAGGGCATCACGTTGTCGGTGGTGTCGCTATACAGGCGCTCGATGCCCAGCATGCCGGCCATCTTGTTGGCCCGGTACTTCACGTAGCGCGTCATCTCCTCGACATCGATGCCGTCGATGCCGTCCAGTACTTCCGAGGACCACTGCGTCTCCAGTTCGATCGCATGCTCGAACGCCTGGTGCACGTACGCGGTCAGTTCATTGGTCTGCAGCTCCGGGTTCTCGCCGATGATGGCGCGGATCAGCTCGCTGATGAACTTGGTGTGGGCCAGCTCGTCACGGTTGATGAAGCTGATGATCTTGCCGGTGCCGGTCATGCGGTTCTGCCGCACCATGTTGTAGAAGTAGGCAAACCCGGAATAGAAGTTGATGCCCTCCAGGATCGACGACTGGATCAGCGACTTCAGCAGGGTCTCGGCGGTCTTTTCGCGCATGAAATCGTCATACGCCCCCATGATCGGCGCGTTGCGCTTGATGATGGTCGGGTGCGTGCGGGCGATCTCGAAGATGCGGTTCTGGTTCGGCAGGTCGGTGATCGAGGCCAGCACGTAGCTGTAGCTCTCGTTGTGGATCACCTCCTGCT
The DNA here is from genome assembly GCF_036319985.1 of Stenotrophomonas sp. SMYL89. Taxonomy (NCBI): domain Bacteria; kingdom Pseudomonadati; phylum Pseudomonadota; class Gammaproteobacteria; order Lysobacterales; family Lysobacteraceae; genus Stenotrophomonas; species Stenotrophomonas sp. SMYL89. The sequence goes on along the minus strand of NZ_JAWIRW010000001.1, from coordinate 218,932 downwards.
GGCCGATGATCGCCGCGTTGGCATGCGCCGCCGGGTCGGTGATGTACTCGGCCACGTTGTAGATGAAGCGCGTCTGTGGCGAATCCAGCGTGGCCAGCAGGCCGATGATCGAGTCGTAAGCGTTCTTCTCGCGCCCGGACAGCTCGCCGTACTGGCGCGCATCCAGCTTCATGTCCACCTCGTCGGGAATCCAGAAGTTGGTCGACAACTCCTTGTAGGCCCGATAGAACGAGGGGTACGGAATGTCGTTCCAGTTCAGGATGCCGCTGGTGCGGCCATTGATGATGCCGGTGCTGCGGTTCGGGTGGCGCGGTTCGAGGATCTTGATGCGGTCGAGCGGGGTTGCCATGGTCGTTTGCCTTCGCATTACGTGCATTGCGGATGTAGAGCCGAGCCCATCCTCGGCTGCTCTTCGCGTCTGAGCCGAGCGTGGGCTCGGCTCTACAGGGCGGCCGCGATCAGCTGGCGCACCACTCGCATTCGCTGATGTCGATGTCGTTGGAGCGCACGTAGTAGGTGGTCTTCAGACCCTCACGCCATGCCGTCAGATGCAGCTCCAACAACGTGCTGGCGCGAATGGTGCTGGGCACGTACAGGTTGAAGCTGATCGACTGGTCGACATGGCGCTGGCGGCGCGCGTTCTGGCGCACGCTGGCGAACTGGTCGACCTTGTAGGCGCCCTTCTCGTAGTACGGCCAGGTTTCCAGCGACAGGCCCGGTGCGGCCACCGGCCGCCGGAAGTCCTTCTTTTCCTCGTAGTAGAACGCGCTGTAGATCGGGTCGATCGAAGCCGTGGAACCCGCAATCTGCGCGGTGCTCATGTTCGGCGCCACCGCCAGCAGCCAGCCATTGCGCAGGCCGTGTGTAGCCACCTCGCGGGCGAGGCCGTCCCAGGCGGCACCGCTATAGTCGCGGTCACGGAAATAGCGGCCGTTGTGCCAGTCGCTGCCGGCGAACATCGGGTAGCTGCCCTTTTCTTTGGCCAGCTGTGCGCTGGCCTGGATGGTCAGGAAGTTGATGCGCTCGTACAGGCGGTCGGCCAACGCCTCGGCGTCCGGCGATTCCCACTGGATCGCCTGCTGCGCCAGCAGGTGGTGCCAGCCGAACGTGCCCAGGCCGATGGCGCGGTACTTGCGGTTGGTGATCGTGGCCTGCGGCACCGGCAGCGCGTTGAGGTCGATCACGTTGTCGAGCATGCGCACCTGGATCGGGATCAGCCGCTCCAGCACATCGGAGGCCAGCAGGTCATCCGGCGCACTGATCGCACGACCGAGATTGATCGAGGACAGGTTGCAGACCACGAAGTCACCGGCACGCCGGGTGGTGACGATCTGATCGCCGCTGACGATCTCCTGGATCATCCGCGTCGGGCTCATGTTCTGCAGGATCTCGGTGCACAGGTTGCTGGAATAGATCATGCCCGCGTGCTTGTTCGGATTCCTGCGATTGACCTCGTCGCGGTAGAACAGGAACGGGTTGCCGGTCTCCAGCTGGCTGAGCATGATCCGCTTGAACAGGTCGATCGCCTTCACCGTGCGGCGGCTGATGCGCTCGTCGGCCACCAGTTCCGCATAGCGGTCACGGAAGCTGCCCGATCCGCGCTTCTCATCGTAGAAGTCCTGCAGGTACCAGCCCTTGGCGCTCTTCACTTCGTGCGGATCGAACAGGTACCAGTCGGCACGGCGCTCGACCGCCTCCATGAACAGGTCCGGCACGCACACCGAGGTGAACACATCGTGCGCACGCAGGCGCTGGTCGCCATTGTTCAGGCGCAGATCGAGGAAGGCTTCGATATCGCGGTGCCAGATATCCAGGTACACCGCCACCGCGCCCTTGCGCTGGCCGAGCTGGTCCACCGATACGGCGGTGTTGTTGAGCTGCTTGATCCACGGCACCACGCCCCCGGACGAATTGGGCACGCCACGGATCGGCGCACCGCTGCTGCGCACGTAGCCGAGGTACGCACCCACTCCGCCGCCATGCTTCGAAACACGGGCGATATCGGTATTGGAGTCATAGATGCCCTGCAGGCTGTCATCCACCGTGTCGATGAAGCAGCTGGACAGCTGGCCGCCCACCTTGCCGGCGTTGGCCAGGGTCGGCGTGGCCACCGTCATGTACAGGTTGGACAGCGCCCAGTACGCCTCGCCGACCAGCTGCATGCGGCGTACGCGGCCGCTCTCACCAGCCCCGCCCTCTTCCTGCATCAGGTACAGCGCAATGGTCAGCCAGCGCTCCTGCGGCAGTTCGTAGACCTCACGGCTGCGATCGCTGGCCAGGTAGCGCGTGGCCAGCAGGTACAGGCCGTTGTAGGCGAACAGGCGGTCGCGCTCCGGGTCGATCATCTCGCCGGCCTGCTGCAGTTCTTCCTTGGAATAGCAGCGCAGGATGTCGTTGCTGTAGATGCCGCGGTCAGCCAGGCTCTCCTGCAGGCCCACGTAGGAGCCGTACTTCAGGCTGACATCGTAGAAGCGGTTGCGGCTGGCGCGCTTGTACAGCCGCCGCAGGTAGATGCGCGCGGCAAACTGTTCCCACTCCGGCGCGACCAGGTCCACGCGCGACTCGGCCTCGCGGATCAGCAGGTCGACCAGGTCATCAGCACTGAGGCTGGGCTTGCGCTCGACCATCGCCTGCACCACGCGGCGGTAGTCGCTCACATCCAGCTGCGGGAACTCGGCGTGCACGGTATCGATGCTGCGTTGCAGGCGCTCGGCGTCGAACGGCAGGCGGCGGTTGCCGGCCTCCTTGGTGATCCAGGTCGGCACACGCTCGCCACCGGCGCGCAAGGCGTCGCCAGCGCCGGCCAGATCGGCCACGCGGAAGGTACTGTCGGTCATGGTGGTGGAACTCCAGGCTCGCACGCGCGTTGGCGGTCGATGCCGTGGCGGCCCTGCACGCGATACCGGCGCACGGGGCGGTCGGGGTGGGATGCCATAGCGCGGGAACACCAGGTCGTCGGCAATGGCCTGCGCCTGCGGCCGGTATCCGGGCCGTGGGGGCGATCTGGGTCCGCGCGATAGCGGCCGCGTCGACACGGCAAGCCTTCAGGGGCGGGCCGCGGGACGTTTGCTGCATGTCCGGCGGCGGCGGCTGACCGGGAGTGACGGCCACAACATAGTGGGGATATCCCGAGCCGTCAACACAATATGCGGTAATCAACACATGTCGCGACGATCAGTCGCAGGATGCCGTGTTGCAGCGGCGACGCCTTGTCGACATCCCCTGCGTCCCCAGTTCGGTACAACATCAACTTTCACCGGAACACCGCCCATGCGCGCCGCCCAGTACTCCTCCTTCGGCAACCCGGCCGACGTCCTCGCCATTGCCAATGCCGCCCTGCCCGAGCCCGGCCCCGGCGAGGTGCGTATCCGCACCGTGCTGGCCTCGATCCACAACCACGACCTGCTGACCGTGCGTGGCCTGTATGGCTACAAGCCGACGCTGCCGGCGATCGGTGGCAGTGAAGCACTGGGCGTGGTCGATGCACTCGGCGATGGCGTCGACGGCCTGCAGATCGGCCAGCGGGTTGCCGCCGCCTCGGTACACGGCACCTGGGCCGAGGCGTTCATTGCACCGGCACGCATGGTGATTCCGATGCCGGAGGCGATCCCCGACGAAATGGCCGCGCAGCTGATCGCGATGCCGCTGAGTGCGCTGATGCTGCTGGAATTCCTGCATGTCGAAGCGGGGCAATGGGTCGTGCAGAACACCGCCAACGGCGCGGTCGGCAAGTCGCTGGCGATGTTGGCAAAGGCGCGTGGCGTGCATGTGGCCAACCTGGTGCGCAACGCCGCCGCCGTGGTGCAGTTGCAGGCGCTCGGCATCGATCATGTATTCGACACCTCGGTAGAAGGCTGGAAGGATCGCGTTCGTGAAGCCACTGGCGAAACGCAGGCCGCAGCCGCGGTGGATTCCATCGGCGGCGACGCCAGCGGTGACCTGGTCGACCTGCTCGGGCACCACGGCACGCTGGTGTCGTTCGGTGTGATGAGCGGCGAACCCATGCGCATTCCCGCTGGCGGCCTGATCTACAAGGAAGCCACGGTGAAGGGCTTCTGGGGCAGCAAGGTCAGTCAGGCGATGGCGGTGGAGGACAAGCGCCGGCTGGTTGGCGAACTGCTGAAGCGTGCGGCGCAGGGTGAATTGACCCTGCCGGTGGAGCAGATCTTCGCGCTGGACGATATCGCCCAGGCAGCGAAGGCCGGTGCTGGGTCGGGACGCAATGGCAAGGTGCTGCTGCGGCCGTGATCGTCTGACATTGCGTTCTGTAGAGCCGAGCCATGCTCGGCTGCTTTCCGGCCAGTGTGTGGAGCCGAGCGTAGGCTCGGCTCTACAGGGGCGTGCGGACCAACGGTCCGCACCCACCGAGCTGGTTCGTTAAGAACCTGTGATGTATAACTGAATGCGCTTTCGTCATTGGAAGGTGCATGTACCTGCATGCGGTACTGACGGCTCCTCCCCCGTTCGGCGTTGTCGCTTCCATGTACCGCACCACCCTGAACCTGCTTGCCGGCGCCATCGCGCTGGGCCTTACCGCCGGCGCTGCCGGCGCCGCTGAAACCGCCGACACCGGCAAGGACAGCACCACCCTCGGCACCGTGCTGGTGACCGGCTCCAACATCAAGCGCAGCGATACCGCCGGGCCGAACCCGGTGCAGATCGTCAGCCGCGAACAGATCGAGCAGACCGGCCGCTCCACCCTTACCGACGTGCTGCGCAACCTGTCGGCCAATGCCGGCAACAGCTTCGACGAGCAGTACACCGGCAGCTTCGCCGCCGGCTCGGCCTCGATCGGCCTGCGTGGCCTGTCGCCGAAGAACACACTGGTGCTGGTCAACGGCTACCGCGTGTCCAACTTCGGCTTCGCGCTCAATACCCAGGATACCTTCGTCGACCTCAACGCGCTGCCGATCAGCGCGGTGGAACGCATCGAAGTGCTGAAGGACGGCGCCTCGGCGGTGTATGGCTCCGACGCCATCGCCGGTGTCATCAACATCATCCTGCGCAGGAACTTCCAGGGCGTGGAAGTGGGCGGCGGCTTCGGTACCGCCACCCAGGGCGGCCTGGACGAACGCAAGGCCAACCTGCTGGCCGGCTTCGGCGACCTGGAACAGCAGGGCTGGAACGTGCTGTTCGGGCTGGACCTGCTCAAGCGCGACCGCCTCGACGCCGATCAGCGCGCCTACACCCGCAGCGGCGATTTCCGAGACAAGCCCGGCGGCCGCCTGGCCGGCTGGTCCACCGCCGGTGGCAACTGGCTGTCCAACCCGCGCGCGCCGCAACCGTTCGGCAACTGCCCTGATGGCAGCCAGCTGCGCCCGTACAGCGACTTCGGCAGCACCCTGCCCGGCCAGGCCTGCGCCTTCAACGCGCAGCCGTTCAAGACCCTGCAGCCCGGCGCCGAGCGCCTGCAGGCGTCGTTGAGTGCGACCTACCGCTTCAATGACAGTGTCGAAGCGTTCGCCGACGTGCTGTACAGCCACAACAAGGCCGACCAGATCTTCAGTGCGCCGCTGACCGTTGGCCCTGGCCTGCGTGCCTACAACCCGGCTACCGGCACGCTCATCGACGTGCCGGCGGTGCTGCCGGTCGGCCATCCCAACAACCCGGGCAGCACGCCACTGCCGTTCGAGTACACCTTCTTCGACCTCGGCCCGCGCCTGAAGGACAACACGCAGGTGTTCTACCGTGCCCTGGCGGGCGTGCGCGGCAGCGGCGAACGCTGGGACTGGGAAGTGGCAGCGCTGACCTCGCAGAGTGCACAGCGCGAGTACGTCGACAACTTCGTCAATCGCTATGCGTTCGAGCAGATCCTGCGCGATGGCAGCTACAACTTCCTCAACCCGTCCAGCACGCCGGGCGCGCTGGATGCACTGCGCCTGCAGACCAAGCGTCCGGGCTGGTACAAGCTGCACGCGTTGAACGTGAAGGCCTCGACCTCGCTGTGGGAGATGCCCGCCGGTACGGTCGGCTTCGCCTGGGGCGCGGAGTTCCGCAAAGAATCATTGGATGCGCGCACCAGCGCCCAGGTGCTGTCGGGCACCGAACTGCGCCCGGCGATCAACGTGGTCAACGGCGAGCGCCAGGTCAGTGCTGCCTACGCCGAGCTGAGCGTGCCGCTGCACCGCACGCTGGAACTGCAGGTGGCCGGCCGTGGCGACCACTACGACGACTTCGGCAAGGCGTTCTCGCCGAAGGTGGCGCTGCGCTGGCAGCCGTTGGACAGCCTGCTGCTGCGTGGTTCGTTCTCGCGCGGGTTCCGCGCACCTTCGTTGCCGGAGATCGCGCCCGGCCAGACCGTCAGCTATGGCTCGGTGATCGATCCGCTGGATCCGCTGCAGCCCGGCGGCAGCCGTGGCGTAACCAACATCCGCACCGGCAACCCGGACCTGAAGGCCGAGCGCTCGCGCAACTTCAATGTGGGGGCGGTGTGGTCGCCGGATGGCGATACCAGCATCGGCCTGGACTGGTACCGCATCGAGCAGGACAACCTGGTCAAGCCTGACAGTGCGCAGTTCATCGTCGACAACCCGACGCTGTTCCCCGGTCGTGTACAACGTGATGCGCAGGGGCGCATCCAGTTCATCACCAACCAGTACGCCAACCAGGGGGAACTGACCACTTCGGGGCTGGACCTGGACGCCAACCACACCTTCCGCACCGAGGGCTGGGGCAACTTCACCGTGGCCGGCAGCTGGACCCACCTGCTCAGCTTCAAGCAGCCGCTGGTGGCCGGGCAGGCACCGTATGACGGCGCCGGCAATAACCGTCACGGTGCGCTACCCCGTACCCGCGGCACCACATCGCTGAACTGGGCGGTCGGTGACTGGAGCAGCACGCTGAGCCTGCAGTACGTGAGCGGCTACGACCAGCGCGTGGCGACCGCGACCAGCAATCCGGGCCTGCGCGACCGCGTCAAGCCCTATCACCAGCTGGACCTGTACGTGGCGTACGAAGGGATTCCCAACACCACGCTGTCGCTGTCGGTGCTGAACCTGACCGACAAGGACCCGCCGTTCGACCCGGCTGGCGGTTCCAACGGCTTCGACATCAGCCAGTACAACCTGCGCGGGCAGTTCGTCTCGCTGGGGGCGCGTTACCGGTTCTGATTGCCACCGTAGAGCCGAGCCATGCTCGGCTGCTCTTCGGCACCACGCAGCCGAGCATGGGCTCGGCTCTACAGGTCGGTGCGGACCAACGGTCCGCCCCCCCCCCCGGGCGGGGGTGCGGCTCCTCCTGGGGGGGGCGCCCCACGCCCCCCCCCCCACCGCATCACCGGCTCAGGTGCAGGAACTGCAGGTGCCGTTCGTACTGGCTGATGATGTCGTTGATGATCTGCTTGCGGCTGTAGCCCACCAGGTCGTAGTCCTGGCTGCCTTCGAACAGGTGCACCTCGGCGCGGTAGTAGCGCTGGTTGCGCAGCTGCTGTGCGGCGAACGACGGGGTCAGGTAACCGCTCAGGATCACCCGGTACAGGAAGTCCTGCTGCTCGCCATGGTTGACCGTCAACTCCATGTCGCCCGCCTCGAAGCGCGTGGCCACGTCCCAGCCCTGCCCGCGCAGCTGCTCGGCCACCGCCTCCATCGCCGGCTTCACCGTGTCATCCATGAAGCGGTAGACCTGGTCGCGCACCGGGAAGTGCATGGCCTGGCTCAGGCGCTGGCGCCAGCCCTGATGATGGCGATCGTCTCCGATCAACGGTGACGGCCGGTACTGCAGCGCGCGCTTACGGTGCGATTCGTCACTGAAGGCGCGGGTCAGCCCCCACATCATCAGCAGCAGCACCGCCGAGAACGGCAGCGACGCCAGCACCACCGCCGATTTGAGCGCATCGATGCTGCCAGCCAGCAGCAACCCGGCGGTCAGCACCGCGATCACCGTGCCCCAGAACACGCGCAGCCAACGCGGACCATCATCCTCCGGCGCACCGCCGTGCGAGGACAGCGTAGACAACACCACCGCCCCCGAGTCGGCCGAGGTCACGAAGAAGATGAAGCTGACCAGCACCGTCACCGCGATCACCGTACGGCTCCACGGGTAACCATCCAACAATGCATACAGCACCGTCGGTGGATCATCCACCGCCAGCTGCGCCAACTGCTGCTGACCGTGGTGCAGGACCTGGTCCAGCGCGCTGTTGCCGAAGATCGACAGCCAGGCAAGGGTGAAGCCCAGCGGAATCAGCAGCACGCCGAACACGAATTCGCGGATGGTGCGGCCACGCGAGATGCGCGCGATGAACAGGCCGACGAACGGCGCCCAGCCGATCCACCAGGCCCAGTAGAACACCGTCCAGCCACCCAGCCATTCGGGGCGGCCGCCGTAGGCATACACATCGAAACTCTTGCCGACCACGCTGCCCAGGTAGTCGCCCAGGTTCTGCATCAAGGTGCTGAACAGGTACTGCGTCGGCCCGGCGAACAGCATGAACAGCACCAGCGCGATCGCCAGCAGCATGTTGATGTTGGCCATCCAGCGCACGCCCTTCTCCACGCCGGAGACGGCCACGGCCACCGCCGCGCCCATCATCGCCACCACCAGGATGATCTGCACCAGGTTGGAATGCGGGATGTTGAACAGGTGCGCCAGCCCGGCATTGAGGTGCAGCACCCCGAAGCCCATGTCGGCGCCGATGCCGAACACGGTGGCGACGATGCCCAGCGCATCCACGGTGTAGCCGATCGGGCCGTTGATGCGCTTGCCGATCAGCGGGTACAGCGCCGAGCGCAGCGCCAGTGGCAGGTTGTGGCGATAGGCGAAATAGGCCATCGCCATCGCTGCCAGTGCGAACACGCCCCAGCCGTGCAGGCCCCAATGCAGGAACAACAGCTGCATGGCCTGCCGTGCACCGGCCTCGCCCGCAGCCGGATCGCCCTGCGGCGGCTGCAGGTAGTGGGTCAGCGGTTCGGAGACGCAGAAGAAGAACAGGGTGATGCTGATGCCGGCCGCGAACAGCATGCCGGCCCAGGAGAGGTAGCTGAACTCCGGCTCGTCATGGTCGGCGCCGAGTTTGATGCCACCATACTTGGACAGCGCCACACCGACCACGAACACCAGGTACAGGGTCATTGCCAGCAGGTAGTACCAGCCGACATTCAGTGCGGCCCAGTCCTGCGCCTTCAGCAGAAGGCGGCCCGCACCGAGTGGAAACAGGCTGACGAACAGCGCGAACGCCACGACAACGATCGCCGCGAAGGCGAACACAGGCCGAAGGGTGCGCACCGGGGATTGTTGCGGCTCCAGTACATCCATGGGGCGGCGTTCTCCGGTAGATCAGGGAATTAGCCGACCGATTCTGGCTGAACCGCAGTGGACAGAGCATGAAGTTGCGGCCTGCGGTCGCAGGCCCGTCCGCTCATTCCGTGGTATCACGCGCGCGCGGCCCGCGCACCCTTGGCTTGCGCAGGCCGCGCGCACCGCCTGCGGCGCGGCCACGCGCATCCTGTCCGATCACGACATTACATGCACCGCACACAGCTTGTTGCCACCCGGGTCACGCAGATAGGCCAGGAACACCTGCCGACCGGACATGTTGCGGATGCCGGGCGGATCTTCGATGGCGGTACCACCGTGAGCCACTCCAGCTTCCTGCCAGGCACGCACGGCCTCTGCACTGCCCAGACTGAAACCGATGGTGCCACCGTTGGCATGGCACGCTGGCTGCCCATCGATCGGCGCGGTTACACCGAACATCCGCCCATCCTTGAAGTACAGCAGCCGTCCCTTCTCGTCGAATACGCCCGCACGCGCGTCCATCGCAGCGAACAGGGCGTCGTAGAAGCGACGTGCGGCATCCATGTCGTTCGTTCCTACGGTGATGTGGCTGAACATGCGGGCACTCCATGTGGAAAACCGCAGTGTCGATGAGCACGGGCGACTTCGCAAATCGCTGCATCATCGCCGCCCCGCTCGCGACCGGGCATGCTGCTACTTGGCGGTGCTGAGGAGCAGTACCGCCGCCGTGACCAGGGCGATGCCAACCCAGCCGATCGGGCGCAGGCGGTTGCCGAACAGCAGGCGGCCGCAGGTGGCGGTACCGATCACGCCGATTGCACCCCACATCGCATAGGCGGTGGCCAGGTCCATGTAGCGCACCGCCTGGCCCAGCAGTGCGAAGGCGACCCAGACCATGACGATCGCGCCGACACCCCAGCGCCAGCGGCGGAAGCCTTCCGACCTGGCCACCATCATGTTGGCGGCGACGTCGATCAAGGCCGAACAGATCACGAAAAACAGGGCCAGGGTATTCATCAGTGCGCCTCCCCGAGGGTGACACAGACGATGCCGACCACCGCCAGCACCAGACCGGCCAGCTGCTGAAGCGACAGGCTCTCGCCGAACACGGTGAGGCCGACCACGGTCAGCAGAGTCAGGCCCAGGCCTTCCCACACCGCGTAGGCGACACCGACCGCGATGCGGCGCACCGACAGCGCCAGGAAGTAGTAGGACAGCGCCAGCGCGCCGGCCATGATCAGGTAGCCGGTCCAGCCACCGTCGCGGGCGGCATGGGCCATGAACGAGGTGCCGACCACTTCGGCAACGATCGCCACGGTCAGGCAGGCCCAGGCGACCAGCGCGCCACGGGCGGGAACAGTACGGGACATGTGAAACTCCTTGCGGGACGGGGACAGCGCCCCGCCCTCATTGGACCCACGCCATGCGTGGATGATCCGGAACACCCCGCAGACAGGGGCGACGGCGGCCAGTATCATCGCCTTTTACGGTCGATTCAAAATGGATTCCATCGACAGGAGCGATGGATCAATGCCCTACTCCCCTGAATCCCTGCAGGCGTTCGTCGAAGCGGCCGCACTGGGCTCGTTCTCGGCAGCCGCGCGCCGCCTGCGCAAGACCCAATCGACGGTCAGCACCGCCATCGCCCACCTGGAGGCCGACCTGGGCGTGAGCCTGTTTGATCGCAGCGGGCGCTACCCGCAGCTGACCGAGGCCGGGCGCCAGGTACTGGGCCACGCACAGGAGATCCTTGCCGCCGATGCGCGCCTGCAGCAGTTGAGCGTTCGCCTGGCCGCCCCGGTCGAAGCGCGGCTGACCGTGGTGTTCTCCGACGTCTACCAGCTCGATCCGGAGCAGCGCGTGTTGCAGCGCTTTGCCGAAGCGTTCCCCGAGATCGAACTGGAATGGCTGGATGCCGAAGGCGATGACGTGCTGGAACTGGTCGGCAGTGGTCGCGCCGCGCTGGGCCTGCTGCCACGCCAGGAAAGCTATCCGGACGGACTGGTGGCGCGACCGTTGGCGCACCACAGCGAACTGTCGGTGTATGTGGCGCGCGGCCATCTGCTGGCCGACGCCGGCCGGCGCGCGGCTTCCCAGCTGGCACGGCACCGGCAGGTGCGGTTGAGCGCGGAGGTCGACCACACCCGCGCGGCCACGGGCCTGGCATGGACCGCCACCGACTACCTGATGGTGATGGAGATGGCCGAGGACGGCATCGGCTGGGCCGAGCTGCCACGCGCGCTGGTACGGCGCTACGACCGCGGGCAGCTGGTGGAACTGACCCTGCCCGGCTGGCCACGGCGCATCCACAGCGATCTGTTGTGGCGTCGCGATACGCCGCCGGGGCCAGCCGCCCTGTGGTGGGCCGACGCGCTTGGATGAGGTAGTGCCGGGGGGGGGGGGGGGCCGCCCGGGGGGGGGCGGGGGGGGGCGGCGGGCCGGCGCGCCCGCGCCCACTGCGGGGGGGGTGGTGGCGGGCCGGGCGCGGCCCCCCCCCCCGCGGGGGGGGGGGGGGGGGCCCCCCCCCCCCCCCGCCACTACCGATCAACGATGGGCGAGCGCGTAATCCAGCGCCGAGCACACCGCTGCCACCTGGGCGTCGTTGCACTGCTGCGGGGTGGCGCGCGGGCTGTCCGGGTAGACCTCGGTGGTGGTGGTGTACTTCGCACCGGTGATGCCAGCGCACAGGCCCAGCTTCACCAGCGGGTATTCGATCACGCCGTGGGCCACCACCGGCGAACCGATGATCTCGCCCTTGTCGTCGGCCGGGGCGATATGGGTCACCTTTTCCACCGCGGCGATCACCGCCTGCTGGAACGCCGCCTGCGGGTTCTCGCTGTCATCCACCAGATAGAAGCCATCGGGAATCAGGCCCGGCTCGAACGGCTTGCCGTCACGTGCGGCCAGCGCCGGGCGGAACTCGCTCTCGTCGCTGTCGGTGGTTTCGTGCAGGTCGATATGCAGCACGAACTGGCCTTTGTAAGGCGCGATCAGCTCGATGACAGCGGTCGATTCGCGGGCCGGGCCATCGGCGCGGAAATTGCGGTTCGGATCGATCGCATCGAAGTTCCAGCGGTTGATGCGCTCGAAGCCCCACGGGTTCACGCACGGCGCCACCAGCAGGTTGGCCTTGCCTGCATAGTCGGTGCCATGCTTCTCAAGGAACTCCAGCGCGCCCATCACGCCGCTGGTTTCATACCCATGCACGCCACCTGTAACCAGCGCGGCCGGCAACGCCGGGTTCCAGTCGCGGCTGCGCAGGGCGAACAGGGTGTAGGTCTCGCCAGCGTAGTCGAGCTGGCCATAGGCCACCTTCTCGAAGCGGGAGGCCAGCGCCTCGATGCGCGGCAGCACCTCCTCGTCGTAGCGGCGCAGGCGCTGCTGGCGGCCACGCCACGCCTCCCGTTCCGCCGCTCCCCACGGCTGGCCAGGGATTCCGACGGGGTAGAAGGCGGCTTGGGACATGGCGGATCTCAGCGAGTCAGGAAGCAATCGCCCACTCTACCACCGGGGGAACAGCGTGAACCGGCGGCGCATTCCAATAGCGAATGGAATCAGCAATAATTCTCATTTACGACCTTCCACAGCCTGCACCGATGCCCATCCTCGCCCTGCAACCGGTTCCCCTGCCCCTGGCCGCCGCCCTCGCCCTGTGCCTGCTCCCGACCACCCGTGCCTCCGCCCAGGACAGCGCCACCACGCTGGACAGCATCCAGGTCTCCGGCAACTGGCTGGGCACCGGCCTGCATGACAGCGTCAAGAGCTTCGCCGGCGCACGCACCGTAGTCGACCGCCAGCGCATCGAGGCCAGCGGCGCGGCGAGCATCGGTGATGCGATGCGACGCATCCCCGGCGTGCAGGTCACCGACAACGCCGGCACCGCCGGCAGCTCGGTGTCGCTGAACATCGGCGTGCGTGGCCTCACCGGCCGCTACTCGCCGCGCTCGACCGTACTGCTGGACGGCGTGCCGCTTGCGGTAGCGCCGTATGGCCAACCGCAGCTGTCGTTCGCACCGACCAGCCTGTCCAACATCGAGTCGATCGACGTGGTGCGTGGCGGCGGCGCGGTGCGCTACGGGCCGCAGAACGTGGGCGGCATCATCAACTTCAGCACCCGCGCCATTCCCACCGGGACCGGCCTGCACGGCGAAGCCGGGGTGCGTTACACCGCCTACGACCACGGCGGCGGTGACAGCACCCAGTACAACGCCTTCCTCGGCGGCACCGGCGACAACGGGCTGGGCGCCGCCCTGCTCTACTCCGGCCAGGATGGCCGCGGCTGGCGCCAGGGCAGCGATGACCGCTTCAACGATCTCGCGCTGAAGTTCGCCTATGCCATCGACGGACAGCAGGAGCTGCGAGCCAAGCTGTCCTACTACGACGTTCGCTCACTGACGCCGGGCGGCCTGACCCGCGCGCAGTACGAGACCGACCCGTTCCAGAACACCCGGCCGACCGATTTCTGGAAGGGCCATCGCACCGGCATCGACCTGGGCTACACCAACACGCTGTCGGCCAACAGCGAGTTCGAGGTGCTGGCCTATTACAACGAGAGCACCCGTGCCAGCTCGCTGATCAATGCCGCCAATACCCAGTTGACCGTGCAGCCGCGCGACTACCGCGTGCTTGGCATCGAGCCGCGCTATACCCAGCGCCTGCACTGGGGCAGCACGGTGCACGACATCACCGCTGGCTACCGCTTCCTGCGCGAGCGCGGCAACGACCGCAGCTACACCGTCGCCCGCCGCACCGGCGCGGCCAGTGCCAACACCCGCTTCGACAACGCCACCGACGCCCACGCGTTCTACATCGACGACCGCATTGCGATCGGCCAGTGGCGGATCACCCCGGGCGTGCGCATGGAATGGATCGACATGGACCGCCGCCAGGCCGGTGGCACGGCGATCTTCAGCAGCCGCAACGACAAGGCCCTGCCCTCGCTCAACATCGCCTACCTGCTGACCCCGCAGCTGACCGTGTTCGGCAACTACACCACCTCGTTCGGGCCGGTGCAGAACATCCAGCTGAACTCGCAGACCGCCAGCAATCCGCTGAACCCGGAGGTGGCAAAGACCACCGAACTGGGCGCACGCTGGCAGGACGGTGCACTTCGCGCGGAAGTGACCGTGTTCAAGATGCGCTTCGACAACCAGATCCTGCAGGTGCCGGGGATCACCCCGCCCACCTTCCAGAACATTGGTGCCACCGACCACAAGGGCGTGGAGAGCGCACTGGAGTACCACTTCGCCGAGGACAGCGCGCTGGCCGGTCTGGAGCTGTACGCCAACTACACCTGGACCAAGGCGATCCAGCAGTCGGGCGACAACCGTGGCCTGGACGTGCCGTTCTACTCGCGCGACACCGACAGCGTGGGCGCCCGCTACGCGCTGGCCGGCTGGACCTTCAATGTCTCCAGCACCCACCAGAGCGGCCAGTTCTCCGATGCCGCCAACACCTGGGAAGAAACCGCTGATGCGCGCGTGGGCCGCGTGCCGGGCGTGCGCCTGTGGAACGCGCAGGTGGCCTGGCAGGTGCCGGGCCTGGGTGACAGCGAGATCGCACTGGGCGTGAACAACCTGGCCGACAAGCGCTGGTACACCCGCAACGTCGATGGCAACGCCGGCCGCATGGTGGCCGCGCCGCGCACCTTCTACGTGCAGGGCCGCTACCGCTTCTGAGCCGGTAGCCGCCCGATGCGGTGACGGTGGCGCTCACGGTGGCGGCGTATCATGCCGCCACCATGTCTTCGCCTGTTTCGCCATCGCGCCTGCATCTGGCCTTCCAGGGCCTGCGCCTGCGGCTGCGCGGTAGCGACCTGTGGTTCATCGCGCTGGCGCTGCTGGTCGGCCTGATCGCCGGCTACCTGACCCTGCTGCAGTCCGGCATTGCACGTTGGTTGCAAGGCTCCCTGTACGGGCTGGATGAAGGGATGCGCCTGAGCTCCCTGCCCGCGCTGACCTGGACAGCGCTGCTGGTGCTGCCGCTGGGTGGCCTGCTGGTCGGCCTGGTCAGCCTGGCGGCGACGCGGCTGAAACGGCCCCTGCTCGACGCGGTCGAAGCCAATGCCCTGCACGGTGGCCGCATGTCGATGCGCGACAACCTGATCGTGCTGACCCAGACCCTGCTGTCCAACGGCTGCGGCGCGTCGGTCGGCCTGGAGGCTTCGTATACGCAGATGGGCGCAGGCAGCGGCTCTCAGTTGGGCCGGGTGATGCGCCTGCGCCGGAACGACGTGCGCATCCTGGTCGGTGCCGGTGCCGCCGGCGCCATCGCCGCTGCGTTTGGTGCGCCGCTGGCCGGTGCGTTCTATGCGTTCGAGATCGTCATCGGCGCCTACACCCCGGCCGCGTTGGCGCCGGTGGCGGTGGCCGCACTGGCCGGCGCGTTCGTGGCCGACCAGGCCGGGATCGAGGCCTATCTGCTGCCCGCTGCCTCGACCATCGACGTGCGCGCCGCCGACTACGCCATCTACGGCCTGCTCGGCTGCTGCTGCGCGATGGTCGGCATTGCCATCATGCGCCTGATCGCTTCGATCGAAGGCACGGTCAAGCGCAGCCCGCTGCCCGCGTGGGGCCGGCCGGTGGTCGGCGGCCTGCTGCTGATTCCATTGGCACTGGCCAGCCCGCAGGTGCTGTCGTCCGGCCACGGCGCGCTGCACCTGGACCTGACCACGCATCTCCCGCTGATCTGGATCGGCGGCCTGCTGACCCTGAAGTGCCTGGCCTCTGGCATCTCGCTGGGCTTCGGCTTCCGTGGCGGCCTGTTCTTCGCTTCGCTGTTCATGGGCACCCTGGTCGGCGCGTTGTTCGCCGGCCTGCTGGGCATGGCCACCGGCGTGCCGGTGATCGATGCCACCTCCGCCGCGCTGGCCGGCATGGCCGCACTGGCCGCCGCCGTCGTTGGTGCGCCAATGACCATGGCCATGCTGGTGCTGGAAGGTACTCACGACTTCCTGCTGACCAGCGTGGTGATGAGCGCCGTGCTGGTGTCCAGCACACTGGTGCGGCAATGGTTCGGCTACTCGTTCTCGACCTGGCGCATGCACCTGCGCGGCGAGACCATCAAGAGCGCCCGCGACGTCGGCTGGGTGCAGAACCTCAATGCCGGGCGCCTGATGCGCAAGGGCGTGGCCACCGCCCCGGCCGATCTCGATGTGGCCTCCTTCCGCCAACGCTTTCCACTGGGCTCGGGCACCCGGGTGATCCTGATCGACAGCGAGGGCCACTATGCCGGCATCGTGCAGATTCCACGGGTCTACGGCGATGGCGTGAAGCCGGAAGCCCTGATCGGCGAACTGGCCGAGAACCGTGACGTCTCGCTGGCACCGTCCTCCGACGTGGTCAGCGTGATGCAGCGCTTCGACCAGACCCAGGCCGACGAGCTGGCGGTGGTCGGCGCCGACGGCCAGGTGCTGGGCGTCGTCTCCGAAGCCTTCGTGCGCAAGCGCTACGCCGAAGAACTGGACAAGCGCCAGCGCGAGCTGATGGGCGAGCGGGTGGAGGACACCGACTGACCCCGCAAAGAAGGGGACGGAGGGGATCAAGTCGTTTCTGGCACTTTCGAAATCCAGGCATGGCGTGGATCTACTGTCACCTCGACCGGGTAGACTCCGGCCATGCGCTTCATTGAAACCTTCCAGGCCGGTCCCTTCGCCGACACCGTGGTCAGCCTGCTGGCCGCCTTCGTCCTGGGCACGTTGATCGGTGCCGAGCGCCAATACCGGCAGCGCACCGCCGGCCTGCGCACCAACGTACTGGTGGCCGTAGGCGCGGCCGCCTTCGTCGACCTGGGCATGCGCATCGCCGGCAGCGCCGAAGCCGTGCGGGTGATCTCCTACGTGGTCTCCGGCGTCGGCTTCCTCGGCGCTGGCGTGATCATGAAGGAAGGCATGAACGTGCGCGGCCTCAACACCGCCGCCACCCTGTGGTGCTCGGCGGCGGTGGGCAGCTGCACCGGTGCGGACATGCTGGCCGAAGGCGTGCTGCTGACCGTACTGATCATCGCCGGCAATACCCTGCTGCGGCCGCTGGTAAACGCGATCAACCGCATTCCGATCAACGAGGCCGCCACCGAAGCCACCTATGAAGTGCGACTGAGCGTGGATGCCGAAGCCGTGCCGCGGGTGCGCGAACGGCTGGTCGACGCGCTGGAAGCGGCACAGTACCCGGTAGGCGACGTGCAGGTGGTCGAGCATGCCGACGCGCCCTCCGATGTGATCGCCGTGCTGGTCAGTACCGCTGTGAGTGCCGACGAGCTGGATGTGGTGCTGGCGCGGATGGAGCACGTACCGGGCGTGCTGCATGCCACGTGGGAAGTCAGCACCCGCGATTGATTCATACACGCATGGCGTGGATCTGCCGAAGCCGTGGTGCAGTAGATCCACGCCATGCGTGGATGCCCTCCTCTCACCCACCCATTCGCTGCTGCGCGCGCAACAGTTTCCGGAACGAACCGCACTTCCGGGCATCCTCTGCCTGCGGGCATGCCGCAGCCCGCTGCAGATGCCGCCGTACCCGCTGCAGCTGCGTGATCTGCCGTTGCAGCACCTCGGCCTGCGCCAGCAGCGCCTCGCGATCCAGGGTGATACAGCCCTGCCGTGGCAATGACAGCCCGATCTGCTGCAACGACAGCCCAGCGGCCTGGCCCAGCCCTATCAGTGCCAGCCGTTCCAGCACCTGCTCGTCATACTGCCGTCGCAGGCCACGGCGCCCCAGCGCCTGCAACAGCCCCAGCTGCTCGTAGTAGCGCAGGGTCGAGGCCGGCACCCCGCTGCGCTTCACCACCTCGCCGATATCCAGTTCACGCATGGGCTTGACCTCAAGTCGTCTTCAAGCAGCAACCTATGGGCCACTTCCGGACAAGGCAAGGCCATGGCCAGCACATCCCCCGTTGATCAGAACACCCTCTGGAATGGCCCCAGCGGCCAGATCTGGGTCGCCCAGCAGGCCATCCTCGATGGCCTGTTCCAGCCGATGGCCGACCTGCTGGTCGCCGAGTTGCCAGAAACCGTCACGCAACTGCTCGACATCGGATGCGGCACGGGCGCGAGCCTGCTTGCCGCCGGCGCGGCACGTCCGGCCGCCCACTGCACCGGCGTGGACATCTCCGCACCGATGCTGGCAATGGCGCGCAAGCGCGCGGAAACGGCGGGGCTGGACGCTGACTTCATCGTCGCAGACGCGCAACAGCACCCTCTGCCCTCTGGGCACTTCGACTGGATCCAGTCGCGGTTGGGGGTGATGTTCTTCGAGGATACCGGGGCCGCGTTCGCCAACCAGCATCGTGCAGCCAGGCCGAATTCGGGCCTGCGCTTCATCGCCTGGCGCAGCGCAGAGGAAAACCCGTTCATGACGACCGCCGAGCGGGCCATCGGTGATGAGCTGGATCTGCCACCGCGGAGACCTGGCGCACCCGGGCAGTTCGCCTTCGCCGACGATGAACGCATCCACCACCTGCTGCAGGCCGCCGGCTGGAAGGACGTCGAAGTGACTGCGGTGGCCCTGCCCTGCTCCCTCGCCCGCAATGAACTGCCGACCTATGTGGGGCAGCTCGGTGCACTGGGTCTTGCCCTGCGAGACCTGCCCGGAGAACGCGCCGCTGCACTCCGCGACAAGGCGCTGGCAGCATTCACGCCATTCATCGAGGGCGATCGGGTCCGCGTGGACGCTGCCTGCTGGTTGATCCGCGCACGCGCATGACACAGAAAAGGGGACGGAGGGGATTAAGTCGTCAATGCCCCAGCCGTGCCGGAAACGACTTAATCCCCTCCGTCCCCTTTTTCTTCTACAGCGCCTCGCCGGCGTCGGCCAGGCGCGATTCGATCAGCGCATACCACTGCTGCAACACGTCGATAAGCATGTCCAGCTCGGCGTCGGTGCGCTGTGCGCGCCCGCTGCGCAGGCATGCCTGGGCCTCTTGCAACTGCGCCAGGAACCCGGCCACGGTATCGGCCTGCAGGATCAGCCCTGGCAGGCGCCGCCCGGGAATGCGCACCACGGCATGGTTGCCGAGCTGGCCATACACACTCAGTGTGGCTTCCGTCTTCATGGAAAGAGGCAGGAATTGGGCATTCATCGCGTGCACCATGGAGAAAACCTGAGCCGCCGGCAGGCGTGGTCGACGGGGGAGACGTAACCACGTCCTGCCGGCGGTCAGGGGGGACTCGGTATACCGGGACACTCCCCGGCGCGGGACTGTCAGCGCGGCTGGGCCATCCCGGCGATCTGCACGCGCCGGTTCGGGGCCAGGCACGCGATCAGCTCGCGACGGTTGCGTTGCTCGCACTGCACGATCGGCTCGGCCGCACCCCGCCCTTCGGCACTGATCGCGGTGGCGGGCACCCCGCCCTGCACCAGGGCATTCCGTACGGCCTCGGCGCGGCGCTGCGACAGCGTCTGGTTGTAACTGGCGCTGCCGATGCGATCGGTGTACCCGGTCACCCGGATCGACTGCACCTGCGCGGCCTCGCGCACCTGCGCCAACACCACCTGCACCGCCTGCTGGCCTTCTGCGCTGAGCACGGCGCTGTCAAACCCGAACAGCGCATCGGCAGACAGTCGTAGCGGCTGTTCCGGTAACGGTGCCGGCGGCGGCGGTGCTGGCGGCCGCGGCGGCTCGAGCACGGCCGCGCACGATTCCGGCTTCCAGTAGCCGCCCTGGGCGATGCCCTTGCTGTCGAATCGCACCTGGAACTGGCAGGTGAAGTATTCGGCACCCTGCGCCGTCCGGAAGTTGAACAGGTAGTTCCACTCGCGCACGCCCCACATGCCTTCGTTGAAATGCGGCGTGCCCAACAAGGTGTAGAGCTGGCGCTTGCTCATGCCCGGCGCGAAGCGGCGCAGGTCGGCGACATCGGGATAGATGCCCTCCTTCAGCGAGGCCTTGGAGGCGTCCGGGAAGTGGACGGCGGTGGCTTCGGCCGGACCGTCGGCGGCCGGCGCATGGCTGCGGCACGCGGCCAGCAGCCCCATTCCCAGGATCAGGCCCAGCGTAGCGGCCAGCTGGCCGGTGCGGGCGATGCGATGCTGTTTCATGTCGTTCCCCCTGTAGACGTTTCCGCGATGCCGGGCCGCACCTGCGACCCGGCGGCGGGGATCACCACTGGATGCCGGCACCGACGGCCACGCCGGCCTCGCCACGGCTGTTGGTGGAGCCGCTGAACTTGTAGATCCAGCGACCACCTTCGGAGACTCCGGAGATACCGATCGCCACGCCCGACTCACCGTTGTAGCTGCCGGCTGCGACCGAGGCCATGCTGCGGCCCGCTTCGCTGGGCTGCGGCAGGGCTGCGGTGGCCATCGCCGAAGCGATACCGGCCGAGGCGCGGTTGTCGGTCTTGCGCAGGTCGCGCTCGAAGCCACCCATGCGCTCGTCGGTGTAGGCCTTCGACCAATCCAGGGTCTGTGCCATGCCCGACTTCAACTGGTCCACGTTGACCGCGTCGGTGCCGGCGGTGCCGGCGGCGACATTGCGCACCGTGGTCGGGCCACTGGTGGTGCTGCCAAGGGTCACGCTGTTGAAGTTGGTGGCACCGTTGGTGGTGGTGTCATAGCGGAGGGTGCCCTGCTGCGACGCCTGCAGCTGCCGTACATTGACCGCATCGGTCGCTTGCGTGCCATCGGCCACGTTGACCACCTGGCGTTCCGCACCGCTGGCACCCACCGACACCGTATTGGCACGGTTCGCCACCGAGCCCGCACCCAGCGCCACCGAGTTGTCGGCCTGTGCCTGCGAGCCATTGCCCAGCGCGGTCGAGTTGGCACCCGCCGCGGCGGAACCCGCGCCACCGGCGGCCGAGTTGGCACCACTGGCCGACGGATCGGCCAGGTTGTTGGTGTTGTTGGCGCGGAAGCTGCCGGCCACATTGGTGATGTTCTGGATCTTCTGGTCGGTGTAGGACTTGGACTGGTCGATGGCGTAGTTCACGCCGTTCTTCAGCTGCCCGACATTGGTCGCATCGTGGTCGTCGGAGCCATCAGCAACATGGGTGATCTTGCGCTCGCTGCCGGTGCTGCCCACCGACACCTCACCTGCCGAGTTGCTGGCACCGGTCTGCCCATAGGCGCCGGTGTAGCCTGCCTGCGCACCGACGCTGGCCACCGAACCGGCACCCAGCGCCACGCTGTTGCCCGCGCTGGCACTGGCGCCATTGCCGACCGCCACGCTGTTGGCACCTGCGGCACTCGCCTGCGGGCCGACCGCCACCGCCTCCGCGCCGGCCGCCGTTGCAGCCGCTGCCGTCGAGTTCACCGCCAGGTAGGCACTGCCACCGCCACCATTGGTGATGCGCTGGTTGAGGACCTTCAGCGAGCCATCCACGGCGGTGAATGCGGCGGTGACGTTGTTGTAATCACCGCTGGTGAAGGTGCCATCGGTGGCGATGCTGGAGATGCTGAACTTCGGTGCGGTCCACACGTTGGTGGTGCCGTTGTAGGCGGTGGTGCCACCGAAGTAGTTGGCGATGGTGCTGTTCGTGCTGAACAGCTGGTCGCCGGTGATGGCATCACTGCTGCCGGCCAGGATGCTGCCCGCGGCC
This sequence comes from Stenotrophomonas sp. SMYL89, assembly GCF_036319985.1. Taxonomy (NCBI): domain Bacteria; kingdom Pseudomonadati; phylum Pseudomonadota; class Gammaproteobacteria; order Lysobacterales; family Lysobacteraceae; genus Stenotrophomonas; species Stenotrophomonas sp. SMYL89. The sequence continues at coordinate 197,163 of NZ_JAWIRW010000001.1, read as the reverse complement.
ACGTTGGTCACCTTCACCGCACCGGTGCCGGTGCCCTTCAGCGAGACACTGTTGATCACGTTGCCACTGCCATCGACGTCGTACTTTACCGCCAGCTTGTCGATCTCGCCGGTCTGGTCGGCGACGTTGGCCAGCGAATTGCTGACCGCGTCGAAGGCGGTGCCGACGTCGTTGTAGTTGCCCTTGGTGATCGTGCCGTTGGCGGCCACGTTGTTGATCGAGTAGGTCGGTGCGGTCAGCACGCCGCTGGCGTTGACCGCTGCACCACCACCGAGGTGGGTGGCCACGGCCTGGTTGGCGGCGAACAGCTGTGCACCGTTGATGGCTTCACTGCTGGTGGCACTGACCTGGCCCGGGCCGAGGTTGCGCAGCGTGGTCGCGGTGCCGGTCTGGCCCAGCGTGGCGCTGGCGTAGTTGACGCTGCCGTCGCCGTTGAGGTCGTAGCGCAGGGCGCCCTGCTCGGAAGCCTGCAACTGGCCCACGTTGACCGCATCGGTCGCCGCTGTACCGGCGGCCATGTTGGTGACCTGGCGCTCGGCACCGGCCGCGCCGATGGAGACACTGTTGGCACGATCGGCCAGGCTGCCGGCACCGACCGCGATGCTGTTGGCGGCGGTGGCGCGGGCATTGGTGCCGACTGCAATCGAGTCGGTGCCACTGGCCAGGGCCTCGATACCGGTCGAGTTCACCCGCAGGTACTTGGTGCCACCGTTACGGATGTCGGTGATCTGCGTGTTGAGGTTGACCAGCGAGCCATCGACAGCGGCGAAGGCATCGGTGGCGTTCTCATACAGGCCCTTGGCGATGGCACCACCGGTGGAGATGCTGCTGATCTCGAACAGCGGTGCGGTGAAGACACCACTGGCCGGGTCGAACGCCGCGCGGCCACCGAAGAAGCTGGCGATGGCTGCATTGGTACCAGCCAGCTGGCCACCGTTGACCGCCTCCAGGCTGCCTGCGGTGATCGCGCCGCCGGCCAGGTTGCCGATGGTGGTGGTGCCGGTACCGGCGCCGAGGGTGACCCGGCGGTAGTTCGGATTGCCACCGGCATCCAGGTCGTAGGTCACCGCGGCATCGGCCACGCCGTTGATCAGGCTGATCGCACCCTTCAACTGGGCCACGTTGACCGCATCGGTGTTGACACTGCCGGCAGCCACGTTGGTGATCTGGCGCTCGCCGCCACCGGCGGTGCCCACTGACACTTCACCGGCCGAGACCTGCGGCGCAGTGAGGCCATACGCGGTGTAGCTGGCCTGCGCGCCGCGCAGTGCGGCCGAACGGTAGCCCAGTGCCACCGAGTTGGCCTGGTTGGAGGTGGCCTCAGCACCCAGCAGGGTCTGGCCGTTGGCGGTACCCACGGCACTGTCACCCACGATCACCGAATGGCCCATGCGTGCAGCGTAGTCGGCGGTCGGCACACCGGTCGGGTTGCTCGGGTCGTTGACCCCATCACCCGGGAAGGCAACGTTGGCATCAACCTTCGGCAGCTCGTGACGTGCGTTGGCACCGATCACCACTTCCTTCGAACCGTTGGCGAACGCACCGTCGCCCATCAGCACCTGGTAGTCCTGCGCGGCGTTGACCGCCCAGCACGAGATGTCGGCCAGGGCGACGTCCAGGCACTTGGCGGCCCAGGCAGGCGAATCCTTCGGCAGCAGCAGGCCCAGCAGGCCGCCCGGATTGCCGTTGTTGATGTTGTAGATGTAGCTGTCGGAGGTCACGCCACCGATCAGGGTCAGGTGCGAGCTGCCACCGGTAACGGCACCACCCAGCCCGTTGAGGGTGCTGCCGACCGGCGACAGGTTCACTACCGGCAGGCCCAGCACGTTGACCGTCGAGTAGGTCTGCATCACGTTGGCATTGCTGAGCTTGAGGTTGCCGTTGCTCAGGTAGCCGTTGCCGCCGAACAGGCTGGTGGTGGTCGGCCCGATCAGCTGGCCGACATTGCCGACCAGGCCACCGGTGCCGATGATCAGGCCCGCATTCGGATCCGCCGCGGCAGGGGCCTTCGGGCTGGTGGGGGGAATCGCGGAGGGCTTGGTCAGGCCCAGGCCGCTCAGCGTGCCACCGACCAGGCCACCGACCGCGCTGCCCAGATTGCCAAGGGTGCCATTGAGGTTGCCGTTGAGCAGGTTGCCCACGGCGCTGCCGACGTTGCCGAGCGTATTGCCCAGCAGGCCCCCCAGGCCCGTGCCGGAACCGGTGGCGCCATTAAGCAGGCCGCCGACGGAACCGACCGTGTTGTTGAGCGTGCCGCCCACTGCGCCGCCCACACTGCCGACGGTGCCATTGAGAGCTCCGCCAACAGCGCCTCCGACCGCGCCGACAGTGCCTGCCGCACCATTCAATGCGCCACCTACGGCGCCCACAGTGTTGTTGAGCGTGCCGCCTACGCTGCCGACAGTGCCGTTGAGGGCTCCACCCACCGCACCGCCGACGGTGCCTACGGCGCCATTCAGTGCGCCACCCACGGCGCCTACAGTGTTGTTGAGCGTGCCGCCTACGGCACCACCCACACTGCCGACGGTGCCGTTGAGGGCTCCGCCCACCGCGCTGCCAACCGTGCCCACAGCGCCATTCAGTGCGCCACCCACGGCGCCCACCGTGTTGTTGAGCGTGCCGCCCACGGCGCCACCCACGCTGCCGACGGTGCCATTGAGCGCTCCGCCAACTGCACCACCGACGGTGCCGACGGCGCCGTTCAGTGCGCCGCCGACGGCGCCTACGGTGTTATTGAGCGTGCCACCCACCGCACCGCCCACACTGCCGACGGTGCCATTGAGCGCTCCGCCAACTGCACCACCGACGCTACCGACCGTGCCGACGGCGCCATTCAGTGCGCCACCCACGGCGCCTACCGTGTTGTTGAGCGTGCCGCCTACGGCGCCGCCCACACTGCCGACGGTGCCGTTGAGGGCTCCCCCCACCGCACCGCCGACGGTGCCTACGGCGCCATTCAGTGCGCCACCCACGGCGCCTACAGTGTTGTTGAGCGTGCCGCCTACGGCACCACCCACACTGCCGACGGTGCCGTTCAGGGCTCCGCCCACCGCGCTGCCGACCGTGCCCACAGCTCCATTCAGTGCGCCACCCACGGCGCCCACAGTGTTGTTGAGCGTGCCGCCCACGGCGCCGCCCACACTGCCAACGGTGCCGTTGAGGGCTCCGCCGACCGCGCCACCGACCGTACCGACCGTGCCGTTGAGCGCGCCACCGACGGCGTTGCCCGCGGCGCCGACCACGCCGCCCACCAGCCCCCCGACACCCAATGCGCTGTTCTGCGCCGCAACCATTGCCTGGCCCGCCAGCTTCAGATTGCGATCGGCAACCACTTCCTGGCCATCCGGCGCCTGCACGCGCACCTTGCCGGCTGCACCGGCATCGAATGCGGCAGTGATCGCCCGATCGTGGGTTTCTCCCGGCAGTTCCTCCTTGGCGGGCAGCGTGATCGCCGCCGTCGCCTTCGCCTGGCCCTGGGCGTCGATCTGATGGCCCGCCACTTTCAGCTTCGAATCCAGCGCGCCATCTACAGAAGCCTTCAGGCCCCGCAGTGCACCAGCCGGCGCGCCGCTGATGCCGGCGGCCGCTTTTGCACCGGTATCGATGGATGCCACCTGCGCACCGCCGAGGCCGATGTTGGCTTTCGCGTGGACATCCGCAGCAAGCCCCGGGACGGCGACCTGCTTCGGCGCCGTGTTCGCGGCCAGCTTCACCTGCACGGTGGCCGGCAGCACGTCACGCACCACCGGCAGCGCCGCGGTGCTCAACTGCAGGCCGACGCGCGCATCCGCGCTGATTGCCGGGCTGCTCTGGGCCTGGCTTGCGGCAGCCGCAAGGGCCACCTCGGCATCGACCTTGACCGGCATGGGCTGGGTGTACTTGGCTGCAAGTGCCTGCAGATCACGCAGCGACTGATTGGATTCGGAGGCCCCTGCGTGGCCACTGGCCAGTGCACACAGCAGGGCCAGGGCGAGCGTGGTGGGCATCAGCAGGAAGGCGCGCGGATCCCGCGCGGCACTGCCACCGCTGTCGCCGGTGGCCAGTTCGGAGGCCACGACCAGAGCATTGAGCTGGCGGTTCCATACACGCCGGTAGATGCGATTCATGAGCACTTCCCCCGTAGGCGAACAACTGGAATGTCAGTGGACTTGCCGTTTGGCAGGTGATTGACATTTCAGCGCTCGCGGCGGCGGCTGCGCACTTCATTCCGGCACGGCAATCGCGCATTCCGGCAAATCCACGGCCGGAATCGGCAGCGGGTTATGCAGAAGCGGCAACGATATCGGCAAGCGCATGGGCAATTCCGGCAGAAACCACCCCGAAACCCTTGCGGCGCTTGATTCAGGCCGGCTGGCCGATCTGCGCGGGAGCGCGCATCAGCGTATCGCGCGGCAGTTCGCCGAAGACCTTGCGGTAATTGTCGGCAAAGCGGGAGAGATCCCAGAGGCCGCAGCTGAGGGCGATCGCCTTCACCGAACGGCGGCTGGAATCGGCCATCGACAGGCTGCGACAGGCAGCACAGAGGCGCAGCATGGACAGATAGCGGTTGGGCGAGGTTCCGAACAGATCCTCGAAGGCATAGCGCAGGCCGCGTTCGCTGACACCCGCCGCGTCGCATATCTCGTTCATGTAGATATTGCGGCGCAGGTTGAGCCGCATGAAGTTCTCCGCCCGCTGCGCGATCAGATAATGCGTGCGCCGCGCGCGGCTGCAACCAGGGCGATCGGCGGCGCCTGCACCGAGCAGGGCCTGCACGTGCTCGTGCAGCAATCGTTCGGTTTCTTCCGGCTGCAGGCCAGCACCCTGGCCGAGCTGAAGATGCAGCTGCTGATAATGATGGGCAAGTGGTGCCGAATCGTTCGCCAGATTGAACAGTGAAAGCGCCTGGCCCGCGGGCGGCGTGCTGCGCAGGCTCAGTTCGGTCAACTTGCGTTGCACCCGTGCGACCGGCACCAGCATCAGGGTCATGTGCGTACCTGGGCTCAGCGTGAACTCGCTGATGCCTTCGGGCATCACCGTCAGCGCCATCCCCGGTGTAAGCGGCACCCCGTGGCACCAACTCAGTGTTTCATCGGTCGCGTGCAGATACCCCAGCATCGCCCAGTCAGGTGGCAGCATGAAGCGGCCACGGCAATGGAAGCCGCAACTGATGCTGCAGAACAGGGCTTCCTCATGCACGCGCGAAACAAAGGCCGCCCGCGGCCCGTTGCCATCGAGCAGCAGCAGTTCGACATCGCATACACGAAGCACGCCGCTCAGCGTCGCCAGATCAATCGATCGCAGGCCGCTGTCGTCGCTGTCTTCTACCCCACCATCGACCATGACAGTGTCGTCCCCCCGTTGATCCGCAACACGCTGCGGCCCCCACTGCCTGACAGGGCCACACCATTCCTCCAGGAACCTTCGCCATTGCCGGGATCGCTGCGGCCGGTGCCGCACGACCAACCCGATTGAAAGCAGCAACCTGGAACCGAGTATGCCCGATAATCATCGAAGGTAAACCCGAACCCTGCATTGAAGAAAATAGATACACAGATGAAGAAAATGTGGTCGCCAGTGGCACGATTTTCGCATGCGCCATTTGCGACATCACATTATCTGCACGTCGATGAATCGTTTTGCCAGCGAACGGATATACGTCACAGAAACAGCCTGAAAGTCTAAGGGTCGGCGCGTTTCTGCCGAATTTGCATATAGGTTCCAGTTGCAGCCAACCGCCATTCAGGCAAAGTCGATGACACGGTGATCCGGTCGCTTCAAAACGACCACACCTGGGGGAGCGCATGGCCACGACCGTATCGCGGAACAGTTCGACCACCGGCGCAGCGCCGCGTGGTCGCGACGTTGCGGCCGGCATTTTCCCCGGGGCCGATTACCCAGAATGAGCACGGCGGGGCATTCCCGCCATGCCACCCCGCCAGGATGTGCGGGGCCCACGGACGATCCCGGCGGAGCCGGGCCACCGCCCAACAGGTGTCCTGCATCTGCAGACAACAAGTAGAGGGAGACAAGGCCATGAACGCATCCATCCGCAAGTTCCTGAAGGAAGAAGATGGCGTCACCGCGCTCGAGTACGGGCTGCTGGCCGCCGTCATCGCCGGCATCCTGATCGCGGTCGGCAACAAGGAGATCAAGGGGTTCTTCGAGACGCTGTTCAAGAACCTCTCCGACCTTGCCACCAAGGCCTCCGGGTCGGCACCTGCGACCGGCGGCTGAGCCTGCGTGCATCGCACGTCCCTGCAGCGGTGCTGGGATGTGCCCGGTGGCAACTGCAGACTGTCCAATGACGGACGACGGAGTGTGCGATGACGTTGCTGGGACTATTGGCCATCGGCGTGTGCCTGCGGATCGCGATCAGCGACCTGTATGCCCGCCGGGTGCCCAATGCCTGGCTGTTGTCTGCATCCGCCATTGCCATCGCATTGATCATCGCGGGACAGTTCAGCGCGCCGCGCCAGCCGTGGCTTGACCACGCAGCGGGCGCGGCGCTCGGCCTGGTGGCCCTGCTGCCGTTCTATGCCATCCGCTGGATGGGCGCCGGCGACGTCAAGTTCTTCGCGGTACTGGGCCTGATGCTGGGCTGGAAGGCCCTGCTGCCGATCTGGGTGGTGGCAAGTCTCGCGGCCGGCCTGCACGCGGCAGTGATCATTATTGGCCGCCGTTTGGGCGTGATGCTACCCACGGGCCTTCAGATGCAGGTCAACCGCGCCAGCAGCCAATGGCAATCGCACCCCGCCCTGCGCGACATGCAGGCCGCCCGCCAGGGACGACAGGGCATTCCCTATGCAGCCTACCTGGCCATCGCCGGCATCGGCTGGGTTCTGGCAAGCGTCTATGGAGGTGTGGCATGAGCATCCACAATCCACGGCTTCAACGCGGCGTGGCCAGCATCGAATTTGCCCTGATGCTGATGCTGGGCCTACTGCCACTGCTGCTGTTCACATTCTCCGGCGTGATGATCATGGCCGCGCAACAGACGTTGGCGACGGCCTCGGCCGAGGGCGCTCGCGCTTCATTGCGCTATGGCAGCGCCAATGAACGGCGTACTGCAGCCTGCCTCGCAGCCCGCAGTTCGATGCAGTGGCTGTTGAAATTCTCTGGACAGGGTGTCGACTGCAGCAATGGCGGCAGCAACGCCATCGTGGTCTCCGCGCAGGCCCCCTGCGCCGGCCTGGCCACTGCCCAGTGCATGACGGTGACGGTCAGCTATGACTACGCCAGCCATCCCTTCCTGCCGGGCACCGCCACGCTTTACAAGTGGGTGATGCAGGCTCCCATCCGTAGTGTCGCGGTCGCCCAGCTCGACCTCGGCAGCGGCAACTGACGATCGGTACAGGAGACGGTTCCATGCTCAAGTTGACCCGCATCGCTGCCGTCGCCCTGATCGGGCTGGCCGTGCTGCTGGCAGTGATCGCCCTGATGATCGGGCGCAAACCGGCCGCGCCAGCGACGGCCGCGCCCGTCGCGCACAGCGAAGCCCAGGCGATCACCGTGGTCGAAGCCGTGGCCCGGCTGCCTGCCGGTGAACCGATCACCGCCAACGGCCTGCGCCTGGCGCAGCGAACCACGGCAGTAGCCGGTGCAGCCACCAGCATCTCTGCCGTAGTCGGCAAGGTACCAGTGCAGGACATTGCCGAGGGCACCGCCATCAGCAGCAACGCCCTGGCACAGGGATTCTCGCTGCAGCTGCGCCCGGGCGAACGCGCACTGGCCGTTCCGGTGGATGAACTGGTCGGCGCCGGAAACCGCATCCTGCCGGGTGATTTCGTCGATGTCTTCCTCAACCTGCGCGATGCCCAGCCCAACGCCAGCGGTCCGGCAGAGGCCGCGCAGACCCGCCTGCTGCTGTCACGGCTGCGCGTGCTCAGCTACGGCCAACAGGACATCGCTCCGGTCACCGGCGATGCCGTCGCCGGCAACGAAGGCGATACCCGCAACGACCCCCGCGCCGCGGACATCACCGGCAATGGCAGCAGCCATGGCTCGGGCAACGAGGCCACCCAGCCGGCACGCAGCGCGGTGCTGGCAGTGCCGGTGGCCGATGCCAACCGGCTGCTGCTGGGTGCGCAGCAGGGAAAGCTGTTCCTGGCCCTGCGCAACCCGGCTGATACGGGGCAACCCGACCTTGCACTGTTTCCACAGGCGCGTGGCGTGATCGATCCTTTGCGTGGACTCGATGCCGAACAGCAGCTCGCGCTGCAGCGGCCGGAGAACCATGCCTTCGCCGGCATCGATGGTGACGCCCTGGCCGGCCGCGGCAACACGCCGGCCCGCAGCACCCCGGGGATCCCGGCGCGTGCGCCGCCGACTCGGCGCAGCGCACCGCGTGCGTCGGGCATCGAGATCATCCGTGGCGACAGCTCCGCCCCCCGTGGTTCCCTTTGACCTGCATCGAGCGCATCCATGACCGAACGCCTCCGCCCACGCCCCTCCCCTCGCCAGCGCTGGCTGGCCCTGCTGCTGGTGCTGCTGGCTCCGGCGACAAGCGTGGCCGCCGACGATCTCGTGCTGCAGGCGCGTGAGCAGCGCCCATGGACCCTCCCGGCCGACCTGGAACGGGTGGCCATCGCCGATCCGGGCGTCGCCGACATCGTGATGCTGCGTGGGCAGCGCCAGGCGCTGCTGGTCGGGAAGGCGCCGGGTACGACCACCCTCCTGCTGTGGCACCGCAAGCAGGCCGAGCCGCAACGCCTGCAGGTGCGCGTACAGAGTGCCGTGCAGGGCGCGGCAGACGCGGGCTCGAATGGGCTGGTGTTCACCCAGCAGGACAACCAGGGCCTGCTGCAGGGAAGCACCGACAGCGTGCTCTCGCACATGCAGGAACAGAAGACCGCCGCCATGGCGCTGGGCAAGGACGGGCTGCTTGCCGACGCCTCGACGGTCAGCAGCGGCGGCGTGGTCCAGGTCGAGGTCAAGGTGGTCGAATTCAACAAGACCGCGTTGAAGCAGATCGGCATCAGCTTCCAGAACCGCAATGGCAACTTCGCCTACGGCTTCGCCCGCCCGGGCGGCCAGCTGCCGGGCAATACCGGCATCCTGCCCGGCATGAAGGAAGGCAACTCCGGCAATGAGTCCGAGTCGCCCATTTCCTCGGCGTTCCGGCTGGTGTTCGGCTCGACCAAGGGCCTGTGGAACGCCGATGTCGACCTGCTGCAGAGCAACGGCATGGCGCGCGTGCTGGCCGAACCTACCCTGGTTGCATTGTCCGGCCAGAGCGCCAGCTTCCTGGCAGGCGGCGAACTGCCGATCCTGGAACCGCAGGGCCTGGGCACCACCACCATCACCTACAAGCCGTTCGGCATCGGCCTGACCGTGACCCCGACGGTGCTGGCCCCCAACCGCATCGCGCTGAAGGTCGCACCGGAAGCCAGTGATCTGGACTACAGCAACGCCATTGCCCTCAACGGCGTGCAGATTCCATCGATCACCACGCGCCGTGCCGACACCACGGTCGAACTGGGTGACGGCGAGAGCTTCGTGATCGGTGGCCTGGTCAGCTCCAATGTCGTCTCCAACGTCGGCAAGATTCCCTTGCTTGGCGACCTGCCGATCATCGGTTCGTTCTTCCGCAACTTCGACTACAAGCGACAGGACAAGGAGCTGGTGATCATCGTCACGCCGCGGCTGGTGCAGCCGCTGGCGCGCAATACCGAGCTGCCGTTGCCTGGCGAACGCGAAGCCAGGCCGAACCTTCCCGAGTGGGGGGCGTGGCTGCTTGGCCCGATCAGCCAGGATCCGGTACCTGGCTTCTCACGCTGATTCCCATGATGCCTGCGATACCACGCCCATGCCCTACGCCACCGCCCAGCCGCTGCATCCGCAAGGACCGCCGATGAATCTGGTCCTGTACGGAATGGATCGCGAACTGCTGCCCCGGCTGGCGGCGAAACTGCCGCCGACCACCACCCTGCACTGGCAGGACAGCAGCATGCCGACCTCCGCACAGGACCTGCAGCGCGGGCCACAGAGCCTGGTGCTGCTCGACTTCCGCCCGGAACACGCCGCGGCCTCCAGCCTGCTGGCGCAACAGCTGCAGCAGACCCAACCCGACCTGCCCCTGGTCGCCGTCGGCGCCACCAGCGCCGCCCAGGTCGAAGGCGTGGTGATCGCGCTGCGTGCCGGCCTGCGCGATGTGCTGGACCTGGACAGCGACAACATCGGCATCGAGGCTGCATTGCGTCGTGCCCTGTCGCCACGTCCAGCCGCCACCGCCCAGCACGCGCACAAGGCGCGCCTGATCGTCCTGCTGGGCGTGCGTGCCGGGGTCGGCACCAGCACCCTTGCCGCGCATCTTTCGGTACTGGCCCAGCAGACCCGCGCATTGGCCCAGGGCGAGGCCCTGCAGCAGGACGGCCTGTTGATGGAACTGGCGCAGCCGTCCGGCGACCTGGCGCTGTACCTCAACCTGGACAGCCGCTTCCACTACGAAGATGCACTGCGCAACGCCAGCCGCATCGACGCCACCCTGGCCCGGACGGCGATGGCCCGCCATGACACCGGCCTGGTGCTGCTCGACCGCGCCAGCGGCAGTGATGCCGTGCCGCCGTCGGACCCGGGCGCACTGCTGCAGCGCCTGCGCAGCGTGTTCGCCAGCGTGCTGTGCGATGCCGGTGGCTGCCCGCTGCGGCAGATGCCGCCCCTGCTGCTGGACCAGGCCGACGAGATCTGGCTGGTCACGGACGCTTCGATCGCCACGCTGGTTTCGCTCGACCAGGCCTTGAAGCACCTGGCCGGCCAGCGCGAACGGGAGAAGCGGCTGCAACTGGTGATCAACCGCCACGACGACAGCAGCGGCATGAGCCCCGAGCAGATCGCGCGCCGATTCGAAGTGCCACTGCTGGCCACGCTGCCCGAGCGCCCGCGCGTGCGCCTGGCGGCCAGCCAGGGGCATCTGCTGCTGCAGGACGCACCGCGCGACCCCTACCTGCGTGCCCTCGCCCCGCTCGTCTCGCGCCTGGATCCGGCTGCCTGCCCGGTCCAGGCCCATGGCCTGCGGGAAAGACTCTCCCTTGCCCTGGGTGGATCGCAATGGAAGACAAGGTAACCCCGTTCCCGCATGCCGCCACCCGCCCGGTGCTGCCCGACAGCGCCCCGGGCCACCTGCCGTTCGCGCAGACCGAGCAGTACCAGAAGGTGCTGTCGGCCGCCCACGAACACCTGCTCAACAGCATCGAAGACGAGCGCATCGACATCGATTCCTGGGCGCCTGACACCATCGCCCGCTGGGTGCAGGTGCAGACGGTGGGCTTCATCCAGGAATGGCGCATCCCGATCAACGAGGAGGAGATGCAGGTGGTCGCAGAAGGACTGGTCAAGGAGCTGACCGGCTTCGGCCCGCTTGACGACCTGCTGCATGACCCGACGATCGAAGACATCCTGATCAACGGATTCAAGGATGTGCACGTCTCGCAGGGAGGGCAGCTCAAGCGCGCCACCCAGCGCTTCACCGACGACACCCACCTGCTGCGCATCCTGCGCCGCATCCTCGCGCCGCTGGGCCGCCGCCTGGATGACTCCAATCCGATGGTCGACGCACGCTTGCCCAACGGCGGCCGCCTCAACGCGATCATCTCGCCGCTGGCGGTGGATGGGCCGATGGTCTCCATCCGCAAGTTCCGCAAGGACCCGTTCACCCCCGACGAGCTGCTGGCCAAGGGCACCTTCGATGCGCCGATGCAGGCGCTTCTGAAGGCGATGGTGCTGGGCCGCTGCAACATCCTGGTGTCCGGCGGCACCAGCTCGGGCAAAACGTCGCTGCTGAACGCCCTGGCCAGCTACGTACCGCCCAACGAGCGCGTGATCACGGTCGAAGACACAGCCGAGCTGTCACTCAACCATCCGCACGTGGTCCGCCTGGAAAGCCGCATCGGTGGTGCCGAAGGCCATGGCGCGGTGAGCATCCGCGACCTGGTCCGCAACAGCCTGCGCATGCGCCCGGACCGCATCGTGGTCGGTGAGGTGCGTGGTGCCGAAGTGCTGGAGATGCTGCAGGCCATGAACACCGGCCACGACGGATCGATGGCAACCATCCACGCCAACTCACCCCGTGACTGCCTGTACCGCATCGAGATGCTGGCCGGTTTCGCCGGGTTCCAGGGCAGCGAGGACAGCCTGCGCCGGCAGATCGCCAGCGCCATCGACTTCATCGTGCAGATATCGCGGTTGGGCAGCGGCCGGCGCGTGCTGGTCTCGATCACGGAAATCACCGGTGTCAGCGACAACCTGATCACGACCCAGGAGATGTTCCGTCACGAACTGCAGATCGACGGCAATGGCAAGGAAACCGACCGCTGGATCGGACTGGGCTTCCATCCGCACTCGCACAAGCTGGAACCGTTCCGCCAGCAGTTGCGCGAATCGTTGTACGGAGACTTCTGAGCATGGGCACGGGCCTGCTGCTGGGTGTACTGAGCATCATCTCGGTGCTGCTGGCGCTTGCGGTGTGGCTGTGGGGCACCGCCAGCAACCGCGAACAGCGCCAGGCCTCGCTGCAGCACGCCGAGCAGCAGCTGGCTCGCGGAGGTGCCAGTGGCGGAGCACCGGCCGGGGCATCGGTGGCCGCCGCCAACGACCCGGCGCGACCTGCAAGTGCCGGGCGCCGGGTGCTGCCGCTGGATGGCCTGCTGCAACGTGCGGGCCTGCAGACGGGCTGGAAGCTGCCCCTCATGCTGCTGGTGCCGGGGCTGGTGCTCTCGGTCGTGGCGATGCTGAGGCTCGGCACGGCGTGGATGTTCCCCCTGACCCTGCTGCTGTACCTGTTGGGCTGCTGGCTGTGGGTCATGCGCCGCACCACGAAACTGCGTGCACAGCTGCTGCACCAGCTGCCCGACTTCCTCGACAACCTGGTGCGGTTGACCGCACTCGGCAACAGCCTGCAGGCGGCGTTCCAGGTGGCGTCGATGCAGACCAGCGCGCCGCTGCGCGGACTGCTGGACACCACCGTGCGCTACGCACGCAGCGGCATGGACCTGGACCGTGCCTTGAGCCTGGCGGCGCAACCCTACCGGATGGACGTGCTCAAGGTACTGTCCGTGGTGATCGGCGTCAGCGTGCGCATCGGCGGGCGCTCCGATCAGATCCTGCAGCGCATGGGCGATTTCATGCGCGACCTGGAGCAGGCCCAGCAGGAGCTGGCCGCGACCACGTCGGAAACGCGCATGTCGGCCTGGGTGCTCGGCCTGCTGCCACCGGCCAGCGCGGTGCTGATGGCGATTTCCAGCCCTGAGTTCTTCCAGCCGGTGCTGCACGATCCGCTGGGTCACAAGATCCTGCTGATCGCGCTCGGGCTGGAGCTGTTTGGCGCCTTCCTGCTCTATCGCCTGGCCAAGTCGCTATGACCACCGGAATCCACCACGGAGGTGCCCGATGAGCGCAAGCACCTGGTTTGCCCTGTCCCTGCTGGTGCTGGCCGCCGGTGTTGCCCTGCTGGGCATCGCCGGATGGATACGCAGCCACCGCGAACAGCGCACCTCGGCCACCTTGAAGACCGCGCTGCAACCGCGGGATGAAGCACGCGACCCGGAGGCCGCGCGCCGTGATTCGCTGGGTTGGCTGGAACGCTTCGGGCGCGCGCTCAGTGGCGGCCGCCTGGAATCCGCGCTGCTGGCCAATGAAGACCGGCTGCTGCTGGACCTGGCAGGCTGGAACACACGACGTGGCACCGCCATCTATCTTGGCGTGCGACTGCTGCTGGGCGTACTGGTGCTGGCGCTGGCCCTGGCGTTCAGCAGTGCCCAGGGGCTGGCCAGGATGATGGTCGTGATCGGTGCGCTCGCGGCAGGCCTGCTGCTGCCGAAGTTCATCCTCTCTTCGTGGGTGAAGCGCCGCCGGCGCGCGGTCGACAACGAGCTGCCCCTGCTGATCGACCTGCTGCGCCTGCTGCAAGGCGTGGGCTTCAGCATGGACCAGAGCCTGCAGACGCTGGGCGACAAGCTGCGCGATGCGTTGCCGGTGCTCGGCGGCGAGCTGCAGGAGGCCAACGTCGCCTACACCCATGGCCGTACCCGCGCGCAGTCCCTGCGTCGCCTGAGTGAGGTCTATGCGGATGACGACCTGACCAGCCTGATGCAGTTGATCCTGCAGGTGCACGCACATGGCGGCGCGGTGCAGGAACCGCTGCGGCAGTTCAGCATCCGGTTGCGGGAACAGCGCCGCAACACCCTGAAGGAAAAGGTCGGCAAGCTCTCGGTGAAGATGACCGTGGTGATGATGCTGACCCTGCTGCCAGCGCTGATGCTGGTTCTTGCCGGACCGGCGCTGGTCGCGCTGGCCACCACCATGTCCAAGATGGGATCGCCCTGATGCCTGCCCTGCGCACCTCCTGCCTGTTGCTTGCCCTCGCCGCCGTCGCCAGTGGTTGTGCGTCGACCACGCCGAAGTACCTGCGCGCCCCCAGCCTGGCTGCGCCCGAACCGGCACCGCAGGACAGCCGCAATGCCTACCTGGAACTGATCGGGCGCATGCAGCAGCAGGGTGCCTGGTATGCCTCGCTGGCCCACGTCGATGCCTTCCGCCAGCGCTACGGCGATCCGCCGGCGCTGCGCCTGCTGCAGGCCGACGCCCTGCGCGAGACCGGCCAGGCCGACGCTGCCATCGCCCTGTACCGGGAACTTTCCAGCAGTCCGCAGGCCGCAGCGGCCGCGCACGGGTTGGGCCTGATCGCTGCCCGCCGTGACGACGACAGCGGCAGTGAAGAGGCGCTGGCCCGGGCGACGCAGCTGCAGCCCTTGAACACCGACTACCTGGGCGATCTTGGCTACGCGCGCCTGCGTGCGGGCCGCTTCGAGCAGGCGCGCGAGCCACTTGCCAAGGCACTGGAACTGTCGCCGGGCAATGCCAAGGCCACCGCCAATCTTGCCTTGTGGGCCGTACTGCGCGGGGATGCCGCCACCGCCGAGCGCCTGGTCCAGCAGGCCAACCTCAACCAGGACACCCAGCACAGCATCCAGCAGCAGGCCGCGCAGATCCGCACGCGGCTGCAGCAGCGCCAGGCCGCCGCAGAACGGGTTGTGCCGGCGCCCCCGCCCAGCCGCGTCATCGCCGGTACCACTACCCGTGCGCCGCAAAGCACCACTCGCCTGGCCGCCGAACCACGTCGCGACATCCGTGATGCGCGCGACCCACAACGCCTGCCGCCCTCGATGCTGGAACGTTTCAGCACCTCCGATCAGCCGAACGGGAACACTCCATGAGCGCGATGCCCCTGACCCGACGCCTGTTGCCTGCACTGGCCTGCCTGCTGATGGCCGGCGGCGCGCAGGCGCAGCAGCAACCCCTGACCGGGCAGATGCTCGGCGGCAGCGCACCAGTGGCAGCGGCCCCGCAGCCGCTGCAGTCCGAGGCATTGGCCACGGTGGACCTTGCAGCCCCTGCTCCGTCGGCATCACCGGCCGCCGCCCCGGCGATCATTGCCACCGACCACGTCGCATCCGCGCCCCGCCCTGCACGCACGCAGATCGGCGATACCGCGCGCGACCTGTTCCGCCTGCAGGCATCAGGGCAGCAGGCGGGGCAACGCCTGCCGATCCTCGGCGACCAGGCCACGCTGAGCTACGCCCGCTACTTGAAGAGCTTCGAACACGAGATCCCGGACTTCTTCGAAACCGATGTCGCCAAGTCCAAGGGAACATCCTCATCCGGACGCTGAGACAGGCCATGAAACGCCCACGCCAGTTCAGTTTCAGCCGCCCGCGCGGCGGCATGTCGATCACCATGATGCTGGTCATGCTGGCATTGCTGGCGATGTTGGGCCTGATCGAGATCGGCTATCTGTTCTGGGCCAAGCGCGACGCGCAGAAGGTCGCAGACCTCGCCGCACTGGCCGGTGCACAGCGGCTGGAGCTGTGCACGCCTGACAACAGCGACAACAGCGCAGCGCGGCAGAGCGCGGTCACCCAGAACAGGTTTGCAGGCACCCTGCAGATCCGCTGCGGCAACTGGAGCGCCGCACGCAGCACGTCGAACCGCTTCGTCACCACCGTCGATGCCAGCAACCCACGCAATGCCGTGCAGGTGGTCGCGCAGCGCAGCGTGGTGCCGTTCTTCGGCCAGAACACCCGCCTGCCCACCGTCAGCGTGGAGGCGGTGGCCCGACGTTCCGAACCGACCGCGGTGTTCGCGGTCGGTTCGCAGCTGCTTCGCACCAATGGCGACTCGGTACTGCTTTCGACCCTGCGCCTGGTCGGCCTGGATGTCACCAATGCCACCGTGCTCTCCTATGACGGCCTGGCCCAGGCCAACATCACCCCGTCGGGCCTGCTGAAGGCGTTGAACATCCCGGTCAGCGCCAACCTCAGCGTGGCCGACTTCAACCGGTTGCTGTCGGTCAACAAGATCTCGCTGGCACAGCTGGTCGATGCCACCGCCACCGTGGTCGGCCGCGATACCACCGTGGGCGTACAGCTGCGCGCGCTGTCCGATCTGGTTGCCACCCAGCTGGACATCAACAAGCTCAACATCGTGCTGGGCAGCCAGTCCGGCGGCGGTGGCCTGTTCGCCGAAGTCGTCTCGCCGGATGGCACCGTCGGCAGCGCGCTGGAAACGAAGGTCAACGTACTCAACCTGATCAGCACCGCCATCTCCATCGCCAATGACGGCAACGGGGTGGCGGTCAAGGGATTGGACCTGCTGGGCATCAACATCCAGGCCGGCGTGGTCGAGCCGCCCTCGATCGCCATCGGTGGTGTTGGTACCCGCGCGTACAACGCGCAGGTGCGGCTGATGGCGGACGTGGACAGCAACAACCTGTTCGCGGTGGGCCCGCTGCTGAACCTGCTCGGCACGCGACTGCACCTGCCACTGCATGTCGATGTGGCCAATGCGATGGGCACGCTGACTGGCATCCAATGCGGCGCCAGCCCGCAGAAGGCCACCATCCAGGTCGATTCGTCGGTGCTGCGCGCCTGTGTCGGCAATGTCGATCCGGCGCAGCGCTTTTCCAGGAGCAATGTCTGCGACGCCACCCTGAAGAACGAGCAGCTGCTGAAACTGCTCGGGCAACCCCTGATCAATGACAAGATCACCCTGCCCGCCCTGACCAGCTCGCAGAGCCTGACCCTGGCTGCGGGCGAAACCGCCTCGACCCGGATCAATCCACTGGCAGTGGGCAACGCGGTGTCAGACCTGGTCAATGAACTGCTGCGCGTGCTGTCTGGCATGCTCAGCTCGCCCAAGCAGGGCATGAGCGCCAACGACACCGCCAAGGCACTGGCCGACCGCTATCTGCAGGCCACCTTCCCGCCCAACACCCGCTATGAGGTGGACAAGTTGATTCCACTGCTGCGCGATGGCGACGCAAGCCGGCAACTGGCCCCGCTCAACAGCTGGACCGTGCCCGGAGGCCTGCCCTACGCCTGCGGCCTGCTGAACCTGGCCACCTGCCACAAGGACGGTCCGGTCTGGGACGCGTTCAAGGTGACCGTCACCGGCCAGGGACTGGGCGTGCTCGATGGGCTGCTCGGATCGCTGGTGGGCGGCCTGCTGATCAACCGCTGCGACAGCCTGCTCGGCAACCTGATCGACTACAACGGCTGCGTACGCAACAACCTGGCCTCGTACATCCAGACCGCGCCGGCCGGCTTCCTCGATGGCGCCGGGGGAACCGGCGTCACCAATCCGGATGGCAGCGTGAGCTGCAGTGGCCTGCTGTGCACGCTGCTCAAGCCGATCCTGGCCGCCCTGCGGCCGGTGCTCAACAGCGTCGGCACGCTGCTGACCAACCTGCTGGCGAGCGTGCTGGGCCTGGAACTGGGCCGCACCGACGTCAACGTGCAGTCGATCCAGTGCAGCGCGGCGCAGCTGGTCTACTGACCCGTGACGGGCGCCCTTGGCGGCGCCCGCGCCCATGCTAGACTCCCGGCGGGGAACCACCTTCATCTCAACCCACACTCATCCGTGGATGGTCTAGACATGCGAGAAACTTCAGGGGGCGCGGTTTTCGCCCGGCACGCGCGCGGCGCGGCACTGCTGGCCGTGGCCATGATGCTGGTGGCACCGGCGGCGATGGCTGCCCGTGGCGACCGTGAGGCAGCCGCCGAGCCGGCCGCACGCAGCGCGCCGGTGGTGCGCAACACCGTTGACGAGCTCAAGCAGCTGATGGATTCGCGCCAGCTGACCGAGCTGCGCACGACCTACAACGGCAACTACGGCGCCAGCCTGCTGTTCAACGCCAACACTCTGACCTACTACGTCGCCCTGTTCCAGGAGAAGAACTTCTGGCGGGTGATCAAGACCGATGCCGTCGACAACGCCGAGCGGGTCTACCGTACCTTTGCCCAGCAGTCCGAACAGCTGGCCCAGGTCTACATCGATACCACCCGCCTGGAAGCCGGCAAGCGCTACACCGAGCGCCTGGTGGCCTACAACGAGGAACGCCTGCGCACCCTGCAGCAGGAAATGGAACAACAGCAGGCGCAGTCGGCCCAGGTCAGCGCCGCCCTGCAGCAGGCACAGCAGCAGGCGGTCAGCCTCAGCACCGACGTGCAGAGCACCAACAGCCAGCTGGATGCCCTGCAACGCCGCATCCAGATCCTGCAGGCCGAACAGGGCAACCCGGAGCTGAGCCTGCCCAAGCCGGAAAGCGTGCCTTCGCCGGCACCGGCTGCCGCCAGCGACGGCCGCTGAGGCCCCGCCTTCCGCATCCACGCACAACGGCGCCCCAGGGCGCCGTTGTCGTTTTTGGCCTTTCGCGAACCACGCTCAGCGGCAGGCGTCGTACACCGCGTCGTCCAGCTGACGGCGTTGCAGGAAGTGCAGTTGCTTGTTCCTGGCCAACACGTTCCCGCGGTGCTGGCGTGCGCGTTCACAGGCCCTGGGGTCTGTACTGATGGGTATCAGCACGGCATGCGCCCGCCCCGAGCGCACGGTACGCGGTGGCGCCAGCACCGCGCTGCCCGCCCTGGCCGCCTTTGTCACCGGTCCGCGCGACAGCGATTGCTCCTCCGGCACCTCCCAGCGCCATTCCGCACGCCCCTGGCAGGGTGTCTGCTGATAGACCGGATGCGGACCGTCAACGCATTTGTAGACGTTGGTCTGCGCATGAACCGCCGTGGCCAGCAGCAAGCACAACAGCGGGCTGCACCGCACTCTGGACATCGCTCGCTCCTGGACAGGACGGCCATCATCGTCAGCGCGAAAGCGGCCGGGTTCCAGAGCGATACGCGTCACACCCCGGTCAATCCAGCACAGCCGTGCAAGCCCTCCGCCAGGACGTGCGTTGTACTGCCGGTGGTACCGGCATATTGGCCGGCGCCACCCCTCCCTTCCGCCAAGGAAACCGCAATGAGCAACTTCGTCACCGTCGCCGACGGCGCGCGCATCTTCTACAAGGACTGGGGCACCGGCCAGCCGATCGTGTTCGCCCACGGCTGGCCGCTGTCCTCCGATGCCTGGGACCCGCAGATGCTGTTCATGGGCCAGAACGGCTACCGCGTGATCGCCCATGATCGCCGCAGCCACGGCCGTTCCAGCCAGACCTGGGATGGCAACAACATGGACACCTACGCCGACGATCTGGCGGCGGTGATCGAGGCGCTGGACCTGAAGGATGCGATCCTGGTCGGCCACTCCACCGGTGGTGGCGAAGTGGCCCACTACATCGGTCGCCACGGCAGCAAGCGCGTGGCCAAGGTGGTGCTGGTCGGCGCCGTACCGCCGCTGATGCTCAAGACGGCCGGCAATCCGGCGGGCACCCCGCTGGAAGTTTTCGACGGCATCCGCAAGGGCACCGGCGGCGACCGCTCGCAGTTCTTCAAGGACCTGACCACGCCGTTCTTCGGTGCCAACCGCGATGGCAACAGCGTCACCCAAGGCATGCGTGATTCGTTCTGGCTGCAGGGCATGCTCGGCGGCGTCAAGGGTCAGTACGACTGCGTGCACGAGTTCTCGGAAGTGGATTACACCGAGGACCTGAAGAAGATCGATGTGCCGGCACTGGTCGTGCACGGTGATGACGACCAGATCGTGCCGTTCGATGCCTCGGCCAAACTGTCCTCGCAGATCATCAAGGACGCCGAGTTGAAGGTGTACCCCGGTGCGCCGCACGGCCTGACCGTTACCCACGCCGACCAGTTCAACGCCGACCTGCTGGCGTTCGCACGCAGCTGATGTGCCGCGGCGGCGCCCCAACGGCGCCGCCGCTCCTTCGGTAGTGCCGGCCGCTGGTCGGCAACCCGATCAATCCATCGCAATCTGCACAGCCGGCCAGCGGCCGACTCTACCAAGGGCAGTTCAGATATCGCTGTGGTGGTGCGGGACCCCAGTCCTGGGCAGCGGATCGTGACCGCCCACGAAGTGACGCACCACCGGTGCGCGTTCACCGCGATGCAGCCCACGCAGCACTTCCTGGATCGCCTTGTCGTCGGCGGTGATGCGTTCGTGCTGGCGCAGGTGCTCCAGCCACGACGGGGTCACGAAATACTCCAGGTGGATGCCCGGACTGGCCACATCCTCGACCACGCCCCAGACCACCGCGCCATCGCGGCGGCGGATCGTTCCCAGCGCGCGCATCTGCGCCTGGAACGCGGCACGATCTGCATCGTCGATGCGGTACTCGATGGTGACCAGCACCGGACCTCGATCGTTTGACACCGGCACCGACAGTTCCGGTGCCGGCCAGTGCCCGGCTGGACGCAGGTTCAGGTCTTCGGTACCGGCGATGCGCACGCGCCACACCAACAATCCGCCGATCACCGCGCCTGCGGCAGCCACCAGCAGCGCCAGCTCCGGCGAGGTGCGCTGAGCCAGCGCGCCCCAGCTCAGGCCACCGGCCGCCATGCCGGCGGAGAACACCATGATGTACAGCGCCAATGCACGCGCGCGTACCCACGCGGGTACCGCGGTCTGGGCGGCAATCTGCAGCGACGACAGCACGGTGATCCAGGCAAAACCGTTGATCAGCATCACCAATGGCAGCACGTACCAGCTGCGGGTCAGCGCCAGCCCGACCAGGCTCAGCGCAAGTGAGAGCGTGGCCAGCAGCACCAGCAGGTCACGATCCATCTGCGCGCGCAGCTTCGGCAGCAGCAAGGCACCGCCCACTGCACCCATGCCGATGCAGCCCAGCAGCATGCCGTACTGCCCCGCCCCACCCTGCATCTGCCCGCGTACCACCACCGGCAGCAGTGCATTCATCGCAGCAGCAAAGAAGAAGAACCCGACCGACTTGATCAGCACCGCCTGCAACCGCCCAGCGCGGCTGGCATAGCGCAGGCCCGCCTTGAGGCCGGCGCCGAAACCTTCCGGCGGCAGGCTGGACTGCTTCGGATCACGCTTCCAGCCCCACACCACGAACAGCATCGCAGCGAAGGTGATCGCGTTGAATCCGAACGCCCACACCGCACCTAGCTGGGCGACGATCACGCCACCGATGGCCGGGCCGATCGAGCGCGCGATGTTGATGCCGATCGAGTTCAATGCCACCGCCGAGGCAAGCATCGGCTGCGGCACCAGTTCGGACACGATCGCCGCCTGCGCCGGCATCGCCATCGCCGCACCGCAGCCCATGCAGAAGGTCAGCAGCACCAGCAGTTGCGGAGTCAGCATGTCCATCGCCGTCAGCGCGGCCATCACTGCCGCCACCAGCAGCATCCAGCCCTGGGTCGCCAACAGGTACCTGCGGCGATCGACGATGTCCGCCAGCGTTCCGGCCGCCAGCGCCAACAGCACGATCGGCACGGTGGTGGCCGACTGCACCAGCGCCACCATCAACGGCGAGCCGGTACGTTCGGCCATCACCCAGGCGGCGGCCACGTCATTGACCCAGGTGCCGATGTTGCTGGCCAGGATGGCCAGCCAGATCGAACGGAACATCCGGATCTTCAGCGGGGACCAGGCACCTGCGGCCTGTGCGGGGGGGTGCGAAGCGGTTGCGTTCACCATTGCCATGCTCCAACGATCGAGGCGAACAGCGTGTCCTGGCCACCGGCCTGCGTCAGTGCAGGTCCGGCGTCGACCCAGGCCAGCTGCAGCTGCCATTGCCAGTGTTCGCTGGCCTGCCAGCGGGTTTCGGATTTGTACTGGGTGCCGATTCGGCGCCCACCACCGGCACTGCCCGGCAATGCCACCAGTGGTGCCGGCGTGGTGTAGACCGCATCTGCGCGACGATGCTTCCAGGCCATCTGTACGCCCAGCTCCGTCGTCACCGCGTCGTGCAGGCGCAGTGCCAGCGTAGGCTGCACGTCCATCAGGTTGGCGGGCGCCAACAGGCTGGCTTCGCTGAAGTAGGCCGATTTCGGGAACAACGCGTTGAAGGTACCCAATCGTCCATCGTGCAGGTTGCCATCGCCGCTGGCGATGTCGGCCTTCAGCCCCAGGCGCGGTTGCAGCGGCACATCGCTCCAGCGCCAGCCGGTATCGGTCGCCAGCGTCCAGGCGCGGATGTCGAGATTGCCGGCAGCGGTACGCAGTTCACCGCCCTGCACCACCAGCTCGCTGTTCCAGTCCAGCGAACCGGCCTGCCCGAACCAGCGCATGCCGAGTGTCTGCCGCCGCTCGTTGCCGGAGCCAGCGGCAAACCGCGCACCGTCGCGACGGTAATCCAGCAGGTACAGGTCCCATTGCCCAGGCCAGCGGCCGCGCGCTGTGGTGGCATACGCCCCCCACAGATGCGCCCCGGACTCACCGCGATCATCGAACGCCCCCGGCCGGTTCTCCACCGGTCGCAGGGCCATCAGGTCAAGCGTGCCGAACTGCCCCTTCCATCCTGCCCGTGCGCCATCGAAGGCCAACCGGATGTTCGGGCCATCGCGAACCGACAACAACCGTGAGCTTCCATAGCCGGCTTCCTGCCGCCCCAGCTGCATGTGGAAACCTCCACGTTGCCAACGCCAGTACGCCTGCTGCACGTCCAGCGCACTGCGGTCGGTGCGGCCAGGGCCACCGGCCCTGCCATTTTCGCCGTGGACACCCAGCTGCACTTTCACCTGCCAGTCATCGCGGGCATAGGTGGCCGACGCCAACGCACGCAGCAGGCCATAGCCATCCTCGCTGCCGCCGATGCCGAACCGGGTCGGGTCGTAGTACAGACCGCGCACGCGCAGCGACGCGTCCCATTGCAGCTGGCCGTCGCCTGCTTCGGTGCAACGGCCACCTTCGCAGGCCAGCGCCAGTGTCGGCACAACCAGCAGCGCCAGGCTCAGAACGCGAAGCACGAGCATCCCATCGCGCCCCAGAACGCGGTCAGATCGTCGGTGGGTGCCGCGTGCTGCGCGGCATGCCCGTGCGCGCCGTGGGTGCTGCAGGCCACGCCGTGATGGTGGCGATGTGCAGCTGCCAAGCCGGTGGCGGCGCCCCCGACATGGTAGCCACCGAACCTGTTGACCGGCGACCAGCTGGGCATCGCCGGCGGCAGCTGCGGCGCCAGGCCTGCGTAGTCGCCGTCGGCATGCACGATGCGGCCACCAACCACGGTCAGCAGGCTGGTGATGTCGGCGATCTGCGCGTCGTCGACGCGGAAGAAGTCGGCCGAGAGCAGGATGAAGTCGGCCAGCTGGCCGGCTTTCAGGGTGCCCTTCACCGCCTCGTCGCCGGAGAACCAGGCACTGCCCTGGGTCCACAGGCGCAGCGCCTGCTCGCGTTCAAGCAGGTTTTCCTCGCCATACAGGGCCAGGCCACCGATGGTGCGCCCGGTCACCAGCCAGGACAGCGCCACCCATGGGTTGTAGCTGGCCACGCGGGTGGCATCGGTGCCCGCACCCACCGGCACGCCCTCGGCCAACATCCGCTTCACCGGCGGCGTGTGCCGCGCGGCCTGCACACCGTAGCGCTCGACGAAGGCTTCGCCCTGGTAGGCCATGCGGTGCTGCACGGCAATGCCGCCACCCAGCGCACGGATGCGTTCGATGTTGCGCGGGGTGATGGTCTCGGCGTGGTCGATGAACCAGTGCAGGCCATCGAACGGCACCTCACGGTTGACCTGTTCGTAGACATCGAGGATGCGGGTGATGCTCTCGTCGTAGGTGGCGTGGATGCGGAACGGCCAGCGCTTCTCCACAAGCAGCTTCACCACGTCATGCAGTTCGGGCTCAAGCTCCGGCGGCAGTTCCGGGCGGGGCTCGTTGAACAGTTCGAAGTCGGCGGCCGAGAACACCAGCATCTCGCCGGCACCGTTGTGGCGCAGCAGGTCATCGCCCTGGCGCGGCTGCAGGATCTCGCTCCAGCCGCGGAAGTCATCCACTTCCTTGCCCTTGTTCTGGGTGAACAGGTTGTAGGCAATGCGCACCGTCAGCTGGTCATCGCGGTGAAGCTGCTCGATGACTTGGTAGTCCTCGGGATAGTTCTGGAAACCGCCGCCGGCGTCGATCACCGAGGTGATGCCGAGACGGTTCAGTTCACGCATGAAGTGGCGCGTTGAGTTGGCCTGGTACTCGATCGGCAGGCGCGGGCCCTTGGCCAGCGTCGCGTACAGGATCAGCGCATTGGGTTTGGCCAGCAGCAGCCCGGTCGGGTTGCCCAGCGAATCACGCACGATCTGCCCGCCCGGCGGATCGGGAGTGTCCTTGTTGTAACCACAGGCGCGCAGCGCGGCGCGGTTGAGCAGCGCGCGGTCGTACAGGTGCAGCAGGAACACCGGCGTATCCGGTGCGATGTCGTTGAGCTCCTGCAGGGTCGGCAGGCGCTTCTCGTTGAATTGCGTGGCAGTGAAGCCACCGACCACGCGCACCCACTGCGGCGCGGGCGTGCGGTCGACCTGGGCCTTCAGCATGTCCAGCGCGTCACCCAGCGAGCGCAGGCCGTCCCAGCGCAGTTCCAGGTTGTAGTTCAGGCCACCGCGGATCAGGTGGGTGTGGCTGTCGTTGAGGCCGGGCAGCAGGCGCCGGCCCTGGGCGTCGATCAAGGTCGCTTCATTGCCCCAGTCGCGCATGATCTCCGCGTCGCTGCCGACGGCGACGATGCGCCCTTCCTGTACGGCCAGCGCCTGCGCGTGCGGCTGCTGACGATCAAGCGTGGTGATGCGGGCATTGCGGATGACCAGCGTGCTCATGCGACGCTCCTTGGAAGTGGAATCGAGTGCGGCACCGGCGCGGCCGGCCAGGCCCAGCGCCACGGCGGCGCCGCTGGCCAACACCACGTTGCGGCGGCCGTGGTCGAGTGGATCGTGACTCATGCGAGATCTCCCGGAAGATGTTGGCCGTCCAGCGCCCAGGCGCCAGGCCCGGCCAGGGCGAGGGCCAGCAGTACTGCCGTCCACATCAACGGGTACTCCGTGCCGCCGCGCATCCAGAACCAGCCCTTGGGCAGGGCCAGCAGTACGGTGAAGCCGATGAAGGCCGCTGCCGCCAGCGCGGCAATGCGGGTCTGCCAGCCAAGCAGCACGGCCAGGCCGGACGCCACCTGTGTCAACGCCAGCAGCAGCGGCAACGGCGCTGCCGATGGCAACCCGAAGCCGCGCAGTTCGGTGCCGAAACCGGACAACCCCGGACCACCGAACCAGCCGAACAGCTTGCCCAGTGCGTGCGGCAGCAGGAAGCCTCCTGCCGCCACGCGCAGCATCAGCAGGGCCAGGTCGAGGCCATGGCCGGCCAGCATGCTCAGTGCCCGCCTTCCTGCGCGCCGAACATGCGCTTGGCGTACTGGATGCCGATGCCGTAGCCACCCGCATGATCGCGCGCGATGCCGGTGGTCAGATCGTAGGTTTCACCGCGTGCCCAGTCGCGCTGCAGCTCCAGCAGGTACTGCACGCTGGTCATCGGCACCGCACCGGCCTGCACCATGCGGGTGATCGCGCGCTCGTGCGCTTCCTCGCTGACGTCGCCGCAGGCATCGGTGATCACATGGACCTCGAAGCCCTGCGCCAGTGCCGACAGGGCCGGGCCCACGATGCAGACACTGGTCCACAGCCCGGCCATCACCAGCCGACGCTTGCCGATGCGGTTGATCTCGTCGATCACCGGCTGGTCTTCCCAGGTGTTCATCGAGGTGCGGTCGAACACACGCTGGCCCGGGAAGATCGCAGGCAGTTCCGGGAACATCGGGCCGGAGAACGAGGCTTCGGCCACCGTGGTCAACAGCACCGGCACGTTGAAGCCCTTGGCGCCCTTGCCGATCAGCGCCACGTTGTTGCGCAGCGCGGAGATGTCGATGGTATGGGTGGCAAAGGCCATCTGCGACTGGAAGTCGATCAGTACCAGCGCATGGTCGGTCGGTGACAGCAGGGAAGGAGCGGGCGTGGCGGTTGCAAGGTTCATGCGTGGACTCCGTTGGAATCAAGGTCTGGGGGAAGCAGGAGGGCGGCATCACCGGCCAGGTACTGGCCGGGACTGCAGCCCGTCTCTGCGCGGAAGCTGCGGACGAAATGACTCTGGTCAAAGAAGCCCAGCTGCTGCGCCAGGCAGGACATCGGCAGATGCTGGGCCGACAACAGCTGGCGCGCACGTTCGATACGGCGGCGGCGTACATAGCGCAGCGGGCTGGCGCCGGTACCGCTGCGGAACAGGCGCACCAGATGGAAGCGACTGACGCAGGCGGCGGCCGCCAGTTCGGTGACCCGCAGCGGCTGTGACAGGTGTTCATCGACATAGCGCAGAGCGCGCTGCAACGCGGCGGCCTGCTGCGGTGCCAGCGACGCGGCGGGGGGGGCAGGTGGAAGGACGGTGGCCATCGAGGACGCCGTGAGGGGGTGGCCCATGGTGCGGCGCGTGCGCGCGATGCCCTACCCCCGTCGGTCGAGGCCAGCACCTACCCGAA
The DNA here is from genome assembly GCF_036319985.1 of Stenotrophomonas sp. SMYL89. Lineage (NCBI taxonomy): Bacteria > Pseudomonadati > Pseudomonadota > Gammaproteobacteria > Lysobacterales > Lysobacteraceae > Stenotrophomonas > Stenotrophomonas sp. SMYL89. The sequence continues at coordinate 170,481 of NZ_JAWIRW010000001.1, read as the reverse complement.
TGGGGGAGGCCGACGGCCGAGCAGACGGCGCCCGAACAACCGCGCATCCACTGAATAGGCGCCAGGACCAAGCATCAACAGCGCTAACGGCAGCACCACCTGTGGCCACGGAGCCTGCTGCACGAGCATGCCCACGGCCGCTATCGGCACCGCCAGTGGCGTCAATACACCCAGCATGAGCATCGGCACTGCCAGCAGGCACAGCGCCGACCACCCACCCGCATGCGTGCCGGGCATGCACAGTGCCGCAGACAGGCACAACCGCAGCCACAGCAGACCGACGCCCGGGCCACGATCGGGAAACATCACGAACAGGCGCTGCATGGCCGGGCTCCGGGGAACATGTCGGCGTGATAGCCGACCGGGGCGCCGGGCGCCTACCCCGTTCGGGTCACCCGGGACTGCCCCGCACCTGCCAGAATGCGCGCCATGCGAGGCTGCCCCTTCCCGTTCCTGCGTCGCCTGCCGACGCTGCTGACGTGCCTGCTGCTGTTGACCGCCCTGCCCGCTCTTGCCGTGCAGCGCCCGCCAGTGAGCGGCGGGCTGCCCGATTACGAGCACACCGCCTGGCGCGTCGGCCAGGGCGCTCCAGGCGACATCTGGGACATCAGCCAGGACCGCGACGGCCTGCTGTGGCTGGCCACGGGCTCGGGCCTGTACCGCTTCGATGGCCGTCGTTTCGAACGGCAGGCGGCGCCCGTCGACAACCAGTTCCCGTCCACCAACATGGTCACGCTGGCACAGGGCCGCGATGGCGCCCTGTGGATCGGCTACTTCCAGGCCGGCATCAGCCGGTTCGCGCAGGGGCGGCTGCACAGCTACGGCCACGAGCAAGGGGTGCCGGTCGGCGTGGTCCCGCACTTCAGCCAGGATCGCGAGGGCCAGCTGTGGGCGGCGATCAATGGCGGACTGCGCCGCTTTGACGGACAACGCTGGCAGCCACTGCCGGCCGCTGCCGGCCTGCCCGAGCGCCGAGTGCAGTGGGTGCTGCACGACAGCCGGGGCAGGTTCTGGGTACTGGCCGACCTGAAGATCTGGATGCGTGCGCCCGGTCAGCCCGCGTTCGAAGACACCGGCATCGCCGTCTCGCAGATGGCAACGCTTGCTGAAAGCCCGCAGGGTGAAGTGTGGCTGGCCGACCGGGTGCGCGGCACCTCCCCCCTGGCCAACGCGCAGGGCCTGTTGGCGGCTGGCGAACGTGAAGCGCGGCGTCTTCCGGAACTGGTTGCTGCGCGCCTGCAGTTCACTGCCGATGGCGCGCTGTGGGCCACGATGAGCCCGCACGGCGGCGTCGCCCGCATCACCTTCGACGGCACCCGGGCCGTGCGCATGGAGCGCTTCGATTCACCGCACGGACTGACCGCCACCTCGGCGGTGCCGATCATCGTCGATCGCGAAGGCAATCTCTGGGTTGGCACCAATCTCGGCCTCAACCGCTTCCGCGCACGCAGCGTGCACACCCTGGCGGTTGGCCCGAGTGATCCCTACCGCTCGCTGGTGCGGGCCAGCGATGGCCGCGTGTATGGCTACGGCGAAGACCTCAAGCCGTACGACCTGGGACGTACCCTGCTGGATGGCAGCGCCATGCAACTGCAGTCCGCCGCACGCCAGGCAGCCACGCCAATCTGGCAGTTCGACTGGGTCAATCTTGCGCGCACGGTCGCCGGCCGTACCTCGTTGATCCCGCTGCCGGCGCCGTTCACCGGGCAACCGCTGCATGCGCTGCTGTTCCCCGACGACGCGCAGGCCTGGGTGTGCACCGGCGAACGCGGGGTGCTGCACTACCAGCTCGGCCAGTGGCAGCGCGAGATCCGCCTGCCCGAGCAGGCCTGCTCGTCGCTGGCGCTGGATGCCCAAGGCCAGCTGCTGCTTGGCTATGCCGACGGCCGCCTGCGCCGGATGAGTGCGAACCGCATCGAGAACTTCGATGCCAGCCAGGGCCTGTCGGTGGGGCCGATCACGGCGATGCTGCATCACCAGGACCTGCTGCTGGTCGCCGGCGAAGCCGGGCTGGCCGCTCGCATCGGCGAGGGACGTTTCACCGCGGTACGCACCGATATGGCTGGGGTGCTCGAAGGCATCACCGGCATGGTCGCCGATGCGCACGGGCACCTGTGGCTGAATGGAAGCCGTGGCCTGGTAAGGCTGGAAAGCAACCTGCTGCGCCGCGCACTGCGCTCGGGATCGCAGGTTGCGCCGCGCCTGTTCGATGCCGTGGACGGCATGCCGGGTATCGCCCTGCAGAGCGGGCCGATCTCCACGGCTGTCCTGGCCGACGATGGCCTGTTGTGGCTGGCCACCAACCAGGGCCTGGCCTGGCTGGACACCCACCGTTCGCACATCAATGCGATGGCCCCCAGCGTGCGCATCGGTGACGTGCTGTACGGCAGCGAGCAGCAGCCCCTGCGGGACGGTCTGCGCCTGCCGGCCGGCACCAGCCAGCTGCAGATTGATTATGTGGCCCTGTCCCTGGCCCGCCCGGAGCGCAACCGCTACCGCTACCGCCTGTCCGGCGTCGATGATGGCTGGCAGGACGCCGGCAGCAGCACGCGCGCGTACTACACCAACCTGGCGCCGGGCAGTTACCGCTTCGAAGTGGAAGCGGCAAATGAAGACGGCATCTGGAGTACGGCGCCGGCCAGCCGCAGCTTCCGTATCGCGCCCACCTTCATGCAGACCGTGTGGTTCAAGCTGCTGTGCGCAGCCGCGATACTCGCGCTGCTGGTGATGGCGGTACGCATCCGCAGCGGGCAGCTGGCCGCGCTGTTCCGCGCGCGCCTGCAGGAACGCAACGGCGAGCGCGAACGCATCGCGCGCGACCTGCACGACACCCTGCTGCAGGGAAGCCAGGGCCTGATCCTGCGCCTGCACGCGATCAGCCAGTCACCCCAGACCCCGGAGCCGGTACGCGGCCAGCTGGAGTCAGCGATGCAACTGGCCGAACGCAATCTGGCCGAGGGTCGCGAGCGGGTCAATGCGCTGCGCGAGGGGCCGTTCGCGGGTCGCGACCTCGCTTCGGCACTGGCCGATGTGCATGCCGAGTACGCCGGGCACGGTACCAATCCGTTGCGCCTGACCGTGGAAGGTGCGCTGCCGCCGCTGCAGAGCGATGCCGCCGAGGAAGTGTTCCTGATCGGACGCGAGGCGATCCGCAATGCGCTGCGCCATGCCAATGCCAGCGCGATCGAAGTGGAGCTGTCCTACGGCACGCGCTGCTTCCTGCTGCACGTGCGGGATGACGGTGTCGGCATCACCGATGAAGACGCTGGGCACGGCCATTGGGGACTGCAGGGGATGCGCGAGCGTGCACAGCGGCTCGGTGCCGAGCTGCAGCTGTGGACCCGCCCCGGACTGGGTACGGAAGTAGCGCTGGCGGTTCCCGCGCGGCGCCTGTATCACCGCCGCCCCTCACGTTGGCGCTGGCCCTGGAGTAAAGCAAACCATGACTGAGAACCCTGCCCCGATCGGCGTGCTGGTGGTCGACGACCACCCGTTGCTGCGTGACGGCCTGGCGGCGCTGCTGGGCGCCCATTCCGACCTGCGCCTGCTCGGCGAGGCCGCCGATGGCGAGGAAGCCATCGCACGCTACCAGCAGCTGCAGCCGGACGTGGTGCTGATGGACCTGCAGATGCCACGCCTGGATGGCGTCGAAGCAATCGTGCGGATCCGCGCGATGGACCCGCGTGCGCGCATCATCGTGCTGACCACCTACCGCGGCGATGTGCGCGCGGTGCGGGCGCTGCAGGCCGGCGCCAGCGCCTACCTGCTTAAGGACATGCTGCGCCACGAGCTGGTCGACACCATTCGCATGGTCGCCGGCGGCCGGCGCGCACCGATTCCCCCGGCGGTGGCCGCCAGCATCGCCGCGCACGTGGTGGAAGACCGCTTGTCGCCCCGCGAGACCGAGGTGCTGCGTCACGTAGCCGGTGGCCTGTCGAACAAGCGCATCGGCGAGCGCATGCAGATTTCCGAGCAGACGGTGAAGGCGCACATGAAGAGCCTGATGGACAAGCTCGGCGTCGGTGACCGCACGCATGCGGTCACCCAGGCACTGCGGCGCGGCATCATCAGCCTGGACGACAGCGGGCACGATTAGGGGGGGCGGCAGGGCTTGCAGCCCTGCACCTGCGGTAGTGCCGGCCGCTGGCCGGCAACCTCAACAACAACAGCAAGAGCATGGATTCCGTGGGATGGCGGGGCGGTGTCGGACTGCGGGGACGCCGTGAACCCGTCCATGGGGGCTTGGCCGCGGCATCCATGCCGCGGACACCCCGCACTCCGACACCGCCCCACCTCTGACAGATTCCTGCGGCTGTCGGTAGGTGTCGACCTTGGTCGACACTTCTGTCGCATATCGAAATCAATCAGGGGTCAGATCCGTTTTTCCTTGGGAAACGGATCTGACCCCCAAGAGCCGTTCCAAAAGACCCCAGGAACCGGTGGATGGCGGGGGGGGGGCAGGAACCTGTCGAAGGCGGGGTGGGTCCGGTTGCGGGGGCGTGAGCGCCATGGATGGCGCGACCGAGCCTCCATGGACGGATTCACGGCGTCCCCCGCAACCGGACCCATCCCGCCTACCTACAGGAACCCCGCCGTTGCTGGTGCCGTTGCTGTTGCTGTTGCTGTTGCTGTTGCCTCCAGCAGGTGCAGGGCTGCAAGCCCTGCCGAACGCCCCCCCTTACTTCAAACGCAGCAGCAGGCTGCCGCCCGCACACACCACCGCCAGCCAGGCCACGCCGTGCCATCCCCACTGCGCCAGCGCCAGGCTGCCCAGCGCGCCACCTGCCGCCATACCGATGAACATGCCAGTGAACAGCAGCGCATTGAGGCGACTGCGTGCCGGCGGCACCAGGCCGTAGACCAGCGTCTGGTGCGCCACCAGCGCCGACTGGAACCCGAAGTCGAACAGCAGCGCGCTCACCACCAGCAGCGGCAGCAGCGCGACGGCCGGCAGCCAGGTCTCGGCCAGCAGCAGGCCGAAACCCAGCAGCGCCACCGCGATCGCCAGCCGCGCCACCGCGTGGCACCCCAATCGATCGGCGAAGCGGCCGGCGAACGGTGCGGCCAGCGCACCGGCCGCACCGGCGATGCCGAATGCACCCGCTGCGGCACTACCCAGCCCCAACCGTGCATGCAGCATCAGCGCCAGGGTCGACCAGAACGCGCTGAAGCCCACCGCCAGCAACGACTGGCTGGCCACCGCACGGCGCAGCTGCGGCTGCTCGCGCCACAACGCCAGCAACGAACCCAACAATGCCGGATAGCGCAGCGTGCTGGTCGGTGCAAAACGCGGCAGCGCACGCGCCATCACCGCGCCCATCGCCGCCACCGACAACGCAGCCAGCACGAACTGGGTACGCCAGCCCCACGCCTCGGCCACCACGCCACTGACCACCCGTGACAGCAGGATGCCAAGCAACAGGCCGGTCATCACCCGGCCGACGATCTGCCCGCGCTGCGCATCCGGCGCCAGCACCGCAGCGGCCGGCACGATGTCCTGCGCCAGCGTGGCCATCAGCCCCACCAGCAGGCTGGCCATCAGCAGGCCCGGCAGGTGCCCGGCCATCGCTGCCGCGCCGAGTGCCAGCGCCAGCAGCGCGGATTTCAACAGGATCAGGGTACGGCGGTCGAAACGGTCACCCAACGGTGCCAGCAGCAGGATGCCCAGCGCATACCCCAGCTGGGTCAGGGTCGGCACCAGGCCGGCCGCGCGCTCCCCCGCGCCGAGATCCTGGGCGATCAGGCCCAGCATCGGTTGGCTGTAGTAGAGCGAGGCCACAGAGAAGCCGGCACCGGCCGCCATCGCCAGCACCAATGGGGTGGAAGGCGCGGTCGCGGGTGCGGCGACGGACAGCGAGGGGGTAGACATGGGGAAGTCCGGTGGAGGAAGTGGGCGTATCGTGCCCATATTCACCCAACGTCTGTAGTAGGCTGATTCGCATACCCTTCATACGCCCTGCGCATGACAGACCTCGCCACCGGCGCCGATCGCCTGGACTTGCTGCGTACCTTCCTGCGCATCGTCGATGCCGGCAGCCTGTCGGCCGCAGCCGAGCAGCTGGGAACCACCCAGCCCACCGTCAGCCGCCGCCTGCAGGCACTGGAGCGGCAGCTGGGCCTGCGCCTGCTGCAGCGCTCCACCCATGGCCTGCAACTGACCGAGGACGGGCTGCGCTGCCAGCGTCATGCGCAGCGCGTGGTCGACGAATGGGAGTCGCTGCAGGCCGAACTCCAGGGCGAACCAGAAACGCTGCGCGGACGCCTGCGGGTGATGGTGCCGCACGCCTTTGGCCAGGCGCAGCTGCTGCCGACCATGCTCGCATTCCTCGCCGAGCACCCGCAGCTGAGCCTGGAGTGGATCCTTGAAGATCGTCGCCCGGATTTCATCGCAGAAGGCATCGACTGCGCGGTGCGGGTGGGCCCTGTCGACGAGCCGCGCATGGTGGCACTGCCACTGGCCGAGGTGCCGCGCATCGTCGTAGCGGCGCCGTCGCTGGTGCAGGACACTGCGGTGAGTACGCCGGAACAGGCGCAGTCCCTACCGTGGATCTCGCTGGTCACCTACTACCGCGAACGCCTGCTGCTGCACGACGCGCAGGGGCGTGCGCACACCCTTTCGATCAGCCCACGCCTGCTCAGCGACAACCTGTTCGTGGTGCAGCAGGCTGCACGCGCCGGGCTGGGCGCGGCGGTGGTCTCGGCCTGGCTGGTTGCCGAGGACCTGGCACAAGGGCGCCTGGTGCAGTTGCTGCCGGACTGGCAGGCGCCGGCACTGCCGGTACACGTCGTGTTTCCTGCCGCGCGCCAGCAGCCGCCACGGCTGCGCGCCTTCATCGAAGCGATGAAGGCCGCACTTCCGCAGTTGCACGGCATGCGGCCGGCAACGCATTAGCGCCCGCTCACAACGCCTCGGCCAGGAACGCCAGCACGGCCGGGCCCACTTCACGGTCGGCGCGCGCATGGCCTTCGGCGGTGCCCCCGACTTCAAGGAACGGACCCACGTCATGGCGATGGGAGCTCGGCTGAAGAATCGGCGTGATCAGATGCCCCGCATCGGGGTAGTAGAGGAACCGGTCGCGATCACCTCGCCCTGCTTCGGCCAACCGACGCTGGGCAACGGCCATCATCACGCCGGAGTCGCCCAGGCGGTCATCGCCGCCTCCCACCCACAATGTCCGTGCAGCGATCGTTTCGATCGGCAGCATCGCCGCCTGCAATGCAGGCGCCCACTGCGGCCCCGGCCGTCCCCAGTCCACATCCTCCCGATACGGCAGCCACGCCAGCGGTTTGCCCTGCCAACTCAGGGGTGAGCGATCCACGGCCCTGAAATCGGCCGGGGCAACGTCGCGCGCAATGCCACGGAACGGAGCCGGGCTGCCAACCCAGGACACCGCCGCGCGCAGCGTGGGCAGATGGACGGCGGTGGCCATGGTTGCGATCCCGCCCCAGGAACCGCCCAGCAGACCGACCCGCTGCGGATCCACGCCAGGCTGCCGCTGAAGCCAGTGCACCGCATCACGAACGGTCTCCAGCGGCACGTCAATCAGATCCTTGGGCACACCGGGCCCGCGATACCACGCAATCGACACGGCGATGTAGCCGTTGCTGGCCAACCAGGCGGCGTACTGGTCGCCGCCCTCGAAGCCGCCTTCCGCGCCACCCAGCGTCACCAGCGCCGGCCCTCGTGTCCGGGCGGGCCTGTCCGCTGGCAGGTACAGACGCGCCTCGCGCCCGCCGATATCGACCCGTTGCACCCGCACCCCAGGCAGCATCAGGTGACGTTGCAGGGTCTGCCGTGCAACGACCGAACCGGCCCGCTCAACCTCCAGTTCGAACGTCTGCGGCAGGAAGCCCATGCCATCGGCCGCGCGTCGCCAATTCAGCGGCATTGCACTGGCGCGCCTCTGCTGCGGCTGCATCGACCAGATCAGTCCGCCCGCATCGATGCCCCGGTAGCTGCCCTGCTCCGATCCGCTGCCGGTGGTATCGACCTGGCCACGCAGATCGGCACGCAGCACGGCCTCTGACTGCCAGCGCTGGCCCCGGCTGTCCTGCATCGACAGGCGCAGGCGCACCGTCTCGGCGACGGCAAGGCCCTCGACCTTGATCACCGGAATACGATCGGCACGCCCGTGCTGGTCATCAACCTCAACGCGGACATCGGCCATCGCCGGAATCGCCAGCGCACACAGCAACCATCCCCACCCCGCTCGTTTCCGCATGTCCTGCCCTCGTCCGCAAAAGGGAGAGGGTGCCCGGAGGGAGCGGCATGTACCGCAGGAACCGGCGTCGATGGTGCCAACCGTGCCGCGGCTGGCCTCAACGGTGTTTCAGCCGCGCGTCCAGAGCGGACGCCAAGGCGGTGCGATAGCTGCGACTGACCGGCACCTGCGCGCCCCCGGCCAGCTCAAGCAGCGCATCCCCGTTGTGACGCTCGACCACGCCCTGCACGCGCAACGGATTGACCAGCACCGAGCGATGCACGCGCAGCAGGCCGCCCGGCGCCAGGCGCTCGGCCAACCGCGCGATCGTCTCGCGCAGCAGATGCAGGCGCTGCCCGACGTGGACACACGCATAGTGCCCGGCCATGTCGATGTAGTCGATCTGCGCCAACGGTACGTACTGTGTTCCACCCACCGCCGGCACGGCCAGAACCTGCGTATTGGCCTGCCCATCGTCGAGCAGCCCGGCCAGGCGACGCACCCGCGTGATCGCTTCCTGTAGTCGTGGCAGCGCGACCGGCTTGAGCAGATAGTCGGCCACCCCCAGCTCGAAAGCCTGCAGCGCATGCTGTGGCAGTGCGGTCACGAAGATGGTGTGCGCAGCCAGTGCAGGCTGCTGCGCCGGCAGTTCCCAGCCGCGGCCATCGGGCAGTACCAGATCCAGCAGCAACAGATCGAAGCGCCGCCCCTGCAGGTGCTTGCGTGCCTGGTCCAGGCTGGCCGCTTCAGCATCGACCCTGACCGGCGGAATGTGCGCCAGCAGCTCACGCAGGCGGTGACGCGCCAATGCCACGTCATCCACCAGCAGCACGCTCAACGGGCGCATCATGCCATCGGTTCCGGCAGGAACAGGCAGACTCTGTAGCCGCTGCCGCTGTGGCCGGCCTGCACATGGCCGCCGATCATCGCCAACCGGCGCTGCAGTGTGGCCAGGCCACTGCCGAGGCCTTCGTTGCGCGCAGGACGCAGGCAGGGATTGAACACGGCCACCTCCAACCCGCTACCCTGCACCTCCGCTTTCAGCTCGATCTGCAGACGAGGATCCCCCGCCTGCCAGCCACTATGCAGCACGGCGTTCTCGATCAGCGGCTGCAGCAGCAGCCCCGGCACCGGCCAGTGCAGGGCCTCGGCGCTGGCCTGCAGGTGCAGATGCAACGCCTCGTCATGCAACAGCGACTGCAGGGACACGTAATCCTGTACAGCGCCCAGCTCATCCGCCAGCGGACGTTGCGCCGGGCATTGCAGGGTGTCGCGCAGCAACGAGGACAACTGCACCAGGGCCGCGTCCGCCGCCAGTGGACGCAGCAGCGCCAGGCCACCGATGGCATTGAGTGCGTTGAACAGGAAATGGTGCTGGAGGTGTTGTCGCAGTGCGACCTCGCGGGCAAGTCGCAGGGCCTGCGATTGCGCGTTCAGCCGCTGCAACCACGCCAGGCCGTGACCGGTACCGGCCACTGCGATGAAGGTGGGAAAGGCGAACAACGTGGTAACGCCGATTGCTCGGGCCACGTGGCGCGACGACGGCAGCGGCTGCGCCTGCCACAGCTGCAGCAGCAGATGGCCCAGCCCCCAGCCCAGCGCAGTCAATGCCGGTGTCAGCAGCAGGCCCAGCAACAACCAGCCGATCAGGGGGCGCCGTCCCGGCAAGGGCCAGCGCCGGCAGGCCGCCCACAGCGCTGGCGTCGCCAGCATCCAGGGCAGCTCGGCACCGACGATGAACAACGCCGCTGGAACCAGACCACCCGGTTGCTGGCTCAGGTGCACCGCCGGCACCGCGGTGGCGATCAGCAGCGCCCACAATCCCAGCATGACCACGCGTGGGCGCGGCAACGACAACGGTGCTTCGGGGGCAGGCAACACACAGGCGGGGGCAGCGGACATGCACGGCGTCGAACGGGAACCGGCCACCATGCTAGGCGCCCATGCCCGATCCTTCCCGTGCCGGAAGCAAGGGCGTCGGTCGGGGTCGGATCCCTTTCCGAAGGAAAGGAATCCGACCCCGGGGGCATCAGTTGGCCTTGGCAGCCTCGGCATTCCACGCGGCCACCTTGGCCTTGGTATCAGCCAGCATCCTGTCCAGCGCGGCGCGGTCATACACGTTGCCGCGCAGGATCACGCTGTCGATCTTCTCGGTGGCGGCGATGTCCTGCAGCGGGTTGGCGGTCAGCAGTACCAGGTCGGCAGCCTTGCCCTGCGCGACACCACCATAGCGGTCCATCTGGCCGAACCAGGCCGGTCCGGAACGGGTCGCCGCCGACAATGCCTGCGGCGCGCTCAGCCCTTCCTTCACGAACAGCTGCAGTTCCTGGTGCAGGGCGATGCCCGGGAAGTTGAACGAGTTGAGGAAGCCCGCATCGGTGCCGGCAATGATCGTCACGCCCGCCTCCTGCAGCAACGGCAGCACGGCCGCTACCTGGTGGTACTGCGCGTGGCGCGCTTCGATCTGTGCCGGCGTCGCCTTCGCTGCACGGTCCACGCGCCACTGGTAGGTCGCGCGCAGGCCCGGACCGATGTAGGCCAGGTACGGATCGTTGGCATGGTCGTCCTGGTCAAGGAAATCCAGGATGCGGCCACCGTTGAGGGTCGGGGTCACGAACACGCCGCGCTTGGCGAAATCACGGTAGGCGTGCATCGCGGTGTCACGGTCGAAGCTGGCGTCGAGGCGGCGGTTGGCTTCGGCGCGGTCGATGCGGCCGGCGCCGAAGTCGGCGGCGATCTGCGCCTCGTCCCTGCTGCCGGCCTTGAACGCGTAGTCCAGGTGCTCGATCGAAGCCAGGCCGGCATCGACCGCCTGCTCCACCGTCAACGCCATCGGAATATGGCCCGACGCCTTGAAGCCCGCCTTGCGCGCCGCACTGGCCGAGTACAGGAACAGTTCCGGCTTCAGCGTGCTGTCGGTGATCTTCACGAAGTCGACCTTGTCGTGCTGCAGGCGAGTGATGGCCTTGTCGACATCGGCCTCACTGCCCACCTCGATGGTGCCCTTCCAGACCGGCTTGATGCCTTCGATCTTCGCGCCCGAACTGAGCAGGCGCGGGCCGAACAGCGTGCCCTTGGCGATCTCGCCACGCCACTGCAGCACCTGCCCGGGCAGGTCGCCTGAGCAGTCACGCACGGTGGTGATGCCGTGCGCGATGTACAGCGGCAGCAGCGCCTTGTTCTCCTCGATCAGCGCCGGGCCACCACCGAAGTGCACATGCATGTCCCACAGGCCGGGGATCAGGTACTTGCCCTTGGCGTCGATCTGGCGGGCGGCGCTCCACTGGCTGCGCAGCTGCGCGTCCGGGCCGACGGCGACGATGTCCTCGCCACGGATCACCACACTCTGCCCGGCCACGGTGCTGGCGTGCTCGACATCGACCACGGTGGCGTTGCGGATCAACAGGTCGGCGCGCTCGGCGGCAGAAGCCGACAGCGGTGCCACCGCAAGAAGGATGGCGAGGGACAACGGACGGGAACGGAACATGGACAGCATCCTGGTGGGCACGACCAGCGTGCGGGGTGGAAGGGGCTCTGTATCAGCGCGTTGCGCCGTGCTGGCGCAGCAGCGTTTCAATGTCGGTATAGCCGCGCTGACGGGCATGGGCCAGCGGTGTAACGCCATCACCGTCGGCCAGCTCCGGGTCGGCACCGGCCTCCAGCAGCAGCTGCACGATCTGTGCATGGCGCGCACCGCCGTCGCCGAGCAGGATCGCTTCCAGCAGCGCGGTCCAGTGCAGGCGGTTGACATGGTCCACCGCCACGCCGGCCCGCAGCAGCGTGCGCACGGTGGCGACATGGCCGCGCTCGGCGGCGGGAATCAGCGCGGTTCCGCCATAGCGGTTGGTGCTGCGAAGATCGGCACCATGCGCCAGGGTCATCGCCAGGATCTCGTCAAGGCCACGCGCGCCGGCGTACAGGTAGGCGCTGTCCTGCAGCGCATCCTTGGCGTTGACGTCGGCACCGGCCTCGATCAACTCGCGCGCGGCATCCACGTGGTTGCCATGGGTCGCCAGTAACAACGCGGAGCGGCCCTGGCCGTCACGCGCCTCCAGATCGGCCCCCTGCTCGATCGCCTCGCGTACGGCATCGGCGTCGCCACGGCTGGCGGCATCGCGCAGTCGGATCCCCCCATCAGCCTTGGGGGTCGCAGTGCAGGCAGGGGTGACCATGGCCAGAAGGCATAGCAGCAGCATGCGCGCCATAGGTGCGGGCCAGCGAAGGGAACGACGGAAGCGCATGGCAGTGTCTCCTCATGTCCGTCGCCACGGAACGCAGCGTGACGGTAGCAACAGCCGGGCATTGCCGGCCCCCGTCCTGCATGGTAGAAGTCGGCCTCGGTATCCAGAAGTGAAATGTTCAAATGCAAGACAGTTCCAAATCGAATAGAACTCTGTTCGAGCTGGACCTGCTTCGGGCGCTGGTGATGGTCGCCGACTGCGGCAGCTTCACCACGGCGGCCACGCGCCTGCATTCGACCCAGTCCACGGTCAGCCAGAAGGTACGCCGGCTGGAGGAACTGGCCGGGCATCGCCTGCTTGAGCGCGGCCACCGCGACGTGCACCCCACTGACGCCGGCCACACCCTGCTCGGCTACGCGCGGCGCATGCTGGATCTGAACGACGAAATGGCCCAAGCCCTGGCCGGCGCAACGGTGGAAACCGCCGTGCGCATCGGCGTGCCGGAGGACTTCGTCAACCCGCAGACCACCCGCATGCTGGCCGCTTTCAGCCGCCGCCACCCGCAGGTGAAGCTGGAGATCAGCAGCGGGCTGAGCCGTGACCTGGCGCACGGCTTCGACCACGGCGAGCTGGACCTGGTGCTGGTCAAGCAGCGCCGCAACAGCCGCCAGGCGGTGCATTGCCGGCGCGAGCCGATGCACTGGATCGACAGCCTGCGCAGCAGCTGCCTGCAGCAGGAGCCGCTGCCGCTGGTCACCTTCCCGCCGCGAGGGCTGTACCGCGACGAGATGATCCACGCCGTGGAGGCCTTGGGCCTGCGTTGGCGCATTGCCTTCACCAGTTCGTCGCTGAGTGGCATCCAGGGCGCGGTGGCCGATGGCATCGGCATCAGCCTGCTGCCGCGTCGCGCAGTCACCCGCGAGCACCGCATCATCGATGGCGAGCGCGACCTGCCGGTGATCGACAACTACGAGATCGGCCTGCTGCATCGTGCCGATGCCGATGATGCGGTGCGGGCACTGGCCAGCGAGCTGTGGCGGCAGGTACAGCACGAACCGGATTGACCACCGCACCTGAGGTGTTGCCGGCCGCGGGCCGGCAACCTCGACAGCCGCATTGCCTGGCGTGGGGTCAGATCCGTTTTCCGTAGGAAAACGGATCTGACCCCATGTGCGTGGATCTCGCGCATTGATCATCGATATCTGATCAATCCTGCCGCACGGCAGGCATCATCGCCTCGTACAGTGCCCGTTGTTTCCGTGCTCCACGGCGCCTCGCCATGTCCGACCAACCCTCGACCCGCTTCGATCCCCTACCCGCGGCCCTGCAGACGCATCTGCAGCACCAGCGCTCGCTGATCGCCGCGCGCGTGGCTGTGGGCTTCCCGACGTTGCCGGTGCAGTGGCCGCTGGCGGCCACAACCCTGCAGCGCGTGGTCGATGCCGAGCTGATCGATCGTGACGACTGCGATGGCTGGGAAGCCCTGGGCGTCGCGTTCGGTGACACTCTGGCGCAACGCGTGCCTGGCCTGGCCTGGATGCAGGTCACCGATGCCTGGGGCATCGATGCAGTGCTGCGCTATGCCGACAGCAGCCTGCAGATCGGCGCCAGCACGCTGCTGCTCAAGCGCGTCGAACAGGGCGAGGTCATCGACATCGCACATCTGCTGGCATGGCTGGAAGAATTCGTCGCTACCCGCGCCGACGATTACGCCTGAATGCCGCCGGGCATGGCTCGGCGCTACAAGGGGGTTGGCGCGGCGTGGATCTACAGCCAGCGACCATCAACCACCACGCGGCGCTCCACCGGCACCGCAGCCACCGCGGCCGGGCCGTGGTCGGCGCGCACCGCCACGAACGTGGCCGGCAGGCCTTCGGCAATACCGTAGCGCGGCAGACCGATCACCTGTGCGGCATGGGTGGTGACCATGTCCAGCGCCAGCATCAGGTCGTCATCGGTGTAGAAGCCCGAGCGATAGCCGAGCAGCATCGCCCGCTGCAGCAGGTCGCCATTGCCATAGGGCCACCAGCAGTCGCGGATGTTGTCGTTGCCGGCGAACACGCGCACACCAGCATCATGCAGCGCGCGCAGCGGTGGGAATGGATGATCGCCGGGTGCATTGCTCATGATTGCCACGCCGGCCGTGGCCAGCGCTTCGCCCACCTGCAGCGCGCGCGCCAGAGGCACCTCGCCCAACGAATAGGCATGGCTGACAGCAACGCGCCCCCGTAGACCGGCAGCCCGGGTGCGCGCGGCAATGCGCAGCAACTGGGCCAGACCGGTCTCGCCCGGCTCATGCAGATGGATGTCCAATTGCACACCATAGCGCTCGGCCAGGCCGAACAGCACTGCCAACTGGCCTTCGGCATCGCCATCGAGGGTGGTCGGATCAATTCCGCCCAGCACTTCCACGCCCGCCGCAATCGCCTGCTCCAGCACAGCGGCGGTGCCCGCACAGGACATCACGCCTGCCTGCGGGAACGCCACCAGCTGGATGCGCATGATGTCGGCGCAGCGCAGTGCTGCCTCGCGCACCGCTTCAAGGTGGCGCAGTCCGGTGCCGCCATCGATATCGACATGGCAGCGCATCGCCACCGTGCCGAAGCCGCTGCACTGGCGGATCAAGGCCTCGGCGCGATCCACCATCGGTGCTGCGCCGGCCACCGCCGCCTTTTCCACCGCCAACCGTTCACGCAGGCTGTTCACAGGCTGGTGTGGGTGCCACTGGTCACCGACGAAGCTCTTGTCCAGGTGGATATGGCCGTCCACCAGGCCGGGCAGGACCGCGAGACCCTCCAGGTCGATGCAATCCGCCCCATCAGCAGGCCTGTCATCTGCATTGAGGCCGCTGATGCGGCCATCACGGATATGGAAATGCAGTGGCATACCGTTGCGGTCCACACCGCCATGGACGAACTGGAGGGTCATCGGGAACTCCCGGAAAGCCAAGAATGGCGCCATCGTGCGCCTCGGCACAGCCATCGGCCAACGAAATATCTGGATGGCACACATTCACCAGAACGATGATTGCCCTGCGACAACCGGTCGCAGCCACGCCGTGCACACGCCTGAACGGGTACCATGGGCGCCTGTTTCCGCTGTGATGCCGCATGGGCCCGTCCGACCGCCACGATCGTCTCCGCCGCTGGCAGGCCGCGTCCCTGCTTGCCGCCGCCCCGATCGCCAGCCTGTCCGCCACCGATGCCGCGGCTGCCGCGCCGCTGCAGTCACCGCCCGGCCAGCAGCGCATCGCCCCTGCTGCACTGGTCGAGCGCCTGCACCAGCGCGTGCTGTCCGGGCAGAGCGCCACCGCCACTTTGGAACACTGGTGCGCCGAACACGGCCTGGCCGAACAGGCGCGGGTGCGCGCGGTGCGTGTGCACGGCCAGGACAAGCCGGCCCCGGCCGACGTACTGCAGGCACTGGGTGCGGCACCCGGCGCCGAGCTGCGCTACCGCCGCGTACAGCTGGTCTGTGGCAGCCGCGTCCTCTCCGAGGCCGACAACTGGTACCTGCCGGAGCATCTCAGCCCTGCCATGAACCAGGTGCTGGACAGCACCGACGAACCGTTCGGCCGCGTGGTCGGCCCGCTCGGTTTCCAGCGCCAGACCCTGGCCGACCAGACGTTCTGGCCGCCGCGGGGCGAAGGCGACCACGGCGTGATCCTGGAGGTGCGCGCCCTGCTGCGCGACCGCCAACAGCAGCCTTTCAGCTACGTCATCGAGTCATACCTGCAGCAGGCGCTGCCCTGACGCTGGCACGCGACGGGGCGCGACCGGATCACCGGCTCGAGATCGCGTTGGCTGACGGATCCACCGAGAATACGAAGCGCCCACCACGCTGGTCCCTCCCCCATGTCATCGGTGCCGTCGCGAGGCTGTAGACCGGGGCTGCCTTGTCCATGCCGATCGCCTCGGACCAGGCATTGAAATCGTCATCGGTACGGCTTCGGATCTCGCCGACACACAGGCTGTAGCCACAGGCAAAAGACACCAGCGTGCCGTCGCTGCCGATGAGCCGGGTCGCGGCCGTCCTGTAGAGCCGGGTCAGGTCCTGCACTTCCGGTTGGCCCGCCGCATCCCGTTCGAGCTGGCTGATCGCCTGCGCGAAGGCGTTGTCCGAGCCCAGGATCACGTCGCTCTTTTCCGCTGACAGTGCACCTTAGGTCGCAGCATCATCCACGCTGGCCGCCTGCTTGCTGCTGCAACCGGCAATGGCCAGCACGGCAATCACGCTCCACACCCTGACATCCATGCGCATCCTCCTCCGGGTAGCGCCACAGCATGCCATGCGCGCAGCGGCAGCACCGGTGCGGTGCACAAAGAAAAGCCCGGCATTGCCGGGCCTTTCATTCGCCTGCCGGTTCAACGGAACCGGTAGTCCAGCTGCACCCAGTACTGGCGGCCGTACGGGTCGTAATTGCCGACCGGATAGAACGGCCACCCGCCTCCATTCTTGTCCGCCGGCGGGCGGCTGTCACGCAGGTTGTTGACGATCACCCCCACCGACAGGTTCTCGCCGAACTGGCGGAAGACACTGGCGTTGTAGGTCATGTACGGCGCGATGCGGCCACTGCCATCGGTCTTCGGCAGTGAGCCGAAACGATTGCCATACAGGGTGGTGGTCCAGTCGCCCTGGTTCCAGGTGATGCTGCCGTTGGCCTTGCTGCGCCACTGGTAGTCATCCAGCGAATTGCGGATGTCGCGCTCGGGGTCGTCGGAGAACTGACGGTATTTATGCTCCAGCACCACGGTGTAGGCCAGGCGCGTGGTGAAGTGGCCATAGCGACCGGCATCGAAACGCCAGTTGCCCTTCAGGTCCAGACCGCGCACCGACTCGGAGGCGGCGTTGATCGGGTTGATCAGCACGCGGGTCACCTGGTCCGGCTGCACCGTGGCATTGGACGGATTACGGATCACCCGCGACAGCGCGTCCTGGCACAGCGGTGAGCCGATGTCACGCGCCTCGCCACCCAGCGTTTTTCCCAACCGGCAATCGGCCTCGTCACGCAGGATGCGGCTGGTATCGAGGCTGGTCACCTCGTTGTCGATGCGGATGTCGTAGTAGTCGGCGCTGAAATCCAGGCCAGCCAGCGGCGACCAGACCACGCCGAAGCCATACGACTTGGCCGATTCCGGCTGCAGCTGCGGGTTGGCACGGTTGCTGTAGTCGATCGACAGGCCGTTGTAGTCACAGTTGTCGTACGACTGGCCTGCGGTGCGGCAGCGCCAGTAATCGGTCATGCCCGGGTTGTAGCCGCGGGTTTCGGTGGCGAATACGTAGTTCATGTCCGGCGCACGGAAGCTGGTCGCCGCCGTACCACGGATCAACAGGCTCTCGATCGGGCGGAACTCGACGCCGAAGCTCCAGGTTGCCTTGCCGATGTGCTCGCCGCCGGCACGGTACTGGTCATAGCGACCGGCCAGGGTGGTGGTCAGCGACTGCAGCAACGGCAGCTGCAGCTCCACGCCGGCGGCATAGCGGTCGCGCTCGCCCCCGGCACCGATGCCGGCGCTGGTGTTCCAGAACTCGCCGGTGCCCAGGCGCGGGTCCGGGCGGTTGCGGTAACCCTGGCTGCCGGCCTCGACCACCGCAGCCAGCGCGGCGTCGCCACCGGGCAGTGCGAACAACCGGCCGTTGACGCTGGCGCTGAAGGTCTGCAGCCACGCCGCGTTGCGGCTCTCCTGGTAGCCGGACAGGTCCTGGTACTCGTTCGGGCTCAGCGGCTGGAACAGGCGCGCCGGGTCCGGCGCATAGACCTCCACGCCATTGCGCACGCCCAGCTTCGAGCCCAGCAGGTATTCATTGATGCCGGCCAGCAGCACCGGGCGACGGGTGCGGTTTTCGTAGCGTGAGCGGCTGTAGACCGCTTCATAATCCCAGCCACTGTCACCGATCTGGCCGCGCGCGCCGACGTTGAACGACCAGGAATTTTCCAGGAAACGGTTGGCATTGCGCGGCAGGCCACCGATTTCCTCGGGTGCAAAGCGGCGGTACCAGCTTTCCAGGTTGCCGGTGGTCTGGTTGTAGAAGTAGTTGCGGGCCGAGGTCCAGGTGGGCGCACGGGTGTTGTTGGTGATGCGTGCGCTGCCCACGGCCAGATCGGCGAACAGGTCGGTGGTCTCGTTGACGTGGAAGGTCAGCAGGCCGTAGCCGTTGAGGTTGCGCTTCTCGGTCTGCACCGTCCAGTAGCTGGCGGTGGCCTCGTTGCTGCCGCAGTACCAGCCCTGACGCGGGTTGAAGGCGCGGAACACGCTGCCGCCATAGATGTCCGACGCCGCGTCGCAGCCACTCACGCCAGGATCGATGTTGCGGCCGGTGGCAGCATTGCGGCGATAGGCGATCGCGGTCGCCTGCGGCGCTTTGCCGGCCGGATCATCGTCCAGTGAATCCATGAAGTCGCGCTGGCGCGCGTGGATCGCCTTGCGCACGTCGAACTCGAAGCCGAACAGCGCATCCCAACGCTCGCCGGAACTGCCACCGACCACCTGCGCGCGCTGGTTGTCACCCCCGCCCTGCTGGGTGCCGCCGGCGCGCACATTCACGTCCACGCCTTCAAAGCGGTCCTTGAGGATGATGTTGACCACGCCGGCGATGGCATCGGAGCCATACACCGCCGACGCACCCGCGGCGAGCACCTCGATGCGCTCGATCAGGGCGCTGGGAATGTTGGCCAGGTTGACCACGTTCACCGAGCCCTCGTAGGCCAGCGGGTAGTCGGCCTGGCGGCGGCCGTTGACCAGCACCAGCGTGCGGTTCGGACCCAGCCCCCGCAGATTGATGGTGTTGGCCGCCGGAGTGAAGGTGTTGCCGAAGTCCTCGCCCTGCACGTTGCCGGTGTTTTCGGTCAGGGCGCTCAGCGCGTCGAACGCATTGCGGTAGCCCTGCGCGTCGATCTGCTCGCGGCTGATCACCGTCACCGGAGATGGCCCCTCGACGCTGGCGCGCGGAATGCGCGAGCCGGTGACCTTCACTTCCTGCAACGACGTGGGTGCGCTTTCCTGCGCGAAGGCCGGCAACGAGAGCAGCATCAGGGACGACAGCGCGAGCACCAGCGGACGCGGGCGCAGCGCCTTGTGAGAGGCAGACATGGGCTTCCTGGGGGAGTTGGGCGGGTGGTACGGGGTCGGAGGCCTGTGCGGCACATAACGATCCCGTAACGAAAGTGTCCTGAATGGGTGGTTTCAACGGAAATGACCAGCCCTGATGGACTTATGCCTGAACCGAATCAGGCTCCGCCCGCTGATCGTCGCGTTTTTGCAATCTTTTGAATGGTCTCGCAAACCAGGCATTGCCATCGTTCCGGGGATGATGACCCCGTATCCCACATCCGTGCTCCCCGCCCTGCGCCCTGTGTCGCGCCGCCATCTGCTGCAGCTGCAGGTGGCTCCGGTCACCCTTCGCCCGTTCCAGCGCACCGACCTGCCGAGCTGGCGCCTGTTCGACGACCGCCGCCGCCGCGGCCGGCATCTTCAACCCGGCATCGACGAAGAAGCCCGCTTCCTGGCGCACATGCACCGCTCGCGCCTTGAGCAGGACAACGACCAGCTGATGCTGGGCGTCTTCGACGACGAACACGGCACCGTGCTGGACCAGTTGCACGTCCGCCTGCATTCACTGCATTCACGCTGCGCCGAGCTGCTGTCACTGCAGCATTGGCATCCCCACACCGATGCGACCCTGCGGGCCCTGTGCCCGTTCCTGTTCGAGGATGTCGGCCTGCACCGCCTGTTCGTGATGTTGCCGCCCGACTGCGGCGCCCCGTTTGCCCACGCGCTTCGCGCCCGTGGCTTTGAACAGGAAGGCGTGCTGCGCGACCAGCACCTGGGTCCGGAGGGCTGGCAGGACCGCCAGCTATTGGCGCTGACTGCGCCGATCTGGCGCAGCCACCAGCTTGCAGCGGGTTAGCGCACCCGCTCCAGCGCGTCGCCAGCACCGGTCAGGACTGTACAGGCGTGATCCTGCAGCTCTTCGCCACTGGCCTCGTTGCCGCTACCCGCGTCGACGCGGGTGGCGAGCAGGATGAAGCCCGGTCCAGCCTGCACGTTGTCCCGGCCAGCCACCACCAGGCTCCATTGGCCGACGTCATCCACGCCGCTCAGGTCGTAGGCGAGCAGGTTGAGCGGATTGGCGGTCAACTCCGTGCCCGGCAGCAGCCGGGCCTGGTACTGATGGCCGCGCAGCAGCACCGGCAGTGGCGCCCACCGGGCGCCCAGGGCACCGGCATGTGCATCCAGGGCCTGCAGCACATCGGCGCGCAGGCAGTCGACGTGGATGTGCAGCTGGTGCTGCGAGCGGCCGTGGGGGGAATTCAGTGCCAGGCTGGCAACGCTGCGTGGCAGTGGTTGGCCCAGAGCCCGCTCGGTATGGCTGCGGGCCTGCCAGGCTGCGGCAAAGTAATTCGGCGCTCCGCGCTGGTACAGGGCGAGGTTCTCGATGCCGCTGACCTTGTCCAGCGGCATCAGCAGGAACTGGTAGTCACCGTGCGCGTCCTTGACCAGCACATCGCGGCGATCCGCCGCAGCGTCCACCTGCAGACAGTCACCCCGCGGGCCTTCGGCGCCACGGCAATCACGTTCAATCAATCGCCACAGCGCATCGGAATGGGCCGGTGGCGGTGGGGGGGCACTGGCACAGGCGGACAACAGCAGCAGGGACGGCAGCAGGAAGGGGCGCAGGGACACGGCAACGGCTCACGGAACAGGCACGGCAGACGGCGCCGCGCCGCATTCTAGCCAGTGGAGTGCTGCAATCAGTAAGTGCCGAACGGCACTTCAACCACGATCGGGGCCGCGCCCTCGCCTGCCTGCAGGGTGTAGCGGTCCAGCGCACCATCGTCGTCGGCGTGCGGTTGGCGCTGGAAATGCAGCGGATAGCGGCTGTCGCCCAGGCGCACCGCGCTGCCATCGGCGTCCAGTGCTGCTCCCTCGGGGATCAGCAGCCCACCCAGGTCGCTGTAGGCGCCCGGTACATCGGCGAAGCTGTAGTCGGCCAGCTCGTCCACCCGCTGCATCGCGTAGACGTGCGGAACATAGGGGCGTGCAGGGCTGCGGCCATTGCTCAGGTCGGTCACCCAGGCCTGCGGCAGGTGGTACTGCTCATGCAGCGCCGCCACGCCCAGCGAGGGACTGGCCACCTGCAGGCAGCACACCGTGCGCTTGCCTTCACGATCGAGAATGGCAAAGCGATCACCCCGGCTCGCCGCCTGCGGCAGCATGCCGAAGGCCAGGTTGCGCTGGGCCGGTACGAAGCCGGCCTCGGTCTGCAGGTTGCGCCAGGCACCGAACACCGGGGGTTCGGCCGACGCAGGTTCCGGTTCGGCAGCGGCGACGGCAAACGCCATGCTCAGCATGGACAGCGCCAGTGCCATCATCGTCCTGCCCTTGTCGCGGAAACTGCCTGCCGTCATACCGTGTCCAGCACCTGCACCGGAATGGCCCGGCTCGCCCGCTGGCGTGCTGCCAGTCATCCCTCCCACTATGCAATGGCCACGCTCTGCCGGCAATGACCGTGATGCTGACGCCTTTCGCACGCTGGGTGCTATCGTTCCCGCCATCTCCCCTGCGCAGGAGCGCTCGCATGTCCACCTTCCGTCTGTTCCTGTTGCTGCCCGCCTCGGCCCTGCTGCTTTCGGCCTGCGTCAGCACGCCCGGCCCGCAGGTCAAGGGCAGCGGCCAGTGCGATGCCAGCCAGTTGGGCTGGGCGATCGGCCAGCCGGCCAACGAACCCAACATCCGCCGCCTGTCCGCCGAAAGCGGTGCCGGCCTGGTCAACCCGATCGGCCCCAGCACCATCACCACCAAGGACATCCGCCAGGACCGCCTGCGCGTGTTCGTGGACAAGGACAACGTCATCACCGCTACCCGCTGCGAATAAGCGCCGCCTCGGTTTTTGTAGAGCCGAGCCCACGCTCGGCTGCGCTTCCGTGACAGCCGAGCGTAGGCTCGGCTCTACAGAAAACGCGAGTCGAGCATGACTCGACTCTACAATCCAGGGTTGAGGGCTCAGGGCTCGGTATAACCGGCGCAGTCCGGAAGTGCCTGGTCCGGGTGGAACATGCCCTCGCGGAAACGGAACAGCCGCGTATAGGTGCACGCCGGATCCTGCTCGGTGCGCAGGTCCTTCTTCTTCAGCGGCCCCTTGGCCAGCGAATCCTCGAAGCGCGAAACACCGGCCGGAAACCGGGTCGCCACCGTCTGGTAGCGCAGCACCGGCATCCCCTGCCCTGCAACGTCCAGCGCCAGCTTTGCCGAAAAGCCGTACTCGTCGTGGCAGGCACCTGCGCGCTGCTTGCTGTCCTGTTCGCTGAAGCAGGCACGGATCATCGCGTTGCCCAGCCATGGCAGGGTCAGCACATCATCGTCCACCTGGATATCGTCCTGCAGATGGCGCACGCGTGCCAGCTGCAGCGTGGACGCGTCGGCACCTCCACCGGAATACATGGTGCTGAACGTGACGATGCCGCCCACCAGCACGTTCTGGCGGGCGCGCTGCTGCGGATCGGTCACCGGCTCATCGCTGCCGACGCCCGGGGCCAGGCGCACGATCCAGGGCCAGAGCTTCAGCTCGCTTTCCTGCGGCACGTCAATGCTGACGTGATAGCTGTGGGGCTTGCCTTGGCCCTGCACCTTTTCAAGCACTTCAAGCAGGGTGGGCCGATCACCCTCCTCGGCTGCGGGCTGCACGCGCACGCACCAGTTGCCGTCCCGCGTGCAGTCATAAAGCCCCGACGGTCCGGTCTCATTCGCGATCAGCACCTGCCCCAGCGGCTCCATCACATTGCCGGCGGCATCGCGCTGCTGCGGCAGGATCGCGCCCTGGGCCAGCACCAGCAGCGGGGTTGCCAGCAATGCAGTGCACAGGGTGGCGCGGGCGGCAGCGGTGGGCATGGACGGCTCCTGCGTATGGGCTTCCGATGGTAACCGTTGACCAGGCGGCGTCGAGCCTGCTCGACTGCTTCTCACCACAAATACCAGCCGAGCGCCGGCTCGGCTCTACATCATCCGCAGTCGCAGCCCCCCCACCCCTTGGCCTTCGAGGTCTGGCCGATGCCCGGGTTGAACGTATTGCTCGGATCAAGCTGCCTGTAGAAGCCCGCCAGCGCCGGCTTGGCCGGGTACAGGTGACCGACATTGTGCTCGGCCGGGTACTCGGCACCACGCTGGTCCAGCAATGCCCACATTGCGTGCTCGATCGCCATCGGGTCTTCCCCCTTGCGGGCGATGTAGTCCTGGTGGAACACGTGGCACAGGAAGTGGCCGTAGTACAACTTGTGCAGCAGGCGGCCGTCGATCTCCGGCGGCAGCTGTTCGAACCAGTCGGCGTCGTCACGTCGCAGCGCGATGTCCAGCGCGACGATGTCCTGCACCTGGTCACGATGCACTTCACGGTAGCGCACTGCGGCACCGGCCACGGCAAAGCGATGCAGGAACGCCTTGCGTCCCTCCTCCGCCGTGCAGTGGAAATAGCCGCCTTCGTGGCCAGCGAAGAAATCGCGCAGCCAGGCTTCGGTCTGCGCTGCGTCCTGCGCGGACACCTTCAACAGCAGGTGATGCTCATAGCGCTGGCGGAACTCACCCATGCGCCTGGGCAGGTGCGAAGGCAGCAGGCCCGTCAGCACCTGCATCACCCGATCGGTCACGCCGCGCAGGCCCAACCGCTCGAACCAGCCATCGACGCGGCTCTTCAGGGCGAACGCGGCCGGCACGCGCGCGGTGCCGAGGCGGTCGATCAGCAGGAAGCTGTCCTTGCCGTAGCGTTCACCGATGTCATAGGCATCGCGGTGGATGTACTCACCGGCAATCGGCAGGCGCTCGAAGCCGGTCAGCAGCTGGCGACGGATCGCGGTGAGGCTGTCAGTGCGGTTGCTGCCGATGTAGAAGACCTCGGCAGCTTCCTTCTCGAAGGTGTCCAGGCGCACCGCGAACACCGCCAGTTTGCCGGCCGAACCGGCCGCTTCGTAATGACGGCTGGGGTCAGCATTGAAGCGCGCCGGGGTCTCGGCGTCGACCCTGCGCACCTCCTCCGCGTAGCGCGGATCGGAGGCCGCACGGCCGTCGCCGTCACCCACGTCCGTCGCCGTGTAGTCGCCGGCCTGCAGGCGCTGCAGGATCTGCTCGGGCGTATCACCCAGCGCGATGTCCAGATGATTGACCAGCTGCAACCGGCCCTGCGCGTCGACCTGCGCGTACAGTGCCAGCTCGGTATAGGCCGGGCCACGGCGCACCAGCGCGCCGCCGGAGTTGTTGCAGATGCCGCCGAGTACCGACGCACCGATGCAGGACGAGCCGATCACCGAATGCGGCTCACGGCCGAGCGGTGCCAGTGTCTGCTCCAGCCGGTCCAGCGTCGCGCCGGGCAGGCACAGCACCTGGCGCCCTTCGTTCAACAGCTGGATGCCGGTCAGGCGCAGCGTGCTGACCAGCACGATCGGGCGACCGTAGTCGTTGCCATCCGGGGTCGAACCGCCGGTCAGGCCGGTGTTGGCCGCCTGCAGGATGATCGCCGCCCCACCCTGCACCGCCGCCTGCAGCACGCGCCACAGCTCCAGCAGCGTGCCCGGGCGCACCACCGCCAGCACCGGGCCATCGCCGAAGCGGTAGCCGCGACGGAAGCGGCGCGTGGCCTTGTCGTCGGTCAGTACATGGCGGCTGCCGACCGCGTCGCGCAACTGCGCGAGCACCGCGTCGTGGCCACTCACGGCAGGCTGACCAGTGAATCGCGGCCGATATCGGCGATGCGGCGCGCGCCGGTCAGCGTCATCGCCACCCGCATTTCCTTGGCAATCAGGTCCAGCAGGTTGGCCACGCCGGCCTCGCCCTGTGCCGCAAGCGCATAGACGAACGCGCGGCCCAGCAGCACGGTGTCGGCACCCAGCGCCAGCATGCGCACCACGTCCAACCCGGTACGGATGCCCGAATCGGCGAGGATCTTCAGATCGCCCTGCACCGCGTCGGCAATGGCCGGCAGTGCGCGTGCGGTGGACAGCACGCCGTCGAGCTGACGGCCACCATGGTTGGAGACCACGATGCCATCGGCACCGAACTTGACCGCATCGCGTGCGTCGTCCGGGTCGAGGATGCCCTTGATCACCATCGGGCCCTTCCAGAACTCGCGGATCCATTCCAGGTCCTTCCATGAAATGGACGGATCGAAGTTGCTGCCCAGCCAGCCGATGTAGTCCTCCAGCCCGGTCGGGTTGCCACGGTAGGTGGAAATGTTGCCCAGATCATGCGGGCGCCCGAACAGGCCCACGTCCCACGCCCAGTGCGGGTGGGTGATGGCCTGGCCGATGCGGCGCAGCGAGGCGTTCGGGCCACTCATGCCGGAGTGCGCGTCACGATAGCGCGCGCCCGGCACCGGCATGTCCACGGTGAACACCAGGGTGGTCACGCCGGCGGCCTGCGCCCGCTCCAGCGCATTGCGCATGAAGCCTCGGTCGCGCAACACATACAGTTGGAACCACATCGGCCGCTGGATGGCGGGGGCCACTTCCTCGATCGGGCAGACCGACACCGTGGACAGGGTGAACGGGATGCCCCGGCTGTCGGCCGCGCGCGCCGCCTGCACTTCACCGCGCCGCGCGTACATGCCGGTCAGGCCGACCGGCGCCAGCGCCACCGGCATCGCCAGTTTTTCGCCGAACAGCTCGGTTTCCAGGCTCAGGTCGGACATGTTGCGCAGGATGCGCTGGCGCAGCGCGATGTCGGACAGGTCGGAAACGTTGCGCTTCAGCGTGTGCTCGGCATACGCGCCGCCATCGATGTAGTGGAACAGGAACGGCGGCAGCCGGCGTTGCGCTGCGGCACGGTAATCGGTGGAGGCGGAGATGATCATTGGGTCAACCGTGTGGGGAAGGTAGACGCGAGGCCCGCGCACGCCGGGCTTCGTTGTCATCGAGGGTGCGCAGCGTGGTGTGCACGAACTCGAGGTGGGCATGCGCGGCGGCGCGCGCGCGTTCCGGGTCGCCGGCCAGCACCGCATCCATCATCTCGCGGTGCTGGTCGGACAGCGGCGAGAAGGTCCTCGCCGAGGTGTAGAGCTTCTCGCGGCTCTGCGAGATGTTGGTCTGCAGCAGCTCGAACAAGCCTCGCATCACCTGCAGCAGCACCAGGTTGTGCGAGGCCTCGGCGATGGACAGGTGGAAGGCCGCGTCGGCCTCGGCCTCGCCGGTGGGGTCGTCCTTGCCGTGCGCATCCATCATGGTCTGGAACGCCTGCGCGATGCGCGCGCGGTCCTCGTCGGTGGCGCGCAATGCAGCATGCCAGGCGGTGGCGCCTTCCAGTGCGTGGCGGATCTCAAGCACGTCGAAGCGGTATTCCGGGTCGCCCTGGAACAGCGGCAGGTACGGCGCCAGCGGTTCGTCCAGCGCCTGCCGCGCACGTGCCGCCGGCTCGGCCACGTAGGTGCCACCGCCGACCCGTGCGCTCAGCAGGCCCTGGCTGGCCAGCTGCGCGATGGCCTCGCGCAACGCCGTTCGCGAGACCCCCAGCTGCACCGCCAGGGTGCGCTCGGCCGGCAGCCGGTCACCGGGCTGCAGCCGTTGTTCCTGCACCAGGCCGCGCAGCTGTGCGGCCACCTTGTCGGAAATGCGTTGCATGCTCATGGCGCCATTGTGGCCCGAAGCACGCGGCAGAGGGATGGCCGGCGTGGCATGGCTCAGGGAATCATCCAGGTCAGCCAGTAGGCCTGGGCCAGGGTGATCAGGCCGACCATCGTGGTGAAGACCAGGCTGTGCTTCACCGTGAAGCGGAACAGGTCCGATTCCTTGCCGGCCAGGCCGACCGCCGCACAGGCAATGGCAATCGACTGCGGCGAGATCATCTTGCCGGTGACACCGCCGGTGGTGTTGGCCGCTACCAGCAGCACGTCGGACACGCCGATCTGCTGCGCTGTGGTGGCCTGCAGTGCCGAGAACAACGCATTGGACGAGGTGTCCGAACCGGTCAGGAACACGCCCAGCCAGCCCAGGAACGGCGAGAAGAACGGGAACGCATCGCCGGTGTGCGCCAGCGCGAGGGCGAGCGTGGCCGACAGGCCCGAATAGTTGGCGATGAAGGCGAACGCGAGCACCATGCCGATCGAGTAGATCGGCATGCGCAGCTCACGCACGGTCTCGCCGAAGGTCTGCAGCGCCGAACGGGCCGGCATGCGCAGCGCGATGATCGCGATCACCGCCGCGAGGATGATCGAGGTCCCGGTGGCCGAGAACCAGTCGAATTTATAGACCGCCTCATAGCTGAGCGGCGCGTCCACGATCGGCGGCATCTTCTGCACCAGCTGGTCCAGCCCCGGCACCGGAATCTTCAGCACCCAGCCTTCCAGCGGGCCGCCCGCCGCGAACAGCGACTTGAACGGCTTGATGCTCCACAGGGTGACCATCGCAGTGAGGATCAGGAACGGCGACCACGCCTTGGCGATCTGGCCAACGCTGTAGCGCGGCGCTTCCAGTGCCTGGGCGGCCGCTTCGGCGCTGGTTTCAGTGTCGAAGCGGAAGATCCGCACCGGCTTCCAGCGGCGCAGGAACAGGGTCAGGCACACCAGCGACGCCAGCGACGCGGTGATGTCCGGCAGTTCCGGGCCGATGAAATTGGAGGTCAGGTACTGGGCGATGGCGAACGAGCCACCCGCAACCAGCACCGCCGGCCAGGTTTCCTTGATGCCGCGCCAGCCATCCATGATCGCCATGATCCAGAACAGCACGATGATGGTGAGGAAGGGCAACTGGCGGCCCGCCATCTGGCCAATCTCGAACGCATCCAGCCCCGTGACCTGCCCTGCCACGATGATCGGAATGCCCATGGCACCAAAGGCCACGGGCGCGGTGTTGACGATCAGGCACAGGCCAGCCGCATACAGCGGCTTGAAGCCCAGCCCAACCAGCAGCGCCGCGGTGATCGCCACCGGTGCGCCGAAACCGGCCGCACCTTCCAGGAAGGCACCGAAGGCGAAGCCGACCATCAGCATCTGCAGGCGCTGATCTTCGGTGACCGACAGGATCGAGGCGCGGATGATGTCGAACTGCCCGGTCTTGACCGAGACCTTGTACAGGAACACCGCGCCGATGATGATCCAGGCGATCGGCCACAGCCCATAGACGAAGCCGAAGCCAGCCGCACCCAGCGCCTGGGTCAGCGGCATGCGGTAGAACAGCAGCGCAACGCCAAGTGCGATGGCCACGGTGATGGTGCCGGCCAGCCAGCCCTTCATGCGCAGCACGGCCAGGGCAACGAAGAAGAACGCGATCGGCAGCAGCGCGATCAGGCTCGACAACCACAGGTTGCCGGCGGGGTCGTACAGGTGTTGCCAGGGCTGCATGAAAGCTCTCGACTGGGGGCGGGATGTGCTCCACCGCAGGCGGTGGGTCGCCGTGCCTGTCGATCATTGGTCTTACCAATATCGATCTTGATCAGGCCACGTAGAGCGGATTTAACCGCCACACTGACGAAGCGCCTATTAGACCATAGGGCTAGATCACATATTGGTCTTACCATTATGACTACCCGTGGTAGTGCCGGCCGCTGGCTGGCAACCTCGTCCGCCCCCTCCCCTATGAGATCTTCTTCTCCAACCGCCGCATCACCGCCAGCACGAGCACACACAGCACGCTCACTCCAATGGCGATCACGTACTTGCTGATCCCCACCGCAATCCCGATGGCCGCCGCCATGATCAACGAGCTGGCAGTGGTCAATCCGCTGACCTGGTCTTCGCGCGAGCCGCGCAGGATGGTGCCGGCGGCAACGAAGCCGACACAGGCCACCACCGCTTCGATCAGACGGACCGGGTCGACCTGCAACAGGTCGCGATAGCGCTCCTGCTGGAAATGTTCGGCGACCGAGTCGCCGAGGCCGACGATCAGCGCAGCGGCCCCGGCGATCAGCATGTGCGTGCGCAGGCCGGCGGCGTGCTTGCCCATTTCGCGCTCGACACCGAGCACGCCGCCGAACAGCATCGCTGCGGCTACGCGCAGCAGGATCGAGACATCCTGGGTGAGTTCCATGGGCAGGCTCCGGGAGTTTCCCGGAGCGTCGCGTGGCGATCGTGGGACGGGGGTGAAGGCGATGGCACGCCTTCTTCACCCCACGCTGTCATCCACGCATGGCGTGGATCTACTGACCGCATTCGCTCACTGCGCCAGGTAGCCACCATCGATGGCGTAGTAGGTACCGGTCGCGAACGAGGCATCGTCGCTGGCCAGCCAGGCCACCAGTGCCGCCACTTCCTCGGCCGTGCCCAGGCGTTTCAGGGCGTGGCGCCCTTCCAGCGTCGTGCGCACCTTCGGGTCCATCTTCTCCAGCAGCGGCGTGCTGATGAAGCCCGGGCCGACCGCGTTGACACGAATACCGTCGGCAGCATGTTCCCACGCGGCTGTCTGGGTCAGCCCGACCACGCCGTGCTTGGCCGCCGCGTAAGCGGTGGAACCGGCATACCCCACCTGGCCCAGGATCGAGGCCATGTTGATGATGCTGCCGCCGGTTCCAGCGGATCGCATTGCCCGGATCTGCGCACGCTGGCACAGGAACACGCTGGTGAGGTTGACGTCGATGACCCGCTGCCAGCCATCGATCGGATAGTCACCGCTGCTGGCGGCCGGCCCGCCGATACCGGCGTTGTTGACCGCCACATGCAGGCCGTCGAGTTCGTTGATCGTGCGCTGCACCGCCGCCTCCACCGCGGCATCGTCGGTGACGTCCAGCGCGATGCCAATCGCCTGCGCACCGGCATCGCGCAACTGCGCCACGGTCGCATCCACCGCATCCTGCTTCAGGTCCCAGACCGAGATCCGCGCGCCGGACGCCGCCAGGGTCTGCGCCACGGCCAGACCAATGCCGGACACACCGCCGGTCACGATCGCGGTCTTGCCGGTGAGTTGGTAGTCAATCATCTGCGTTCTCCATCAGTGGGGATATCGAAGTGGCCTGCAGCAGCCAACCGCCCCACCCTACGCGCGTGCCTGTGATGGCCTGGCTGACACCGCGTCTACGGGCGATCGTTCCAGCCATGAAACCTCAACTCAAGTTGATGTATGGAATTACGTACGGATATGCATGCAAAACGCCTGCGTATGCTCGGCGGCATTTTCACTTTGGCCGTAATCGTCAATCGTTTTGACCCTATTGGAATCAAAAGCGCGCGAATCGAGGCGACAATGGGAAACGTTTCCAGTTTCTTCGACACACTCCATTCAACCTGGCGTTTCCCCAGCCATCCAGAGTGCCCACGCCACTGCTTCCCAGCATGCCTGCGCGGGTAACGACCGGATCTGCATCTGCGTTGCAGAGCGCGTGGGCGAGGTAATGCCAGCGTCCACCTCCAAAGTACGTGCCGAGCGATGTCCCGATACTTCACTTTTGCCGATTACCGCCGCTTTGGCCACCGTCATGGCTTCGATTACCGCGCTGACCCGGAACACCTGCGCGACGACCAGTGGGCCGGCCATGGCGAGGTCAACGAGCAATTCCTGCGCGGCGGCATGAGCCTGATCGCCTCCGACGTCCATAATCGCTTTCCTTATGTAGCGACCGCCCAGCAGAGCCCCGGCCTGGCCATCCGCGTGATGCTGCAGGGCCAGGTCGATGTGCGCATTCCGCGACGCGGTGGTTTCACCCTGCGCGCCGGCACGGCGATGACCGCGCACCACCGCGAGCAGGTCGAGATGACCGGTGCGCATCCCGGCGAAACGCGCATGCGCGGCGTCAGCGTCATGGTGCCCGGCCAGATCGATCCGGATCTGTTCCATCTGCCGCAGCTGGAGACCGCGCTCAACAGCCACCTGGAATGCCGCCACTGGGCCATTCCGCATACCCTGCTGCCGGTACTCGGCCAGTTGTTCGACAGCCCATGGGAAGATGGCATCGACGCCTTGTGGCGCGAGGGCGTTGCACTGCAGCTGCTGGCCGTTGGCCTGAAGGCCGAGGATCTGCAGACCGACCATGTACGAACGCTGCGGGCCGGCCAGCGCGAGCGCCTGGAGCGCGTGCGTGCCTACCTGCATGACGACCCCAGCCACGCCCACAGCCTGGTCGAGCTGGCGCAGCTGGCGTGCATGAGCCCAAGTTCGCTGCGCCGTCATTTCGCCCAGCAGTACGGAAGCTCTGTGTTCGACTACCTGCACGAACAGCGCATGCGCCATGCCGAGCAGGGCCTGCGCGAGGACGGCTGGACGGTCGAGCAGGCCGCTGCCGCCAGTGGTTACCGCCACCCCAGCAACTTCGCCGCTGCATTCCGCAAGCGCTTCGGCCTGGTCCCCAGCCGCTGGCGCACGGGCCCCTCGAAGGTGGGGTGAAGACCAGTGCCTTGGTAGGTGTCGACCTTGGTCGACACGCTCTCGCGCCATTGCAGTTGCCGGCCAGCGGCCGGCACTACCGCAGCCGCCGGGCATCGCACACCCGGCGGATCTCACCAACCTCAATACACCGGCAGATCGATGTAGCTGGCCTGCGCCGCACTGTGCCAGACCCGCTGCGTGGCCTTCTGGTAATCGCCCGGCTTGGCCAGGTAGATGTTCGGCACGTAGGTCTGCGGGTTCCGGTCATACAGCGGGAACAGGCTGGACTGCACCTGCACCATCACCCGGTGCCCCTTCTGGAAGGTGTGGTTGGCGTTGGGCAGGTCGAAGCGGTACGGCAGCACCTGGTTGGCCGCCAGCGGCTTCGGATCACTGAAGCTCTCACGATAGCGGCCGCGGAAGATCGCCAGTGACACCGGCAGCTCATAGCCGCCCATCTCCGGCGCCGAGGCCTCCTGGTCCGGATACACATCGATCAGCTTCACCACCCAGTCGCTGTCGGTGCCGCTGGTCGAGGCCTGCAGGTGCACTACCGGCGCGCCGCCGATGCGCAGTGGCGCGGTCAACGGTTCGGTCATGAAAGTCAGCACGTCCGGGCGACCATCGACGAAGCGCTGGTCCTTGACCAGCCAGGTGGTCCACATGTCGCGGTCACCGAAGCGGACCGGACGCGGCACGAACGGCACCGGCTTGGCCGGGTCGGACACGTACTCCTCGAAGTCGCCCTCGCCCGCCGCCGGCGCCTGGAACGCCAGCTTGCCGCCGGCACGCAGGTACAGCGGCTTGCTGCTGGCAGCACAGCCCTTGTCGCAGCTGCGCGGCCAACCCTTCAGGCGATCCCAGTGATTTTCGCCGGTGTTGTAGATCAGCACCGGCGGCGTGTCGGCCTTCGGCGCACCGTCCACCAGGTACTGGTCGAAGAACGGCTTGAGCACATCGCGACGGAACTGCAATGCGGTATCGCCATCGAACTTCAGCGCGCCCAGCTCACTGCCACTGTAGTTCACCTGGCTGTGTCGCCACGGGCCCATCACCAGGTAGTTGCGGTTGTTGCCGCTGTCGCGCCCTTCCATCGCCTGGTAGGCGTGGTTGGCACCCCACATGTCCTCCTGGTCCCACAGGCCCTGCAGCCACATGGTCGGCACCTTCAACGGTGTTTTCGCCATTACCGCGTCCAGCGCCTGGCCCTGCCAGAAGCCGTCATAGGCCGGGTGCTCGACCAGCTTCTTCCACCAGGTCAGCTGGTCCACGCCGGTGAAACGCGCGTAGTCGCCAGCCGAACCGATGCGCAGGAAGGTGCTGTAGTCATCGTAACCGAGGCTGGGCAGTGGCGTACCCTTGCCACGCTTCTCGGTCTGCATCGCGAAATAGTTGAAGTTGACCTGGCGGAATGCACCGTAGTTGAGCCAGTCGTCACCCATCCAGCCATCGACCATCGGGCTCTGCGGTGCGGCCACCTTCAGCGCAGGGTGTGGGTCGGTCAGCGCCATTACCACGGTGAAGCCCTCGTAGGACGAGCCGAGCATGCCGACCTTGCCATTGCTCTCCGGCACGTTCTTCACCAGCCAATCTATGGTGTCCCAGGCGTCGGTGGAGTGGTCGACCTGGGTGTTGTTCAACGGCCCGCGCAACGGCCGAGTCATCACGTAATCGCCTTCGGAGCCGTACTTGCCACGGATGTCCTGGAACACGCGGATGTAACCGCCGTCGACGAACACCTCGTCGCCCTGCGGCAGCAGGTCGCGCATGCGCGGCGAATCACTGCGGCTGGCGCGGCCAGCGGCATCGTAGGGGGTGCGGGTCAGCAGGATCGGGGCATTGCGGGCGCCCTTGGGCACCACGATCACCGTATACAGCCTGGTGCCATCACGCATCGGCACCATCACCACGCGCTTGTCGTAGTCACGACCGACATCAGGGGCAACGAAGGGCTTGCCGCTGATGTCCGGGGTCATCGGCGGGGTATCGGCGGCCAGCACGGTGCTGGACAGGCAAAGGGCAATGGCTACAGCGACGGCACGCACACGCATGGACAACCCCTCCCGGCAGGAAAGCCTCAAGCCTACTCCTGCCTTGAGCCATGAGGTGTGGGCGGACTTTGCATTCTGCGGCGGATGCAGGCAGGACTGATGGCACATGTGCGGCCGGGTAGGCGTGCGCAGACCCGACGCTGTAGAGCCGAGCCCACGCTCGGCTGCTTTTCGGGCAGGTTGCGGTGGCCCCAGCCGAGCCTGGGCTCGGCTCTACAACATCAGGCCGCCGGCACTTCGTGCAGGGCCAGCCAGCGCCAGCACCCGGCTTCCTGCCGCAGCACCGCCAGCGACTCCCGCCAAGCAGGCGTGCCGCCATCGATCGAATGGCCTTCGCGATAACGCAGCACCGCCAACGGTGACGGCGCTTCCACGGCCTGCACGGCCTCGATGCTGATCTGCAACCCGGCGCGCGCGCCATGGCCTCCCACGAACAGCGCCTGCACGGCATCGCGATCCAGCCGCCGCCCTGCGATGCCGACCATGCTGAAGTCTGCGCAGAAATGGGCCATCAGACCATCCAGCGCATCGGTGCTGACGTCGGCACGGAACCAGCCCTGCAGTTTGTCGTGCAGGTGGTGGATTTCATGTTCTGCGGTGGTATCCATCAGGCATTCTCGGGTTGCGGAAAGGAAAGCTGTTGCGGCCGGCGCAACAGCGCCAGGGGCAGCAGGGTAAGTACGGCGGCCAGACCCAGCGCCACGCCGGTGGCATGGGCCGGCAGCCATTGCATGGCCAGTGCCAGCAGCAGCGCGATGGCCGCAGTACCGAGGCAGAAACTGAGCTGGCGGTTGAGGTTCCAGAGGGCACTGGCATCGCCCAGCGCCTCCCCCTCCACGCCATGGAAGGCCAGCGTCTGCGCGGTACTGCTGCACAGGCTGCCGCCAGCGCCCATCAGCGCGAACAACAGCGCGGCCGATGCGAAGGCGGGCTGAGGCAGCAGCGCCATCAATAGCAGCCCACTGGCCTGCAGCAGCATGCCCACGCGCAGTACCGTGGCCGGGCCGAACCGGGCCAGCAGGCGCTTGCTGGCCGTGATCGCGATGGCCGAGGCCAGCGCCCACGGCAGCATCAATGCGCCGATGCGCGCGGCGCTGTAACCGGCCTGGTGCAGCTGCAGCGTGCTGACCAGCTGACTGCCGATGAACACGCCGGGCACTGCCAGATACACCAGCATTGCCAGCCGCAGCCTGCGATGGGACAGCAGCGACCAGCGCAGCAACGGGTGCGCCTGCCGTCGTGCATGCCGCAGGTGGAATGCCGCCAGCAGCAATGCGATCAGCAGCAATGCGGCACCGGCGGCCCGATGGTCGGGTTCGCCCAGCCAGGTCAGCGCCAGCAGCAGCGCGCCCAGCGCCAGCATCGCGGTAGACAGCGCATAGGCCTGCAGGCGCGGCGCACTGCGCGCGCCATCGGCCGGCATCCACGCCAGCACCAGTCCAATCGCCAGCACGGCCAGCGGCAGGCTGGCCCAGAGCACACCGCGCCAGGACAACCACTGCACCAGCAGCCCACCGAGCGCGGGCGCCAGTGCTGGTACCAGCAGCGCAACCAGCAGGATGCGGCGGGTCAGCGCGCCACGCTGGCCCGGCGTGCACTGTCGATAGGCGGCTGCCTGCGCCACGGGAATCAGCAGGCCACCGGCCAGGCCCTGCAGCAGGCGCCAGCCGAGCAGCCAGCCGATTCCTGGCGCTGCGCCAGCCAGCACAGCGGCGACCGCGAACAACAGCAACGCCACCAGCAGCAGGCGACGCTCGCCACAGCGCGCGGCCAGCCACGGCGCCAGCGGAATCACTACGCTCAGGCCCAGCATGTACGCCGTGCCGACCCAGGCCAGGGTGCTGACGTCGGCGTGCAGCTCCGCTGCCAATGCCGGATAGGCCACCGTGGCGATGAACATGTTGCCCAGATCCAGGGCGAATACCAGCAGGAAGATCGCCTCATGGCGCAGGCGGGGGGACGGCATCGGCGGCGCTCCAACAGGGAAGCGGCCAGCATGCCGTGCGGGCCTTGTTGGAAAAACACGACAGCAACTGCAACACTGTCAAATCCACTTTGACAATGAATTGCCATGGTCAGCCTCGATCGCTTCGATATCTTCCGCGCCGTGGTCGAGGCCGGCAGCCTCACCGCAGCAGCCGATCGGCTCGGCCTCAGCCGCGCGGTGGTCAGCTTCAACCTGAAGCGGCTGGAGCAGGAGCTGGGCGTGACCCTACTGCTGCGCAGCACCCGCCACCTGGCCCTGACCGAGGCCGGCGAACAGTTCCTGCAGCACTGCGTGCAGGCGTTGGACGCCGCACAGGCAGCGATCGATGCCGCGCGCCGCGACCAGCATCAGCTGCAGGGCGTGCTGCGCCTGACCACCACGCCGGAGTACGCCCAGCTACGCTTGATTCCTGCGTTGGAGGCCTTCCGTGCGCGGCACCCGGCCCTGCAGCTGCACCTGTCGACCTCACCGGCACCGGCCGACCTGATTCCCGAACGCTTCGACCTGGCCATCCGCCTCGGCCGCCTGCCGGATTCAGGGCTGCATGCCAGCGAGCTGGAACGCCATCCACTGTGCGCGGTGGCGGCTCCGTCCCTGCTCGTACGCCTGCCCTCTGCCGATGCTGCCGATGACCCCGTGCAGCTGGGCACCCTGCCCCGCCTGGGCTACCCGCGCCTGGCCGATGTGCCGGTGGTAGCGCCGGATGGCAGCGACGCCTTGTTTGCCACCAACCCGGGCAATGCGGTAGTGCGCGTAGATGGTGCCAGCAGCCTGCGCGCTTTCGCCGTGGCCGGCGCCGGGGTCACCGTGCTGCCACGTTGGCTGATCGAGGACGATCTGGCCCAGGACCGGCTGCGCCCGGTACTGCGCCAGCACCGCTTCCCGCAGCAGAGCGTGTACGCGGTCTACCCGCACAGCACGCAGCCCTCGCCGAAGGTGCGTCAGCTGATCGATTTCCTGCGCGGGTGGTTCACCGGCACGCCCGGGTGATGACGGCGTCCGCCGGGCGCGGCCTTCTGTAGAGCCGAGCCCACGCTCGGCTCCGCTCTACAACAGCCGAGCATGGGCTCGGCTCTACAGTAGATATCCGGTAGCGCCGGGCCGTGCCCGGCGAGCGCAGCGGCAATCTGCAAACAAACACGGCCCCTTCCGGGGCCGTGTCTTCAGGCATCAGCGCAGCACCTGCTCCACCAGCTGCACGTCCACGCTCTGCAGCGGCTCGGCCGCATTGCGCGACAGCTGCACCTGGTAGGTGCCGCCGTCGATCTTCCACTGGCGCGCCTGTGCATCGTAGTGGGCCAGGGTCTTCGGCTCGGCTTCGATGCGGATGCGGCGCTGTTCTCCCGGCTGCAGGTTCACCTTGTCGTAGCCGATCAGGCGGATCGGCGTGGTGCTGCCGGCCGGCAGCTTCAGGTACAGCTGGGCCACGTCGGCGCCGGCGCGCTTGCCGGTATTGCGGATGTCGACGCTGGCGACCAGGCGCGAACCCTCCACGCTCACCTTCAGGTTTTCATAGGCGAACGAGGTGTAGGACAGGCCGTGACCGAACGCGAAGGTCGGGGTCAGGCCCTTGGCCGCCATCCACTTGTAGCCGACGTTGGCGCCTTCGATATCGAAATCGAACACATCACCGAACGGCTTGGCCGGCTTGAAGCCGAGGCCGTCGATGTGCGGGCGCGGCAGCTGCGATTCGTCCACCACCCAGGTCACCGGCAGGCGGCCGGACGGGTTGGCCTGGCCGGTCAGCAGCGCGGCGATGCCTTCACCGCCGCGGATGCCCGGGTACCAGGCCTGCAGCATCGCCGGCACCTGCGCCAGCCAAGGCGTGCGCACCGGGCCGTTGGTTTCCAGCACCAGCACGGTCTTCGGGTTGGCCTTGGCCACTGCCGAGATCAGGGCATCCTGGTTGTCCGGCAGCTGCATGTCCGGCAGGTCCACCGATTCGGCGGCCCACTGGGTGGCGAACACGATGGCCACGTCGGCCTGCGCGGCTGCCTTGGCCGCAGCGGCGGCATTGCTGCCGTCCACGTACTCGATGGTCGCGTCCGGGCGCGCCGCACGCAGCGATTCCAGCGGCGAGGACGGGTGGAAGATCACCGGGCCCGGCCAGGTGGTCGGCAGCACGCCCGGCACCGCATTGGTGCCCTTGGCGGTCACGCCCACCATCGACGAACCACCGCCACCGATCACGCCCTTGTCGGCATGGCCGCCGATGATGACGATGCGCTTCACGCTGTCGGCAAGCGGCAGCAGGTTGCCCTCATTGCGCAGCAGCACGCTGCCTTCTTCCACTGTACGCTGGGCGACGGCGAAACCGGCCTCGGCATCGACCTTCTGGTGCTGCGGCGGATTGTCGAAGTTGCCATGCAGGAACATCGTGCGCAGGATGCGCGCCACCATGTCATTCAGGCGCGCCTGCGGCACCACGCCACCGTGCACGGCCAGGCGCAGCGGTTCATCGAAGAACACGGCCGCATCGAACACTTCACCGGCCGACTGCTGGTCCAGGCCGGCCAGCGCGGCCTTCGAACCACTGTGCACGCCGCCCCAGTCGGACATCACGAAACCGGGGAACTTCCATTCCTGCTTCAGCACCTGGTTCATCAGGTAGCCGTTCTCGCAGCCGTAGGTGCCGTTGATCTTGTTGTACGAGCACATCGCCACGCCCGGGCGGCCAGCCTCCAGCGCGATCTCGAAGGCCAGCAGGTCCGACTCGTGCATGGCCTGTTCGCCGATGCGCACGTCGTGGAAGTTGCGACGGGTCTCCATGTCGTTCAGCGCGAAGTGCTTCATCGAGGAGATCACGTGCTGGCTCTGCACGCCCTGGATCAGCGCGCCAACCATCGAGCCGGCCAGCAGCGGGTCTTCACCGGCGTATTCGAAATTGCGCCCGTTGCGCGGGTCGCGCTGCAGGTTGACGCTGCCTGACAGCAGGATGTTGAAGCGCTGCTGCCATGCCTCGCGGCCCATCGTGGCGCCACCGGCGAAGGCCACATCGCGGTTCCAGCTGGAGGCGGTGGACGGGCCGGACGGCATGGCGGTGGCAAAGTCACCCGGACGGATACCACCGGGATTGGTCACGCCGACGCCGGCATCGGCCGATTGCTGCGACGGAATGCCCAGCCGCGCCACGCCCGGCACGAAACCGGCCGAACCGACCGCGCCTTCCGGCAGCGGGCCACCGTCCTTGCCCAGCCCGAAATAGCTGTGCAGCATCTGGAACTTCTCGTCCTCGGTCATCGCCTTCAGCAGCAGCGCAGCGCGCGCATCGGCGTTGAGGGTGGTGTCCATCCACGGCCTGTCGCCATGTTTGTCGGCGGCATAGGCCAGGGTCAGCAGGGTGGCGCGCAGGGTACTGCCTTCCACCTTGAACGGCGCACTGCTGGCGGCCTGGAAGCCATCGCTGAAATAGCTGGCATCGGCTTCCAACGCCACACGCGCCGGATCGAAGCCTGCGGCCTTGGCCGATTCACCGGCCACCGCGCCGAGCAGCACCGCCGGTGCACCCAGCCGCGAACGGGTGACCAGCGCCGGCAGCTGCGCCGCACCTGCACCGGCATCGGTATAGACCGCCACGGTGTGGCGGCCGTCGTCCAGGCGCAGGTAGTTCAGGCCCGGCTGGTCGGGGCCGGATTCAGCGGCGATCGGCAGTCGGGTCAGCACGGCCTGGCCGCGCTGGGTCTGGCCATCGTCCTTGCCGGCAGCAATGAAGCGGTACTCGTAGCCCAGGCCATCGGCCAGCACCTGCAGCGGATCGACCTGGCCGATGCCGCGCTGCACCTGGCGCACGCTCACCGCGTCCACCTGCAGGGTCTTCAGCTGGGCGGCCAGGGCCGGCATCGCCTCGTCCGTCGGGGCCTGTTCCAGGGTCAGCACAGTGAACGCGGCGGGGTCGGCCCAGGCCGGGGCGGCCAGTGCGGCAGACAGGGCCAGGGACAGTGCAAGCGGCTTTGTAAACGTTTTCATCGGCAGGCGTAATTCCGTTGCCAAGGCAATCGGTCCAGGGAAAGTGCCGCCGAAGGGTGCAGCGTTCATGCCGCGCAGGGGTTGCCAGGCAACGTCCCGCAGGCCTATGGACGGGCCGGTCTGCGCGCGGGACCCTCCTCCCGGCGTGACAACCTGCCTGCCCAGGCCGCGCAGGGCGGCCCAATCCTGTGAAGATTGTGCGAGGGCGTTCACACCTGTCAACAGGACCTAAGTCACAGGGGCAACCCGGCCAGCGGTTATCAGGCCATCACCGGCGGTCATCAGCGCGCCGCGCGAGGCTGCCGATAATGAGGGTCCCTGGCCACGAACCGAGCCCATGACCGTCCATCGCGACTTCGACCATCTCTGGCGCGACCGCTGTGACACCTCCAGCCAGCGCGCGCCGCGCGTGTTGATCCGGGTGTTCGTGGCCCCGGGGGAGCTGGAGCGCAGCGTGGCCTTCTACGAGCAGTTGCAGGGCGTGGTGGCCGATGCGGGGTTCCCGTTTCCGGAGGCCGGGCTGCGCCTGGCGATGGTCGGTGCGTTCCTGCTGATCGAAGGCAGCGAGGCGGCGCTGGCACCGTTCACTTCGACCACGGGGACACTGCTGGTCGATGACGTCCGGCCCTATCACGACAAACTGGTCGCGGCTGGCGCCGAGATCATCTTCCCGTTGCAGGTGGTACCCACCGGGGCGGCGTTCAACGCGGTGCATCCCGATGGCACGGTGGTCGAGTACGTGCATCACCGGCCGGATCCGCAGGGGCGGTGAGGGTTCGGCCGGGCGGCGCCCGGCACCCGCAGAGGCGACAGCCAAAGCCAAAGCAACAGCCGGGCTCCTGTGGGTAGGCGGGATGGGCCCGCCTTCGACAATTCCCCGCACGGCCTGCTGTAGAGCCGAGCCCATGCTCGGCTGCTCTTCGTCCAACTCTCGGAATATTCGATTTCGATGGAGATTCATCCACGCATGGCGTGGATCTACAATCCCTCCATGTCCTCCCCTGCCCTGCCCTGGAATGGCACGTTGCTGCTGGATGCTCACGTGGCCGTGCTGCAGGGCCATGCCGGTGACAGCGATGTACATGCGCACTACGCCCACCAGCTGCTGTTGAGCGAGGATGTTCCCTGGCGGGTCGAAATCGACGGTGTGCGCCAGCAGGGCCAGCGGCTGTGGCTGCCTTCGTTCCAGCCGCACGCGATCCTGTCGGCGCCGGAGGCGGGCTGCACGGTGTTCCTTGAGCCGGCGCATGCCGACCTCGAACAGATCCAGCAGCACCTGCACGCGCTGCCCGACACTGCGATGGAACTGCAGGACTGGCTGCCGCGATTGAGCCGCGCGCAGCCATTGGACCGGCGGGTGCAGGCAGCGCTGGCCCGTATCACCCAGCACCTGCCCGGCCCGGTGCCGGCCGCCGACATCGCCGAGGCGGCGCATCTGTCGACCAGCCAGCTGCACCGGCGTTTCCAGTCTGACCTGGCGGTGACCCTGCGCGGCTGGGTGCTGTGGCAACGCTTGCGTGCCGCGCTCGCGCACCACCTGCAGGGGCACAGCCTGACCGACAGTGCACATGCCGCCGGCTTCGCCGACCTGGCCCATCTCTCGCGCAGCCTGCGCCGCATGTTCGGCATCGGTGCCGCACAGCTGCAGGGCCTGCAGCTTCACGCGGCCTGACACGTTCGATCATTCGCGCCTGCGCAGGCCTTCGGGCAGCTCCGGCACCTCGCCATGTGGCAGTTCTCGGAACGGCGCCAGCAGCTGCCCGGGGTAATCGCGCGGATAGTCCGGCTGGCTGCCGATGCCGAGGTCGTGCTGACGCAGCCGATAGCCCGGCGCATCGAAGGCGGTCCCCAGCAGGTGATCCCAGGCGGTCAGGAACAGGCCGAAGTTGACGTCGCCCGCGGTGCCGTAACGCATGTGGTGGAAGCGGTGCAGCGGCGCCCAGGCCATCACCCGGCCCAGCACGCCGGGGCGCATGTCCACGTTGGAGTGCTGCAGCAGCAGCTGGATGGCAATGGCGAACGCCAGCACCGCAGCCACCGGCATCGGCAGGCCCACCAGCAGCAGCGGCAGCACGCCGCCCACCGCTTCGGCCGCCTGGTGCAGCGGGTGTTTCATCAGGCCGTTGAAGCCATACATGCGGGTGACGCTGTGATGCACCGCATGCAGCCGCCACAACCAGCCAATGCGATGGCTGGCGTAGTGCACCAAGGTGATGCCGAGATCAGCGCAGACGATGGTCAGCAGCACCTGCAGCGCGAATGGCCACTGCACCGGCCACAACTGCCACGGAATGATCGCCGCAAGCAACGGCACCGCGGCGATCGACAGCAGGTTCAGGCCTTCGTTGACCAGCGCATGCAGGGTGTCACGCAGGCTGTCGCCGTGGTCGTGGTTGAACGCGGGGTCGTACGGCCAGGCACGCTCGGCGGCGAACGAGACCGCGATGGCGACCGCCAGCAAGGCCAGCAACCACAGCGGGTCACCGTGGCAGTGGCCGACCCAGACGACGGCAGCGGCAATGAAACCCAGCAGGAACAACGGGGCATACAGGCGGAGCATCCAGTGCTTCATGGGCAACCCGGAAAGTGAGGGGCCTGCATGCTGGCGCCGCGTATGGGGTGCTGGCTTGAACAAACGGCGCAACCCGCGCGCACCGGGTAGACGCCGACCTTGGTCGGCGCCGCGTTTCCCACATCACGCATGGCGCGGCTCTACAATGGCGCCCTCATCGCGCCCGGGGCCGGCATGGATTCCTTCAACCTGATGCGTGCCTTCCGCCGCATCGTCGAACGCGGCGGGCTGGCCCGCGCCGCCGAAGACCTGGGCATGTCGCCTGCCGGGCTGAGCAAACAGCTGCGCACGCTGGAAACCCACCTGGGCGTGGTGCTGCTGCAGCGGACCACGCGGCGCATGAGCCTGACCGAGACCGGCCACGCCTATTACCGCGAATGCTGCCGCCTGCTCGACGAATTGGACGCATTGGAACGCGGCATCGCCGAGCAGCGTGGCGAGGTGGCCGGACGCCTGCGCGTCAATGCGCCGCAGTCGTTCGCGCTGAGCACGCTGTCGCCGCTGCTGCCACGCTTCCTGCAGCAGCATCCGCAGCTGTCGCTGGACCTGGTGATGGAAGACCGCCTGCTCGACGCGGTCGGTGAGGGTTTCGATGTATCGCTGCGGCTGCGTGCCGAGCTGGATGATTCACGGCTGGTGGCACGCCGCCTGGCCTCGCTGCAGCAGGTGCTGTGCGCGGCGCCGTCCTACCTGCAGCAGCACCCTGCACCACAGGCAGTGGACGATCTGCAGGTCCACAGCGTGCTGGCCTACAGCCTGTCCGACTCACCCGGCAGCTGGCCGCTGCTCGGCCCGGATGGCCAGGTGACGATCACCCTGCCAGCGCGCGTGACCGTCAACAACAGCCTGCTGCTGCGCGACCTGCTGGTGGCCGGCATGGGCATCGGCGCGCTGCCCTCGTTCCTGGCGGCACCGGCGCTGGCCCGTGGCGAACTGCAGCAGGTGCTGCCCGACCACCGCTATCCGCCGCGCTTCGTGCATGCGGTCTATCCCACCTCGCGCCACCTGCAGCCCAAGGTGCGTGCCTTCATCGATTTCC
This sequence comes from Stenotrophomonas sp. SMYL89, assembly GCF_036319985.1. Classification (NCBI taxonomy): domain Bacteria; kingdom Pseudomonadati; phylum Pseudomonadota; class Gammaproteobacteria; order Lysobacterales; family Lysobacteraceae; genus Stenotrophomonas; species Stenotrophomonas sp. SMYL89. Next base: position 127,214 of record NZ_JAWIRW010000001.1, on the reverse strand, counting down.
TGCACGCCGAGCTGCCCGGCTGCGCCGGCCTGGATTCGTAACCGCCAGCGAAAACTGAGCTGCCCGCGGCGCGCTGTTTCAGCCACGCCACGCTGCCTACTCTGCCGCCTCCCCTCTCACCGATGGCAGGCAGATGTCTTCCGTTCCGTCCCCCACCACCGCCGTGCCGGTGGTCGATTTCTTCCACGACGTGGTCTGCGGCTGGTGCTTCGTGTTGGCCCCGCGCCTGCAGCAGGTCTCGGCCGAACTCGGCATCCAGGTGCGCCACCGCAGCTTCGTGCTGCAGGACTCGCGCGCGCAGATGGTGGAGGTGTTCGGCTCGATGGAGCGCGCCAAGGCGATCATCCTGCGCCACTGGACCGACTGCGCCGCGCATGAAGACACCGCGCGCATCGATATCGAAGGCATGCGCGCACAGGATTTCGAATATCCCTCCGGCTGGCTCGGCGCACTGGCCTGCCAGGCCGCCGGATTGATGGGCGGCAACAACGCCCATGGCGCGATGTTCGATGCCGTGCAGTGGGCGCACCTGCACCAGCACCGCAACATCGGTGATGCCGAAGTACTGCTGGATATCGCCGAATCGCTGGGCCACCCACGTGGCGCGTTCGCTGACCACATGCATAGCGACGCAGTGTGCCAGCGTGTGCAGGACGATCGTGCCGAAGCCGCTGCCCTTGGCATCCGTTCCATACCCACCGTGATCGGCGGCAACGGCCTGCGCCTGCAGACCCTGCCGCTGCCACACCTGCGCCAGGCCCTGGCGCCCCTGGTCGCGGCCTGAGCCGCACCCTCCCCCACCCTGCAAGGAGACTTCCCATGACCCCACGCATCCTGGCCACCGCGCTGGCCCTGCTGCTGGCCGGCGCCGCCGCGTCCACCACCGTGTCCGCGCACGAACGCGTTCCCTCCGGCCAGCAGGTCGGCACCAGCCCCTGGGGGCCGAAGGACGAGATCGGCCGCCTCAACCTGATCACCGAGGCCTCGCGCGCGGCGATCCTGTCGCGGGTCAGCGGCGGCAAGGCCTATGACCTGGCCACCGAGTACTACGTCGGCATGCCCAGCTGGCAGGATGCCGGCGACCCGCACTACCAGTTCTGGATGACCCACACCCCGCGCGGCACGGTGATGGACGACCCGATGGGCGTGGGCGAGACCATGAACCTCACCCGCAGCTACACCGGCACCGCGTTCTCGATGTACAGCCACACCGGTACCCACATCGATGCGCTGAACCATTTCGGCATCCACGGGAAGATCTGGAACGGCTTCGAGGCCGACAAGCATCTTGGCGACCGTGGCTGGAATGTCACCGGCATCGAGAAATTCCCGCCGCTGATCGCGCGGGGCGTGCTGATCGACGTGGCCGCCGCCAAGGGCGTGGACATGCTGCCGGACAGCTACCGCGTCACCCGCCAGGACCTGAAGGATGCGCTGGCACGCCAGAAGGTGAAACTGCAGCAGGGCGACGTGGTGCTGATCCGCACCGGCCGCATGCGCCTGTTCGAACAGCCCAAGGCGTACATGGCCAACCCGCCGGGCATGGGCCTGGACGCGGCGCGCTTCCTGGTCGAGGACAGCGGCGCGATGATCGTCGGTGCCGACAACCTCAGCTTCGAGACCTTCCCCTCGGAGGTGTCCGACGACTACGTGCCGCTGCACACCTACCTGCTGGCCCAGCAGGGCGCGCCGATCATCGAGCTGGTGGCGCTGGACGAACTGGCCCGCGACAAGGTCTACGAGTTCGCCTTCATCGGCGGCCCGCTGAAGATCCGCGGCGGCGATGCCGCACCGCTGCGACCGGTGGCATTGCCAGTGCGCCCGTAACCGGGAACTGTGGGTGCCGACCTTGGTCGGCACTCCTTTTTACCCTTCAGCAACCTGAAACCGGACCCTCCGATTTCATTAGTAATTTTACTCACAAGGCGAGTAGCATGTCTGGTCTCAGCCCCTGATACCGGCCCGTCGATACTCGCGCCATGCCCGCCGTCTCCGCCCGTTCCTGCCGTTTCCAGCCCGCCCGGCGCCTCCCCTGGAGGGCCGGCTGATGGGTGCCGTCGTCGCCCTCGACCGGCTGCTTGACGGCCGCCAGCTGTGGCGCGGCCCGGCCCGCCAGGGGCCGGCCAGCGACCACCTGGCCAGCGGCCACCCGGCACTGGACGCGCGCCTGCCCGGCGGCGGCTGGCCGGCCAGCGGGCTGTGCGAGGTACTGCAGGGCGCGCCCGGGGTGGGCGAGCTGGCCCTGGTCTGGCCCGCACTGGCGAAGCTGAGCCAGCGCGACCGCCCGATCGTGCTGGTCGCCCCGCCCTATCGCCCGCATGCCCCGGCCTGGGCGGCAGCCGGGCTGGACCTGGCCCAGCTGCAGATCATCCACGCCGCACCGAAACAAGCGCTCTGGGCCGCCGAGCAGTGCCTGCGCTCTGCCGCCTGCGCGGCGGTGCTGTGCTGGCCACACCAGGCCGACGACCGCGCCCTGCGCCGCCTGCAGGTGGCCGCCGACAGCGGCCAGTGCCTGGGCTTCGTGTTCCGCGAGGCGCAGGCGGCGCGCAACCCCTCTCCGGCCAGCCTGCGCCTGCAGCTCGACCACGGCCAGGTGCGGGTGCTGAAGTGCCGAGGCGGTCTGCCGCCGGCGCAGCCGTTGCCGCTGGCCATCGTCCACTGAGGTCGCGCCATGCACTGGGCCTGCCTGTTGTTGCCGCAGCTGGCGCTGGACAGCGTGCTGCGCCTGCAGCCGGACCCGCAGCGGCCACTGGTGCTGCTGCAGGGGCCGGCACAGCGTCGCGTGCTGCGTGCGGTCAGCCCGGCCGCCCGCGCAGCGGGGCTGCGCCCGGGCATGCTGCTGTCGGCCGCGCAGGTGCTGGTGCAGGACCTGCATCTGCACGATTACGACCCCAACGCCGAACAGCACACCCGACAGCTGCTGGCCAGCTGGGCCTACGCTTACAGCTCGCAGGTCAGCCTCGATTTCCCGCATGCGCTGGTGCTGGAGATCGGCGCCAGCCGCGCCCTGTTCGGCGACTGGCTGACGATCCAGCAGCGGCTTCGCAACGAACTGCACGAACTTGGCTTCCGTCACCGTCTGGTGGCCGCACCTACCCCACATGCCGCGCGCGTGCTGGCCAACGTCCACGATGGCCTCGGCATCGATGCGCAGCAGCTGCCGGCGGCGCTGGCACAACTGCCGTTGCCGCGCTGCGGCCTGCCCAGCGAAGCGGTGACCGTACTGGGCCGCTCCGGACTGCGCACGCTGGGTGCGGTGCTCGAACTGCCGCGCGACAGCCTGGCCCGGCGCTTCGCCCCCGAGGTACTGCAGCAGCTGGATGCATTGCGTGGGCTGCCCACCGCGCCACTGCGCTACTACCAGCCACCGGACCGGTTCGATGCGCGCATCGAATTCGAATACGAGATCGAATCCAGCCAGGCCCTGTTGTTCCCGCTGCGTCGCCTGCTGCTGGACCTGGCCGCCTTCCTGTGCTCGCGCGATGGCGGCGTGCAACGCTTCGACCTGCATTTCGAGCATGACCTGCTGCCGGCCAGCGTGCTGACCATCGGCCTGCTGGCACCCGAACGCGATCCCACACTGCTGTTCGAGATCGCGCGCAATCGCATGGAGGCCTTCGCCCTGCCCGCTGGCAGCCGCGCACTGCGCCTGCAGGCCGAGCAGCTGCCGCCGTTCGTGCCCGCCGCACGCGACCTGTTCGATACCCGGCCGGCGCAGGCCATGCCCTGGAGCCAGCTGCGTGAGCGCCTGCGCGCACGGCTGGGCGATGACGCCGTGCAGCCGCTGGCGGTACAGGCCGACCATCGCCCTGAACGCGCCAGTGGTATCCAGCCCCCGACCAAACCGCCCGCTTACTGGCCACTGCGCCCAGGCTGGCTGCTGGACACCCCGCAACCACTGCGTGATCCGCGCCTGCGCATCATCGCCGGGCCGGAGCGGATCGAATCGGGCTGGTGGGACCAGGCCGACGCGCGCCGCGATTACTACGTGGTGGAAACCGCACACGGCCAGCGCGGCTGGGCGTTCCGCACACGCAATGACCCGCATGCGCCGTGGATGCTGCACGGCTGGTTCGGCTGAGCCGCCATGCACAGCGAACTGCCCGGCTACGCCGAACTGCACTGCCTGTCAGCCTTCAGTTTCCAGCGTGGTGCTTCGATCGCCGAAGAGCTGTTCGCGCGCGCCGCCGGCCAGGGCTACCGCGCGTTGGCGATCACCGACGAATGCTCGCTGGCCGGCATCGTGCGTGCCTGGCAGGCGGCGAAGGCGCATGGCGTGGCGCTGATCGTCGGTGCCGAATTCCAGGTCGAGGACGGACCCAAGCTGGCCCTGCTGTGCACCGACCAGGCCGCCTATGCCGGGCTGTGCCAGTTGATCACTACCTGCCGGCGGCGCGCGGCCAAGGGCGAGTACCGTTGCCTGCGCGAGGACCTGCTCGGCCTGCCCGACGGCCTGCTGTGCCTGTGGCTGGACCGGCAACCGGCCGCCACCGATCTGGAACTGCTGCGCGCCGGCTTCAATGATCGACTGTGGCTGGCGGTGGAACTGCACCACGAACACGACGACGCACGCCGCCTGCAGCAGCTGCAGGCCTTCGGCGAACGCCATCACCTGCCGCTGGTCGCCAGTGGCGATGTGCACATGCACGTGCGACGCCGCCGCGCCCTGCAGGACACGCTGACCGCGATCCGCCATCGCTGCAGCGTGGCCGAAGCCGGCTGGCGCCTGTTTCCCAACGGCGAGCGCCACCTGCGCCCGCGCAGCGCACTGGCCCAGTTGTACCCGCCCGAACTGCTGGCCGAGACCCTGCGCATCGCAGAACGCTGCCACTTCACCCTGGAGCAGCTGCAGTACACCTACCCGCGCGAACTGGTGCCGGAGGGGCATGACCCGGACAGCTGGCTGCGCGAGCTGGTCGAAGAAAAGATTCCCTGGCGTTGGCCAGAAGGCATCAAGGACGCACAGCGCAAGCAGATCGAACATGAGCTGGCGTTGATCCGGGAGAAAAACTACGCCTCCTACTTCCTTACCGTGCATGACATCGTGCGCTTCGCCCGCAGCCAGGACATCCTCTGCCAAGGGCGTGGCTCGGCGGCCAACTCGGCGGTGTGCTTCGTGCTGGGCGTGACCGAGATCGATCCTGCGCGCAGCAACCTGCTGTTCGAACGCTTCATCTCCGCCGAGCGCGACGAGCCGCCGGATATCGACATCGACTTCGAGCACGAGCGCCGCGAAGAGGTGCTGCAGTACGTGTTCAAGCGCTATGGCCGCGAACGTGCTGCGCTGACCGCAGTGGCGATCAGTTACCGTGGCCGCAGCGCGATCCGCGACGTCGCCCGCGCACTCGGCCTGCCGATGGACCAGGTCAACGAACTGGGGGCGGCGATGGACCATTGGGGCGGTCATGTACCGCTGCCGGAGACCCTGCGCGAGCGCGGCTTCGATCCGGACACACCGCTGATGCGGCGACTGCTGGCACTGACTGCCGAACTGATCGACTTCCCGCGCCACCTGTCGCAGCACCCGGGTGGTTTCGTGATCTCCGAACATCCGCTGTCGACGCTGGTACCGGTGGAGAACGCGGCGATGGCCGATCGCACCGTCATCCAGTGGGACAAGGACGACCTGGATGCCACCGGCCTGATGAAGGTCGACTGCCTGGCACTGGGCATGCTCACCGCCATCCGCAAGTGCCTGGCGATGCTCAAGCAGCACGGCCTGCACGAAGGACGCATGGATGCGATCCCCGATGAAGACGGTCCGACCTACGACATGATCTGCGCCGCCGACACCATCGGCGTATTCCAGATCGAGTCGCGCGCGCAGATGGCCATGTTGCCACGCCTGCAGCCACGCGAGTTCTATGACCTGGTGATCGAAGTGGCGATCGTGCGTCCCGGCCCGATCCAGGGTGACATGGTGCACCCCTATCTGGAGCGGCGAAGGATCCTGCGCGAGCAAGGCCCGGATGCGCTGAACGATCCGGATAATCCGCTCTATCCATCACGGCTGGAACGCGTGTTCGCACGCACGTTGGGCGTGCCGCTGTTCCAGGAACAGGTAATGCAGCTGGCGGTGGTGGCTGCCGATTACACACCAGGCCAGGCCGATGCGCTGCGCCGCTCGATGGCGGCCTGGAAACGCCGTGGCGGGCTGGAACCGCATCGCGAGAAGCTGCTGTCCGGCATGCTGAAGAACGGCTTCAGCCGCGAGTATGGCGAGCACCTGTTCGAGCAGATCAAGGGCTTCGGCGATTACGGTTTCCCGGAAAGCCACGCCGCCAGCTTCGCCCTGCTCACCTATGCCAGCTGTTGGCTGAAGTGCCACCACCCGGCCGCGTTCACCGCCAGCCTGATCAACAGCCAGCCGTTGGGGTTCTACAGCCCCGATCAACTGCTGCAGGACGCACGCCGCCATGGCATCCGCGTGCTGCCGGTGGACGTGCGCCACAGCGACTGGGACTGCACCCTGGATTTCAGCAAGGGCGCGGCGTCGATCCGGCTCGGCCTGCGCCTGATCGACGGCTGCAACGAAGCGGCCGTGCAGGCCATCATGCGCGAGCGCGCGCGGCGGCCGTTCGAGGACGTCGGCGACCTGTGCCAGCGCACCGCCCTGGACCGCCGCCACCAGGGCCTGCTGGCCGATGCCGGTGCGCTGCGTGGGCTCAGCGGCCATCGCCATCGCGCACGCTGGGATATCTCCGGCGTGGAGAACCGGTTGCCCTTGTTCGACCAGGCGCGTGCCACCGCCGAGGCCCGCGTGCCGTTGCCGCTGCCCAGCGCATGGGACGACATGCAGGCCGATTACCGCAGCACCGGCACCACCCTCGGCCGCCATCCGATCTCGTTCCTGCGCACGCAGCTGCGCAGCCGTGGCTGCCTGGATGCCGCACAACTGGCGGGGCACGGCCATGGCCGCCGCGTGCGCATCGCCGGCCTGGTACGCATGCGCCAGCGCCCGCAGACCGCCAGTGGCGTTACCTTCCTGACCCTCGAGGACGAGACCGGCATGGTCAATGCGGTGGTCTGGCGCCACCTGGCCGACCGCCAGCACCGGGTGCTGGTCGACACCCAGCTGATGCAGATCGATGGCCGCCTGGAACGCGTTGATGGCGTGCAGCATGTCATCGTGCAGCGCATGCATTGCCTGGATGAGCTGCTGCAGGGACTGCGCAGCCACAGCCGCGATTTCCACTGACGATACACATCGTCACACAACGAACTGGCCTTTTCCCGCTGGCATCCGCTATCGTCGGCACATCCAAGGAAGGACGACCCGATGCCCCGTGCGCTGCTGCTGACCACCCTGGTGGTCTCGACCCTTGCCCTGCTCGTTTCCGGCTGGACCGCCTGGAGCCTGCATCGCAGCCAATCGCCAGAGCGGATCATCGAAGCGCGCGGCCTCGTCATCCGCGACGCAGGCGGCCAGCCGCGGGTGATCCTTGGTGCGCCGGTGCCGGACCCCCTCAGCAAGGGCCGCACCCAAGGCCCGCGTGCCACCGCGCTGTCCGGCCTGATCCTGCTTGGGCCCGACGGTTCCGAGCGCGGCGGTTATGGCACCAGCGACCGCGGCGGCGAAGCCCTGCTCACTCTGGACGATGCCACCGGCACCACCGAAGTCTTCAAGGTCGTCGCCAACCCGGACCGTGGCGCCAGCCTGATGGTCAAGCACCAGAACAACACCGGCGCCATGCTCACGTCCTGGCAGGGCAAGCCGGAGCTGATGTTCGTCGATGACAGTGGCCAGTCCTACTACGTGCGCCCGGGCGCGAACGCCGCGCCCTGACCTGCTTGTGTAGAGTCGAGCCATGCTCGACTGCTTCTATCAACAGCAGCCGAGCATGGCTCGGCTCTACAAAGGCGAAGCAACGTCGGGCATGGCTCGACGCTACACCCCACACACCGCCGCCAGATCATCGGCCAGCTGCCGCAGCTGCGCCGCCCCCAGCGCCGCGCAGGTGAGGCGCAGGCCATGCCCCGGTGCTGCCACCGCGAACACTTCGCCCGCGCGCACATGCCATCCGCGCGAAGCCAGCGCCAGCACCTGCGGATGGCTGTCAGCCTGCAGCGGCAGCCACAGGTTCAATCCTTCCATCGGCTGTGGCGTCGGCACGCCACGCGCCCGCAGCAGTTCCTGCAGCGACTGCAACCGCTGCTGGTAACACTTCCCCGCCGAGACGATCTTCGCCCGTTGCGACGCCGACGCCAGTACCGACGTCGCCGCATCCTGCAGCAGGTGACTGACCCAGCCAATACCGGACGCCAACCGCAACCGCAGCCGCATCGCAGTCTCTTCATCGCAGGCCAGCCAGGCCAGCCGCAGGTCCGGGCCCAGCGGCTTGGACAGCGAGCGCAGCAGCGCCCAGCGCCGGCCATCCAGCGGCAGCACCGAGTGATAGGCCTGCTGCGAGAGCAGTGCGTAGTGATCGTCGATCAACACCGCCACCTGCGGATAGGCGGCCAGCAGCTGGCGCAATGCGCGTGCCCGCTTCGCATCCAGGCTGGCACCGGTCGGATTGTGCGCCCGTGGGGTCAACAGCACCGCACGTGCGCCGCTCTCCAGTGCCTGCCGCAGCGATTCGACCTGCATGCCGTGTTCATCCACCGCCACCGGCAACGGCGCGTGGCCCACAGCATTGAGCACATTGAGGCTGCCGAGGAAGCATGGATCTTCCACCGCGATGCGATCGCCCGGCAGCAGCCACGCCGCCAGCAGGCGTTCGATGCCATCGACCGCGCCATGGGTCAGCTCCAGCGCATAGCCCTCGGGGCAGTCCACATCCAGCGAGGCCCGCGCCAGCGCCTGCAACCGCGGATCGACCGTGCCCACGCCATACAGCCGTGGCGCGGCCGGCGCCAGGCGCAGACTGGGCAACAGGCGCGGATCCGGATTGCCACCGGCCAGGTCACGCAGGGCCAGCCCGGGCACACTGCCCTCGCGCGCCAGCGTCGGCGGCAGGCCACGCACCACCGTGCCGCGCCGGCCTGCGGTGCTGGCCAGGCCCGCCGCATCCAATCGCTTGTAGGCGGCGGCCACGGTATTGCGATTGACCCCCAGCTGATCGGCCAGATCGCGCACCGGCGGCAGCACGCTGCCGGCTGGCAGACGGCCCTTGCCGATGCCATCGCGGATGCTGTCGAAGATCGACTCGGCGCTATGCCCGGTGATTTTCATTTTGTCCTATGCCAAAATAATTCTTGTCCTGTGCCAGTGTATCCCACCCTGGCCGCCCTGCATTGGAGGTGCCCGCATGCCCCTTGCCGCCGCCGACTGGCCCGTCGCCCAGTCTGTTGAACAGATCGCCGCCAACCTGGTCACGGTGCGACAACGCATCGCCGATGCCTGTGCCCGCGTAGGCCGGGATCCGGCCAGCGTGCGCCTGCTGCCAGTCAGCAAGACCGTCGATGACGCCCGCATCCGCATGGCGGTGGCCGCCGGCTGCCACGAACTGGGCGAGAACAAGGTGCAGGAGGCACAGCGCAAGGCCGAGACAATGGCCGACCTGGGCGTGCACTGGTCGGTGATCGGCCATCTGCAGACCAACAAGGCACGCTACGTGGCGCGCTTTGCCAGCGAGTTCCAGGCGCTGGACAGCCTGCGCGTAGCCGAGGCGCTGCAGCAGCGCCTGCAGCTGGAAGACCGCACGCTGGATGTGTTCGTGCAGGTCAACACCTCCGCCGAACCCAGCAAGTACGGCCTGGAACCCGATGCCGTCGGGGCCTTCGTGCAGCAGCTGCCAGTCTTCGACAGGCTACGCGTGCGTGGCCTGATGACCCTGGCCATCTTCACTCCCGAAGTCGAACGTGTGCGCGCGTGCTTCGTGCGCCTGCGTGAACTGCGCGACCAGCTGCAGCATACCGCCCCACCCGGCATCGACCTGTCGCAGCTGTCGATGGGCATGTCCGGGGACTTCGAAGTGGCCATCGAGGAAGGCGCCACCGTAGTCCGCGTCGGCCAGGCCATCTTCGGCGCCCGCGCCACTCCGGACAGCTTCTACTGGCCGAACAACGGAGCCCCGGCATGAAGAACGCGGTTGTCCTGCAACACGTTGCCTTTGAAGACCTCGGCACCCTGCAGCCACTGCTGTTGGCGCAGGGCTGGCAACTGCAGGTGCTGCAGGCTGGTGTAGATGCACTCGATCCGGCCGAAGCGGCTGACCTGCTGGTGGTGCTGGGGGGGCCGATCAGCGTCAACGATGTTGATCTTTACCCGTTCCTCAACGACAGCATCGCGCTGTTGAAGGCGCGGTTGCAGCAGCAGCGGCCCACGCTGGGCATCTGCCTCGGCGCGCAGCTGATGGCGCGAGCGCTGGGTGCCAGCGTTGCCCCCAGTGGCGGCAAGGAGATCGGTTTCGCGCCCCTGCTGCTCACCGATGAGGGCCAGCGCTCGCCGCTGCAGGCACTGCAGGGCATTCCGGTACTGCACTGGCACGGCGAGGCGTTCGAGCTTCCAGCCGATGCACGCCGCCTGGCCAGCACGCCGGCCTGCCGCCACCAGGCCTTTGCTATCGGTCAGCACGCGTTGGCCCTGCAATGCCATCCGGAACTGGATGCCCGCCAGTTCGAGCGTTGGCTGATCGGCCACACGCTGGAGCTGGCCCAGGCCGGCATCGACCCCAACGACCTGCGCGCGCAGGCACGCCGCTATGGCGCACCACTGGCCGCAGCCGCTACCGCGATGTTCGACCACTGGCTGCAGGACCTGCAGGAGATACCGCGATGAACTACCGGTTGCAGATCCACCGCAACGGCGCCTACTGGGGCCACTTCGACTGCAGCGGACCTGATGCCCTGCAGCGCATGGACAGCATCGCCGCGCAGCTGCCTGCCCACCAGGGCTTCCAGTTGAAGCGGCAGAAGGGGGTCGGCGAAGAGCGCATCCTGTCCAGCAATGCCGACGGACTGCGTGTGCTGGCCGCGCAGATCCAGTACCGCGATCTCTGACGATCGTCACGGTAGTGCTGGCCGCATGCCAATTTTCCAGCCTGCTGACCTTGCCACGCGGCAACCACCACCCGTCGACGCACATCGCACATGGATGCAAATGATTCTCTTTTGCTGTAAGGTGCAGCCGCTGCCCTTGCCGCCGCGGGCTGTTCCCTTTCCCAGTTGTCGCCCGCCCCGTGTCCACGCCTGTCGAACCGACGGATGTCGCGCATCTGTGCGCGGCCCATTACCGGCCGCTGCACGCCCATGTCCGCCGTAAACTCCCGCAACGCAGCGACGCCGATGACGTCGTCCAGGAAACCTGGCTGCGTGTCGTCAAAGTCGCCGCCAGCGGTCTGCTGAGCAATGGCCGTGCATACCTGTATCGCGTTGCCCACAACCTGATCGTCGACCACTATCGGCAACGCCAGCGTCGTCGCGAAGAGGCGCTGGAGGATGCCCAGCTGCATGCCATCGCCGATCCTGCGCCCCTGCCGGAACAGCGCCTGCTTGATGCCGAACAGCTGCGCCATCTCGATGCCATCATCGCCGCGTTGCCGCCGCGCGCGCGGCAGGTGTTCCTGCTGGCCCGCGTGGAACAGATGGCGTTGGCCGAGATCGGCCGCCAGCTCGGCATCAGCCGGCAGACCGCGCATGGCCATCTGCTGCGCGCCCTGGTCGCCCTGCAGCAGGTACCCGGCGCATGAGCCAGGAGGCCATTGCGCGCGAAGCTGCCCGCTGGTGGCTGGATGGGCACGACGGCGACCGCGACGAGAACGCGTTCGAGCAATGGTGCCGGGCCGATCCAAGCCATGCCGCGCAGTACCTGCACCTGCAGCAGCTGTGGCAGGCCGGTGCGACGATGCCCAGCCTGCAGCGGCAACAACAACGACGGCAGCGCCGCCGCCTGGGTGAAGCCGGCCTTGCGGTGCTGCTGCTGTGTGCGCTCGGCCTGTACAGCCGCCATGCCTCACCGCCTGCTGCGCAGGTATTGCGCACCGCGTCCGGCGAGATCCGTGACGAAACCCTGGCGGATGGTTCGCATGTACTGCTGTCGCCGGGCAGCGAAGTGCATGTCCGCATCGACGCACAGCGTCGCCAGCTGCAGCTGGAGCGCGGCCAGGCCTGGTTCCAGGTCAGCGTCGACGCTGCGCGACCGTTTCAGGTACACACACCGCACGGTACCGTCACCGCGCTGGGCACCGCGTTTGATCTGGCCGTGCAGCGTGACGACAGCGTGGTCACGGTCACCGAGCATCGCGTGCGCGTGGACGGCGGCAGCGGCAACCTGCAGGCCACCGAAGGGCAGCAGCTGCGCTTCGACGGAAAGACGGCGGCCCTGCCGCATGCCGCCGATGCAGGTGCGATGGCCTGGCGCGAGCGACGGCTGCATTGGGTGTCCGCTCCGCTTGCCGAGGTGACCCAGGGCCTGGATCGCTGGCATGGCGGGCGCACCTGGATTGTCGGCGCCCGCCTGCGCCAGCAGCCGGTCACTCTGCTCGGCAGTGCTGATGATGCGGCCGGCAACCGCGACCAGCTGGCCGCGCAGCTGCATGTGCGCGTGCTGCGGATCGGCGCAGGAATGCAGGTGTGGCTGCCGCCGCGACGGGAACAACGCGGTGCACCCTGACATCGGCCCTCGTTCCGCGTCTACCCAGGATGACGACGCTCTGCGTCAACCCCTGGAGCCCCCGATGCTGTGCCCCCGCCCCCTTGTCCTTGCCCTGTCGCTGGCCTGCGCCGGCACCGTCCCACTGCTGCCGACCAGTGCCCATGCACAGGCCGCCACGCGCAGCTATGACCTGCCCGCCCAGCCACTGCCTGCCGCACTGGATGCCTACAGCCGGCTGACCGGTATCGATCTGGTCGTCGGCGCGGCGCTTCCCGCCGGTCATGCCGCGCCCGCGCTGCGCGGCGACTTCGACGATGCGCAGGCCCTGTCGCACCTGCTGGCCGGCAGCGGCCTGCGTCCGCGCTTCATCCATGCACGCCGCGCCACCCTGGAGCCGGCGCCGGCCGAACGCCGCGACGGCAGCCGCCGCACCGGCCCGCTGCGTGTGCAGGGCGACACCGCGCACGGCAATGCACCGGGCAGCGGAGCCAGCCAGTACGTGCCGGCCACCCACGATGGCTTCGCACCCACTGTCGGTAGCGAGCGCTTGGCGATGGCCGAACGCCAGGACGGCAACAGCCTGCTGCGCTCGATGCCCGGTACCCACAGCTTCCATTCGCGCAGCCAACCGGGCCTGCAGGTCAACATCCGCGGCATGACCGGTGCCGGCCGGGTCAACACCATGATCGACGGTGTCACCCAGACCTTCCGCAACAATGCCGGCCATGGCTCGGGTGGCCCCTTCGCCTACGTCGATCCGTTCCTGCTGGCCGGTGTGGACGTGCAGCGCGGTGCGGTCGCTGGCGGTGACGGCGCTGGTACGCTGGCCGGCAGTGCCAACTTCCGCACGCTCGATATCGACGATCTGCTCGGCGAGGGTCGCGACTGGGGCCTGCGCGCGGGCTACCGGCATGGCAACAACGGCTATGGCAGCGGCCGCACCTTCGCCGGCGCCTGGCGCCACAGCGAGGACGGCGGTGATCGCCAGTTCGGCCTGCTGGCCGCTGCCAGCAGCAGCCACAGCAGCGAATACGCCACCGCCCGTGGGCAGAAGAACGCTGCCGACCCGGGCAGCCAGCAGCCCAGCAGCTGGCTGCTGAAAGCCCGCCTGCAGCCCAGCGACCAGCATCGGCTGGACCTGAGCCACATGCGCTACGAAAACGACTTCTACCACAATTACCCGTGGCAGATTTCCGCGCGCAACCAGCGCGCCAGCTACCACTACACGCCCTATACGCCGTGGATCGACCTGCGTGCCACCTTCGCCAGCAACAAGACCCGGCTGTTCTACCCGCCGGTGGAGGATTCGAGCTACATCGGCCGCCGCACCCACAGCAGCCTGAGCAGCTGGACCGTCGACAACACCAGCCGCTTTGATATCGGCGCCCTGCAGGCGCGGTGGAACACCGGCATCAAGCATCAGTCGGACATCTACGTGGCCGACACCCCTATCCTGCGCGGTGCCAACCCACAGGGCCGCAGCAAGCTCGACAGCGTGTTCAGCACCCTGGAACTGCAATACGACATCTACGCGCTGACCGCTGGCCTGCGCCAGGATCGATACGGCATCCGCGGCCATATCCCGGTGTGTTCCGACGTGCCGGGCCAATGCACGGAGATCCATGGCGGCGACATCGACGTGCGCCGCAGCGAGCGCGCGCTCAGCCCCAGCCTGGCACTCTCACTGCAGGCCACCGACTGGCTGCAGCTGTTCGCTGAAGTCTCGCGCACCTCGCGACCGCCGCGTGTGCAGGAGATGTTCTTCGAGAAGATCCCGTTGGAGGGCATGAGTGATGCCGACGGCGTAGGTGCCAATCCGTTCCTGCGCCGCGAGCGCTCACGCAACCTGCAGTTCGGTGCCAACCTCAGCACCGATTCGCTGCTGGTCGACGGTGACCTGGCGCAGCTGCGCATCACCCGTTTCGACAACCGCATCCGCGACTACATCAAGCCGCAGTACCTGCTGATCGTGCATCCGCCGGAACTGGAGCCGTTCGTGGTGCCGATCGACAGCGATCCGCAGCTCAATGCCTGGACCGATGTGCTGGATGCAGACGACTTCACCACCACCACGCGCTGGATGAACCACCCGGGCGTTGTACGCATGCGCGGCATCGAGCTGGAAGCGCACTACGCCAGTGAGCACTACCACGCCACGCTCAGCTGGACCCGCTCGCGCACCAGCGCACCGGCCATCGAGTTCGTCAACCTGGAAGACATCACCGCCCTGCCCGACCGCTACTGGACGCTGGACGTGGGCGGCCGCTGGTGGCAGCAGCGCGTGCAGGCCGGCCTGCGCGCCGAATACTCCGGGCCCACCGAGGAAGGCTACGACTTCTTCCAGACCCGCAAGACCGGCGGCACCGGTGTGCTGCTCGACTTCTACGCCAGCTTCAAGCCACAGGCCAATACCACGCTGTGGCTGAACATCGAAAACCTGCAGAACAAGTCCTATGACAACAATGCCTCGATCGACAGCATCTTCAGCCCGATCCTGGACCGCGGCAACGGCCGTGGCCGCACCGTCTCGATGGGCATCAATGTGGCGTTCTAGCCGTCGCTGGTTGCCGCTGTGCCTGCTGGCGCTGGCGGGCGTGGCTGGCGCCCAGTCGATGCCCGGCACGGTGACCGACCTGGCCAGCGGCCAGCATCTGGACGAGGCCGCATTCGTGCAGCGTGCGGCCAATGCGCAGCGGCTGCTGCTGGGTGAACGCCATGACCTCGCCGGAGACCATGCGGCCCAGCGCTGGCTGCTGCATGCCCTGCAACAGGTGCGCCCGCAAGGCGCGCTGGTGATGGAGATGATTGCCAGCGAGCGCCAGCCGCGCCTGCAACGGGTGCAGCGCTGGCTGGCCAGGGGCACCCATGCCGAGGGTGCACGCCTGCAGGATCTGCTGGACTGGGATGCGCGCTGGCCGTGGGCCGCGTATGGCGGGCTGGTACGGGAGGCTGCCGATGCAGGCACGCCGTTGTTCGGTGGCAACCTGTCGCGTGCCGAGGTCAACGCGCTGCTGGCCTCGACCGAGGGCGTGCGATTCCCAGTGGCCGCTGCCCGCCAGCGCCTGTCGGCGGTGGTGCTGGCCCAGCACGCAGACGCGGCACCGATGCTGGAAGGGATGCTGGCCGTACAACAGGCCCGCGACACGCGCATGGCGCAGGTGCTGCTCGACGCGCCCGCACCGGCGCTGCTGGTAGCAGGTCGCTGGCATGTACTGCGCGGTACCGGGGTACCGGGCTACCTGTCACCGGATACGCCTGCGTTGGTGATCGCATTGGCTTCACCGGGTGAAACCGTCGATGCAGCTGATGCCGATCTGCTGTGGGTGCTGGACGATGAGTGAGCGCGGCCAACACTGGCAGGCGATCGCGATCACCGTCGTCCTGCATCTGCTGCCACTGCTGCTGTTGGTGCACTGGGTCGCGATGCCGCCGATGCTGCCGCCGCCGGAGCAGGACGTGCGCATCAGCCTGCGCCTGCTGGCACCGGCCACGCCGCCACAGCCGGTAGAGGAGCGCCAGGCCGAAACCCCCAGCCAGGCGCAGCAGGCCCGCGCCTCGCAGCCCACGAAGTCACCGCCGCCGCCCAAGTCTACGGCGGCGCGCGACGGAGAGCAGGCCGCCAGCGAAACGGGTGGCACGGGCCGCCAGCCAGTGCCGGTCGCCCCGCCTGCGGCCGCGACCGATGCAAGTCCCGCACCGGCATCGATCACGGCCGCGCCGCCCGCTCCGGACGCGCCACCGGCAGACTTCCAGGCCGGCGCCGCCAGCGACCAGTGGGAAGCCCGCCTGATGGCGCGGCTGGAACGTTACCGCTATTACCCCGCCGCCGCGCGCTCGCGCCGGCAGCAGGGCACTGCCTGGGTCAGGGCCAGCATCGACCGCGAAGGTCGCCTGCTGGCCCTGCGGCTGGAGCAGTCCAGTGGCCAGCCGATGCTCGATGACGCAGCCCTGCAGACCTTCCGTCGCGCCCAGCCACTCCCCCCAATTCCCGATGAACTGAAGGCACCTCAGGAACTGGTGGTACCGGTGGAGTACTACCTGCGCTAGGCGCTGTGGAGCTGCGAGGCAGTCTGCGACCTCAACCCGGGTTGAGGTCAAATACACCCCGCGCAACAGAGCAGTCCGCCATGCGCAACGATCGCAGCGTGCTGTATCGCCGGGCCGATGCTCGGCTGCTCCATGCGAACGGCAGTTGTAGAGCCGAGCCCATGCTCGGCTGCTCCATGCGAACGGCAGCCGAGCATGGGCTCGGCTCTACAGGGGAACGGAACCTGGCCGGGCGAGGCCCCGGTGCCAAAGAAGCGGGGCTACGTCCACGCCGGGTCGGCGGTGAAATCGATGGTCAGCCAGAACGTGCCGCCACGGGCATCCAGGCGTACCGCGATCTCGTCGCGCATCGCATCGACCGCGCCCACCGAACCCAACGGCGTCGTCGGGTCAGCCAGCACATGGATCTCGATGAACCGCATGCGCCCCATCTTCGCCACATGGCTGGTGAATCCGGCATAGCCGTGCTCGGCCACGAACGCCTGCATCACCTGCTGCACGCGCCGGTCCAGATCGTCCGGGGCCACCTGCAGCACCTCGCGCATGGCTTTCCAGGCGCTGCGCGCCGGCACCGGCAGCACCGCCAGGCTGATCAATGCCAGCACGATCGAATCAAGGTAAGGCACCCAGTGGTGCCACTCGCCGCCGTGCAACGCCAGTGCCAGTACGAAGGCCAGCACCACCGCCAGGCTCATCAGCCCACCCAACAGCCAGCCACGCACGTCCAGCCACAACAACGCCGAGCGCAGGCGCCGCGCACGCTGCGCGACGAACGCGGCCATCGCCAGGTTGCTGGCACTCAGCAATGCTGCCCACCACAGCGCAGGCCCGAACTTCACTTCGTGCCCGCCCGTGGTCAAACCGATCACCGCGTTGGCCAGCGCATAGACGCAGGCCAACGACAGGATCACCCCACCGAGTGCCTCGACCATCGGCTCCAGGTGCCAGTAGCCGTACTGGAAGCGCGGGCTCTGTTCCCGCGCCACCAGTCGCAGCACCGACAATGACACCAGGGTCAGGGCAACGTCGACCAGGCTGTACACGCCGTCGAACAGGATGGCCTGCGATCCCACCAGCAGGCCACCGCTGAAGCCGACCGCGCTGACCGCGATGGTGACCCCGATCGAGAACTTCAGGATGCGTTGCTCGCGCGCGGTATCCATCGTTCGCCAAAGGGCCGACCGTCGCCGGTCAGGCCTTCAGCACCTCCACCTTGTACGATGTCACGTCGCCGTCCTGCTGGATGATCAGCCCGTGCACATCCGACTCGAAGCCCGGGAAGCGCGCGTTCTGCTCGCGGGCGATGCGCAGCGACTGGATGATCGGTTCGTCACTGTCGCCGAAACGCTCGCCCGGCATGATGGTGGGAATGCCCGGCGGGTACGGAACCAGCATGGTCGCCGCGACGCGGCCACTGAGCTGCTCGATGTCGACCCGCTCGATCTCGCCCTTGACGAGGTGGTTGTAGGCATCGGCCGGGGTCATCACCGGCGTCGGCAGGTCCACGTACATCTCGCGCATCACCTTGGCCACCGAGAACTCCTGGTTGAACGCATGCAGCGCATCGCACAGGTCACGCAGGCCCCAACCAGCGTAGGCGTTCGGATAGTCGGCCGCCAGCGACGGCAGTGCCTGGCTGAGCGGCGCGTTGCGGTCGTACAGTTCCTTGAATGCCATCAGTTCGGTGACCAGCGTGCTCCACTTGCCCTTGGTGATACCCATCGAGAACAGGAACAGCACCGAGTACAGGTTGGTCTTCTCCACAGTGATGCCGCGGCCCCACAGGAACTTGCTCAGCACCGCCGCCGGAATGCCCAGCTTGCCCATGCTGCCGTCCATCGCCAGGCCCGGGGTCAGCAGGGTCACCTTGATCGGGTCGATCAGCACATAGTCGTCGACCAGGTTCTCGAAACCATGCCAGTGCGCATCCGGCTGCAGGTACCACTCCTCGCGCTTGGCCACCAGCGGTGCCGGCGTATCGCCCTTGTCCAGGCTGCGTTCGACCTTGGTGGGCTGCCACACGCTGAACCACCAGTCATCGCGGCCAAGGTCGTCACGCACGTGCAGCATCGCGCGACGGAACGCGATCGCCTCGTCATGCATTTCCTGCACCAGCGAACGGCCGGCGTCGCCTTCCATCATCTTCGACGCCACATCACAGGCCGCGATCACCCCGTAATGCGGGCTGGTCGAGGTGTGCATCATGAACGACTCGTTGAAGCGCTCGGCATCCAAGTCGCGCTGCGCCGAATTGCGCACGTGGATCATCGACGCCTGCGAGAACGCGGCCAGCAGCTTGTGCGTGGAATGCGTGGTGAAGATGATCGCATCCTGCTCGCGCGGCTTGCCCTTGGCCATGCCGTAGTGGTTCTCGTAGAACGGATGGAACGCGGCATAGGCGTACCAGGCTTCATCGAAGTGCAGGAAGTCGACCGCGCTGCCGATCTCGTCGGCGATCTTCTCGGCGTTGTAGCACAGGCCGTCATAGGTCGAGTTGGTGACCACCGCGATGCGCGGCTTGGAGCCAACCTGGTAGGCCTTGCTGGCCAGCGGGTTGGCGGCGATGCGCTGCTGCAGCGATTCCGGCGTGAACTGGTCCAGGCTGATCGGGCCGATGATGCCGTGCGCGTTGCGGCTGGGGGTGAAGTACACCGGCACCGCGCCGGTCATGATCAGCGCGTGCAGCAGCGACTTGTGGCAGTTGCGGTCGACGAACACCACGTCGCCGCGGGCCACCGTGCCGTGCCAGACGATCTTGTTGGCGGTGGAGGTGCCGTTGGTCACGAAGAAGGTATGGTCGGCACCGAAGTTGCGTGCCGCTTCGTTCTCGGCGTCCTTGATCGGGCCGGTGTGGTCGAGCAGCGAGCCCAGCTCCGGCACCGAGATCGACAGGTCGCTGCGCAGGGTGTTCTCACCGTAGAACTGGTGGAATGCACGACCGACCGGCGACTTGGTGAACGCCACGCCGCCGGCATGGCCCGGCGTGTGCCAGGAATAGTTCGACTCGGCCGCATGGTGGATCAGCGCCTTGAAGAACGGCGGCAGCAGGTTCTTCATGTAGTCTTCGGCCGCGCGCATCACCTGCCGCGAGATGAAGCTCTTGGTGTCTTCGAACAGGAAAATGAAGCCGTGGATGTACTTGAGCAGCTTGCTCGGCACCTTCTCGATGGTGCGGCGCTCGCCGTACAGGAACACCGGCAGGTTGGCGCGGCGCGCGCTCTGCTCGCGCAGGAACGCAGTCAGGCGCTGGAACTCGCCATCCACTTCCTCGCTGCCGTCGATCGAGATCAGCACCGCCGACGCCGCCACGTAGGTTCGGGCACCGGCACGGGCATCGTCCAGGTTCAGGCCACACAGCACCCGCTGGTCATTGCTGCGCAGCTCTTCAACCAGGGCACGGATCAGGATGCCGCCGATGCGCGGCGACTCGTAGTCGTTGTCGATGACAATGACCGGATAGTCCAGGGACTTGAAGTACACGTTGATTCTCCTTGTCTAACTCAGGAACGCTGGGCGCCGGCACTGATCGCCGAAGCCTCGCGGGCGCGCTGCCGCTGCTGGCGGCGCTCCTCGCTGAAGAAGGGATAGAACACGGTGATGAACAGCACGAACAGGAACGCGTACTGCACGATGGTTCCCGACGAGCCGTAGATCGCCCACAGGCAGTACACGACGGTCAGGCTGGTCAGCGTCCAGAACGCGCCGGTATGGATGATCGTGTGCGAGCGTTCGACCACGAAGTAGCAGGCCACGCACGAGTAGATGTAGGGCAGCAGGGTCAGCACCACCGCCGCCGAGGTGATCACGTCGAACTGGGCAGACGCGGTTTCCGAAGTGGAGGTGACCAGCACCGCCAGGGTCATCAGCACGGCCACGATCAGCACGCCCTTGACCGGCACGTCGTCCTTGTTGGTCTTGCTGAAAATGCTCGGGAACAGGCCGTCATCGGAGGCGGCCTTGGCGCTCTGTGCGGTCAGCAGGATCCAGCCGCCGAGCGAGCCTGCCGCACCGATGAAGGCACACAGGCTGACCAGCGCACCGCCCCAACCGCCCACCGCCTTGGCCGCAGCCAGCGCAAACGGGGCATCGGAGGTCTGCAGCTCGCCATTGGGCACCATGCCCATGATCACCGAGGAACTGGCGATGTAGGCGATCGCGGCCAGGAACACGCCGGCCAGCGTGGCACGGGCCACGTTCTTTTCCGGGTTCTCGACCACGCCCGCAGTCACCGACGCCGATTCAACGCCGATGAACGCCCACAGGGTCAGTGCCGCAGCGCTGGAGATCGCGCCGAAGTTCGACTCGCCGGACACGTTGTAGGCGCCCTTGAAGATATCGGCATCGAAGAAGAACCAGCCGAAGATGGCGATGCCCAGGATCGGGACCAGCGCAAAGCTGGTGGTGACCGTCTGCACGCGGCTGACGAAGGCCGGGCCGATCACATTGGCGAAGCTCAGCGCCCACACCAGGATCAGCACCGCGATGCAGCGCACCAGCGGCTCGGACAGGATCGGGAAAAAGTAGCTGAAGTAGCCGACCGCCGCGATCGGGATGGCGACGTTGCCGATCCAGTTGGCGAACCAGTAGATGGTGTTGGTCTGGAAGCCCATGTACGGGCCGAACCAGTCACGCGCGTATGCGTACGGACCGCCCGCCTTCGGTGCCAGCTTGCCCAGCTTGGCGAACACGAAGGCCAGCAGCAGCGCGCCCGCGGTGGTGATCAGCCAGCCCCAGATCGAGGCGGTACCGATCTTGGCCAGGCTGGAGGGCAGCAGGAACACGCCTGAGCCCATCATGTTGCCGGCGACGAGGAAGGTGGCTCCGACCACCCCGATTTTCTTTGCTTCTGCCATGACAATCTCCTGTACTGGCATGAGCCCGGTGCGGCCGGGCGTGGGGACGGTTGCGCTGGCGTAACGCCGCTGGCGCTTACTTGATGAAGTTGTATTGCAGGCTGCCCTGCACCCGGACGGTGTCGCCGCGCGCGCCGCCCTGCTGTTCCAGGCGCCCGTACAGCAGCTCCATGCCCATGGTCCACGAGGGCGCCGGGCTCCAGATCAGGTTGAACACGCCGTAGCGGCTCTGCCGGAATGCGTCGGCGGCCAATGCGGGGTTACGCTCCAGGGTCAGCTGGCCGAAGATCAGGTTCGATCGCCACAGCCCGGACCAGTAATGGGTGTAGCCAACGAAGCCGCCGTGCAGGTCCAGCGCGTCGAGACGGCCATCGGCACCGACCACCGCGTCCAGCCCGGAGCCGGTCAGGTCGGCGGTGTAGCGGCTGAGACCGCGGCCACCGAGTGCACCGAACAGCAGCAGGTCGCGCTCGCCCACCGATGCCGAGCCGCTCAGCTGCAGGCCGCCTGCCATGCGCCGGTCGCGCTCGCCTTCGCCGTCATAGGCCAGGCTGCGCGCCACCGCGCCCAGCTGCAGGTGGCCCCAGTCGCGCTCCATGCGTGCGGTCACGGTTACGTCCGGCAGACGGTTCACCGCAGCCCGCTCATCACTGGCACCGGCCAGTTCGGTCTTCGGGTCTTCGGCCGCCACGGTCAGGGTGTTGCCCTTGCCCATCGCGAAGCTGTGGTGGATGCCGGCCACCAGCAGATAGCCCGCGCCGCCGGGCCCGGCGAAATCCAGCGTGTCGGGCAGGCTGTCCGGGTCCATGAAGCTGGAATAGCCATAACCGGCATAGGTATTGCCGAGCTGGCCATAGGCATGACGCAGGCGGAACTCGTAGCCGTCGCTGCTGCCGAAGAAGTCGTTCTCCAGGTAGAAGCGCAGGTTGCCGTGCGTGGTCGGGCGCCGCGCCTCGAAGCTGAAGCGGGTCTGCTTGGCGTGGATGTTGAAGTTGGAGACATCGCGGTGGCTGCCGCCCACCGGCATCGACGAGGGAATGAACTGGTCCTCGTCGCCAGCCGCGCGCGAATCGGCGATGGCATCCAGCTTGGCGTAGCCACCGATGCGGATCACGGTATCGGTGCCCGGGATCGCAAAGAACCCCTTCAGGTCTGGATCGGTCGGACCAGCGGCGCTGTCCGGTCGCGATGCCGCGGTGGACGGATCAGCGACCGAATCGCGCTGCGGCAGTACCGGTTGCGCCACACCCGGCACCTGGATGCGATGGATCACATCGGAAGGGGCAGCGGAGGCAATCGGCCCCGTTTCAGGCAAGGCTGTTGCCTGCGCAGGCACAGCATCGCGCTGCTCCAGCCGGTCCAGCCGTTGCTGCATGCCTTCCAGCGCCTGGCGCATTGCGGCGATCTCACGCCGCAATGCCTGCGCATCCCCCGCATCACCCTGTTGGGCGTACGCCGGCGTGATCGCCAGTGCCCCCAGACACGCCAGACTCAGTACTGCCAAACGCATTGCATCCTCCCCGGACGAACACTCGCATCACGGTTCCGGAGCGCACGCATGCGCCGCCCTGGCTTCGCGTTGCCGTTGCTGGAAATGCGGGTACTGCGTCGACGACATCGGCCAGCCTGCGCGCGGCAGGCAACAGGACGATGACACTGCCCTGCCTGCACCCATGTCGCTTCCATCAAGGCCGCGCTGCCAGAGAGGTGGCGACCGCAGCGGTCTGGGTAACAAGCAGGGAGTGAGAGTGTCGTGAATGGCTGTGCCGCACTGCCCGCATCAGGGCAGCCTTGGCGCGGCATCCATGGCGCGTTGACGCTGTATTCCATGCGTCAAAGGCTAATCCACCTGTCGTTTTTGGCCTTGATTGGAATCAAGGCGCGATGCTTGATCTCAGTCACGATTCAGACGTGACCTCGAACAGGTCATGCGCAAGCGGCTGTGTCCGCCTGGGGCACAGAACGCAACAGGCCCGCATGTCGCCATGCGGGCCTGTGGGCTACATCAACATGTCGGCACGGATCAACGCGGGCCGAGCACCGTCGTCAGGTCGTCGCCCTGCGGCAGTCCGGCGCGGCGCTGCACTTGGCCCTGTGAATCCTGGAACAGGATGCCTGGCGTGCCCTGGAAGCCCATCTCCAGCATCAGGACCTGGTTGGCATCAAGCTTGCCTGCGATCTCGCGGCTGATGTTCGGCAGCGCCTTGATGCCGCCACGGTCGAACTGGTGTTCGTTCTCCAGCAGCGCCGCGCTCGGATCACGCGCGGCGAGGATGGCGGCGGCCTTGGCCGGGCTGTCCTCGCGGATCACACCCACCATGATGTGACGCAGCTGCACCTTGCCGGCATCGACCCACGGCCGCGCTGCTTCCCAGAATTTGTGGCAGTAGGGGCAGTTGGCATCGCTGAAGGTATAGATCACGCGCGGCGCGTCGGCCTTGCCGTCACGCACCCATGCGCTGGCTTCGAGCTTGGTCCACATCTTGGCCGACATCGGTGTGGCGACCAGCTTTTCGACCGCTTCGGCAGCCACATCATTGCCTTCGGCATCGAACAGGCTGCCCACCAGCACGTGCTTGCCATCGGCAGTGACATAGGCCGCTGCAGGCTGTTGACCACCCACCACACCCGCAAAACCACGCAGGCCACCCGGCGCATCGAACTCGGCAACGACCTCGAAGCCGTGCTTTTCGATGCCCTTCAGCACTGCAGGACGGTCGCCTTTGGCGGCAGAGGCAGGGGCACTCGTCGCCGGTGCCTCGGCGGCCTTGCCCGGCGGCGTCTGTGCCTGGCTGCAGGCGGCCAATGCCAGCATGACCGGCAGCAACAGCACCGCCGGGGCGGTGCGCAGGGAAGTCGACAACATGGGAACTCCGTAGTGAGATGCCCGCGCAGGCTACCGCAGCCGGCGCAGTTTGTGTTCAAGACCGGCCGCGGTCAGCTCGCCCAGGTGCAATTCACGCAGGCGCCCATCGGCATCGAAGAAGAGTGTCGAAGGATAAGCCTGCACACCCAGCGCTGTTGAAGCAGCCGCTTCATCATCCAGCAGCACATTGCCCAGCATCAGTCGCTCACCGGCAAGAAAGACCTGGACTTCATCCAGGGTTTCGCCCTGATTGAGGAATACGAACTGCACGTTGCCATGTGCCTGCTGTGCCGCTGCGAGCACCGGCATCTCCCGTCGGCAGGGGCCGCACCATGTGGCCCACAGGTTCAGCACCACCGGCCTGCCCCGGAACTGCTGCAGATCAACCGTTCCGCCCTGCAGGTCCGCGAACTGCAGCGTCGGCAATGGCATCTGCCGCTCCTGCCAGGCCGACAGCAGCTGACCACCAGCCGCCCAGAGCAGCACACCCACCAGTGCGCTTGTCAGTACCGGTGCACGCAACTGACGCCACGGCCGCAGACGCCATGATCCCCACGCCAGCCCGGCCACCAGCACCACCGTCAGGTGATAGCCACCATCGGTGACCTGCAGAATACTCCAGGGTTCCGATCGATAGAGCGCAAAATTCAGCACCACAAAACTGATACGACCACACAGCAGGCCGATCAGCAGCATGTCCAGCACCATGCTTGCTGCCGACGGCAGCGGCATTCCTGCTGCCCTGCGCGGCCAAAGACGGGCAACGATCATGGCCAGCAACGTGCACATGAGGATCAACACCACCGGCATCGGTACCGGTCCAACACTCGACATCAGCCCACCTGTTCAAGTTGCACTTGCCTGCATGGTCAAAGCGTCGCGCCCAGGTTGCAAGCGCTCGCCCGCCGCCTGTCATCAGGCCGCACTCCGCCCCAACTGCATGCCGGGGGGCGTCTGCAGGCCACGCAGGCTTCCGGCCACCGACGGCATCAACGGCCGCTCCCGCCGCTTGCAGTTGACGTGGCGACGATAGTTGGCCGGTGTCATGCCCACGATGCGGAGGAACAGACGCCGGAACGCGCTCTGATCAGCGTAGCCCACACCCCAGGCCACCTCTTCGATGCCTGCGCCCTGCTGCAGCAGGGTCTGCGCCTTGGCAATGCGCAGCCGTTGGCAGTACTCGATCGGCCGCAGACCGGTCGCCCGGAGGAAGCGCCGCTGCAAGGTTCGCGGTTCCAATCCGGAAACTTCGCAGATTGCGGCCAGCGTGGCTCCTCGTGCCGCAGTGGTATGCAGCCAGCGCTGGGCCTTCAGTACGTCGCGGTCACCGTGGGCGAAGTTGGCACTGAACCGCTCAAGATCCTGCTGGATCCCCGCGGGCACGACGATCCCGAGCTGTTGCGCGACCGCGCTCGCCACGCCTTGCCCGTGCAGCCGGTACAGCAGACGCAGGCCGAGGAACCGCCAGGCCTGCGATCCGCCGACCGTCAGCAGATCACCGTCGTCGACCAGCGCCCGCTCACTGGGGACCCAGCTCACCGCCTGCGCCTGCAACCCTGGATGTCGCCCCAGATCGGGGCCGCTGACCGTTCTTCCAGCCAGCAGTCCCGCACGGGCCAGCACGCCGACCCCATCGCTGGCGGCAGCCAGCAGGCTGCCACCGTCATAGTGGGCCCGCAACCAGTCCAGCAGGACCTCCTCGGCGCGCAGGCAGGCTCCAGGGCTGATCTGGCCGGGAACCGCGATTACCGCAGGAATGGCGGCGTCAAGCATTTCAGCACCCGCGATGCGATGTACACCGGTCTGGCTGGCGGGCACGATCCAGCGGGTGACAAGCACACGCTTGAACGGTCGGCGCTGCTGCTGGGCCAGGCGGTTTGCGACGTGGGCCATTTCGGCCAGCACCGAGGCGGCGGAGGGGTCCCCTCCCGGGTATTCGACCACCGCAACCTCGACGAATGCTTCGTTCCTGACTCCCTCCACAGACCACCTCCTCGGTTCGTTGCAGGCCATCGAACGGCCGGTTCAGGCGAAGGGTAGGAACAGGCCCATCTGCGGGGCTATGAAGAAAGTTGCAAAGTGGGCTGAATGCGCGCGCCGGGCTCAAGCCTTGACTCTAGACCAGACTCCAGGCTTCACAATGATCGGCAGGATCCGCTGGAAAACTGCCATGAACATTGGACAACTGGCCCGCCAGGCGGGCGTGCCGATCGATACGGTCCGCTATTACGAGCGGCAGCAGCTGCTGCCGACAGCGGCGCGCTCGGCTGGCGGCTACCGCATCTTCGGCGAGCCGGACCTGCGCCGGTTGCGCTTCATCCGCCGCGCCAAAGCGCTGGGCTTCTGCCTCGAGGAAATCGGCGAACTGCTGGCGCTCAGCGATCACCACCGGCAGGACATGGGAAGCGTGCGCGACACCGCCCAGGCCCGCCTGCAGGACATTTCACAACGGATGGCCGAACTGCAGCGCATGCATACCGCGCTTTCGCAGCTGGTCGATGCATGCCCCGGTCACGGCACGCTCGACCAATGCCCGATCCTGGCGGCGCTGACCGACGACAACGCATAGACATCCCTGGCGCAGATCGACATTGCAACGCACGTGAAGAAAAGTGCAACAAATGCTTGCCAACCCCCTGGGGCAAGGCTATTATTTCGCTCCTCAGCGACGTGGGGCCATAGCTCAGCTGGGAGAGCGCCTGCATGGCATGCAGGAGGTCAGCGGTTCGATCCCGCTTGGCTCCACCAATCTTTCGGCATTAGGCCGTCGAAAGGTCGCTACAGAACATTGATGAGAATTGCGTCCCCATCGTCTAGAGGCCTAGGACATCACCCTTTCACGGTGGCGACCGGGGTTCGAATCCCCGTGGGGACGCCACTCATCACGAACAACGAGGACCCGGCCGATAACCGGGTCTTTTTTGTTCACCGCCTACCGGCATTCAGGTTGTGGCGTTGCGGTTCCCCTGCCCTCGTGGCTACGGTTGAACCGGAACGAAAAAAGTTCAAAAAAAGCTTCCACAAACGTGAACACGCAGGTATGATAGGCGGCTCGGTAACACGGGGCCATAGCTCAGCTGGGAGAGCGCCTGCATGGCATGCAGGAGGTCAGCGGTTCGATCCCGCTTGGCTCCACCACTTTCGACATTAGGCCGTCGAAAGTTCTACAACTTGAAGTTTTTCGTGCGTCCCCATCGTCTAGAGGCCTAGGACATCACCCTTTCACGGTGGCGACCGGGGTTCGAATCCCCGTGGGGACGCCAGTTTCAAAACGGACTCTGCTCCCGGCAGATCATCCGGAGTTTAATGGGGCCATAGCTCAGCTGGGAGAGCGCCTGCATGGCATGCAGGAGGTCAGCGGTTCGATCCCGCTTGGCTCCACCACTTCGACATTAGGCCGTCGAAGCATCTACAACTTGAAGTTTTCGTGCGTCCCCATCGTCTAGAGGCCTAGGACATCACCCTTTCACGGTGGCGACCGGGGTTCGAATCCCCGTGGGGACGCCAATTCTTGAAAACCCCGGTTTAGGCCGGGGTTTTTCTTTGCCTGCGATTTATGGGAAGGCGCCATCCACGCATGGCGTGGATCTACCCGGGCGCTGCAGTAGATCCACGCCGTGCGTGGATGGCCTCACCGCCATCACTCCTCAGAACCGGCGATACATCCCGATCGACGCCGGCGCTGTCGGCGCGAAACCAAACTGAGCGTACAACCGATGCGCTTCACCATCGGCGAGCAGGCTGACGTACGCCGACGGCGGCAGGTTCGCCTGCATCCAGCCATCCAGGCGGCGCATCACCTCCTTGCCCAGCCCCTGTCCCTGCAGCCGTGGCAGCACGGCGATATCGCAGACCTGCAGGTGGCAACCGCCATCACCCACGATGCGGCCCATCGCTACCAGCTCATTGCCCTGGTAGGCACACACGCCATACAGGGTGTTGGGCAGTGCGCGCGTCGCCGCCTCCTGGCTCTTGGCACTGAGGCCGGCCAGCACACGCAGCCGGCAGTAGTCTTCAACCGTGGGGACTGCCTCACGGAACTGGCAGCTGACGGAATCATTCATGCGGTATCTCCCTGTAGGTCGGGCTATCCTGCCGCATCCACGTCGCAGCGACTGCGACCCAGGCCTGCAGAGTTCCCATGTGCTATTCCGCCCTGATCCGTGCCGACTACGCCACGCTGGTCCGCGAGTTCGGTGCCATCCTGTCGCTGGAGGAGTTCGCCGAACTGTACGCGCACGACCCCGGCAAGAAGCGACCGAAAACCCCCAAGGCCATGGACGACGGTTTTGCCGGCGCGCGCACCCAGCAGGGCCGTGACATCGTAGCGAAGATCCAGCAATGGCATGCGCAGGAGCGCCAGGACCTGGAGGCGGAGCTGGCCCGCCAACGCGAGCGCCGCGATATCGCTCACGCAACGCTGGCCACCCGCCCCACCCAGAAGGCACGCAACGACCTGCGCGTGGCCGGCAACCGCATTGAGCGCGCCCAGGCCCGGCTCGAAGACCTGCACCGGGTACAACTACTGCCGCGCGACAACCGCATTTTCCCCGGTACCTACGCGCCGGTGATGGTCACAGAGAACGGCCAGCGCGTGATCAAGCCGATGCGCTACCAGTGCCGGCTGCCTGACAAACCTGCACGCAACGACGCGCTCTACCCCGGCACCTACAACGCACGACGTGACAGCCTGGAAGGCTACTGGCGCGGTGCGTTCGGCCTTCGCCACGGCGTGGTGGTGGTGCGGGCGTTCTATGAGCACGTGCCACGCCACGCCATCACAGGGCGCGCGCTTGGCGCCGCGGAAAAGGAACAGGATGTGGTGCTGGAGTTCCGCCCCGACCCGCCCCGCGACCTGCTTCTGGCCTGCCTTTGGGCGGAATGGGAGGGACCGGAAGGACGCCTGCTCTCGTTCGCCACGATCACCGATACCCCGCCACGCGACGTCGCCGCGGCCGGTCACGATCGCGGCGTGATACCGATCCGCAGGGAGCATCTCGATGCGTGGCTCAATCCCGATCCGGACAACCTGGCCGGGCAGTACCGCATCCTCGACGACCGCGAGGACATCCGCTACGTGTACGAGGAGGCCGGCTGAAGCGCCATTCTCACGCCGTTGCGCTGGAACGGCCCACCGCACGGGTCAGCGCCCGGGTCAGATCCGCCGACAGATACGGCTTGACCAGCAGTATTCCGGCCAGCATCGACTCGGGCAGCTGCTCAGCCAGCATTCCGGTGGCGAGCACGAACGGTACGCCACGCGCCGACAATGCTGCCGCCACTGGCTCGCTGGTCTCGTTGCGGGCCAGGCGATAGTCCAGCAGGGCCACATCCGGGGCCGAGTCTTCCAGCATGCGCAATGCTTCAGCCACGCTCGCCGCCAA
The DNA here is from genome assembly GCF_036319985.1 of Stenotrophomonas sp. SMYL89. Classification (NCBI taxonomy): domain Bacteria; kingdom Pseudomonadati; phylum Pseudomonadota; class Gammaproteobacteria; order Lysobacterales; family Lysobacteraceae; genus Stenotrophomonas; species Stenotrophomonas sp. SMYL89. The sequence continues at coordinate 97,526 of NZ_JAWIRW010000001.1, read as the reverse complement.
CCCGACCACGGTCGCGCCGGCATGCACCAGCTGCATCTGCAGCAGGGCCGCACTCATCTCGTCGTTCTCGACCACCAGCACCCTCAGGTCCTGCAACACTGTCATCGGCTATGGCTCCTGGAGGCATTCAAGCCGGCGCAGTATAGCCATCACAGAGCCGATGCCGACAGGAAACGCCTCGATCTGCCTTGCCCCTATGAAAGCCCTGCCCTCCTCGGTTACACTCACACGCTGCCTGCCGGTGTGGCGGAATGGTATACGCAGCTGACTCAAAATCAGCCGGGGGTGACCCCATGAAGGTTCGAGTCCTTTCACCGGCACCACAGCATCAAAGGCCAGGTCCATGACCTGGCCTTTTGCTTTTCCAGGCGACGTATGCCCATTTGGCCGCCCCGGTGTCACTGCGCTGACGCATAACTGCGACCGCTGGCAGCATTGCTTCTAGACGCAGTGCACACTTTTCTTGCCAGCCTCACGTACATCTGCCTATCGTGATCCCGCCGGATCCGGGGGCGGGGGAATGCATGACGCTGCGTGCTGCACTGTTTTTTCTGGTCACGCACGCACTCGTCATCGCCTTGGTCGGCCCGCAGGACCCTGTCGGCTCCTACCTGTTGCTGATCACCGCCCCCCTGCTGGCCGCACTGGCCTGCGTGCGGCGCGCACGTGTCAGCCAGGCGGCCTGCAAGTGGCGGCTGCTCGGCGCGGCCGTCGGCCTGTTCTCACTCGCCCTGCTGGCCCTGCTGTACCGCAATGTGGCCGGCCTCGCCCCTGCGCAGATGACCGTCTCCACACTGATCCTGTACGTGTTCTACCGGATCCCCCTGACCTACGTAGCTGCAAGCCCGGGCGGCGGAAATCGCTTCATCCGTGCGGTGGACCTTGCGATCATTGCCCTGCTTTGGCTGCTGTACTACCTGCATACGCGGGCCATGGCGCCTCTCAACACCGCGCTATGGACGCAGTGCCTGAACACGATGAGCAGCGTGCAGAACAGCCTGGTGTTCTGCTTCGCGCTGATCCGCTTCCTGGCCGAGGACAATCCCGACCGCCGCGATTTCTTCCGCACACTTGCGATCTACGCGCTGGGCTACTTCCTGCTGGCGCTCTACATCAACACCTGCCAGCCGCAGACACCTGACGGCAGCTGGGGCGACCTGCTGATCAGCGGGCTGTTCGTGCTGCTGGCCGTCCTGGCCGGCAGCCACCGCCGCTATCCGGCAGTGGAGATATCCCGCAGCCTGCGACGCATCGTCGATGCCGGCGTACCACTGATGCTGCCCTTGCTGCTGATGATGGTCGCGCTGCTGGTCGCGCGCCTGCAGCCGAGCCTGGCCGCGGTAGGTTTCATCGGTGCGATGCTGGGCTACGCCCTGCGCAGCGTGCTGAGCCAGATCGAGATCCAGCGCCAGCGCGACGAACTGGAAACGCTGGCACGGCGCGATCCACTGACAGGGCTGGGCAACCGGCGCAGCTTCGATGAGTCGCTGGATGGGGCCCACCGCCGCGCGCGGCGCCAGGGCCAGGGCCTGGCGGTACTGATGATCGACATCGACCACTTCAAACAGCTGAACGACACCTACGGGCACCCGGAAGGTGATCGGCGCCTGCGTGCCGTCGCCAGCATCCTCGACGGCTGCCTGCAGCGCGGTGACGACCTGCTGGCCCGCTATGGCGGCGAGGAGTTCATCGCAGCCCTGCCATCGCCCGAGGCGATGCACGCGCTGCATCTGGGAGAACGCCTGCGTGCTGCGGTCGAAAGCGCCGCACTGCCCGCTGCCGAGGGCCATGTGACCATCAGCGTGGGCGTGGCCTGGCAGCCCGCCAGCGATGAGTCCGCGCCGGCAGACCTGGTCGGCCGTGCCGACCAGGCCCTGTACCGGGCCAAGCATGCCGGGCGCAACCGTGTGCACCTTTCCTCGGCCATGCAGTCCTCCGACGAACCTGTCGGCCCGCCTGCCTAGACGACCCGCAGGGTTGCCCCGCCATGCAGATGCCCTGCACCATCCTGCACGCGGAAACCGGCCACGGTCTGCAGCAGCTGTGCCGATTGCTCCTCCATGCTGCGCGCCGCCGCCGACGCCTCCTCCACCAGGGCAGCGTTCTGCTGCGTGCCCTGGTCGATCAGGTCGACCGCATGGTTCATCTGCTGGATGTCGTCGCTCTGCTGCTGCGAGGCCGTGCTGATCTCGGTCATCAGATCGCTGACCCGGCGGACGTTGGTCACGATCTCGTCCATGGTGCGGCCCGCGCTTTCCACCTGGGCGGTGCCAGCCCCGACGTTGGCCACCGACTCATCGATCAGATGCTTGATCTCCTTGGCGGCACTGGCCGAGCGCTGGGACAGCTCGCGGATCTCGGTGGCGACCACGGCAAATCCTCGTCCATGTTCGCCTGCGCGTGCGGCTTCCACCGCTGCGTTCAACGCCAGGATATTGGTCTGGAAAGCGATGCCATCGATCACTCCGATGATATCGACGATGCGCCGCGAGGAGGCGTTGATCACCGCCATCGTCTCGACCACTTCATGCACCACGCTTCCGCCGCGCGCGGCGACATCGGCGGCACCGCCGGCCAGCTGGCTGGCCTGGCGCGCGTTGGTGGCGGTGCGCTGCACGGTCTCGGCCAACCCCTTCATCGACACCGCGGTTTCCTCCAGCGAGGCCGCCTGCTGCTCGGTGCGCTGCGACAGGTCGCTGTTGCCCTGCGCGATCTCGGTCGCCCCCACCGCGATGGTATCGGCGGCGAACTTGATCTGGCCGATGATCGCAGCCATCGCCTCGACCAGCGAATTGACGCCGTCGCACAGGTCGGCGATGGGCCCCTGCTTGTCGGCCATCGCCACGCGCCGGGTCAGATCACCCTGCTTCGCAGCGGCCACCACCTCGCGGGTCTGCGCCACGGCGCGCTGCATGGCCTGGTTTTCATGCACCTGTGCGGTGATGTCGGTGGCGTACTTGACGACCTTGAACGGCTTGCCGTTGAGGTCGAGGATGGGGTTGTAGGAGGCCTGGATCCAGACCTCGCGGTCGCCCTTGCCCAGCCGCCGGTATTGCCCGGCATCGTATTCGCCGCGCCCGAGCTTCTCCCAGAACCGGCGATATTCGTCACTGCTGCGATGGCCTGGTTCGACGAACAGCGAGTGGTGCTGTCCACGCACCTCATCGAGAACGTAGCCGGTGACCTCGAGGAAGTTCTCGTTCGCCGAGAGAATGCGCCCGTCCATGCTGAATTCGATCACTGCCTGCGATTTACCGATCGCCGCCAACTGCCCGGCCGAATCGGCCGCCTGCAGCTTCTGTGCAGTAATGTCGGTGGCGAACTTGACCACTTTGTACGGCCGCCCCTGGCGGTCCAGCACCGGGTTGTAGGAGGCCTGGATCCAGATCTCGCGCTGGCCTTTGCCGAAGCGTCGATATTGCCCTGCGTCATATTCGCCGCGCCCCAACCGCGCCCAGAAGTCACGGTACTCGGCGCTGCGCGCCTGCTCGGGATCGACGAACATGGAATGATGCTTGCCCTGGATGTCCTCCAGCCGGTAGCCCACTGCATGCAGGAAGTTGTCATTGGCCTGCAGGATAGTGCCATCGAGCGCGAACTCGATGACCGCCTGCACGCGATGCAGCGCCGCGACCTGCGCCTCGAGTTCGGCACGGTCGGTCGCTGCCGGCTCGTTGCTGGCGCGATGCTGCGGGGCCAGGGCGCCCAGCAGCGCGCGCCACGGCGACCAACGGGTATGCAGCTCGGCCGGCGCCTGCGCGCCCGCCGTGAAGCCTGGAATGAGCATTGTCTGATCCTCGGTGTCCGACAAAGGGTTGCGACCCGACGGGCAGGATGCCCGGCGGCAACTTCAGTTGCTAAGGACTACAGGTACCGGCAGGCACCTCTCGAGCGGCTGGCAAGAACGTCTGGTGCGGGTGCGATCGGCATCTGGGAGCGGCGGAACACACAGCGCGGGCCGCCCATCGGGGGCAGCCTGGGGTCCTGCAGCGGGCGACTGGAGCGGGATCCAGAGGGGATATCGGCGATGCGGTCGGCCGCTTTAGCGGGATTCCGCGACGTCCGTCGCAACTTCGTGCATTGCAGCAGGAAGGCGATAGATGATCGTCGTGTACTTCACGCCCTGCTCACGTGCTACAGGCTCTCCACCGAGGGACTCGGCAAGCGAACGGCTGGACCGGTTCTGCTCGGCCACCGGATAGCGGAACGCCGCGCATGACAGCCGCTGCGACGCCGAAGACCACACCGCCGCCACTGCTTCCCGCCCGTAGCCATGGCCATGCATTGCTTCGGCGATCCAGATACCCAGTTCGGGCTCTGCATCAACGGTGCGATGCAGGCCGGCCAGTCCCAGGAACACGCCATCCACGCGCCTGCGGATCACGAACGTGATGTCGGTCCCATCGGCAATGGCAGGCAGCCACGCCTGCCAGACGGCGGCAAATGCCTCCTTTGACGGAGGTGGCTCGAAGGCCATGTAGCGGGTCAGCCCGGGGGTGATGCCCGCAAATGCCTCGTCAGCGTCACCGGACGCAAATGGCCGGAGGCACAGCCGCGGACTGTCGATGCTCCAGTGATCGGATGTCATGTTCTGCATTGCCCGGGCAAGGAGTACAGCATCGCTCGGCAGATCGATGCAACTCAAGGCAAAAAGGTTTGCATGACCAACGGGAGGTTCCCTGCCGGGCGAAAATGGCGAGCATGCAGCGATCCGCAGGACGTTCGTTTACAAGGAGATCGTATGTTCGTTCGCTTGGCCAGCGTCCTCATCCTCGGCCTGTGCAGCACCGGCGCGCTTGCCGCCGATGCCACCTATCGGCCGGCCTTTCATCCCGACCAGCTGAAGGGGCCGCCCGCAGGCCGCCCCAACGAGGTGCTGGTGCTGGGCAGCCCGCATCTGTCCGGCCTGCCGAAGGCCTTCACACCGAACATTCTGCAGCCGTTGCTGGAGCCTCTGCTCGAGCGCCTGCAGGCATGGCAGCCCAATGCCATCGCCGTGGAGAACCTGTCCGGCCTGCAGTGCGACTTCATGCGCCGCAACCCCACCCGCTACGCTGACAGTGTCGAGACCTACTGCATCGACCCGGCACCGGCCCAGGCCGCGACCGGGCTGGACGTTCCCAGTGCCAATGCCGAGATGGAGCGCCTCCTCGCGCAATGGCCGAAAGCCCCGACGCCGGCCCAGCGCCGCCGCCTTGCGGCCGTGTTCCTGGCCGCAGGCGAGAACGGTTCGGCGGTGGTGCAATGGCTGCGCCTGCCCATCGACGAACGTCGCGCCGCCGACAGCCTGACGCCGGAGCTGGTGCAGTTCCTTGACAAGCGCATTGCCAGGCGCGACGAGGCCGGCATGATCGCCGGCGTCCTCGCTGCACGCCTGGGCCTGGAACGGCTGTGGTCGGTCGATGACCACACTGCCGACGCGCCCACTGCAAAGGACAAGGAGAAGGCCTATGGCGCGGCCCTGCAGGCGGCCTGGGACAACCCGGCAACCACGGCGCGGTTCGCCGCCGACGAACCGCTGCACGCCAATCTGGCCAAACCCGATGGAATGCTCGCGCTCTATCGCAACTACAACGCACCGGAAACGGCGATGACCGCCTACCACAGCGACTTCGGCGCGGCCCTGGTCGAGCCGTCACCCGAGGCCTTCGGGCGCAATTACCTCGGCTACTGGGAAACCCGCAACCTGCGCATGGTCGCCAACATGCGCGACGTGCTCGGCCAACACCCGGGCACCCGCATGCTCACCATTGTCGGTGCCTCGCACAAGGGCTACTACGAGGCCTACCTCAACCAGATGCACGATGTGCAGCTGGTCAGTGCGGACGCAGTATTGCGTTGACAGGATGGGTGCCGGCCACCTGCCGGCACTATCCTGCAGGGCCACATCCACAGGTGCCCGCATGCTCAAGGTCATCGCCGAAGACTTCATCCATCCCGACGCCGTGGACACCGTGCTTCCGCTGTACCGGGAACTGGTCGCGTGCACGCAGCGCGAGCCGCTCTGCCTTGGCTATGAACTGTTCGTGGACCAGAAGGATCCCGGGCATTTCGTCTTCATCGAGCAATGGCCCGACCGCGCCGCCCTGGACATCCACTGCGCCAGCGAGCATTTCCAGCGGTTGGTGCCGCAGATCAATGCCTTCCAGCGCGCGCCATGCCGGTTCCTGCTGATGGATGCTGCGCCTCTGTAGTGCCGGCATCAACGCAACCGTGATCCCGCCGACTGTGCCGCCACAGCACCAGGCTGGCCACCATCGTGCACGCCAGGGTCAGGGCCAGCAGCGCCAGCACGCTTCCCTGCAGCACCGGCAACATTGCCTGGGCCAGACGATCTTCACGCACCTCCTCCAGCCGCAGCCAGGCGGCCAGGGTCAGGCACCAACCGACCATGGCCGGGGCGAAGGTGCGCACCGTCATCGGGTTCCAGACATTCATGGGATCACCTGTGCGAGAGGAAGTGGGCGGAGTATTCGCGCCCGCCTTCTCACTGGATGAGATCAACCCTCGGCCGCGTCGGTATCGTCGCCCGGCAGCTCGCTGGCCTCGCCCTGCACCTGCACGTTGTTGCGGCCCATCGCCTTGGCCCGGTAACACTGGGCATCGGCCGCGGCCACCGCCTGGTCCACGCTCATCCCGCCGGCCAGCGGCGCGATGCCGATGCTGGCCCCTACCCGCAACCGGTTCTGGTCCCACGGAATCGACAGCGACGCCAGAGTGTGCAGCAGCTCACCGCCAATGCGGGCGGCACGACGCGGCGTGCAGCCGGACAGGATCACCGCGAACTCGTCGCCGCCCAGCCGCGCCACCACATCCGAATCGCGCACCCCGTGACGCAGAACGCTGGCCACCGCCCAGAGCACCGCATCACCAGCCAGATGGCCCCAGGTATCGTTGATCGGCTTGAACCTGTCCAGATCGATGTACATCAGCGACGCAGCCTGGCCGGTACGTTCAACGCGGGTGATCGCCTGCTGCAGGTGCACCTCGAAGCCACGGCGGTTGCTCAGTTCGGTCAGCGGGTCGATCTCTGCCAGATGACGTGCCTCGCGCTGGCGGGCACGCTGCTGGGTATCGTCGCGCAGCACCCAGACCGCGCCGCGAACGTGGCCCTCGTCATCGCGCAACCAGGCGCGGGTGAGGTCCACCGGCACCGTGGCGGTACCCAGGCGCAGCAGCAGGTCGGCATGCAGGTCCACCGCGTTGCTTTCCGGATCCAGCAGTACCGACACGTCCAGCACCGAACCCGGCGCATACTCGGTGGTCAACGCCAGCACATCCTGCACCTTGTGCCCGGCCAGCGACAACGCGCCATCGCCGGCCAGCGTGCGTACCGCGGCGGCGTTGGCGTAGTCGATACGGCCATCGAGGCTGACGCTCAGCACCAGGTCGGCCACGGCATCCAGGGTGATGCGGCTGCGCTGTTCGCTTTCGAACAGCCGCTGCTCGCTGCTGCGCTGGGCGGTGATGTCCTGGATCTGCGACACGAAATGCAACGGCTCGCCATGCTCGTTGCGCACCAGCGATACCGACAACCGGGCCCAGATCACCTTGCCGTCGCGATCAAGATAGCGTTTCTCCAGGTGATAGTGGCTGCGCCGCCCAGCCAGCAGGTCCTGCACCAGCGACAGGTCGGTCTGCAGGTCATCGGGATGGGTCAGGCGCTGGAAATCCACCTGCAGCAGCTCTTCCCGCGGATAGCCGAGGATCCGGCACAGCGCATCGTTGACGTCCAGCCATCGCCCTTCCAGCGACACCAGCGCCATGCCCAGCGCAGCCGAGGTGAACGCACCAGCGAACTTCTCCGCGGACAAGCGTGCCTCGGCTCGCGCCTGCAGTATCTCGGTGATGTCGATGGCCATGCCGACATAGCCGATGCGTGCACCGTCGGCACCGTCCATGCGGCTGATCGACAGGCGTACCTGGCGTGGCTGGCCGTCCTTGCGCAGCAGCGTCCATTGCCGCGAATAGGTCTGGCCATCGGCACGCGCACTGAGTGCCTCGAACACGCCTGGCAGATGGCCAGCGGCATCGGCCAGCGGTCGCAGCCAGGCGTTCAATTCCTGCGGATCGTGGAAGGCATCCAGCCGGCGCTGGCCAACCACCTCGGCCGCGCTGTAGCCCAGCAGGCGTTGCGCGCCGGTATTGAACAGGGTGATGGTGCCATCGGTATCGGTGGCGATCACCGCCACCTCATCGGAGGCATCGACCACAGCCTGCAGGCGTTGACGGGTCTCGGCCGCATCATGGCGGGCCTGCTGCAGTTCGGTCACGTCGGCATGCGCGCCGGCCATCCACAGCGGCCGGCCCTGCCCGTCCCATTCGAAGACGCGGCCACGGTCCTGGATCCATATCCACTGGCCGTTCTTGTGGCGCATCCGCAGCAGGCACGCGTAGTTGTCGGTGCGTCCCTCGAAATGCTCGTCCAGTGCCGCGTCGGACAGCGCTATGTCATCGGGATGGACAAGCTTCAGGAAGGTCTTCTGGCAGATCGGCTCCAGCTCTTCCAGGCGGTAACCGACAATCTCGGCCCAGCGCGCGTTGACCCGCATCTCGCCGGTCTGCACGTTCCATTCCCAGGTGCCCGCAGCGGTGCCATCGATGATCATCGCCAGCCGCCGACGCTCTTCGGCCAGCTCCTGCAGGCGACGCTCCAGCAACCCGTTGCCGTTGGTGCCCTGGCCCGCCATCAACGCTGCCCCCGGCCCGCGCAGGCAGGCGTTGGCCGCAGCAATGCGCTGCAGCGTGCAACGAAGACGGCGGGTCGTGCTGGCGTCATGGCCCTCCCCAGCGACAGCGGGGGGGCCGAACGCCTCCCCTCCAGCGCAAGTGTGCGCAATCACGGGGAAAACCGACAAGTCCCCCGTCGCGGATCAACCGTGACGGGGGGCACGGACCTCAGCTGCGCTTGGCCCGGGCGAAGGCCTCGGCCAAGGCGTTGTTGGCCGGCGGCGCCGACTGCGCGGGCCGCCCGCTGTTGCCCTGGCCCCGGTTCGGCACGCGGTTCTGCCCGCCTGCGTCACGGCGCGGCCCCTGGCCCTGCCCGCGCTCCTCGCGCTGGCCAGGGCGGCTGGTGGCCTGCCCCGGGGTGTCGTCCAGGCGCCGGGTCAGCGCGATGCGCTTGCGCGGCACATCCACTTCCAGCACCTTCACCTTGACGATGTCGCCAGCCTTGACCACGTCGCGCGGGTCCTTCACGAACGTATCGGACAGCGCCGAAATGTGGATCAGGCCGTCCTGGTGCACGCCGATATCGACGAAGGCACCGAATGCCGCCACGTTGCTCACCACGCCTTCCAGCACCATGCCTTCGCGCAGGTCCTTGATGTCCTCCACGCCTTCGGCGAAGCGCGCGGCCTTGAACTCCGGACGCGGGTCGCGGCCCGGCTTCTCCAGTTCCTTCAGGATGTCGCGCACGGTCGGCACACCGAAGGTGTCATCGGTGAACTGCTCGGCCTTCAGTCCGCGCAGGAAGCTAGCATCGCCGATCAGCGCCTTGATCGGGCGCGCGGTGCTGGCGACGATGCGCTCGACCACCGGATAGGCTTCCGGGTGCACCGCCGAGGCATCCAGCGGCTGGTCACCGTCAGCGATGCGCAGGAAGCCGGCGCACTGTTCGAAGGTCTTCTCGCCCAGGCGCGCGACCTTCAGCAGGTCCTTGCGGCGCTTGAACGGGCCGTTGTCGTCACGATGCCGCACGATGTTCTCGGCAACCGTGGCCGACAGGCCGGACACACGAGACAGAAGCGCGGCCGAGGCGGTGTTCACGTACACCCCGACTGCGTTCACGCAGTCCTCCACGCGTGCGTCCAGCGCCCGCGCCAGGCGGTACTGGTCCACATCATGCTGGTACTGGCCCACGCCGATCGCCTTGGGCTCGATCTTGACCAGCTCGGCCAGCGGATCCTGCAGGCGACGTGCGATCGATACCGCACCACGCAGCGACACGTCCAGCTCCGGGAACTCCTTGGCCGCGAACTCGGAGGCCGAGTACACCGACGCGCCGGCCTCGCTGACCACTACCTTCTGCAGCTTCGGGTTGGCAGCGGCCTTGATCGCTTCACCAGCCAGCTTGTCGGTTTCGCGGCTGGCGGTGCCGTTGCCGATCGCGATCAGTTCCACGTTGTGCTTGGCGCACAGCTGCTTGATCGTCTGCAGCGACTGCTCCCACTGGCGACGCGGCTCGTGCGGGTAGATGGTGTCGGTGGCGACCAGCTTGCCGGTGGCATCGACCACGGCGATCTTGCAGCCGGTGCGGATGCCCGGGTCCAGCCCGAGCACGGTCTTCGGGCCGGCGGGTGCCGCCAGCAGCAGGTCCTTCAGGTTGTCGCCGAACACCGCAATGGCCTCAGCCTCAGCCTTCTCGCGGGCCTGGTTGAACAGGTCCAGCAGCAGATGGGTGTGCAGCTTGGCGCGCCAGGTCAGGCGGCACGCATCCAGCAGCCAGCGGTCGGCGGCACGGCCCTGGTCGGAGATGCCGGCCTTGCACGCCACGCGTCCTTCGGCGTACAGGTGACCCGCCTCGGCATCGCTGCCCGGGTCCAGCTCCAGGAACAGGATCTCCTCGCGGCGCGCACGGAACAGCGCCAGCAGCCGGTGCGAGGGGATCTTCGCCAGCGATTCGGCGTGCTCGAAATAATCCCGGTACTTGGCACCCTCGGTTTCCTTGCCCTCGGCCACACGGGCACGGATCACGCCGGTGTCGCCCAACCAGGTGCGCAGCTCGCCGACCAGCGCGGCGTCTTCGCCCCAGCGCTCCATCAGGATCGCGCGCGCGCCTTCCAGCGCGGCCTTGGTGTCGGACACGCCCTTGCCGGCGTCGACGAATCCGGCAGCGAAGACCTGCGGGTCCTGCGTCGGGTCGGCCAGCAGGCCATCGGCCAGCGGTTCCAGCCCCGCCTCGCGGGCGATCTGCGCCCGGGTGCGGCGCTTGGGCTTGTACGGCAGGTAGAGGTCTTCCAGCCGGCTCTTGGTATCGGCCGCCAGGATGTCGTTGCGCAGCTCGTCGCTCAGCTTGCCCTGCTCGCCGATGCTGGCCAGCACCGCAGCGCGACGGTCTTCCAGCTCGCGCAGGTAGGTCAGGCGCACTTCCAGGTTGCGCAGCTGGGTGTCATCCAGGCCCCCGGTCACTTCCTTGCGGTATCGCGCGATGAACGGAACGCTGGCGCCTTCGTCGAGCAGGCCGACGGCGGCACGTACCTGGGCGGACTGGGCACCGATCTCGTCGGCGATGGTCTGGGCGATCTGCTGGGCGAGCGCGCTCTGGGCGTTCTTGGCGTCGTGCATTGCTTCAGGTCTGTGCCGCGTTACGGGAAGACCCCATTCTGGCAATCGACGACGCAGCCGGACAAGGCATTGACAGGGGGCAAGGTTCAGCGGCGAGGCCGGATTGGACGCCGGCATCCTGGCGGAGAGCGGGCTCGGACTGGCCCGGGGCTGGGATGCCGGCGCGGGCGCGCGATGGTGGGCGCGCCCTGCCGCGTGTTGCGGAGGTCAGCGGTAGTGGCGGGCGGCGCGCTGCATGACGATCTCGTCACGCATGCCTTCCAGGGCCATCAGGCGGACCTTGCCGACACCCTGCAGTTCCATGAACCGCTCCGTGTAGAACTCCGGCCCCAGCGCGGTGTCGGCGCGGGATTTGCTGAAGCCGTAGGGCACCACGCCCTTCTCGCCATCCTTGCTACCACCGACATAAAGAACGATTGCCATGTGATGTCTTCCTCCAAATTGCTACTGCGTACTGCACTCGATGAGCGATGCTGCGAGCTCATCGAGGGAGAGCTTACCGCGTCGAACCTGACTGGAACGTCACGAAGTCTAATGACGATCGGTTGCATGGAGATGACGGCGGGATCGCAGCAGAATGCTTACGGATCTTTAACCTCCGGCTAACGAATCGCGGGGATTCCAGCCAACGGCGCAGCCCCTCGTGGGTGGTTTGGTTGGTCGCGGAAAGCCGGTTTCCTGGGGGCTGGCCGGGAAGGTGGGTAGGCCGGGGACGCCGTGAACCCGTCCCTGGGGGCTTGGCCGCGGCATCCATGCCGCGGACACCCCGCCCTACCCACCCTCCCGGCCGCTGACACGCTCCTGGTGCCTGCCGCCACCCACGGAGAAGAAAAAAGAAGATCAAAAGCAAAAGCAGCCGGGCTGGCCGCTTTTTGTGGAGCCGAGCGCAGGCTCGGCTCTACACGAGCAAGCGCAGCGCGCGACCCGCTTCTGCTGTTCTTTTTCTTCTCCGTGGCTGGACGCGCACGGAAACTGTCAGGGGCCGGGCGGGGTGGGTTCGCGGGACCGTTGGCGCCATGGATGGCGCCATCGAGCCCCCATGGATGGGTTTACGGCGTGTCCCGCGAACCCATCCTGCCCGGCCCAATCGCATGAAACGCATTCCGCGACCACGTCACGAGGGGCTGCGCCGTTGGCTGGAAACTACGGCCACCAGCCACGCCCGTACCGGGCGAAATAATCGGCCGCGCGCTCGAATGGATTCCGCGCACTCACCCCGCCACACAGCAGGTACACCGGCAGGTACAGCGGCCCCAGCACCATGTACTGATAGACGTGCGCGCGTTCGTGGTCGTCCAGCCGGATCAGCGGCTCCACGCCCCACCCCGCCTGATGTGCATAGGTCCGGCACGAAATGCCCAGGTCATGGCCGGTGTGCAGGATCACATTGCCCAGCGTGATCGCCCCACCCGGCCCCCATGGCCAGCGGTCGAACACCAGCGCACAGTCACGGCCGCTCCAGCGCAATGTCGCGCCGCCGAGCATGCCGGCCAGGCCGCCGATCACGCCGATCAGGGAATTGGGTGACGTCCACACCGCGCCCAGCACCTGCAGCGCGCGCAGCCAGATCGGCCAGGGCTCCGGGGCAGTCTTCAATCGGCCTCGTTCGGCATCAGCAGCCACAGGATCAGGTAGACCAGGATGCCGGGGAAGGCCGCCGAACCGATCGAGACCAGCACGAACACGATCCGCACCAGCGTGGGGTTCCAGCCGAAGCGGTGGGCGATGCCGCCCATCACGCCGGCAATCATGCGGTCGTTCAATGAACGCGACAGCGTCTTGGGCGTGGTGTTCATGGCGGTGTCTCCTCAGCTTGCGGGCAGAGCCAGTCGAGCATGGCTCGACTCTACACCGCCCCCATATCTACGGCGTGCGATGGCGCAGCGCCTGCAGGCGTGCGCCGAACCAGGCAGCTGCGCTCTGTTCAGGCTGTCCCGGGCACTGGATACGGTACGGCTTGCCGCTCATGCTGCTCTGGCTGGCGGCTCGCTCGATGAACTGCTCGGCACTGTCGATCTGGTTTTTTTTCAGCAGATAGTCGTACTTGCGCTGCAGGTGCGCACGCGCGTCACTGCCGTCATACCAGCTGCCGTTGCGCTGGAACCTGCATTGCGAGCCATCAAGGCTGGAGATCAGCTGGGCGATCTCGCGCTGTGCATCCGCACTGGGTGCGGCGTGGGCAAGCGGCACTGCCAGCAGTGCCGCAAAAATCAAAAGAATCCGGTACGTCATCATCCCCCCAGGTCAGTCGAGCATGGCTCGACTCTACAGGTCACGCGCCTTCAACCAGTCATCAATCGTCGCCGGCACTTCGCGCTGCGCGCGGCCGGACACGTAAATGCCGATATGCCCGCCACGGAAACTGGACTCGGTGTAGTCGTCGGTGCCCAGGCGCCCACGCATCGCGCGCGATGCATCCGGCGGCACCAGATGATCCTGCTCGGCATAGATGTTCAGCACCGGCAGGGTCACCTGCGACAGATCCACCGCTTCCTCGCCGATCCGCACCGTGCCGTTCACCAGCCCGTTGCCCTGGTAGAACTGCTTGATGAAGTCACGGAACGCCTCGCCCGCCAGATCCGGCGAATCGAAGATCCATTTCTCCATGCGCAGGAAATCCTCCAGCGCGGCCCTGTCATCCAGGATGTCGAGCAGACCGACGTACTTCTGCACGTTCAGCCGGAACGGCTTGAGCATCAGGTAGCTGGCATTCATCAGATCGGCCGGGATGTTGCCCAGCGTGTCGACCAGCAGATCCACATCCACCTGCCGTGCCCAGTGCGAGAGCATGTTGTCGGCGGTCTGGAAATCGACCGGGGTGACCATGGTGATCAGCTTGCCCAGCTTCTGCCCGCGCAGTGCCGCATAGCACAGCGCGAACACGCCGCCCTGGCAGATGCCGAGCAGGTCCACCGGGCCACCGCTGCGCGCGCGCAGCGCCTCCACCGCGCCATCGATGTAGCGCAGCAGGTAGTCCTCCAGGGTCTGGAAGCGCTCGGAGCGGTCCGGGTAGCCCCAGTCCAGCACATAGACGTCCTGGCCCAGCGCCAGCAGCTTCTGTACCAGCGAGCGGTCGGCCTGCAGGTCGACCATGTAGGGCCGGTTGACCAGCGCATAGACAATCAGCAGTGGCGTGCGGCGGGTCGGGGCCTGTTCGCCGACGAAGCGGTACAGCACCACCTTGCCGTCGCGCCAGACTTCCTCGCGGGCGGTCACGCCATAGTCCACGTCTTCCACCTGCGGCAGCAGCTTCAGCCCTTCCATCAGCTTGCGCTGCATGGCCAGGGTCTCCTGCATCAGGTCATCGGCATTGAAGCCCAGCGGTCCTTTCATCGGTCACGCGCCCGTGCGGTGGTGCGTGCGGCAGCCTTCTTCGCCGATGCTTTCTTCGCCGGCGCCTTCTTCGCGGCCGGCTTCTTCGCCGGTGCGACCTTCTTCGCAGCTTTGCGTGCCACGGGCTTCACCTTTGCCGGTGCCGGCTGCGACACCGGATCCACCGCGGCAGTGCCCGCCAGCACCGCCACCTGCGCCTGCAGGCGGCGCAGGCTGCGCTCCAGTTCGGCAATGCGGCGATGCGCAGCGTCCATCTCGCTGCGGGTCGGCAAGCCGATACGCTCACTCATCTGTTCCACCTCGCGCTGCAGGCCGGCGCGCAGTCGCATCTGTGCGTTGCCCAGCGAGGCATACACCTGCTGGAACGGCTCGGACATGGCGACCTTGGCGTAGGCCTCCTCGGCCACTTCAATCCACAGGTCGAACATCGCGCGGGCACTGGTCAGCTGGCTGCCGGGCTGCTCGTGCTGGGCCAGGCGCTGCTCGAACAACGCGAAGGCCTCGTCCAGCGCCTGCCTGATCTGATCGACGTAGGCCCGCGAATGCTGCTGGTATTCCTCCTGCGCCCGCAGCAGGGCCTGCCAGCGTGCCTGGTGCTCGCGCCCGGGGCCGAACGCCGGGCTCTGCAGCCACGGACCGGCCTGCAGCTGGAACTGCTGCAACCACGCGGCGAATTCGGGCACGGCGGCGCCGGCATGGGTGCTGCCACGGGCACCCTGCAGCATCCACTGCAGCATGCCGTCGCCCTGCCCCTGCACCGCCTCGCGCCAGGCCTGGGCCACATCGGCGCTGCTGGCGTCGCGGCCAGCAAAACGTGCCGCCACTTCCTGCATCGTGCCGTACCAGCTACCCGCCTGTTCGCGGAAACGGCGCACGGCATCTTCCGGCGCACCCTGCCCCTGTTCGGGCAGCAGCTGGCCCCACCAGTCGAACAGCCGTTGCCAGCTGCCGGGGTCATCACCGGCTGGTGCACCGGGCGTGGTCGCATGGCGCAGGGCATCGCCCCAGGCACCGAAGTACTGCCGGGCCAGGGCTTCGAAATCGCTGCTGCCGGCGTCGTGGGCCGAGCTGGTCATCGCAGGCCTCCGCAGGGCTGGCTCATGGCTTGGGAATGCGCAGGGTCTTGCTGATCATCAGCGACCCGGACAGGGCGAACAGCAGCACCATCGGGTGCAGCTGCCAAGGGCCGATCTGCCACTGGCCGAACCAGAGGTCCTGGCCGATGGCATCGGTACCGGCAGCGATGGCCAGCACGATCACCAGCACCAGGCTGGTCGGGATCGGCGTGCCCTCGAAATACTTGACCTTGCCCTCGTCGCCGGCCAGCGCCTCGGCGGTGACGTTGTAGCGCGCCAGGCGGCTGACGCCGCAGCAGACGAAGTAGCTCAGCACCAGCCAGTCCCAGCCGCCCTGCATGCCGCATGCATAGGCCAGCGCCGCCGGGGCCACGCCGAATGAGATCACGTCGGACAGCGAGTCCAGCTCGCGGCCCAGGGTGGAGCTGGATTTGCGCCAGCGCGCGATGCGCCCATCGAGGGCGTCGAAGATGAAGGCCAGCGGGATCAGCGCCATGCCGAACAGCAGGTAGCCGCGCTCGCCGTCCTGCAGGAAACGCATCGCGGCGAACACCGCACCGGTGCCGCAGAAAGCATTGGCCAGGGTGAACCAGTCGGCCAGCTGGAATTCGCGCAGCATCGAGAAGTGACGTTTCATGGAGTCTCACGGAGCATCAAGGCCCACAGGTTACCGCGAGCACCGCCATGGGTGACAGCGCCTGCCAGGCCCATTCTTCACCATGCCCTCACCCACCCTCACCAGCGGTGAATTTTTCGCCACCCATCTTGACAGCCTAGGGGGGTGGCGCCTGTCGCGGCTTATCCACAAAGTTGCCCACGCGTAATCCACACCCCCTGTGGACAACCAGATCTCACCGACTGCGACGCTGGACATTTCCTCATCACCCCGCAGCGGGGTTTCCCTACTTCCCAAGCCGCAAGGTCAGCGCTATCGTCACCGGCGGACCCGCCGCCGCCACGTCCGAATCTCTTCGATGGACGACGACGATGCTGGATGCTTCCACCTTGGCCGCGCAGCTGCGGCAGCCACATGGCGACGCCGCGCTGGCGGTGGCCGACTCGATGAACCGCAGCAACAGCGCCCTGAACCTGGCCGCGATCGGGCTGCTGTCGGTGGCGGCCGGCGAGCACATCCTGGAGATCGGCCCCGGCAATGCGGCCTTCGCGCCACAGCTGATGCAGGCGCCGGGCAGCCAATAT
Organism: Stenotrophomonas sp. SMYL89; assembly: GCF_036319985.1. Taxonomy (NCBI): domain Bacteria; kingdom Pseudomonadati; phylum Pseudomonadota; class Gammaproteobacteria; order Lysobacterales; family Lysobacteraceae; genus Stenotrophomonas; species Stenotrophomonas sp. SMYL89. The sequence goes on along the minus strand of NZ_JAWIRW010000001.1, from coordinate 80,631 downwards.
CTGGGCGTTGAACTGTCCGCCGCCATGGTCGAGGCCGGCAACCAGCGGCTGGCCAGTGCCGGCCTGGGCGACCGGGCGGCGATGCGGCTGGGCGATGCCCATGCGCTGCCGGTGGACGAGGCATCCGTGGATGCCGCACTGGCGGTCAACACCCTGTACTTCTGGCCCAACCTGGCCCCGGTGCTGGACGAACTGGCGCGCGTACTGCGCCGGGGAGGCCGGCTATGCCTGGCGTTCGGCGATTCGGCCTTCATGCGCAGCCTGCCGTTCGCCGCCGATTTCCAGCTGCATGAGCTGGACGCAGTGGAGCTGGCCCTGCGCGTATCGGGATTCAACGTCTCGGCCTGGCGCAACCATCGCGAAACCGCCGCCGGCAATGACGGGCAGACGCGGGAGAAGCATTTCCATCTGCTGCTGGCGCATCGGCGCTGATTGCCGCCGGGCATGGCCGGCGCTACCCGACCCGAATCGGCGCTGATTATCGCCGGGTGCGATCCGACCGAGCGGCCGGCACTACCCACCTTGCGTCCGTCGCCGCCATCGCGCGAAACAGAGCGCCTGCAACAGCAGCATCGCCACCAGTCCCAGCGGCCACGCCCACCACAGGCCGGCCAGCCCGTGCCGCGCCTGCAGCCACATCGCCAACGGCAGCTCCAGCAGCAGCACCGCTGTCACGCCCAGCAACGCCGGCATCAGCACAATCCCGCTGCCGCGCATCACGCCGACCAGCACCGTGGTGACGCCCATCGCCAGCACGCCCCACGCCACCGTGCGCAGCTGCAGCGTGGCCAGTTCACGCACCTCCGGTGCCGCCAGGATCAGGCCGGTCAGCCACGGCGCCAGCGCCATCACCAGCAGCACCACGACCGTCAGCATCGCCAGGCCCAGCATCACGCCGGTGCGGGCAATGGCGGGCAATCGTGCCGCACGCCCTGCCCCCATCGCATGCGCGGCGAGGATGGTGGCGGTGATGCCCAGCGACATGGCCGGCAACTGCACCCAGCTCATCAACTGGTTGACCGCACCATAGGCCGCCGTGGCGGTATAGCCATAGCGGTTGATCCAGCCGAGCAACACGATCTCGGCAATGGCCAGGCTGAGCATCTGCAGCGAGGACGGCACGCCGATGCGCAGCATCGAACGAATGATCGCGCCATCGAAACGGATGGCCCACAGCAGTTCACGCCCTGGCGCCAGCGGATGCCCCAGGCGATACCAGCGCCACAGCAACCAGACCAGCGCCAGCAGCGAGGCAGATGCGGCCGACACCGCGGCACTGGCCGCGCCCAGCTGCGGCAGGCCGCCCCAGCCGAGGATCAGCAGTGGCGTGCACAGCAGGCCGAGCGCGGTCGCCAGCAACAGCGCGTGCAGCGGCGTCTTTGCGTCACCCACCGCGCGGCTCACGGCCGTCGCCAGCCACAACAGGAAGAACGCCGGCGCACTCAGCAGCAGCACCCGCGCATAGACGATGGCCTCGCCGAGGACCGGCGCCGGCGTCCCCAGTGCCGCCAGCATCTGCGGCGCGAACACGCCGCCCACGCCCATCACCAGCAGTGACAACAGCAGGGCAAGCGCCACCGCGCTGCCGGCCACCGCGCGTGCCCGCTGCAGTTGGCCGGCGCCCCAAGCCTGGCCGATCAGCACCATTGCGCCTGTTGCCAGACCCATCACCAGGGCCATCAGCAGGAAGAACACCGGGAAGAGCGCAGCGGCCGCAGCCACCGCCTGCGTTCCGAGCAGATGGCCTAGGTAGACGTTGTCCAGCGTGCCGGCGGCCAGCTGCAGTGCATTGGTCAACAGCATGGGCAGCAGCAGGGCCAGGTAGGTGCGCGACAGCGGCGGCGCAATCGGAGGTGTCGCGTGTGCAGAAGGGCTCATGGGGTTTCTCTGGGCAAGGCGCTGCCCTGCCCGGCGTTTCCGCCAGCAAAGCAAGCACGAGGGAAGCGGGCAATCGCCCGCGATCAAGCGGCGCCGCCGTTCAACCACGGCGCCCCGGGTCGGTCGTCAGTACTTAAACAGGTGGGGTATCGAAGGCCAGCTGCAGGGCGTGATCGCGCACGTCCCCGGGCCAGCGGTGCAACGTCGCTTCCAGGCCCACGCGGTCATGCGCGAACAGGAGGCGGATGGCCTCCTCGAAGCCGGGAAGATCACCGGCAATGGCCTGCAGGAAGTGATAGGCACGCTCGGCATCGCGGCGCTGCCGGTCCTTGTCGGCACCCGCACGGCTGGCCGCTTCCACCAGCCTGCGCAGGACCACGGAGGCGCCACCTGGTTGTTCGGCCAACCACGCCCAATGGCGCGGTAGCAGCGTCACTTCGCGTGCGACCACGCCCAGCTTCGGGCGTCCACGACCACGTGGGGCGGCAGGTTCGCCTGCGAGAGCGGTTTCGGCATCCGCTTCCACGGCCGACGGGAGCGCATCGGCCACTCGCGCCAGCAGCTCTGCGTCACTACCGCGCGTATCGAAATCACGGGTGCGGCCGGTGGCGTTGTCGAACACCAGCAATGGTCCGGCCGCGTTGCCGGCGCGCAGCTGCTTGAGGGCCAGCGCGGCCACTTCCGGGGTACCGGAAACGACCAGGCGATGGCCGTCGAAGCAGCTGAAGGGGGGCAGTCGGGACGTGGGCATGGCAATGGCAACAGGGGTGATGCACAAATATTGCCCGGGTAATTTGCGCCCGTCAATATCACCCGGGTATTAATAATACGGGGAGAGCGTGCCCACCAAGGTTGGCACCCACCGGAATGGTTGGCACCGACCCGATTCCCTGGTTCACAGGCGGCTGTAGGACCAGCTGACCATGCGCCCGTCCTTGTACGGCATCACTCCGTGGAACGGGCGCGGGTCGGCGTCGAACACCAGCGGCAGGAAGTTGCGGTCGCCCTCCCACATCGGCAGCGTGTCCAGCTTTTCCAGGTCGACCCATTCCAGCGTGCCTTCGTGGTTGCCGCCGTGCGGGGTACCTTCGAAGGTATCGATGACGAACACGAAGCCCAGCCAGTCCTCGCCGTGCTTGCCGAAGCCCGGCCAGCTGAGGGTGCCGCGCAGGCGCATGCCAGTGCAGTCGATGCCGGCCTCTTCCTGGATCTCGCGGCGCATGCTGGCGGCCACGTCCTCGTCCGCCTCGATCTTGCCGCCCAGGCCGTTGTACTTGCCCAGGTGCTGGTCACCGGGGCGGGTATTGCGATGGATCATCAGCACCTGGCGACGATCAGGCGACAGCACGTAGCCCAGGGTGGCGACGATCGGGGTATACGGCATGAGGCAGCATCCAGCGGCAGGTCAGCCGTGGATTATGGCCGATCAGCGCACCAGCGACAGGCGGCGTTCGGCAGGCGTATCCGCGCCATCGGGATCACGGCGCAGGGTGGCCACGCCGTGGCCGCGCTCGGCCAGGTATTCCAGCCACTTGCCAAGGAAGGTGTTCATCCGCATGCGGTGGCTGATCAGCTCCGCTGGCGGCGGGTAAAGGCCCATGGTGTCCTGCCAGCGGCGGCCGACGTAGCAATGGGTGGTCTCGGCCTGGCGCGCGTCACGGTACAGGCGCACATAGGCCGACGGATCCGGTTCGCCGGTGACCGGGTCGGCCAGATCGTAGGTCAAGCGCAGCTCCACCGTGTAGCGGTGGCACTCGATCACGTCCAGGCGCACGTCCAGGCCGTCGCCGATCGAGGAAATGTAGCTGCCCGCCGCCAGTCCGGCCGGTTCGAACAGGCGCACCAGATGGCGGTAGTTTTCCGCGTACAGGCCCATGAGCCAGCTCAACCGGCTCAGGCGGGGAATGCGTTCGGTACGGGGCAAGGCTCGGGCCACGGGTCGATCCTACACGTTGGTGCTTCAACGTGGGGGCGGTTCGAGGCACAGCCAACCCGCCGGTCGCTGTCACCGCTGTAGCGTCGAGCCCATGCTCGGCTGGGCCACCTGGTTCTGGCCGAAAGGCAGCCGAGCGTGGGCTCGGCTCGACAGGGCCCAGCATCCACTGGGCGCGCGCCTCAATACAGCTCGCGCTGCAGCCCCAGCGTGGCCAGCACCTTGCTGGAGATCTCCTCGATCGAGGTATGGGTAGTGCTCAGGGTCGGGATCCGCTCCATCTGGAACATCACCTCGGCCGCGGCCACCTCGCGCTTGCAGGTGTCCAGGTTGGCGTAGCGCGAGTTCGGGCGGCGCTCCTGGCGGATCTGCTGCAGGCGGTCCGGGTCGATGGTCAGGCCGAACAGCTTGCGCCGGTAGTTGCGCAGGCGCGGCGGCAGGCGGTCGCTTTCCAGGTCCTCGTCGGTCAGCGGGTAGTTGGCCGCGCGCACCCCGTAATGCAGGGCCAGGTAGATGCAGGTGGGCGTCTTGCCGGCGCGCGACACCGCCACCAGGATCACGTCGGCGTCGTCATAGTTCACCGCAATGCCGTCGTCGTGGGTCAGCGCGAAGTTCATCGCATTGATGCGGCGGTGATAGGTGTCGAAATCGACCATGCCGTGGGCCTGGCCGACCCGGGCCAGGCGCGGACTGGCCAGTTCACGCTCCAGTGGCTCGATGAACGGCGCAAACACATCCAGCATCAGTGCCCCGCTGTCGGCCAGGATCAGGCTCAGGCTCTGGTCGACGCAGGAGTTCACCACGATCGGCCGGACCTGGTACCGCTCCCCCGCCGCCTGGATCCGGGCACAGGCTTCACGCGCTTTTTCGGGGTCGTCGACAAACGACATCCGGTCGGTAATGAAGCTGAACCCGGAGAACTGGGTGAGGAGGCTATGCCCAATGGTTTCAGCGGTGATACCGGTTCCATCGGAAACGTAGAACACCGGACGGATGGTCGACATGCGCGCTTTTACCCCCTACGAAGCTTAAAAAGGCCGCCAGCACAAGCTTGTGCCGACGGTGCTCTGCCCGGCATCATATCGGCTTCTTCCTACGGACGCGGCCACTCAGCCCGCCTCGGGCGATGGCCAAACGGAGCATCGCGCTTGAACGAGAACATCCTGTGGTTGCACGAACTGCGTCTGGCCGATCTGGCCCGCGTAGGCGGCAAGAATTCGTCGCTGGGCGAGATGATCGGCAACCTGGCCGGTCTGGGCGTTTCGGTGCCGGGCGGTTATGCCACCACCGCTGAAGCCTTCAAGGACTTCATCGCGCACAACGATCTGTCCAAGCGCATCTTCGACAAGCTGGCCACGCTGGACGTCGAGGACGTCAACGCGTTGACCGCGGCCGGCAAGGAAATCCGCACCTGGGTGATCGATGCCCCGCTGCAGCCGCAGCTGGACCAGGACATCCGCACCGCCTACGCCAAGCTGAGCGCCGACAACGGCGGTGGCGACGTGGCCGTTGCCGTGCGTTCGTCGGCCACCGCCGAGGATCTGCCGGATGCGTCCTTCGCCGGCCAGCAGGAGACCTTCCTCAACGTCACCGGTGCCGACGACGTCGTGCACAAGGTCAAGGAAGTGTTCGCCTCGCTGTACAACGACCGCGCCATCGCCTACCGCGTGCACCACGGCTTCAAGCACGAGGACGTGTTCCTGTCCGCCGGCGTGCAGCTGATGGTGCGTTCGGGCGTCGGTTCTTCCGGCGTGCTGTTCACCCTGGACACCGAGTCCGGCTTCCGCGACGTGGTGTTCGTCACCTCCTCGTTCGGCCTTGGCGAAATGGTCGTGCAGGGTGCGGTGAACCCGGACGAGTACTACGTCTACAAGCCCACCCTGCAGGCCGGCAAGCCGGCGATCCTGCGCCGCTCGCTCGGCAGCAAGGCGATCCGCATGGTGTATTCGGATGTCCCCGGTGAGCGCGTGAAGATCGAGGATACCCCGGTCGAACTGCGCACCACCTTCTCGATCAGCGACGAGGACGTGCAGGAACTGTCCAAGCAGGCGCTGGTCATCGAAAAGCACTACGGCCGCCCGATGGATATCGAGTGGGCCAAGGACGGTGTCAGCGGCAAGCTGTTCATCGTGCAGGCGCGCCCGGAAACGGTGAAGTCGCGCAGCCACGCCACCCAGATCGAGCGCTTCGCGCTGACCGAAAAGGGCGGCACCGTGCTGGCCGAAGGCCGTGCCGTCGGCGCCAAGATCGGTTCGGGCGTGGCCCGCGTGGTGAAGACGCTGGACGACATGAACCGCGTGCAGCCGGGCGACGTGCTGATCGCCGACATGACCGACCCGGACTGGGAACCGGTGATGAAGCGCGCTTCAGCCATCGTCACCAACCGCGGTGGCCGTACCTGCCACGCCGCGATCATCGCGCGCGAGCTGGGCGTGCCGGCGGTGGTTGGTTCAGGCAACGCCACCAAGGTCATCGAAGATGGCCAGCTGGTCACGGTCAGCTGCGCTGAAGGCGATACCGGCTTCATCTACGAAGGCAAGCTCGGCTTCGAGCGCACCACCACCGATCTGGGCAACATGCCGCCGGCACCGCTGAAGATCATGATGAACGTGGCCAACCCGGAACGTGCCTTCGACTTCGGCCAGCTGCCGAACGCCGGCATCGGCCTGGCCCGCCTGGAAATGATCATCGCCAGCCACATCGGCATCCACCCGAACGCGCTGCTGGAATACGACCGCCAGGACGCGGCGACCAAGAAGAAGATCGACGAGAAGATCGCCGGTTACGGTGATCCGGTCAGCTTCTACGTGGACCGCCTGGCCGAAGGCATCGCCACCCTCACCGCCTCGGTTGCACCGAATGCCGTGATCGTGCGCCTGTCGGACTTCAAGTCCAACGAGTACGCCAACCTGATCGGCGGCAGCAACTACGAGCCGCACGAAGAGAACCCGATGATCGGCTTCCGCGGCGCCAGCCGTTACGTCGATCCGAGCTTCTCGGCCGCCTTTGCGCTGGAGTGCAAGGCCGTGCTGCGCGTGCGCAACGAGATGGGCCTGGACAACCTGTGGGTCATGATTCCGTTCGTGCGCACCCTGGAAGAAGGCCGCAAGGTCATCGAGGTGCTGGAACAGAACGGCCTGAAGCAGGGCGAGAATGGCCTGAAGATCATCATGATGTGCGAAGTGCCGTCCAACGCACTGCTTGCCGATGAGTTCCTGGAGATCTTCGATGGCTTCTCGATCGGCTCCAACGATCTGACCCAGCTGACCCTGGGCCTGGACCGCGATTCGTCGATCGTGGCGCACCTGTTCGACGAACGTAACCCGGCGGTCAAGAAGCTGCTGTCGATGGCCATCAAGGCTGCGCGCGCCAAGGGCAAGTACGTCGGCATCTGCGGCCAGGGCCCGTCCGATCACCCGGATCTGGCCGAGTGGCTGATGCAGGAAGGCATCGAGTCGGTGTCGCTGAACCCGGACACCGTCGTCGATACCTGGCTGCGCCTGGCCAAGCTGAAGGCCAACGGCTGATGCACTGACCGCCGCAGGCTGACGTCGTGTTCATCGGCGTCAGCCCATACTGCTGCTGCACGCAAGCCCCGCCTCTGCGGGGCTTCGTGTTTCTGGCGTGCACGCACGCCCTGCCCTTAGCAGCAAAGGATGTCCGCATGATCGCCGCCGCAGCACCCGCCACTCCCGCCGCAACGCCCTGGTTTCACTCACTCGACTGGGAACGCCTGCTGGAAACCTATGGCGTGCCGTTGCTTGCTGCCATCGTGGTGCTGCTGGTCGGCATGTGGGTGGCACGTCGTCTGTCCAACGCGATGCCGCGCGCGACCGCGCGCATGGGCGTGGACCCGATGCTGGGCAGTTTCCTGCGCAACGTGGTCTACGCCGCATCACTGGTGATTGTGGTGGTACTCGCCATCGGCACGCTGGGCGTGCAGATCACCCCGCTGCTGGCCGTGCTCGGTACCGCTGGCCTGGCGGTCGGCCTGGCATTGAAGGATTCGCTGTCCAACATCGCCTCGGGCGTGATGCTGGTGACGCTGCGCCCGTTCCGTGTCGGCGACGTAGTGACCGTGGCCGGGCAGACCGGCACGGTCCGCGAAGTGCGCATCTTCCAGACCGTGCTTACCGGTGCCGACAACCAGCACACGACCATCCCGAACACGCTGATCACCGCCGCGCCGATCATCAACCTGACCGCCGAACCGACGCGCCGCGTCGAACTGGTGATCGGCATCGGTTACGAGGACGACATCCAGCTGGCACGCGATACCGCGCTGGCACTGATGAAGGCCGACCCACGCGTGCTGCAGACGCCAGCACCGGACGTGGTGGTGTACGAACTCGGCGCGCACGCGATCAACCTCGGCATCCGCTGCTACGTGAAGTCAGCCGACTGGTTCGGCACCAAGGTGACGCTGCTGGAGCAGCTGAAGCTGGGCTATGACAAGGCCGGCATCAACATTCCGTATCCGCAGCAGGACATGCACCTGTACCTGCATGGCAAGGATGGCGGCGTGGTTGAGGCGGATGCGCTGGTGCGCGACAAGCCCTGATCCATCCCGGTCGTGCCCACCAACGGTCGGCACCCACCCAACCGACTCCATCCCCGGGCTGCCGGCCAGCGGCCGGCATACCCGTCATCAGGCCTCGGCAACCTCTTCCAGTACCGGGTAATCGGTGAAGCCCTCCGCGCCACCGCCGAAGAACCTCGCACGATCCGGCGGATTGAGCGACGCACCCGTACGCAGGCGCTCAGGCAGATCCGGGTTGGCAATGAACGGCCGGCCGAACCCGATCAGGTCGGCCCAGCCTTCGGCCAGCGCCTGATCGGCGCGCTCGGCGGTGTACTTGCCGGCATAGATCAGCGTGCCCGGGTAGACCATGCGCAGCGCCTGCTTGAACGCCACCGGCATCACCGGCGCATCCTCCCAATCGGCTTCGGCAATGTGCAGGTAGCCCACGCCCAGCTCGCCGAGCAGGTGTGCAGCGGCCAGATAGGTCGCCTGCGGCGTATCGTCCACCGCACCCTGCAGCGTGGTCAGCGGCGCCAGGCGCACGCCAACGCGATCACCGCCGGCCACTGCCACTACCGCCTGCACCACTTCGCGCAGGAAACGCAGCCGATTCTGCAGCGAACCACCATAGCCATCGGTACGCTGGTTGGCCTGCGAATCGATGAACTGGTTGATCAGGTAGCCGTTGGCGCCATGCAGTTCGACGCCGTCGAAGCCTGCCTCCAGCGCATTGCGCGCGGCCTGCGCGTAATCGGCGACGATGCCCGGGATCTCGTCCTCGCGCAGCGCGCGCGGCATCGAATGCTGGATCATCTCGCCCACGCCCGCTTCCGGGCCTGCGCCCGTGGGGTCAACAAACACCTTCACGCCTTCGGCCAGCAACGCCGACGACGACACCGGCGCTGCGCCATCGGGCTGCAGGGCCACATGCGAGACGCGGCCGACGTGCCACAGCTGCGCGTAGATGCGGCCACCGGAAGCGTGCACCGCATCGGTCACCTGCCGCCAGCCCTGCACCTGCTCGGCACTGTGGATGCCCGGGGTCCAGGCATAGCCCTGGCCCTGCGCGCTGATCTGGGTGCCTTCGCTGACAATCAGGCCCGCGCCGGCACGCTGCGCGTAATAGGTCGCCATCTCGGCGGTGGCAACGTTGCCGGCAGCCGCACGCGAGCGGGTCATCGGCGGCATCACGATGCGGTTGGGCAGGGTCAGCGGGCCCAGACGGTGGGAGGTGAACAACATGGCGGACATCTCTTGCAGGGGGAGTGCCAGCAAGAATGGGGACCGCCTGCGAAAGGCAACAGGCGTGTCGTGGCAAAACAGTTGTGCCCGGCAGGCAAGGATGGCCTGCCCAGGGGTCGGATCCCTTGGCAACGCAAAGGGCTCTGACCCCAAAAGCGACCCCAAAGCCGGTTACAGCGTCGGCTCGATCAACACGCCACCATGTGCCACCCGGTCATAGCAGGTGCGCACCACATCTTCCCCGTACTTCAGCTCCAGCCGGCGCACGATGAAGTGGCCACGCGCCATGTCCTGGTAGTAGTCGGTGAACATGGTATTGAGCGTTGCCCCGGCAGCGGCACCGACAATCGGCACCGCCTGCGCGGCGAATTTCTCGGTGACCACTACGCCGAAACGCGCCGCCACCTTCTCCACCATCTTCGCCAGCAGCTTGCCGGCTTCCTTCGGCGCCACGCCCAGGGTCAGGTCACGGCCGGTCACCACACGCCCGGCCAGTTCGGCCGACAGATGCCGCATCACGTCGGTGGTGAAGCCGCGGGCCAGGTAGTAACCGGTCTCGCTGGCGTCATCACGCGGCGAGTTGCCACCCAGCGCGAATACCTCCAGGCAGGCCTGGCGGGTGCTGAACTCGGACAGGTCGAAGCCCTCGCTGCGGGCCACGTCGGCCACCGCGCGCATCATGATGGTGGTCGACACCGGCAGCTCGATGAACAAGGCCGCGAAGCCGAACGCCCCGCCGACCGCGCCGGAGGTGGCCGCCGCCAGTTTGTGCCAACGGGTTGAAGCGCCTTTGCCCGGCGTGTTGTCCATGCTCCACAGCGCGGCCTGCGCGGACTTGGACAGTGCCGCCTGCACGGCGCCATGGATGCGATTGGAGACCGAGCTGGGCAGCGCCTTCACCGCGAACTCCAGCGGCGTGCCGACCAGGTTGGCCATGCGCGCGGTCAGGGTCGGCGCTTCCAGCAGGGCCACCGCCCGCTGCAGGTCGGACCAGTCGCGGGCGTCGTGGGCGATGTCGCGGGGGAGCAGGATCGGCTCGTTCATGGCGCCGATCTTAGCGCCAGGGAGTTGAACGGTTCGTCGCGGGGCACGACAGAGGGATCAGAGTCCTTTCCGCCGGAAAGGGATCCGACCCCAACGAGTGACAGCATCAGGCAACCGGCAAGCCCGACAGCGCCCCCATGAACTGGCGGTAGTGGCGCAGCTCGGCGATGGAGTCGTGCACGTCGCTGAGGGCGGTGTGGTTGCTGTTCTTGCCCACACCGGCGGCCACGCTCGGCGCCCAGCGCTTGGCCAGTTCCTTCACCGTGGACACGTCCAGGTTGCGGTAGTGGAAGTACTTCTCCAGGCGCGGCATCTGGCGGTGCAGGAAGCGGCGGTCCTGGCAGATCGAGTTGCCGCACATCGGCGACAGGCCTGCCGGAATCCACTGTGCCAGGAAGTTCACCGTCTGCGCCTCGGCCTGGCCAAGGGTGGTGGTGCTGTCCACCACGCGCTGCCACAGGCCCGAACGGCGATGCTGGTTGCGGTTCCACTCGTCCATCGCCTCCAGCGTTTCCAGCGGATGATGGATGGCGAATTCCGGACCTTCGGCCAGCACGTTGAGCTGGGCGTCGGTGACCACGGTGGCGATCTCGATGATCGAATCGTTGTCGGTGTCCAACCCGGTCATTTCCAGGTCGATCCAGATAAGTCGTTCGTTGGCCGCGCCGGTGTCCGCCATTGTGTCGCCTCGTTGCTGGGCAGGCGCGCGGCCTACCGGTGAAGGAAAGAGGCGCCCATCATACCCGTTCGCCCCTCAGCCCTCGCCGACATGGTCTTCCAGCAGCAGCGGCGGCTTGCCGCGCTTGGCACGGAAGTAATTGGTCAGGCGCGTGCTGGCTTCCTTGGCCAGCACCCCGCCGTGGATCTCGACCCGGTGGTTGTGGCGGGCATCACCGAGCAGGTCGAACACGCTGCCGCACGCACCGGTCTTTGGATCGCTGGCGCCGTAGACCAAGCGCGATACCCGTGCATGCACGACCGCCATCGCGCACATCGCGCACGGCTCCAGGGTCACGTACAGGGTGCTGCCCAGCAGGCGATGGTTGGCCAGCAGCTTCCCCCCTGCCCGCATGGCCACGATCTCGGCATGCGCGCTGGGATCGTGCGAGGCAATATTGAGGTTCCAGCCCTCGCCCAGCAGCTGGCCATCGGCGCTTACCAGCACCGCGCCAACCGGGATCTCGTCAAAGTCACGCTGTGCGCGCTCGGCCAAGGCCAGTGCATGGCGCATCCAGTGTTCATCGGCGTCGTGCACCGGTACACCCAGGACATCGGTCATGGCGGTTCTCGCTTTTCAACTGGGCCAGGATGGCCGCCGGGGCCGCATTGTACGCCCCGGGGTCGTGCAGGCGCCGCTAACGCGCGTCGAAGCGCTCACGGGCGGCGTCCAGCACAGGAAAGTTGTGCTCGGCCCAGCGGTCCAGGGCAGCCAGCGTGTCGACCAGGCCGCGCGCAACCTCGGTCAACCGGTACTCCACATGCAGCGGCCTGCTGCCCCGTTCGCAACGCTCGACCAGGCCATTGCGCTCCAGCTGTCGCAGGGTCTGGGTCAACACCTTCTGCGAGATACCTTCGATCTTCCGCAGCAACACGCCGTTACGAAGCGGGCCCTGCGCCAATGCCGGCAGCAGCAGCATCACCCACTTGCCTGAAATCAGCGCAAGCGCATCGCGTGCGGAGCAGTCGGCGGCATACACGTCTCCGGGACAGGCCATGGTTACCTCAAGGTGCGTAATTGCCGGGGCAGGCCGGCATCGCGAGGATGGTCGCACACTCCATGAGCCCCTCGCCCCATGCGCGCCCTGATCCTGCTTGCCCACCCCGAGCCCCGCTCGTTCAATGCACATCTGGCCGCGCAGGCCGCCGAGCAGCTGCGGCATGAGAACCTGCAGGTGGACGTGATCGACCTGTATGCGGATCGCTTCGATCCGCTGGAAGCGGCTGACCACCATCCGCATCGCCTGCATCCCGACCACTTCGACGCCCAACGCGAACAGCGGCACAGCGCTGAGCAGGGACAGCTGCCCGCCGAGGTGCAGCGCCATCTGCAGCTGCTGCGGGCCACCGACCTGCTGATCCTGCAGTTTCCGCTGTGGTGGTTCGCGGCTCCGGCCATGCTGAAGGGCTGGCTGGACCGCGTGCTCGTCTACGGGCCGATGTACAACAGCCGGCACCGCCACGAGCGCGGCGTGATGCAGGGCAAGCGTGCGTTGCTGAGCGTCACCACCGGCTCGTCGGCGCGGGCATGCGCGGCGGATGGCCGCGAGGGCGACACCCGGTTGCTGCTGTGGCCGTTGATGTACAGCCTGCGCTACGTCGGCTTCGAGGTGATGGAACCGTTCGTGGTGCATGGCGTGCGTTCCGGGCTGCCAGCGGATCGGGTGCAGGCGCACGATGCGGCACTGGCGGCGGCCACCAGCGACTACCGCGAACGGCTGGCAGGCTGGCGACAATGGCCGAGCGTACCCTTCAACGACAGCGGGGATTTTGACGGGGGTGTGGCGCTGCGCGCGGAAGCGACCGCCCACAGCCCTTTCATCCGCCATCGCAACGTGGAATGAATCCCCACCTGCAGACGCCATCGGAAGGCCTCATACTTCCCCCTCTTACGAAGCACCTTGGTGAACCCATGACCACCCTGCGCCCCTCGCGCGCCGACGAGGGCGCCGCCCTCGTCGACCTCTGGCGTCGTGCCGTCGACGCCACCCACGACTTCCTCAGTGCCGAAGACCGCCAGGCCATCGATGCCGAAGTGGCCGGTTTCCTGCCGCAGGCGCCGATGACCGTTGCTGTCGACGCACAGGATCGCCCCCTCGGATTCATGCTGATCGACGGCACCCACATGGAAGCGCTGTTCATTGACCCGGACGTGCGTGGCACCGGGGTTGGTCGCCAACTGTTGCAGCACGCGTTGACCCTGTGCCCACAGCTGAGCACCGACGTCAACGCACAGAACGCGCAGGCCGTGGGCTTCTATCTGCGCATGGGCTTCGTCGAAACCGGTCGCTCACCGCTCGATTCGCAGGGGCGTGCGTATCCACTGATCCATCTTCGGCATAACGGCTGACATCTGTCGGCCGCAACCGCGTGCTAGCGTGGCTGCCTTCGATCAAGGAACGCCGTGCATGGATGGTGCAAAAGCCCTGTTGACCCTGTTTGCGCTGGGCATCAGCCTGGTCTGGATCCTGGTGCCATTTGCCATCTTCGCTGTGCGCAGCCTGCTGCGTGAGGTACTGGCGGAACAACGTCGCACCAATGAACTGCTTGAACACATCGGCGGTTATCGCATTCCAAAGCCACAACCCGAACCGACCGTCTGGCGCGCGCCCTGACGGGCACGCGCTCGCCCTGGATCAGGCCGTCGCCTCGAAGGCCGGCGAGTACTGCACCTCGCCCTGCGCCAGCGGAGGCTGCAGGCAGAGCGCCTGGAAGTACTCCGCAGGCACACCCGGCAGCACCAGGCCTGGCTCGGCACGGAAGCCGAAGCGGCCGTAATACGCCGGCTCGCCCAGCAGCACGCAACCCTGTGCGCCCAGTCCACGCAGCGCGTCGAGTGCCGCGCGCATCAGCGCCGCGCCAATGCCCTGCCCCTGCCACGCGGGCAGCACCGAGATCGGGCCAAGGCCGAACCAGCCTGTGCTTCCATCGCTGATGGTGACCGGCGACAGCGCAATGTGTCCGACCACCTGGCCTTGGGCTTCGGCAACCAGCGAAATGCTCAGTTCACCACGCGAACGCAGCGCATCGACGATGAACTGCTCTGTGTGGCTGCTGTGCGGGGCTTGGCGGAAGGCAGCTTCGGTGAGCGCATGGATGACGGCGTGGTCGGCAGTGGATTCGGGGCGGATCGTGTAGTTCATGGTGAAAGACTTCGCTTGGTGATGATCGCGTGAATTAATGATCGATGTCACAGAACGGCGGCAGAATGTCGAATGCGGTGCGCAGTCGTTCCGATGCCGGCAAATCGACTGTGCCGCAAGCGCTTCCACACCACCGCCCAATCCTGAATGCGTCAAATTTCTGGCACCCATGCCCGCTCGCGGCTGGCGCCGGGTTTCCCGGGCACCCCATAATCGGGAAACCTGTCACCAGGGAAGGATATATGGACATGGATGCACGATGCAGGAACACGCCTTGAGCGCGACAACGCCATCGCGCAGCGCACGATACTGGGTGCCGGCGACCCTGCTGCTGGCACTGGCGGCGTGCTCGCCTTACGCAGACGCAGAGCGCGATGTCGCCGCGGGTGGACGCGGCCTGGCCAAGCTCAATCCCGCACCGAAGCAGGCCTATGAGCTGGTGCTGACACTGAAGGACGCGCCGGGTCCGTTCGCGATCGTTGAGGGCGTGGCCCAGTACGACGTCAGCAACTACGCAGATTGTGGTCGGATCCTGCCTGCGACAGGTACTGCAGGGCGCATCACCAGCCAGGAACCCGTCGAGCTACGCAAGGTCGGTGAGAACGAATACCGCGGCACTTTCTACCTGGACCGTATGCAGGACGAGGAGTACTACGGGCGCGGCACGTGCCACTGGGCTCTGACGGGCGTCGGCGCGATGTTGCGCGCCACCACCGGCGAAGCGGATACGCGATTCCTGACCTTCATCAACAAGGAACGCATGAACGCGGGGAACCCGTTGACGCGCTTCTACCCACGCGCCGATTACCCGCAGATCGATGAGATCAATGGATACGGAGCGAGCGGCGAGGAAGATCCTTCCAGCTATCGCACCGATCTTCGCGATGCGCTGTTCTCAATCACCACCACTGTGCAGAAACTCGCGCCATGAGCTGCCAGTTCAACCATCCCTACCCCCAAGGAGGCCGACATTGCGCCACAAGATGATCCCGTGCCTTGCTCTGCTTCTATTGACCGCCTGCAACCCGGAGACCGCCATGAACCAGGAACGTGCCGCTGCCGAAGCCGATGTCGCCCAGGGTGGGCGCGGCCTCGCCAAGCTCAACCCCAGCCCGCGCAAGGCCTATGAACTGGTACTGCGCCTGAAGGACGCCCCCGGCGATTTCGCGGTGGTCGAAGGCGTGGCGCAGTACGACGTCACCAACGAAGACCAGTGCGGCCACATCGAACCCGCCACCGGCACTGCCGCCCGCATTACCAGCCAGGAACCGGTGGAGCTGCGCAAGGTCGCTGAGGGCGAGTATCGCGGCACGCTGTACGTTGACCGCATGCTGGATGAGGACTACTACGGTCGTGGCACCTGCAAATGGGAGTTCACCGGCGCAGGCGCGATGCTGAAGGCAACGGGTGCTGAAGAGGAGACCCGCTTCCTGACCTTCGTGAAGGCTGAGCCGCTGACCGAGGGAAAGACCCACACTCTCTATTATCCGGACGCAGCCTATCCACGCGCGCCACTTGCTGCGAACTATCCTGCCACCGGCAAGGCTGACCCTGCCGAGTATGTAGCCGAACTGCAGGGCAAGTTGTTCACGATGAGCCTCAGCGCCAGTGAGGTCACCCAATGACCGTCACAAGCCAGGACTACGCCGCACTTTCCAATGATGCCTACAAGGATCGAGCTGTTGGTCGTCGGCGGCCAGGAGAGGAAGAGCTCGTCACGATCAACGGGCATGAATACAAGATTCTCGATCACGTCAATAACCGCCTCAACGGTTACCAAGGTACGGTTTACCAGCGAACCGACACCAACGAGATCGTCGTCGCTCATCGCGGCACCGAGCAGATCGCTCGTGACGCGATCCTCACCGACGGAGGCATGGTCGTTGCCCGCACCAATGTGCAGGCCCCCGACGCCATCGCACTGACCAAGAGCGCGCTGGACTTCGCGAAGCAGGAAGCTGCATTTGGAGGCCGCGCGCCCCAGGTCACCGTCACCGGCCACTCCCTCGGCGGCGCCCTGGCCCAGATCACCTCGCACCATTTCAACGTCAAGGGCGAGACCTTCAATGCCTATGGCGCGGTCAGCCTCAGCTACCGCATCCCCGAAGGCGGCAACACCATGATCAACCACGTCATGGCCTCCGATCCGGTCAGCGCCGCATCGCCGCATTTCGGCCAGGTCCGCATCTATGCGAAGCCGGATGAAATCAAGACACTCGCCGCAAACGGCTTCAGCAACCATCCGATGCGCGCCCTGATCCCGGACAGCCCGCTGATTGCAGCAGGCAGCTCGTTCGGTGCGCACAAACTGGGCAACTTCCTCGACGAAGGCTCGGTGCTGAAGCATCCGGAAACGCAGAAGCTGGCGAAAGACAACGCCAAGATGATCGAGGAGTACCGCGATGACGTCGAGTCACTGCGTCGCGGTGTCACCCGCGCGGCACGCGGCATCCCGGGCGGCGCCATCGATCTGTACGACCACATCCGCGGCCCGCTGCAGCCCGGTGAACCGGCACGCCGCGAAGCGGAGAAGAACGGCCATCACACCAGCATGCTGCGCATGGACGATGCCAACCACCTGGGCAACCCGTTGTTCAACGACGCGATCCGCGGCGTGCATGCTCATGACGTGCGGGTCGGGCGCGTGCCGGACGTGATGAGTACTCAGCTGGCGGGCAGCCTCGCCGCCGAAATGCACGCGGCAGGCGGCAAGCGCATCGACGAGGTGGTCATGAATGCCGATGCCTCGCGAAGCTTCGCGGTGCAGGGCCAGGGCGGCGACCCGGCACACCTGCGCGTGTCGGTGGACACGGCCATGGCGATGAACACGCCGCTGGAGCAGAGCAGCCAGCGCATCGACCAGCAGGCCGCCGGTCAGCGCCATGCACTTGAGCGTGACCAGCAACTGGAGCAGCAGCAGAACCAGACCCGCAGCATGCAGGCCTGATGGACTGCACGGGAGCCGGTCATTCCGGCTCCCGCTGCACGTCGGCACTCCGGCTCAGGGACCGGAGGCAGCCATCGGCGCGGAGGTACCGGCCGTCACAAACAGATCCGGGCCAGAATCCGGGAAGCCGCCACAGGCCCGATCCCCCGGTGCCACCGGGTCGCAGGGCCACTGGCTGCGCGAAACCTTTTCGCGCAGCTCGAAGCGATCTCCGGTCCAGACCACGAATGCCAGGTGCTCGCGGTTCCAATCACTGAACGCACGCGGGCCACCCTTCTGGGCGGTCTCCGGGTACTGCACGAACCAGCGCATGGCCGGGCCGTACTGCAGCTTGCTGTGGTCCAGGCTGATCCGGCCTTCGCGCGACAGCTGGCGTGCACGATCGGCCTCCGTCAACGGCGGCATCGTCGGCATTGCATCGGCGGTCACATCCCGCGGCGCCGCATCCCCGCGGACCTGGTACACACGCTGGGCCACATAGGCCTCGCGGCAATCCCCCGCTGGCACGCGTACCGGCTCCGCGCCGTACTCATCGCGGTTGGCGACCCGGTCGCTGCAGGTGAACGGCGCCGACACCAGGTAAAACGTACTGTCGGCGTCACGCCCTTCCAGCGAACGCACCCAGATGTCGCCCATCCGCACGATGAAATCAGGGCGCTGGCCGTAGCCCGGCACCGCCTTGAACCAGGCCTTCTGCTGTACCTCTCGCTCGCGCCAGCCGCGTGGCAGGTGGATATCCTGCGCGGGCAGCGCGACCAGCAGCGCGGCCAGATGCGCCGGCATCGTGCCCTGGCAGGCGCCAATCAGCAGGTCGCCCTGGGTCGCCAGTCGCCCGGCCAGATCCACCGGGCAGCGGGCACCGAGTGCACGCTCGGTGGCCTGTTCCGGAGGCAACGGCACGATGGCCAACGCGGGCGGTGCGGGTGCTACCGCCGGAACGGTTGGCTCGACGGTGGCAGGCGGTGCAGCCACAGGCGCCGCCACTGCGGGCGCAACGGGCGCAACCGGCGCAGGCACCAGGTCCGCGGCCGGCGCCGGCTGCGTGCCCCCCCCAGGTGCCGCAGGAGGTGTCACGGCAGCCGGTACTTCGGGAGCCGGCGCCGCGACAACGGCTTCGGCCGCCATGGGTGCTGCAACGGGCGCCGCCCCTGCAGGCGCGTCAATGATCGCCTCGGCGGCGGCGGGCGCCTCCACGACGGGCACCGCTGTCTCCTGAGCCTGTGCCGACGCTGCGGCAAGTCCAAGTGACAGCAGCCAGAGCGGCGGCAGGCGGCGCGCGGATGCACTGCAGCGGGCAGCAGCGTGCCGGGCATTCGAGGGAACGATTCGCATGTAGTGTCCTTACGTTTGGGTTTCCATGTCGGCGCCACAGGGCGCCACGCGTCGTACGTAAAAATACCGGCGGCCCCCTGCCCGCCGGCATCAGGTGTTACATGGATCGAGAACGCTGCTCCTGCTCGCGGGCGAGCGCGGCCGTCGGATCCTGCTGCGCAACACTGGCCGCCAGCTGCTGACTACTCTGCGCCAGTGGCTGCTGTGCGGCCTGCTCCCGGTCTACGGACGCACGCAGCATCGCCGGATCACCCAGCGTGCCCTGCACCGCAAACAACGTGCGGCCGTCGTTGCCGGCCAGCAGATGATCGATACGCGACAGGCCAGCCTTCTGCGCGCCCAACGCCAATGCGCCAGCGGTATTGTCGAGTTCCTGTGCACTGCGCAGCCCACTCTGCGGTCCCAGCTGCTGCAGATGCCGGCGCGCATCCTCGAACAACGCATTGCCGGGCTCACCGGCATGCGACATGTCGCGTGCAACGGTCTGCGCCGGCGCACCGACTTCGCCACGATCCAGTCGCGCCATCACGTCCGGCGTCAACTTCTGTTGCCAGACCTCGAAGCGTTGCCGGCGTGCCTCGATGCCATTGAGCGCGCCATTGAGCGCATGCGTTGCTTCGCGCACATCCTCGCGCGCCGCCTCCGGCACCCGCGTCTGCCACTGCCAGACGGCAATACGGCCTGCGTGCTCGGGCTGCGCGGCCAGCTCCGGCTGATTCACCAGGTCCAGATCCAGCGCCTTGCCGGCACGCTCGTAATTTTCCTTGCCGACCAGCGGCAGATAGCCACGGCCGTGATACTTCAGTGCATCACCGGGCGCATCATTGCCCATGCGCCCGCCATACATCAGCTCGGCCAGGTTTTCCGGGCGGCCACGCAGCGCTTCCTGGCGGGCGCTCTCCAGCGCAGCGTTGCCATTGCGCCACGCAGCCTCCACCGGGATCTGCGAGATTCCCCGGGTGAAGTTGAAACTCTCGTTGAGCCGGCTCAAGCCGCGCGACTCGTGCCCTGCCTGGGCCATGAAATTGGCCAGTTCAAGCGGGGAATCGATGCCGGCTTTGGTCGCCTGTCGCAACAGCTGCGACTCTCTATCGGTCGACACAGTGCAACTCCTGAATCTTCATCAGCGCGGATTCCCTTCCGCCGGTTGGAGCTTGGCTCATGGAAGCGACACCTCGGCGACACTGGACGGGTCGAAGTCCTCGAACCGCACCCTGCCCAGTTCCGCCACCGAGTAATCCCGGATGTTGGTCGCTTCGGTCTCGATATCCACGACCTTGCGTCTCACCCCGTCCACCCAGCAGGCCTTGTCCGCAGGCGCATAGCGGAACCGGTAGGTGCTGCTCCAGCGCTCTCGGCTACCGCCGTTGGTGATCACGCTGAAGGCACCATCCTCGATCGTCACGTAGGCGAAGGGATCGCCTGCAATGCCGCCGCGGGTGGAGCACGGCACCAGCTTGTCGTTGCGCGCGGCCAGCTGCCAGCGCCCGCGCCCGTCGCCGCGCAGCAACAGCAGCACCCGGTTCGGTCCGTGCTGGCCGGGTACCAGCCCTTCCGGTGTCGGCTGGTCGATGACCAGCAGCTGATACTCGATGCCATCGCCGGTGAGATCGCCGCGTACCGCTTCCAGCAGGTTCGCGCCGGACGGAACGAACGCCAGGGCATTGTCCATGTGCGTGCCACTCCCCTTCTCCATCCCCTGCAACTCCTTCCAAGCCGTCTTGCCAGTATCCATGCAACGGCCGGGACACCGCGCAGTACGCGACCCGTCCCGATGCCCGCCAAAGCGGATGATAGCCCTGGCCCTGCGAGGGCTTCGATGGTCATGAGCGTCGCCCGCACGGTGGGTCGTCAGAGTCCTCATGGACGGAAAAGCTCCTGCGCTCGATTGCACCGACGCGCCGGACTTTTGACGCGCACGCAGCTTACTTCGAGGAAGCACCGTTCGTCGAAGGGGACCCAAAAAGAAAAGCGCAATTGATCACACAAAAAGCGGGCCTATCGTGAACAGTCACCAACCCGCCGAAACTACAGCACCTGAATTCGATGAACGCATCATCGTTGCCCCACCTCACTCAAGGAAAGTGCCCTCAGGGCAGGCTACATCCCGAATAGGCAATCTCACATGCTTGGCCAAGCTTCTCTCGACACTCCCGCGTGGCACCGGAACGGGCAAGGACCTCGCTACCGGCAGTCCTCACGACACTGGTTGCGCCAGGGGCAAGGGTTCCAACGGGATCTGCAATGGCGACGCACTGATCCCGGAAGGCGATCCAGACCTGGCACTTCTGTCCACCGTCGCTTCTGCACGCGTCCACCGCGAGCGAACGTGCCACACGCTTCGACTTCTGGGAAACGGCTGCTCCTCTGGGCCTGTAGCTTCCCGGCTCACGCGCGGAAACATCCTGAGCAATGGCTCCCCATCGCCTCTGCCAAACGCCCGTTGACATGGGCGTGCCCGATTCGCCTCCTTGCGCACCGGGTATCGGGGCACACCCACCGACACCCTGATCACCGATTGGATACTGGCCCGGAGGGCAGCGGCCTTCGGCCGAGGCAGTGAACGGCAGCAGGCCTGCAATCAGCAGGCACAGGAGAAAAGCGAGGTGGATTCGTTTCATGGGGAGACCCATTCCTTTGCTGCCCATTGTGAGAGGTGGGACGGTCTGAGCGGACGATCGTTGTCGGGGAGCTCCCCGCGAAGCGTTCTGCCGCGTCGAAGACCGAGGAAATCGAAAAGCGGAATTGATCGCAGAAAACTGGGCTTAGCGTGAATGGCGCCTTACCTGATGAACAGATCCGCCGTGCAGGCCGTTCTGGCGATCCCGCATTGTCCCTGCGGCAGCCGCTTCCATACCGCCTTCGCGTTGCATTGCTGCATCGCGACAATGACCGCCCCCTGTTCGGACATGGCGGTGGCAACGCTGGTGGTTTCAGTGCCCAGGCCCGCGTGAGCGACCGCCACGCATTGGGCCTGGAACAGGGTCGCCAACGTACATTCGCCTTTCCCGAACTCCTTGCACTCCTTCATGGATGCACGCTTTGCCTTGCCCCGCGAGCGCATCGAGTTGCTGATGAAGGTATCGCCGCGGGCATCCATCGCCACGCCGCGCACGGTCTGCGCCCAGTTGGGGCGATTGTTGTACGGGGATCCTGAGCTGCTCACCGGAATGGGCGCACAGCCCTGTACACCCTGGCCACCGATGGGATACATGCCCTGCGGGCAGTTGCCTTCGGCAAGCGCGGTGAACGGCAGCAGGCCTGCAATCAGCAGGCACGGGAGAAAAGCGAGGTGGATTCGTTTCATGGGGAGACTCATTCCTTTGCTGCCCATTGTGAGAGGCGGGACGGCCTGAGCAGACGATCGTTGCCCAAACTTGCCTCCCGGGTTGGGAAGGCTTCGCAGAGCAGACAAGGCCCAGGCTGGCCGGGCACCTGATCATTGGAGAACTCTGCGATTCCAACCGGAGTGCTCGGCAAGCACCATGGTCGCGTAGCCACGCTGAACGCTCAAGGTCAATCGCGTCAGACTGTGCATCAGCGCAGGCTCGACTGAAGTAAATCACCCAGTTGAAATAGAGCCGGGGCACAGCAAGTTACTGTCGATCAAATAGACGCCGTCGCACCAATATCGCCTTCACGTCGGCATGTCGAAGCTTGCCCTAGCCGTTGCCCTGAGCAATCAACACGCTCCAAGTACTGGCTGTCAGGATCCTTTAGCTAGAACGCCTCATAGACCGGCTCAGAACACGCTGAGTAGGCGACTTTGCATTGCGTTCCAGCCGGATCCACGCAGATCTTTTGTGCCTGCGCAATGGCTTCCTTCAAGTCTTGACCGCTCGCAACGCCACCACGCGCCCCATTGCCTTGGCTCTGAGGAACGACCCAAGCGGCACACTGGTTTCGGTACGCGATGAGTATTCGGCAGTCGCGAGCAGCGTGCATGCCGCATCCCTCGAGAGCGACACGCTCTGCATCCTCTTTCGTCGCCCTCCCTGTCGCCACGCCTGCTTCGTTCGTACTGGGCGAGGAAGCAATGGCACCCCACGTCTTATGCCACTGGCCAGCGGGTTCCGCCCCACGGGCGCTCCCCCCCGCTCCAGGGATGGGGGCACACCCCCCCACCCCTTGATCGCCGATGGGATACTGGCCGGACGGGCATCGGCCCTCCGCATTGGCGTTATTGGCAACGAGGAATGCAGCAAACAGCAGCGTCAGAATCACGAACGCCGGATTACCGCGTAGAGGTTTGAAATCGGCCATTGTCTTGAATCTCTGAAAATTCACGGCGCCTCAGTCTCACAACTCATTGACCTGTTGCATTCCCTCGCATACCTGGGCTTTGAGTCGGAGCAATCGCGTTATTGACAACAGGGGAGGTTGCTGCGACAGGCGCCCCCACCGAGCCACGATCTCCCGACGGCGCCGGCGGCGGAGCCGACATGCCCGGCGGACGACCATCGGCACTCGGCGAGGCACTGGCACCACCGCCTATCTGCGAATATGCCATGAAGGTGCCCAGGGTACCCTGGAAGAACATCGCTGCCATTGGGGGTGTAGTCAGGATCAACGCGGTGAGGATCAGGCCCATGCCTCCCTGCTGCATTGCCTGGCTGGTCATGCCGTCGGACATGCTTTCCTTGAGGATGAACTCCTGCACCAGCGCTGTGGTCCAGAAAGTGGCCGCTACACGTACCACCATATCCAGTGCAATGGAGACCATCGCTGCAAGTACGGCCATGGAGAACATCGTGCCGATGCCGTAGAACAGCCAACGCTGGAACAACTGCTTGGTCTGGTCGAACAACAGGCAGAGGATGAACAGAGGGCCAAAGCCGATGAACAGCGCCATGGCGATTTCATACAGCATCAGCATCGCACCAGCGGTGATGGCTGGACCTGCGGTGCCCATGCCGATGAAGAACAGTGCCCGCTTCTTGTCCTCCAGCAGCTCCCCGTCATTCATGATCTGGATGGCGTCGATACTGGAAAGCGCCACCTGCATCCATGCCAGGCTCTTGTCGATCTGAGCTTCGGGTGACTCGTTCGAGCCTGTCACGACCTTCGTGATTTCTGCCTTGACGTCGTGGGTGAGGAAGCTCTGCAGGTTGGTGCCGAAAGCGCCCATCGTGGTGGCCGCGCTGACGATCAACGCCGCACGCGCCATATTGGTCACCAATACCATCATTGAGTCCCGGCTGCGGCCGGTCACGATGCGGAAGCCCTGCACCAGCACCCACAGGGTCATGAGCGTGAGGGCGATGCCGCCGACCCACTGCATCATTTCCCCCATCATGTCGATGCCGAACTTGTTTATCTTCTTTCGCAGGAAGTCGAAGATGAACTTGAAGAACACGAAATCCCCGATCGACTGGACACGTGCAACGTGCCCCATCAAATCCTGGAATCCGCCATTGAAATCAAAATTGGCAATCGACCTGATCATTTCCGCAATCCCTTGATGTATCCCTACCGGACAACCTCATGGAGCCGGTGCCTATGCACCTGCCCCAAGCGACGTCAGTCGATGTGCAAAGCGCCTTCCAATGCAGCCGTCTTGACCAGCTGCGAGATGACGCCCGGCTTGCCCTTCAATGCCACGCGCGCCAGCACGCGCTGATTGGCCTTCATTGACTCCTGATAGGCGTCGTAGGACCGCATGCGCGCCTCCCACTCCTGCTGCAGCTTGGAAATATCGTTTGCCGTACGCAGGGAGTCGCTGTTCACGGCCGAAAGAGTTCCCGCAAGGTTGCCATCGGCGCCGCCTCTCCAGCCCATGATCTCAGACAACGACGCGTTGATGCTGGGAATGGTCTTCTCGATGAAATCCACCGTCTCGTTGCGCTTCCGGTTTTCCATCATCTGGATGTTGACGCACAGCTGCTGCTGCTGCGCGTAGAGATCACCGGAGGTATCCAGCACAAACTTCTTCAGCAGGCTGCCAGCGCTGAAGCCCGCCGACGTACGGCAGAGGTCGGCGACCATATAGTCGTCTGGAACCCGCTCCAATGTGGCGCCTGGCGGCAAGCCGAAGTTGTTGATCATGCCCTGGATCTGGACAAGCGCATTTTGGTACTCCTGGAACGTCCTTCTCCACCGAGTTACCTGAGCCGCGTACTCCAGCCCGTCAGCCTTCATTTGCGCCTTCCCTTGGGCAAAGTCCTTCAGTGCCTGCATGAGATTACTGAGGTCGAAGACAGGGTAACCACCGGCCGAAACCGACGTGGTGGAGAACATGACCATGCTCCCCAGCAGGATGGCTGCCAGGCGCTTCTGACGCAGACCGCGGTGGCGCTTGTGATTTCGGGATGTCATGCTCATGTTCTTCTCCAGGGGATTGGATTTCATTCGGCGCTGTCTGATCCAGGGCTTTCAAGCCGCATCGGTTTCGGCAGAGGCCTTGGCTTTACCAGAGCCCTTTCGGTTCTTGTAGAAGTCCTCCAGCCACTGTTCCGGCGTGAGTTCGTCCACAGTGATCCGATTGCGGACTGCAGCCGTCTGCAGCACCCGATGCATGATGTCGATGTTGTCGGTCGAGGCCGAGATCACCGACAGGATGTCGTCCATGCCACGCAGGTTGAGCTGGCAGACACTGGAAGCATGGCCCTGCTTGACCAGGAAGCAGCGCGAGCGCTCGTCCAGTGCCGTGACCACCTTGAACTCCGCCTCGGTCAACTTCAGGCCATCCATGTAGTCGCTCTTGCTGGCGTTCGGGTTCGGCAGCAGGATGAGCGTGGCGGTCTGCTCGATCAGGGCAGCGGAGATATCACTCTTCAGCGCGTCTTCCGGGCTCTGCGTGGCGAAGATGCCCAGGCCGTTCTGCTTACGGATGGTCTTCTGCTTGTTCTTCGCGAACTCCTTCAGGCCACCCTCGCCGTCCAGGATCTTCCAGAATTCGTCCATCACATAGATCAGCGGTCGACCGTCGATCAGCGATTCCAGGCGGTGCAGCAGGTAATTGATGACCGGCACGCGCACTTCGGGGTTGTCGATGATGTCGGTGTAGTCGAAGCCGATGATGTTGGCCTTGCTCAGATCCACCGTATCGATCGGATTGTCGAAGACCCAACCCAGCGAATTGCCCGAAGTCCAACGGCGCATGCGCGCATAGAGGCCGTCGTCGCCCATGTTGGGCAGGCTCTTCTGGAAGTTGGTCATGCTGCGCAGATGCATCGGCGTATCGAGCATGCTCTCCACCGCACGGTAGATGTCCTCTTCCTCGCGGGCGCTGTACTCGCGCTTGCCGGCCAGCACCTTGATCAGGTCGGCCAGGAACTGCACGTTCGCTTCGTTGTTCTCGCACTGGAACGGGTTGAAGCCAGTCGGCGCACCGTTCTCCAGAGCCAGATAATTGCCACCGCAGGCACGCACGAAGATCTCCGCACCACGGTCCTTGTCGAAGAAGAAGATGGTCGGTGACGGCTCATACTTCTGAACCTGGCTGAGCAGGAAGTTGATCAGCGCGGTCTTGCCGGTACCGGACTTGCCGATCACCATGGTGTTGGCGATCGCCTTCTCACCCAGCGAATTCTCGGATGGATGGGTGGCATGGAAGTTGAAGTAGTACGGCTGGCCGTTGGTGGTCTGCAGCGTGGTCACGCAGTCGCCCCACGGGTTGTTGTGCTGCTTGCCGGTGGCGAAGTTGTGCAGCGGCGACAGACCGAGGAAATTCAGCGAGCTGACGTTGGCCAGCCGCGTGCGGAAGCGCCAGTTGGCTGGCAGCTGCGAATAGAACGACGAGGTAACTGCCAGATCCTCCTTGGTCGACACGAAACCGGCGTTGGACAGCTCGGCACGGGTCGAGGCCACGTTCTGCGACAGCTTCGCCTGGCTGTCGCCATACACCGCGATGATGAAGTGGTATTCGCCCAGCACGAAGTTGCCTGACGACAGATGATCCATCGCCTGGTCGAGTTCGACGATCTGACTGACCGCCTTGTCGCCCGAGGAGATCATCATGCCCTTGGTCCGGTCCAGCACCTTCAATGCGTCCTGGCGCCCCATCGGGCTGAACGAATGGGTGATGACGTACTCGTAGTCCAGATACTTCAGACCATTGAGGATGCCCGGATAGGTCCCCTCGGCATATTCCTTGATATTCAGGATCGCGCCGAAATGATTGACGCCATTGGGCGTATTGATCACGAAATCGCCGGTCTTGGCCGAGAACATGTGCCGGCTGACCGGAAGATAGTCTTTCACTGGCGCCGACAGTACCGGCACCGGCTCATCGATGCGGTTGATCAGGTAGCCGAACAGCTCCAGCGTTTCGGAAAACACCACGCCGTTCTTGGCTTCGTACATGCCGAGCCGGTACGGCGCGTAGTCGCGGATCACCGCCTCGACGTTGCCGGCCAGCTCCATCAGCTTCTCGACAGCCTGCTCCTGCTCGGCGCGCAGCTTGTCCACGTTCGCGGACTTCTCCACGAAGCGCTTTCCCGCCACCACCGGGCGATAGATCATCGTCAGGTACAGCTCGTTCTGCATGATGCGCTGAGAGGACAGCATGCCCATGTACTGGTCGGACACGTCCTGGTTGAAGCGCTGCTTGTAGTAGCTCTTTCCCTTCAGCGTGCGACGGCGCCGGATGTCATGCACCCAGAAGGCAACGTTGACGAAATCCGGCGCGCGCAGCGTCTGCAGCAACCGGTTGAACGTGTTGTGCCGATGCTCAAGCTCCCATTCTTCGCGCCCCACGAACGGCAGCCCTTCCAGGTGCCACGTCAACAGGTAGTCGCCGCCCGTGGTCTTCACCACATTCGGAGCCACGTGCGACGACAAGGGGATGAATTCGCTGATGGAGGTATCTGGGTTGAACATACGACTGCTTCCAAAAGGTACTGCCGGCAAAGATGCGGAGTTGGCCAAGCGGGCGTTCAACGCCCGCCTGGCCGGATCCAGCCCTCAATCCCTGGGGGCTGGCTTGTTGCGGTAGTGATTCGGGTTGAACACCCACATGCCATCATGCTCCTGCACGTTGCGCACCTTGAGCTTGAACATCAGGCGCAGGCCCAGCAGGCGGAAGATCATCTCGTCACGCTTGGCCATCTGCCGCATGATGAAGATGGCCACCGGGATGGTCAGCAGAAACCAGAAGTTCGTGTACATGCTCAGCAGCAACAACCCGCCCGCCACCATGAAAAATGGCAGGTAGGGAACGCCCAGGAACATCGCTGGGCGCGTGCATCCCCGGAACAGGACGTTCTTATGCACTGTAGTACTGGACGGCGTGCTTGATCATTTCAAACGCCATGCCAGCGCCGTCGCCACCACCGACCTTGTCGCAGCTGCCAGCCTCCTTGCCGAGCAGCATGCGCGCGATCTGGCCTGCCGCGCCGATCAGCACACCGCCGATCAGGATCGGGGCCACGTCACCGATGCGCTTGTGGGCAAACGCGATCTGGTAACCGGCGAAGATCACGGCGATCGTGACCACGGCGATAGAGGCCATGTTCAGCAGGCCGTTGATGTTGGAGAAGAAGCCGCAGACCTTGCCATCGGTGCCGCCGAAGTCGGTACCGCCTGCCAGGGCCTGGGGAGCGAACACAGCACCTGCGAATGCGACGGCCATCAGCATGGTCTTCAGCGTGCGCTGGGCCTGGACGAGGTCGAGATTGAATCGCTTCATGGATTGATTTCCTTGTTGATGGACTAACACAACTGAATCGACCAGCCGGGGGACCGGTCGCACCACGACTTCGTCAGAACACGAAGGCCGCATCCCCTGCGGGAATCTGCTGCACCGGCGCACGGGGTGCCGGTGCGTTGTAGAAATTCTGGGTGTCCGCTGCCGGCGCGTTGCGCTCGTTCCAGGGGCGCAGCATCACCGGCGCATTCGCGCCAGCAGCCATCCCGGGCAGCTGTTGCGGCATGGCTGCCCCACCCTGAGCCGCACCAGGCTGCTGATACTGCTGCGGAGCCTGCTGCGGCATGTCGTTTCCGCCCTGCGCCTGTGGCTGCATCATTCGATCGACCGAACCCAGCACCACGCGCGATACCGCCTGGTCGGCGATGTTCAGCAGGCTGCTGCGGGCCATCGCACCGGTTGATGGGTAGACGGTGTAGGCCCGGGCCGGGTCATTGGACGGTACGTACACCGGCGCACTGCTCTGGGCGACGATGCGCGTCTGGGCCGGCGAGACTGTCTGCGGATGATGTTCGACCCTGACCACCCGACGCTCGCCACGGCTGACCACGTCAATCGGCGCGACGCCATTGCTTGCGACCTGCTGACCGCGGCGGATCGAGTCGTAGATCTTCTGCACGTACCCGTGACGGAAGCCGGTCTCGAAGTTGCCCGAGTAGTAGCAGCTGAACGACTTGCCCCAGTCACCACCGGAGCGCTTGTAGCAGTCGGCGAGGATGCGCGAACCAGCCTGCAGGTTCGGGCACTGTTGGAAGGCCTTCTCGTAGGAATCCAGCCCGTACTTGCCCAGGTTGTAGCGGTTGACCTGGGCCAGACCGATGGAGAAGTTGTAGCCCTTCTCCTCCAGCATGCGAACGGTGGCCAGCGCCTCGTCGAGGGCCTTGGGCTGGCGCACCAGGGCGCCGCCGACCACACCGATGGCATAGGGGTTGCGCGACGATTCCACGTTGATGACGTGCTGCATCACGTCCATCGAGACGGCCATTTCCGGGCACGCCATCATTTCCAGTCCTGGCAGCATTGGTCAGCCCTCCTGCCCCTGGGCACGCCCAGGATTGAAGTCGATGCCGGTGATGTAGCGCGAGCCGGCATGCGCCTTGATATGCACGACGATGTCGATGGTCATCATCAACAGTCGCTTGATGACGTTGAACTCCAGGCCAGAACCCTCGGCCGAGGCCTTCACCATCAGCGCCAGCTGGTCCCAGGTCTGCTCCGGGCTACCGGCATGGCAACTGGTGATCGAGCCCGGGTGGCCCGATGCGCAGTTGCGGATGAAGTAGAACGCCTCGTCACCGCGCAGCTCGGCCAGGATGATGCGCTCGGGCTTCATGCGCAGGCAGGCTTCCATGCAACTCTTTGCGCTGACATTGCTGGTGCTCTGCCCACCCTTGGAGTACAGCAGGTGCACCACATTGGGTTGGGTCAGAAACAGTTCGCGCGCGTCCTCGATCGTGACCAGGCGTTCGTTGTCCGGGATATGATTGACCAGCGCTTTCATGAAGGTGGTCTTGCCGCTACCGGTCGCACCGGAGACCACGATGTTCTTGCGGTACATCACCGCACGACGGAAGAACTCTGCGTACTCGCGCTGCTGGCGCAGTTCCAGCAGCTCGCGGTCCTGCTCGCTCAGACTGCCATCCTGTTCCAGGATCTGGTTGAAGAAGCCATCCTCGTGGTACTGGGTGAGCGACTTGGTGTGCTTGGACGGCAGGCGGATCGTGATCGAGACCTTGCCGGCATCACAGGCAGGTGGAATCACGAACTGCGCACGTTGCCCGGTCGGGAAGGTGAGCGAGACGACCGGATCGGCATCGGTGATGCGCTGGCCGGTGTTGCTTTCGTTCACCACGGCGGTGCAGAACTGCCGGGCCCGCTCGAACGTCAGGCCCGGCACCTCCACCCGCTGCCACCCCGCCCGGGTCTCCAGGTACAGCTCACCGGGACGGTTGATGCAGATTTCCGTCACTTCCGGGGATGTCATGTACTCGGCGATGCCCAGCACTTCGTACTGATAGCGCAGGAAGTCGCTGGAAACGAGGGCGAGGGGTGACACTTCGGCGTCCATGGTTGTTCTTCGGGTTACCGGCGCGGGTTGAGCACGTTGGTGAAGTCGACGTCCTTTGCGACGTAGACGTTCACGACGGTGCCCTGGTTGATGGTGACAGTCGGCGGGCGATTCGAACTGGTCAGGGCTTCGTTGGCGAGACGCTCCATCGTGCGCGCGGTGGCGCTTTCATAGGGCGAACGAACGGCAAAACCATTACTGGAAACCGTCGTCGACTCCGGGCCATGCTCGGCTGCGGCGTACTTGAAGGCGTCGGCGATCAGGCTGATCATCAGCGCCGATGCAATGCGACTGCCCCAGTGCGCGCTGTACTGGCCAGGATGACCGGCACCACCCAGCTGATCCACGCCCGGGCTGGACATGGCCACGTCGATGCCATTGGGCGTGGTGATGCGATCCCAGATCACTTCCACGCGCTTGCCCTTGGGACCACCACCGTACGCACCGTAGATCTTGGACCCCTTGGGCAGCAGCAGGCTGCGGCCGTTGATCGAGTACACCGGTTCGGTCAACAGGCACGACGTATAACCTGCAAGATCGGTGATGATGCGGGTCTCGAGAACACAACGCAGATAAGTGCCACGCACCAGCAGTGCATCGGGACTGCGGATGTAGGAAGCATTGGACACATCCTCCACGTCAGGCCCGCGGCGCACCTTGGCCGGCGGAGCATTGCCGTTCTGCGCCTGCAGCGCAGCCAACGTGGCCTGCATGTAGGGATCGTCGTTGTCCCCTGCTGCGGCCTGGCCGCCAGCATCGCCCGTGCCCACGCCTGCGCCACCACTACCGGCAATGCGGCGATCCAGCAGACTCGGGCCACGCTCGACCTCGCGCTCGGGTTCGGCACGAGGAATGAACGTCGGGCCCATCGTTTCCTGCGGCGGTGGCGGCAGCATCGGAATGGGTTCGGCGGCTTCCCGGGCGGCCTCGCGAATCGCGGAGGGTGCAATGATCGGCAGGTCGGGGGTGCTCGAACGTGCAACCTGCGGCGGCGCCTTGACTTCTTCAGCGTCTTCCTTGCCCTTGCGCAGCAGCAGGAAGCCCATGGCCAGCAACAACACCAGGATGCCGCCGAGGAACAACAGCGCCTTGCGGTTCAAGCGCTGCTCTTCCGCAGAGCGAAGCTGCGGGGCACTGGCATCCAGGTCCGGGGTTGCCTCGGCCTGCGCATGCCCATAATACGGGTTCGTCGGTGGCTCCTGAGCCGCAGGGCCCTGCCCGTACGGAGACGGATTTGGATCGTTGCCGGGAGTGTTCTGCTGGCTCATTTCTTCACATTCCTTCGCAGGCCGACGACGAAGTCGCCGTGGCGGATGACCAGGTACGGGTAGGTCCCGTGCACGATCAGCGTATTGCCCTCAACCGTGGTGTTGACCACGAAATCCTCGCCGTACTCCTTCTCGCGACCGAACACGGCCGGGAAGATGCCGGTCTTGTATTCGGGCGAGTTGGGCAGTTTCAGATAGGTGAAACGGCCATCGTCGTAGGCGTTGACCGGGATCAGCCACCCCATCTTCTTCGCCTTGCTGGTCGAATAGGAGTAGTTGAAGTTGTATTGGCGGTCCTTGGCCAGCTCGGTGCTCAGCAGCGGCTGCGCCTCTTCCTCGACCGCTGCCTGGGCAGGCCCGAACACAGTGTCATTCGGATAGACGAAGGCGATCTTGTACTGCACGCCGGCGCGACGGGCCTGCTCAAGCTGGCGCCAGTCGGTGGCAACGACTTTCAGCTCGAAAATGTACGAATGGGTCTCGGTACGCACCATCATGTTGGTGTCGACGTCGACGTTCTTCGGCTTGAGATAGAACACGTTCTCGCGACGGGTGAGTTCCCAGCCGCTGCTGAAGCCGGTGCTGTAGTCGAGGATCTTCTCGTTCGGGCTCAGCTCGATCTGGGTGGTGAGGCCCAGGCCGGTGCGAACCGGGTAGATGCGGTCCTTCTCATACTCGTAGTGGTCAACTGCCTGCGCCATCGCCGCGCTGGAAAACACCAGCGACAGCAACGACAGCAGCGCCCACGCGCTTCCCCTGATTTTTCGACTACTCATCGGTTGCTTGCTCCATCAGCATTTCCGGTGGAATGGTTCGGTGCCGGCATCATTGCCGGCTGTCCCGGCGCGCCCTGCCCCGGCATCGGCTGCCCCTGGACCGGCTGCCCCTGCATGGGCGCACCCTGCATCGGCTGCATCTGCCCACTGGCCGGCACTGCGACAGGCTGACCGGTGGCGGGATCGATCATGGTGGCAGCGGCCGGATTGTTCGGAACGTACATGCCCTGCGCCTGCTGTGCAGCGAGCTGTGCCTGTTGCGCAGCATCCTGGGCCTGTTGCTGCATGGCACCGTCATCCGGCACGGGCACGCCGCGCGCATAGTCGTTGTCGACACGGTACTCCGTGACCTGGAACGCCAATGGATTGAGCACGCGGTCCTGTTCGGAGAGCGCCAGATTCTGGTTGTACTGGAAGCGCATGGTGACCAGCTGGTTGTCCAGATAGGTCGATGCACCGCTGCGCTTGTCGAGCAGGCTGCGCTGGATGCGCACGGACGCGCCACGGAAGCTGCCGTTCGCCTGCACGCCCAGCGGGGTAATGCTGAGGATCTTGACCCTGATCGCCTTGCCCCGGCCGTACATCACGAACGGATTCTGCGGATTGTTGCTGGCATAGCGCTGCTTCATGCTTGCGGCGACGGCATCACTGGACATGACGAACACCAGCTCCCAGTCGCGCAACCCCATCACTGCGGAGTCGTACGACTCGCGCGCCAGCACGTACTGGGCGACATTGCTGCGGTTGACCGCCTCATTGGTGGTGATCGTCTCGCCCTGGAACGTACCCCTCAGGCGCGCCACAGTAGCGGTACCCGTGTAGGCATCGGCCATCACCAGGAAGGGCACCTTCTCCTTCAGCGGCAGCATGTAGTAGTAGCCGCCAGCCAGTGCCAGCGACATCAGCAATGAGCCGGTGGCGACCCACCAGGCACGGCGCTCACTACGACGCGCCATGTCGGCCACGGTGATCTCGTAGCTGACCGCCTTGGCGACCGACTGCTCGACCTTGGGACTATTGCCGGGATCCTTCTTGCGGAACATGGATTCTTCCGTACTGCTGAAACATCAATGGGCGTGGCACCCCTGCGACAGGCGCGGGGAGCGGCACGTTCGATGATTTCGAGGTGGACTCAGGTGCCGCTGTTGGAATCAGCGCCCTGTGCCGACGCGGTCGGCGTCGAGCCAGCGCTCTGCACAACGATCTGGTTGCCAACGATGGAGACGGAGATGCCCTGCGCTGCATAGGCCGCCGTCAGATCGATCACGGCCTGCTGAGCGTTGGTGGTGCCGATGTTGGAGACCGCGCCGTACAGGGTGAAGTCCGAGCTCAGGCGGTAATCCAGCGTGCGTCCGGAATCCTTGGCCCAGCGCTCGAGCATGGCTTTGAGCGTGCCATCCATCGGCGAGGCCTGGTAGACGTAGCTGGAGTACAGCGGGATCTCGGTGGTTTCCGCAGCAAAGCGGTTCACCGGCTTCCAGCGGCCTCCAAAATCGGGAGCGGACTTGGTGGCGCAACCGGCCACCATCAACGCCGCCACTGCGGCGATGGACATTTTCGCGATAAACGCCTGATTCATACGGGCTTCACTTTGACGTACGAAAAAGCAGTCCCGAGCATTGGTCCCCTGGTCGTCCGGCGCTGCGTCGCGCACGCCGGAATCGGAGCGACGCACTGACTGGCAGCACACCCACTCCGGCTCCCCTGCAGCCAACGGCTGCCAACCAAGTCGCGGGGCCGCCAGACACTCCCGGCGACACACCCGCATACCTCACCAACGTCGAAACCATCCATGTTTCATGGCACAAACTCCTGGCCACCCTGCTCTACAACATCTGCCATCCATCACACATTTCTGAACGGCATGCACAGGGTCGCACAACCACGCGTCAATTCCATGTCAGACAAGTCTGAAAATCCATGAACAAATGCCGAATTCTTGACTCAACTCACGTTTTCACGTCGATGAATATAAATCTACGTCACAAATTTAGCGACGTGAATTAGACGTTAAGCATGGGAACGTCGACTTTCGGCAGCAGCCTCGACGTGAAGTAGCGGTCCTTGTAATAACGGATCTTGTCGCATTTCACAGGATGCGGTATGCCCTCGTACAGGAACACTTCCTTGTCCGGCCCCATCGCCTTCAGCTCCTGCGGCAGCATCAGTGCCCGCCGCTCCTCGGTGAAGCTGTGGGTCTTCTCGCGGGCGTGGGTGACGTTCTTCTTGCGGATGGTGGTGTAGCCCAGCATGTCCGAATAGTCGTTGGCGTCCTGCTGCTCGCGCGGCGCGTACAGGATCTGCAGCGCGTGGTTGGTGATGATCGTTCGCGAGACTTCCCGGCCGTAGGTGGCATCGAGCTGGGACATGCTCTGGATGATCGGCAGCAGGCGGATGTTGTAACCGGCCATGTAGGACACCGCCGAGGCGATGATCTCGACCTTGCCGATCGAGGTGAATTCGTCCATCAGCAGCAGGCACTGGTACTTCAGATCCGGGTTGGACTTGGGCAGTTCCTTGGTGTTGAGGTTGATCAGCTGGCTGAAGAACAGGTTGATGATCAGGCGGCTCTCGGCCAGCTTGTTCGGCTGGATGCCGATGTAGATGGTCATCTTCTTCTTGCGGACGTCGGTCAGCAGGAAGTCGTTGCTGCTGGTGGCCTTGTCCAGCACCGGGTTGATCCAGGGGTTGAGCGGTTCCTTGAAGGTGCCCAGGATCGAGGCGAAGGTCTCGTCGGCCTGGGACAGCATGTTGGCGAACGCCGAGCGCGCGTTGGCGCTGAGGAACGAGCGCTCCGACAAGGCCTT
Organism: Stenotrophomonas sp. SMYL89; assembly: GCF_036319985.1. NCBI lineage: Bacteria > Pseudomonadati > Pseudomonadota > Gammaproteobacteria > Lysobacterales > Lysobacteraceae > Stenotrophomonas > Stenotrophomonas sp. SMYL89. Next base: position 45,308 of record NZ_JAWIRW010000001.1, on the reverse strand, counting down.
GAGGTACTTCTTCAGGTCGGTGCCGTCGCCGGATGACAACCGGTAGACAGAACCCAGCGTCGGCGTACCCGAGCCGCCCGGGAAGCCGCTGCTGCGCTCGTCGTCCCAGTTCTCGAACAGATACAGGGTGAAGGCCATGAACGCGTTGCGCGCCTGGCTGACCCAGAACTTCTGGTCCTCGGCGCCGTCCGGATACAGCATTGCGGCGATGCTCATCAGGTCCGACACCCGGAACGCCGGGTCATCGGAGACGTAGCTGAGCGGGTTCCAGCGATGCGTGCGCCGGTCCTCGGCGAAGGGATTGAACAGGTAGATCTCCTGGCCCTGGCTGGCGCGCCAGCCACTGGTCAGGTCGAAGTTCTCCTGCTTGATGTCCAGCACCACCAGTGATTCGGCATACTCGAGCAGGTTCGGGATGACCACGCCCACGCCCTTGCCCGAGCGGGTCGGCGCGGCCAGGATCACGAACTGCTGGCCGTCCAGCCGCACCAGCTTGCCGCTGTGGCTGCCGACCACGATGCTCTGCCCGGTCTTCTTGAACATGCCATGCTTGGCCAGGTCGGCGCCGGTGGCAAAGCGTGCATCACCGTGCAGCGAACGCTTGTCCTTCTTCAGCAGCAGCACCAGGCCGGTGACCAGCAGCACCAGCAGGGGAAGGCCGAAGCCCACGTAGCCGGCCCATTTGATCTTGCCCACGAACGGCGCGACCTGCGGCTGGCCGATGGCGTGGTAGTACTGGTAGTACGTGTTCCAGGTGAAAAGCTTGGTGTCCAGCCCCAGGAACAACAGGGTCAGGTAGCCGGAAAACACGAAACCAAGCAGCAGGGTCGCCAGCGTGATGATGGCGATGATCGAATACTTCTTACTGGGCAACACCCGGATCCTCCATGATGCGCACGAGGGCGCGACGGCCTAGCGGCGGCGCCAGCGCGACGCCTTCTTCCGCAGGTTGTTTTCGTTCTCCAGCCCGGGCTCTTCGCCCTCTTCACGCACCCGCTGCAACAGCAGTTGGCGCGCTTCGGCCAGTGATACCAGGTCGGTCAGACGATCCCCATCGTCGGCGACGACCGCATGGCCGACCACATCGCCCGGAGCGTACACCGGCTCGTAGGACACCGCTACCAGCTGATAGCGACCACGCGTCTCCAGCACATGCCTGAATTCCTGCATCGATTTCCTCCTTGTTCAAGCGCTCCACGATCCCCTGCGTGCACCATCATGCCGCTCCGCATGTCGTCATCACATGCAGGACGCCAGCCACAGTGCGCCACACCTCCTGCAGCCCCGGGGCCACCCTCGGCTGGCCACAATCCCATCGATCAAACGCTGATTTGCCCCCTGGCATGGCTGCCCCTGTTGCGGTGCAGCAGTACAATGTCCGGCTCCCCTGCCCCTTCGCGCCCTCCGCATGAGCCCCAACTCTTCCCTGGCTGCGCGGCTGACGCCCCGTCAGCGCACCCTGATCATCCTCGCACTGTCACTGGGCGGCTTTGCCATCGGCACCAGCGAATTCGCCAGCATGGGCCTGATGCTGGAGATCAGCCGTGGCCTGTCGATTTCCGAAACCCAGGTCGGCCACCTGATCAGCGCCTATGCCATCGGCGTGGTCGTCGGTGCGCCGATCCTCGCCTTCGTCGGCGCCAGCTTCCCGCGCCGCAAGCTGCTGCTGGCGCTGATGGGCTTCTATGCCATCGGCAACCTCGCCAGTGCGCTGGCACCGAACTACGGCACGATGCTCATTGCGCGTTTCGTCGCCGGCCTGCCGCACGGTGCCTACTTCGGCGTGGCGATGCTGGTGGCGGCGGCGATCAGCCCCGCCGGCCAGCGTGGCCAGGCGATGTCGCGCGTGTTGCTGGGCCTGTCGATCGCGATCCTGGTCGGTAATCCGCTGACCACCTGGCTGGGCCAGCAGCTGAGCTGGCGCACCGCCTTCGCCCTGGTCAGCGTGCTGGCCGTCGCCACCGTGGCGATGATCGCGCGCTTCCTGCTGCCGGATCCGGATGAAGTTCGCACCTCGCCGATGCGCGAACTGCGCGCCTTCAATACCACGCAGGTGTGGCTGGCGCTGGCCATCGGCGCGGTCGGTTTCGCCGGCATGTTCTGCGTGTTCACCTACCTGGCACCGACCCTGGTGCAGGTCACCGGCGTCGCCGAATCCTGGATGCCACTGGCGGTGGGCGTGTTCGGCATCGGCGCGATCATCGGCAACATCGCCGGTGGATGGCTGGTCGACAAGTTCCAATTCAAGGCCGCCGCCGTGGTGCTGCTGTGGTCCATCGTGATGCTGCTGCTGTACCCGCTCGCCGCGCAGTCGGTGTGGACGATCGGCCCGATGATCATCACCGTCGGCACCATGGGCGCACTGGCGGCGGTACTGCAGACGCGCCTGATGGACGTGGCCGGCGAAGCGCAGACCCTGGCCGCCGCCTCCAACCATGCCGCCTTCAATACCGCCAATGCGCTCGGCCCGTGGCTGGGCGGCATGGCGATCAGTGCCGGCTTCAGCCCGGCCAGCACCGGCTATGTCGGTGCCGCCACCGCCATCGGCGGCCTGCTGCTGTGGTGCGTGGCGGTGATGCTGGACAGGAAGCGCAAGGCCACCGCCGGCAGCCACTGAACACGGCGCCGGGTCGTCAGCCGCTGCCCATGCGGCGGCGGCGTCCCGGCCGCAGCATTGCCACGTCGCCGGCTGCAAGCGTCGGTCGCGCCAGCTCGCCACGTTTCACACGGTCCAATACCCGCCGCGAGTTGGCCGCGCAGTCAATCCCGTCCGGCCGCGCCTGGATGTCCTCAATCAGGGCCAACAGGTGCGTCCGGCTCTGTACCAGCCGCAACTGCAGCGCCTCGATGTCGGCCACCTTCTGCTGCAGCATCGAGATCAATGCGTCGTGCTGCCACTGGCCCATGTCTGGCGGCAGCAGGGCGCGTATCTCCTCCAGGCTGAAGCCGGCGCGCTGCGCACCGGTAATCAGTTCCAGCAGCAGCACCGCCTGCTCCTGATAGTCGCGGTAGCCGTTGGCCTGCCGCTGGACGACCAGCAACCCTGCCTCCTCATAGAAGCGGATGCGTGACGCCGCCAGGCCCGTGCGCCGGGCCAGCTCACCGATCTTCATCCGCCTGAATCCTCGACATCGGAACCCATTGACCTTCAATCAAACTTGAAGGTTAGCGTAGCGCCATTCCCCTGTCCTGGAGCTGTCCGATGTCGCTGTTCTCGCCCTTGGCGCTGCCTTCCGGCGCCCTCATCCGCAACCGCATCGCCAAGGCGGCGATGGAGGAGAACATGGCCGACGCCGACCACGCCCCCTCCGAAGCGCTGCTGCAGTTGTACCAGCGCTGGGCCGACGGCGGCGCCGGGCTGATCATCACGGGCAACGTGATGGTTGATGGCCGCGCCATGACCGGCCCCGGCGGCGTGGTGCTGGAAGATGATCGCCATCTCGACCGCTTCAGCGCCTGGGCAAGGACAGCACGCTCGCGGGGGGCGCAGATGTGGATGCAGATCAACCATCCCGGTCGGCAGATGCCGGCCGCGCTTGGCCAACCGGCCCTTGCACCTTCGGCGGTGCCACTGGACATGGGCGCGCTGTCCAAGCAGTTCGCGCCGCCAAAGGCGATTAGCGAAGCCGACATTGAAGAAGTGATCGCGCGCTTCATCCGCAGCGCCGAGCTGGCCGAACGCGCCGGTTTCAGCGGCGTGGAGATCCATGCGGCGCACGGCTACCTGCTCAGCCAGTTCCTGTCGCCGCTGTCGAACCGTCGCGAGGATCGCTGGGGCGGCAGCCTGGACAACCGTGCGCGCCTGCTGCTGGAGATCGTGCAGGGCGTACGCGCCAGCGTGGCGCCTACGTTCGCAGTGGCGGTGAAGCTCAACTCCGCCGACTTCCAGCGCGGCGGTTTCTCGCCCGAGGACGCGCGCGCCGTGGTGGAGATGCTGGCGCCCCTCGGCGTGGATCTGGTCGAACTGTCCGGCGGCAGCTATGAGATGCCGGCCATGACCGGCGCCGCACGCGACGAACGCAGCGTGGCCCGCGAAGCGTACTTCCTCGAATTCGCGCGCGAGATCGCCACGGTGGCGACGATGCCGCTGATGGTCACCGGCGGCATCCGCCGCCGCGAGGTGGCAGAACAGGTGCTGACCAGCGGCGTGGCCATGGTCGGCATCGCCACCGCGCTGGCGATCGAGCCGGATCTGCCGCAGCACTGGCAGCAGGGCCGCGACCCGGTACCGGCGTTGCGCAACATCAACTGGCGCAGCAAGCCGCTGGCGGCCAGCGCACACATGGCGGCAGTGAAATACCAACTGGGTCGGCTCAGCCAGCGCCGCCCCACTGCGCCCGGCGTCTCGCCGGCGTGGGCGTTGTTGCTGGCGCAGGCCGCCGGCAAATGCCGGGCTCGCCGCTACCGGCGCTGGATCCGTGCACGCGCAGGTGGATGCTGAGCGGGCGGGCTTCTCATCACTGCAGCGATGCTCCACCATCTGCATGACCTGCGGCAGTCCGTCGCCGGTCGCAGCAGGCAGAAGGAACCACCGTGGCAGCAGGACCGACCAAGAACCGCGAAAAGCTGCTCGATGATCTGCTCTCGCTGGGCCGCAACTGGGCACTGGCGATCGCCATCGCCGGTGCCGGCGCAGCGGTCCATTACAGCGAGTCGGTGTTCGAAGCAGGACTCTGGCGCGGCCTGCTGCCCACGATCTGCTTCCTCGTCGCAATCATCTGGATCGTGCTCAGCATCATCCGCTTCGACCTGACCCTCCAGCAGCACTTCGAGCGCAAGCGCACGCGCTGGCTCAGCCGCCTGCTCTATGTCGTGCTGCTCGGCACCGGCGTCACTGCCGTGTTCTTCGTCACCGAGCTTGCGGCCAACAACCACATCGCGCGGATGTGCGACTCGGTGGCCAACGAACCGGCCAGCCGGATCCACCGGTCCGCCGAGTGCCAGCGCCTGTACCAGCACCGGGCGGCGTACCGGCAGCGACTGGAATCGGCGGAGGGCGAGTTCGACTGAACAGATGCGTGGGCGAAGGCGCACCGGGATTCACACAGAGGTCCAGCAAGGGTGGATTCGAAATAGTTGCATGGACTTCATTGCAACGCGACGCCACGCTTTCTTGCCAGAATGCCGTGATCGAACACAGTCCATGAAGTCACCCACCGCCCGCTCCCGTCTCCCGTTCAAGCAGATCCGGTCCTACAACCTGGACGATCATGTCGATCTGATCCTGATCGATGGACCGAGCGTGCTGCTGCAGCGCACACGGGCATCGATGCATGATTTCCCAACCTTCCGGGACGCACTGGCAGAGGCGCTCGCAGATCGGCCCGTAAACGCTGCCGTGGCTCCGCAACGTCGCCACTTCTTCGGTGCCTGGCCCGCACGCGTCTGGGGTGCGGGCCTGTTGCTGGCGACGGCGGCACTGGTGATCACGGGCGTACTGCATGGCTGGCCGTTGTACAAAGCACCGATGCTTGGGATCGTGCCCGTGGTGGGCATTGGGCTATTGCTGTCGCGCCGCCGTCACTGATCGCGTCGTCGGCGAAGTACACATGGCGTGGATGTGTATTCGGGCACAGTACGCGCGCCGCTCACGCTTGGAACCATCCAGTCACAATGCTTCACGCGCCCGCCCCCGCACATCACGATGCCATCGCCCTGCAGGCGGGCGTGCTGGGCAGCGTGTTGGGCGTGGCTCTGTACAAGGCCATCGCGTTGTCGGCGCTGGCGACCGGATCCTTGATCGTGATCGGGCTGTGGCTGCTGGCCTGCGCGCTGCTGGCTGCCTGGGCACTGGCCGCCTGCCTGGCCTGCCTTGCGCTGAGCCGGCGCGTATTCGTGCTGATGCTGGCGCTGAGCATGATCCTGATGATCTGCGTCGCCTGACAGCAGCAGGCGCCGGACTATCGCGCATCTGTTACAGAATAACAAGTGCGGTTGGACGGATTGCTCGTGCCCGGGGTCGCGGATTTGAATCGCATGGCCAGCCCGGCGCTACCTGAGACCCCATGAACCTGCAGCCCCTGCTTCGCGTCTCCCTCACCGCCATTGCCCTGGTCACGTTCAGCGCCTGCGCCACGTATGACGACAGCAACATGCACCAGGCCTGCCAGGAGTCGCCGCATCTGAAGGACCTGCCGCCCGAAGTGGCTGCCCGCGAGAGCCGCTGCAACAAGAGCATGGAAGTGTGGTCGAGCGAGCGCAAGGGCAGTGACAGGCCGATCGACCTGAGCGGCAAGAAGAAGGATCTCTGAGCCGCCGGGCATCTTGATCGCTCCAATGCATGCGGATGACCAGCCCGTCACGATCGGGGGGGCAGGATAAGGCCTCCCCATCACGACGACTTTCCCGATGCCGGCCACTGGTCACCCTGTCATCCATGCCTTTGAAGCTGTGTTCGACCTGTCTGGCGGGGTGGAGCGCATTACGGCGCTCACCGTCATCTGCCGGCATTGCTCCGAAACCCGCTCGGCCAGCGAAGACAATCTGGTCCAGCTGCCGGGCGGCGCCTTGTTCCGCTGCGACGGATGCGGCAGTCATCAGGCGGTGAGCCATGCGCGGGTTGCCGATTGGCAGGTGAATTCGCTTCTGGGTGTCTGAGGCTGCAGTACGACGGTGCCACGACGCAGGCTGTTGGCGCAGGGATGATGATGCAGTCAGAGGGCGCCCCGTGAGCCACCTCGTCCGCTGCGCAGGGCCGATGACAGCCAGGGCAAAGGAGCTGTGCAGGGCGCAATGACATCACCTCGGCTAAGCTGCGGCACCTTTCTTCGCGCACGGCCATGCATCCCTTCCCCCTTCCTGTCTCGGCACCCGATCAACTCGCCTACCGACTGCTGCAGGACAGCGACTGGGCCCGTTCCACCGACGCGATCAACGCTCCTCCCGAACTTCGCGCTCTGCTGGCGATGATCCTGGATTCTCCGGAGCCGCTGTGGATCGCATGGGGCCGCGACAACAAGGCGTTCTTCTTCAACGATGCCTACCTGCCCATGCTGGGCGGCAAGCTGCACGGCGCCATGGGCAGCCAATTGGAAGACGTCTGGGCGGACGTCTGGGCCGAAGTCGTCGATGCTGTCAACGATGCCTTCGGCGGCACAAGCCGCAGTTTCAAGAACATGCCGTTGATGATGGACCGTGATGGCACGTTGCGCGAGACATTCTGGACGTTCTCCTACTCGCCGCTGCGTGCCGGTTGCGGAGGCGTGGCCGGCATCATCTGCGTCGTCAGCGAGCAGACCGAGCGGGTGATCGAGCGCAACCGGCACACGCGCCAGGTGGCGGCCATCACCGAGCAGGCACGCGAGGCCCACCTTGAACTGGTACGCGCCCGCGAACAGCTGCGGCAGTCGCAGAAGCTGGAGGCCATCGGCCAGCTGACCGGCGGCGTTGCCCACGACTTCAACAATCTGCTGCAGGTGATCACCGGTTCCGTGGACATGCTGCTGCATACCTGGCCAGCCGGAGATGCGCGCCTGCGCTATGTACAGGCCATCGAAACCGCCGCCGACCGCGCCACTCGCCTGACCGCCCAGCTTCTGGCGTTCTCGCGTAGACAGAGCCTGTCGCCGCAGGTGTTCGACCTCTGCGAGAGCGTACGCGCGCTTTCGGACATCATCACCACAGTGCTGGGTGCACGCATCTCCGTGTCGGTGAACCTGCCCGACGCCCCATTGCCGGTGCTGCTGGACCGGACCCAGCTCGACACCGCACTGATCAACATCGCGGTGAACGCGCGCGACGCCATTGACGGCCACGGCAAGGTGACGATCAATGTGGAACAGCTGACGTCGGTGCCTTCCGTCCGGCTCGCGGCGCCGATGAAAGGCGACTTTGCTGCGATCAGCGTCAGCGACACAGGCGCCGGTATCGATCCGTCCGTGGTGGATCGGATCTTTGAGCCATTTTTCACCACCAAGGGAGTGGGCGCGGGCACGGGGCTTGGCCTCAGCCAGGTGTTCGGCTTCGTCAAACAGTCCGAGGGCGAAGTGGACGTACAGAGCCAGGCAGGTGTCGGTACGCGCTTCACGTTGTATCTGCCGCTGGCGCAGGAAAACGCCACCATCGAGCTGCCGACCGCGCAACAGGGGCTGCTGCATGGCCACGGATTGTGCGTACTGGTGGTGGAAGACAACGTGGATGTGGCCGAGTTTGCAGTCGGGGCGCTGCGCGAGCTTGAGTACAACGTCGTGCTCGCGCGCAATGCCGACGAGGCACTGGCGGAGCTCGAGCGCGACGCTGCGCGTTTCCACGTGGTGTTCAGCGACGTGGTCATGCCCGGGACCAATGGGCTGGATCTCGCCCGCACCATCCGCAGCCGCCTGCCCGATCTTCCGATCATTCTCACCAGTGGCTACAGCGAACTGCTGGCCCGCGATCCAGGCCACGGTTTCACGCTGCTGCGCAAGCCCTACTCCCTCAAGCAGCTGGCCTCGGTGATGACCGAGGCCAGTTGCCGCTCACAGGCGATGGTGACTGCGCTTTAGCCGGCAGATCACCGCGTCGAACCGGGCCAGGAAGCAAGCACTGAATCGATGCCGGACATATCCGCCCCTGCGCCGCAGGCCCAGGCGACGATGCCATCCGGGCGCACCAACACTGCTCCCAAGCCCGATGCCGCATCTCCAGTATTTGCGGCGCAGGCGATGGGAGGCAGCCAGCGTTGGGCAAACTGCGATAACGAAGATGCCCGGTCGAAGACAAGCAGCGCCCCCTGCCCCGTTCTCAGCAATTCGCCCAAGCGGCGGCCATCGGCCAACCGGAAGTCAGGCGCGCTCCTGCCGACAAGCGGGTGCTCTCCAGCAAGATCCAGCCGCTGCGAAACACCCCAGATCCGCTCGGCCAGATACGTGGCCCCATCGCGGGTGCCAGCCAGGTCGGCCATGATCGCTGCCAGCGCGCGCGAACCGGCCCCGGGACGCATCAGCGCAACCTGTGCGCGTGACCAGTCCAGTACTTTGGCGCCCACTGGATGGCGCTCAGCCTGATAGCTGTCCAGCAGCGCCTCATCGGCCTTGCCCCGCGCCACGGCGGCCAGCTTCCAGCCGAGGTTCATCGCATCGCCGATGCCCAGGTTCAGGCCCTGTCCGCCCAGTGGCGAATGCACATGCGCAGCGTCGCCCGCCAACAGGACACGCCCCTTGTGATAGGCGCTGGCCTGGCGCGCGCCATCGGTCCAGGTGCTGTGCAGATGCAGGGCCGTGATCGTTGCATCGCAACCGGACACGCGCCGCAGCAAAGCCTGCGCAGCGTCCAGATCGAGGTGCGTGCGATGACCGGCACCTCCGTCGAAATCGGCCAGCGCCAGCACGCCCGGCGGATTGAAATTGCACATGCCCTGCGCGGTGTTCTGCCGGCCCGGCGTCAGCACCGAAGGATCTTCCAGCTCAACCAGCAGCGAATGGCCGGTGAACTCCGGATCGGTGCCGACGAAGCTGAAACCACACTGCTTTCGCACGGTGCTGCGGCCACCGTCGCAGCCGACCAGCCAACGACCGCGCACGGCTCCGCCAGCAGTCTCAATGACCACCTCCGTCTCGCCGGCCTGTACCGCCTCTACCGCTCGCCCGCGTTCGATACAGACACCCAGCGCGCTCGCACGTTCGGCGAGGACCCTTTCCAGCGCCTGCAGTTCCACCGCCATCTGGGTGCCGACCGGCGTCGGCAGGCGCCAGTTCCAGCGCGTCTGGTCCACCTCGTCCAGTGCGAACGGAATACCCGCAAAGTGCCCACCCAGCGCACGCGGCTGCGCCAGCCAATGGGCGGTGCCGGGCGGCGGCGCGCCCTTGTCGGGCTTGAGCACCTGCGCCGCGGCGACCGCGTCCAACAGACCGCGCCGATCCAGTGCCTCCAGCGTGGGGGTGTTCAGGCCGCGCAGCCCGAACGGCAGGCGCTTCAACGGCGAGTCGGCGGACCCGGCCTGTTCCAGCACAAGCACCGAACACCCGGCCTGGGCCAGTTCGCAGGACAGGAACAGGCCAACCGGGCCAGCACCGGCAATGACGACGTCGTACAGCATGGGGATTCCTCGTGAGCGCCGGGCCGGCGCTCTGGCAAGTCAAATGTTACACTCGGTGTACGTTTTCACAAGTGAGCCGCCCATGACCCCGCTCCCAGGCCGCCGCGAGCAGCGCAAAGCCGAGACCCGACAAGCGATTTCCGACGTCGCCACCGGGCTGATCATCGCGCGCGGCTTCGAGGCCGTGTCCATGTCCGAGATCGCCGAGGCTGCGGGGGTATCACGCAAGACGGTCTTCAATTACTTCGCCAGCAAGGAAGACCTGGTCTTCGACCGCGACGAGGAAGCACGTGCACTGCTGCGCGAGGGCATGGCGGCGCGCACCGGCATGACCCCGCTGGCGGCCTTCCAGTCACTCGTGCGCGAGTTGCTGGAGGCGGGCCATCCGCTGCTGCGCATCAATGCTGGCGCCGCTGCATTCTGGGCAACCGTCGCTGACAGCCCGGTACTGACCGCGCATGCCCGGCGCCTGCAGGCGCAGCTGACGGACGATCTGGCGAAATGGATGGCCGAGGCGATCGGGCGACCGGAGAGCGACGCCGAAGCGCGCCTGGGCGCCGCCATGCTGCTGGCCTCGATGGTGGCGGCCTATGAGAAAGGACTGGCGAGCCAGCTGCAGGGCGAAGACCCGCGCGAGGCCATGCTGCAGCTGATCGTGCGCGGTGGCACCGGAGTACTGGCGGCCTTGGCAGGCACCCCATATACCGATCCCGGCGCACGTCCATAACGCATTCGGGGGATAGGTCACGAAGTGTTGCAAATGCTAATCTTTCTCATTTGCAGACACGTGAACCTCCGCCCATGCCCCTCCCCGCGATCCTGAAACGCACCCTGTGCCTGGCACTGGCCCTGCCCCTGGCATCCCTCGCCCAGGCTGCCGACGCCTCGACGACCTCGCCCAGGGACCTGGACAGGGTCGAAGTCCGCGGACGTGCGCAGACACTGTATCGGGTGGACGATGCCGCAGTCGGCACCCGCACGGACACGCCGCTGGAACTGGTCCCTCAGTCGATCCAGGTCATTCCGCGTGAACTGATCGACGACCAGGCCGCGCGCCAGGTGACCGATCTCTATCGCAGCATCAGCGGCATCAGCTATTTCAGCTATGCGGGGGTGACCCTGCGCGGCTTCCGCCAGGAGAACGTGCTGTATGACGGTCTGCGCGGTGATCCCTATGCAGGCTTCTCGGTGCCGCAGCTGTTCAACATCGAGCGCGTGGAAGTGCTGAAGGGCCCGGCGGGAGCGCTGTATGGCGGCGGAGATGCCGGTGGCGTCATCAACTATGTGACCCGCAAGCCCAAAGCCGCTGCCGAGCGCCGCATCGAGGTCCAGCTGGGCGACAAGGACTTCCGGGCCGGATCGATCGAGGGTACCGGGCCGTTGAATGCCGCCGGCAGCGTGCGCTATCGCGCCGGGCTCTATGCCGACAATGAAAAGGGCGTGCGCTGGAACACCGACAGCGAGAGCGTTATCGGCGATGCCTCGCTGGCCCTCGACGTCGGCCAGACCGGCGAACTGGTGCTGCAGTTCACCGACATCACCCAGAACCTTGGCGGCAACCGCCTGCGCGGCGTACCGGTCAACGATGCGGGCACTTTCCTGACCGACCGCCGCTGGAACCACAACGAAGCCAGCGACTTTCTCGACATGCGCGCCAAGGTGGCGCTGGCACAGTATCGCTTCGCGCCGCTCGATACCCTGGACGTGGACTTCGCCGCCCGCTGGTTCAGCAACAACGAACACCAGATGTACCACGAGCCGATGGGCCTGATCGATCGCGACCGCGATGGTGTGGCCGAATGGATGACCCGACAGCTGCGCAACCAGATCCGTGACAACGAGGCGTTCACTGCCAACGGCAATGCAGTCTGGCGGGTAACCACCGGCGCGGTGGAGCACAAGGTGCTGTTCGGCGCCGATGTGTACCAGCTGGATGCGGATTTCACTGCACAGACCGCCAACAGCGCTGACCTTGCGCGCGGCGCAGGGCCGGTGCGCGGCATCGACCTGTTCAATCCGGTGTACGGCGCCAGCACCTGGCATGACTACACCCTGGGCGCCCTGCCCTGGCGCAGCACGTCCACCCGCAGCAAACGCTATGGCGGTTACCTGCAGGATGAGCTGGCACTGGGCCCGCGCTGGCATGTGCTGGCCGGGCTGCGCTGGGACGGTTTCAAGGATGAGGATCGCATCGCCGGCAGCAGCGTGGATGGCAACGACATCAGCTGGCGGCTGGGCAGCACGTTCACCGTGCGCGAAGGCATGAATTTCTACGCCAACGTCGCCAGTGGTTTCGTGCCGCAGAGTGCCGCCAACCAGAATCCGGCGGCCGGCGGACCGTTCAATGCCGAGCGCAGCAAGCAGTGGGAAGTGGGCATGAAGTCCCTGCTGGCCGACCGCGTGACGTTGAACATGGCGGCCTACCGGATCGACCGCAGCAACATCGTGCAGGCCACCGGCGAAGTGATCGGTGGCGTGAACCAGCTGGCCGCGCTGGGCCTGGTGCGCAGTACCGGCATGGAGCTGGACCTGCTGGCCGACCTCACCGAGCGCTGGGTGCTGAACCTGACCTACGGCTACAACGATGCGCGGGTGAAGGACGCCGGCCCGAACGGCATCACCAACGCCTCCGGCGACCGCTTCGCGAATGCGCCCCGCAACAAGCTGGGCCTGTGGACCCGCTACGACCTGCCGGCAATCAACTCCGCCATCGGCTTCGGAGCAGACCATGTGGGCGAGCGTGTCAGCCTGGATGGGCAGGCGGTGAAGGCCTACACGGTGTTCGACATGAGCTGGAAGACGACGTGGAAGCAATGGCAGTTCCAGGCCAATGTGAAGAACCTGTTCGACAAGGTGTATGCGGCCAGTGGCTTCATCGAACGCAACGGGCATTTCCCCGGCGAGCCACGACGGGTGTATGTGCAGGCGGCCTACAGCTTCTGACCGGAAGCATTTGTAGCGCTGAATCCACTGTCGGCAAGCAGATCGTTGCCTGGCACTGGTTCACGCGTGTCCGAAACCATCGGCACTTCCAGTCACTTGTGCACGATCACCTCCGCCTGTAGCGTTGCCGTTGCCCAAGGAGGGCTATCAACGGAGTGAAGCATGAAGATTGGATTCAAGCTGTCTGTTGCTATTGCGGCTGCTGCACTGACCCTGGGAATCGGCAGTGCCTCCGCGCAGTCCCGCTGTACCCCGTGCTACACCGCCTACGATGCTTGTCTGGCGGCGGGCAATGGTGAGAACGTCTGCTACCCGGCGTTTGCACGTTGCCTGAGAAACAGTGGCTGCACCATCCCGTAAGTCACGCGTTGCCGTGATGCGTGCCGGCCCCCATCCGGGGGCTGGCATTGGCGGCCCGGCGCTGCGATTTCACCCCATCCGCATCCCAGGGCTCTCGCGAGCCTGCACGTCAATGTCCTGCTGGCGCTGCACAGCCGCCGGTTGGTGGTCCAGGCTGGCGGCCTCGATCTGCTGCAGCGACTGCGCAACCGGAGTCTGCACCGCCACGTCAGTGGGCATCGAGACGCGCAGGTGCGCGGGATCGTTCATCCCGCCCTGCACCACGAAGACGTTCCGCCCTGCGGGGCTGTCGGCGGTCTGGGCGCTCAGCAGCACATGGTCGGCACGTTCAAGCTGGTTGCGGCGGGCCAACGCCATCACGCTCGCCACAAGACGCTCGCTGTCCTCATCATGGGTACGCCCGGCGCTGGCATCGATCGCGGCCACGCCTTCGCGTACCTGCTGCATCAGTGCGTACTCACGGTGGCCTGGACGGATGTCGGCCAGGCGAGTCGGTGCCAACGAGGGATCAGGCATGTCGTCCACTGCTGCGGTAAGCGGGCTGCGGGTTATGGTCCGATAGGGGTCATCCGGGTGGAACCGGGTACGTTTCTCCTGTCGCTCCAGGCGGACGTCGCGAGCGTCGTTGAGTTCGGCGATGCGGGTGGGGTCGGTGATCTCGCGCATCGACACGTGGCCGCCGCCGGAACTGACGCTGGCCCATTTCCTGTCCGCCTCGAAGTACATCGCGTAGTAGCTGTTGCCACCGATGACGTTCGGATCGACCGCCGAGCGCCCTTCCAGTATCTGGGTGGCTTCCAGCACGCTCAACCGGGTCAGGTACTGGCCGCCCTTCGCCCATCCCATCTGGCTGATGGCATCGACGCTGGTGTTGCCCACGCGCGGGCCGCCGGCGTAGTCGTTGTTGAGCATGTTGGTCCAGATCTGTTCCAGCTTCTCGTGGCCGCTCTTCTGTTCAGCCGCCTGCAGCAACACGCGCGGCGTCCAGCAGTTGGGATCGAGTTCATGCCGTTCAAATGCACGGTCGTGGGCCAGCATCACATCCTTGCCGGGGAGATTCAGTGCCAGGTCTGGGCGGCGCTCGTTCATCCACTGCTGCCGCAACTCAAGATCTCTTTCGAGCAGGGTCTGCCCAAAGGACTCCCATTGCCGCTCGGTCAACTGTGCATTTGAAAACCGGGATCCCTCTTCCTGCTGGGTCTTCGCATAGTTCTGTGCATAGGTGTTCGCGACGCGTCCCGGCAGGCTGTCATTGCGTACAACACCCAGTGCCAGTGTCCCGTACCCATCGGCTCCCGGCAGTTGCGACAGGTAGTTCCAGTAAAGCTCGCGGTTGCCGTCTCTGGCATAGTTTCCAAGGACGCTCAGATCGCGTTCGGTCAATCCACTCATACCCTGCCTCTTCTCTTCCTTGAATCACCGATCACTTGGACCGGGTGCGCGCGATGACGTCCCTGACGGCCTCTTCCATGCGCTTCCAGTCCTTCAGAAACGCTCTCTTGTAGTCCAGGCTGATGGACAGCCTGTTGTCGATGTCCACGAAATAGTGAACGCAGCCCGCTGCCACTTCTCCCGGCTCGCTGATCACCTCGCCCCCCTCCAACCGCACGCCATCGCGTCGGAATTCCTCGCCGTCACATTTGATGAACGAGCTGATCCGGCCATCGCCCTGGCGTGCGATGTACCAGTCTCTCTCATAGGCCGGATTGCGGACAGGCGGCTTCCCGTACCGCGCCTCATGCTTCTTCGCGTACACCACCATCTTCGCTTCATCGATTGCATAGGGCGTCAGGCCCAAGGTCTCCGGCTGTGCGACGCGTTGGTCGAGACGGTCCCTGGGATCCTCCCTTTCCACAGAACCCTCCTCCGTGATGGCTTCATTTGACGACAGCCTTGAGAGCAGTGTTTCGACGGGAACGCGATCAACGTAGTTGATCCGAATGGGAATCTCCTTCCGGAAATCATTCGTGCGCGGATTGGCGCGGGCACCCGGCGCCGTCGGCGTCATGTCCGGCCACTCGATGACAAGCGTCACCCCCTCGCCCGGCCACGGTGCGATCTGGCTGTCCAGGTAGTTGGCCGGAATGCGGAAAGTGTTCGGCCCGAGCTTCACGTCCACGGGGGCATCGGTATAGGTGTGACCGTTGATCGTGCGGCCGGTCTGCGTTGCGCCGGACATGGCGGGATTCCTTTCGTGTTCGGTGGACGGCGGCCGCGCACACGCGCTGGCACTCACTGCGACGGCAAGTGCAAGCGTCAGGCAACGGCTGGGGGACATCACGTGCATGGGCATTCCATTGCAGGGTTCCGGGGCCACTATAGGGAACCGGGCGTCAACGGAACAGGAACCGCATCACCGCCCTTCACGGAGCGAGGCAGCGCTCCACATGCGCTGCCTGCAGTACTTCGGCTATTGCCGCGGCCTCCGGAATGCTGCAGGGGTTCAAGCGCCATGGCGGCGACGCTCGGCTCGCCGCTTCACGCCTCAGCCGTCGCTGTTCGTGCCTTTATGGCCGCGATAGGTTTCACCCCACTCGCGCATGGCAAGCAGTACCGGCACCAGCGTGCGCCCGAATTCGGAAAGCTCGTATTCCACCTTCGGCGGTACTTCCGGGTACACGTGGCGGATCACCACGCCGTCAGCCTCCAGTTCCCGCAGCTGGCTGGTCAGCATGGACTGGGTGGCGTTGGGCACACGCCGCGTCAACTCCATGAAGCGTCGCTTGCCTGTCATCAGGTGAAACAGAATGATCGGCTTCCACACGCCGCCCATCACCGACAGCGTGACTTCCACCGCGCAACCGCTCTTGCCGTCCCAACGCCTGCTACGCATGCATACTCCGGAAAACCATAGTACCTACGGAAAATCATCGTTCTTGTTGCGATAACGGTGCGAGCCTAGCATGGACTCATCCACTGAACGTGAGACCGCACCATGAGTTTCAAGGCACTGCTGACGCGCAGAACCAACGACGGCGTATCCACGGAGCTGGTCGATTTCGATGAAGCCAACCTGATGGATGGCGACGTGCTGGTGCAGGTCGAGTACTCCACGCTGAACTACAAGGACGCGCTGGCCCTCACCGGCACGCGCCCGGTGATCCGGACGTTCCCGTTGATCCCTGGCATCGATCTGGCTGGCGTTGTACTGGAATCGGGCAATGCCGGTTTCCAACCCGGTGACCGCGTGGTGTTGAACGGCTGGGATCTCAGCATGGGCCACCACGGCGGCCTCGCCCAGCGTGCCCGTGTTCGCGGCGAATGGCTCAACAGGATTCCCGCCAACCTGAGCACCCGCGACGCCATGGCCATCGGCACAGCAGGCTATACCGCCATGCTGTGCGTGCTGGCACTGGAAGATGCGGGCGTGACGCCCGGGAAGGGCGATGTGCTGGTCACCGGCGCCAACGGCGGCGTCGGCTCGATTGCGGTGGCGATCCTGTCCAAGCTTGGCTATCGCGTAGTGGCTGCCACCGGGCGACCTGAACACGCCGAGTATCTGCACAGCCTGGGCGCCGCCGAGATCATCGACCGCGCGCAGCTTTCAGCCCCGCGCGAGCGGCCCGTGAGTGCCGAGCGCTGGGCCGGCGTGGTCGATGTGGCGGGTGGCCCCACCCTCGTCAACGCCATTGCCGAGACGAAATACCGAGGCGCAGTGGCCGCCTGCGGGCTGGCGCAGAGTGATGAGCTGCATGGCTCGGTATTGCCCTTCATTCTCCGCAACGTGACGCTTGCTGGCGTGGATTCGGTGAATGCGCCGCAGGCCGTGCGCCAGCGTGCATGGGACCGGCTTGCCACCGACCTGGACCCGCAGAAGCTGGAAAGCACCGTGCAGCTGATCGGGCTTGCCGAGGTGCTGGACGTCTACGACCAGATCATCCCGGGCAAGGTGCGTGGGCGGATTGTGGTGGATGTGAATGCGTGAGCAGATCGTCTGGATCAACTGCATTTGATGCAGTTTCCATGCTGCGGCGAATGGTGAACACGTAGTGAAACAACGCGGGCGGCGATGACCTCAAGCCACTGCCGCTCGCATACGCTCGGGTTCCCATCGCTGCCTGGACACCCGACATGCCAATGACCGCGTTCGCACTTGCCGCTGCGCTTTCGGGCCTGCCCGACATCACCTGGGAGCGCGAGCGCGCCGAAGATGCGCACCAGCTCATGCTGTGCCAGATCCATCGCGATGCGCTGAAGCAGAGCGAGGGCAAGGACGATGCCTATCCGCGTGCCAAGGCGGTCTGCGACCTGCTGGCACGCGAGTACAAGGACAAGTGGGATTTCGATGCACAGGATGCCCTGGCCGCTTCGGCGGTGGATCTGGATGAGCTGATCCGGCGTGGTGATGTAGTCGAAGTAGCGCCAACGAAGCAGGATCGCGCCTACGAGTGATGGCACGCGATCCTAGCACCGTGATCTTCTCGGCCTGCCCCAGGTTGCGGAGCCACGAGCGCGCTCCAGCACCCACACCTCGCCCGCCTCAAACCGCCCCCGGCAGCTCGCTCTCGATCTGCTCAACCAACTGATT
The DNA here is from genome assembly GCF_036319985.1 of Stenotrophomonas sp. SMYL89. Taxonomy (NCBI): domain Bacteria; kingdom Pseudomonadati; phylum Pseudomonadota; class Gammaproteobacteria; order Lysobacterales; family Lysobacteraceae; genus Stenotrophomonas; species Stenotrophomonas sp. SMYL89. The sequence goes on along the minus strand of NZ_JAWIRW010000001.1, from coordinate 27,462 downwards.
GAAGACGGGTCTCCTCTTCATGATCTCCAGCACCGAATCGCCCACTTCATCCAGGATCATGGGGTCCGCACCACAGGAGAGAAGGTAGACAACGGCCTCGAGGCTTTCACTAATCACCGCGTTCGCCATCGGGGTCAATCCAATATCCCCGAGTACGTCGATATTGGTGACGAACGGCATCAACTCTTTGAGTAGATCCACTTCGTTATTGAACGCCGCTATATGCAGCGGCGTATCGTCGTCGATCCCATGGCTTTCCGGACTGGTCAACTCGCAGCCTTCGAAGGTGTGGCTCTCATCGAACCTTGCCAGCAACCTCTTCAATTCCGGATCCACTGCATTCATCGGGGCATTCCCTCCCAAGCCCTTCTCCAAGCACCGCTTCCACTCAACATGCAGTGAGCCGCCGGATCGTGGCACACCATTGCACAGGTGCATAGTGGCACGTACGGAGCGCACATCCGGGACGCACGCGAAAAAACGCGACACCGCGCCACTCCACGGGCCACTTCCTGCGCATGCGAAGCCCGTACCGAGGTCAATCCGCGAGCTGACGACCACAGGCGGCTTCCAAGCCCCTTATCATGTGGGCTTAGGGGCTCAATAAGCCCTATTGACGCTTGCAAGGCAATATCTGGATGTCTATGGAATGGTGCCCCTCGGGCTGGGGCCGACGCGTGACCCGTTCGCCCCATTGGTCGCTGCGGCTTGATGGCGGGTATGTTGAACTCAGTGTCTCCGGCCAGCAGTACCGGCTGCGCGTGGATGATGATCAGCGGGTGCAGATCCATCCAGGGATCTTCTGGTCACGGGTCGAGCTGCAGACCGGCAAGGCTGCTGGGCTGAGCGTAGACGGGCTCCCCAACGGACAGGCATCCCGACTTGCGGCGGCCCTGCAGGACGTGCTCTTTGCGCGAACCACGCGTGGGCGCAAGGCCTTGTTTGACAGCGTTCTGCAGCAGATCCAGTCGTGGCTGGGCGCAGCAGATGACCTCATCGACCGGGGCAATGCCGGCCGCCGCTGGATCACCCACGAGCAGCAGCAGACGCTGCTGGCGAAGCGCTCCGCCCTGCCCCTGCAGCCGCCGGAGCTGGAGCGGCTGTTCCTCGATGAAAACGTGCATGGGGACCTGCAGGCGGACAGTCATCGTGCGGCGCTGGACGCCCTGCGCGACTGGAACCTGGATTGGTCCGCTGCCTGGGCCGAAGCCAACGAGGCCATGACCCGGCGTGAGCTGGTGTTGGCCAAGGACTTCCTGGACCGGGTCGAGAGCAAGCCGCTGACCGAGGAACAGTCCCGCGCCGTCATCTGCTTCGACAACCGGGTCCAGGTCGTGGCCGCGGCCGGTTCCGGCAAGACCTCCACCATGGTCGCCAAGGCCGCTTACGCCATTGACCGCGGCTTTGTCGAACCCGAACGCATCGTGATGCTCGCCTTCAACAAGGACGCTGCCAAGGAGCTGGAGGAGCGCGCGCAGCGATCTTTCGATCGGCTCGGCATGGGCGACACCGTGGTTGAGTCGCGGACCTTCCACGCCCTGGGCCTGGCCATCATCGCCAAAGCCACGGGGCGCAAGCCCGATATCCCGGAATGGGCCACTGACGCCACATTGGGCTTCAACAAGCTGGCCGAACTGGTGGACGACCTGAAGGACCGCTCGATCCACTTCCGCACCCAATGGGACATGTTCCGCCTGGTGTTCGGGCGCGACCTGCCGCCATTCGGTTCGGAAATGGAGGCCGACGGCTACGACCGCGATGGCACGCCCTACATCCGCGCCCTGCAGGGTGAGCGGGTGAAGAGCCTGGAAGAGTGCGTCATCGCCGACTGGCTCTTCTACAACGGCGTGACGTACGACTACGAGCGGCGCTACGAATTCGATACGGCCACCGACACCCATCGCCAGTATCGCCCCGACTTCTACTACCCGGATGCCGGGCTGTATCACGAGCACTTTGCGCTGGATGCCGATGGCCAGCCGCCGGCGCACTTCGCCCACTACGCCGATGGCATGCACTGGAAGCGCCAGCAGCATGCGGCACGCGGCACCGCCCTTGTCGAGACCACTTCGTTTGGCCTGCGCAGTGGACATGCCCTGCAGGATCTTGCGGAGAGGCTTGGCGGGTCCGGTGTCGAACTCGACCCCAACCCCGACCGCGAGCTGCCCGAGCAGGGCGCAAAGCCCATGCCGGACGCGGACCTGATCGGCTTGATGCGCACCTTCATTGCCCATGCCAAGAGCAACTGCCTGACGCTGGACGATATGGCCGAGCGCCTGCGACAGATGCCCGAAGACCAATTCAAGGAACGGCATCGGCGCTTCCTGGAAATCGCCAGCCCTGTTTTCCAGGCCTGGGGCAACGCACTGGCTGACGAGCACGGCATCGATTTCGAAGACATGCTCAACATGGCGGCCGGACTGCTGGAACAGGGCCGCTATGAATCGCCCTACGAACTGGTGATGGCGGACGAATTCCAGGATGCCTCGCGCGCCCGCGCTCGCCTATGCCGCGCCTTGGTCAGTAAACCGGGGCGCTACCTGTTTGCGGTGGGCGATGACTGGCAGTCGATCAATCGCTTCGCCGGCGCCGACGTTTCAGTGATGACCGGATTCCGCGAATGGATGGGGCAAGGCCAAGTGCTGAAACTGGAGCAGACATTCCGCTGCCCGCAGGCGCTCTGCGATGCGTCCAGCCGCTTCATCAGCCGGAATCCAGCGCAGATTGCCAAGTCGGTTCGTTCTGCCGCACCGGCAATGGGGCCAGTGCTGCAGGCGTTCCAGATGACCCGACGCGAGGAAATGCAGGATGGTGTTCGCCAGTACCTCGCCAGGCTGCATCAGCAGTTGCTGTCTGGGGCGGTGCCACAAGGCCGCAATGGACGCGTGACGGTGTTCGTCCTCGGCCGCTACCGCGCCGATCGCAGCGCGGTGCCTTCGGATTGGAAGACAGCCTTCGACAGCACGATGGACGTCGAGTTCCTGACCGTACATCGGTCGAAGGGACGCGAGGCGGACTACGTGATTCTGCCGGGCATGATCAACCGCAGCTTCCCGAGCCTGCGCTCGGATGACCCGGTGCTTTCCCTGGCGATGCCGGATGGGGATACCTATCCACTGAGCGAAGAGCGGCGGTTGTTCTATGTGGCGCTCACGCGCGCGCGACGGTCAGTCGCGATGTTCACCCTGCAGGGGAAGCACTCGCCATTCCTGGATGAGCTGGTGCGGGACGGCGCGGCGGAAGTGACCACGATTTCAGGTGCGGCCATCAACGAAGAGCGCTGCCCGGTGTGCAAGGTGGGCGTGTTCGTGGACAGGACCGGTCCGCATGGGGCTTTCCGGTCGTGTTCGAGTTATCCGTTGTGTCATAACAAGCCGAAGGGTGGGCGCCGGGGGTGAGTGCAGCTTTCTGCGTCTTCATGGCGATTACCGGCCTGCTCGTGCAAAGCCGCCGCGCTACCACGGCTGGCGTGCAGATCGAGGGGACTCAAGAAACGAAAAAGCCCCTGTGTCCAGGGGCCTTTTGAAATCAGTGGCGGAGAGAGTGGGATTCGAACCCACGGAAGGTTTGACCCTTCGCCGGTTTTCAAGACCGGTGCCTTAAACCGCTCGGCCATCTCTCCAATCGGGTCCCGGTCGCCCGGGCAGCGGCGTATTCTCGCACGTGAAGGGCATTTGCCCAAGACCACCTTGCCCCTGCCCTTCGCATCCGGCACGGTGGGGGCCTTCACCGCACTCGGAGCCGTCATGGCCCATCTCGATCTGGCCAACCTGCGCACCTGCCTGCTGGACGACACCCAGCTGGCTGCAGTGGCCCTGCACCGCACGTTCGCCGGGCACCTGCCGGTCAGCAGCGGGCATCTGGTGGTCTGCGATCCACTGGTCCAGGCCGAGGCGCCGGCGCTGGCCGACTACACCGCCCCGCTGGGCCGGCATCCGGTCGAGATCATCGTGCACAGCGGCCGCCCGGCACTGGCCGTGGTCTGGTTCAAGCCCCGCGAAGTCCTCACGGCATCTGCCCTGCACTGGCAGATGGCGCGCTGGACCACGCAGGACCTGACCGGCCTGGATGAGGACAGCTTCATCGGCTACCCGGTCGACGCCGGCATCGGCTGTTTCATGGACACCGATACCCAGCAGGCACTGCTGGTCCTGATCGAACAGGCCAATGGCGACGAAGACAGCGCGTGGTCCGATGCCCTGATCGACCACGACGGCTTGGATGAAGGCGCCGAGTACCGTCCATGGGGCGAAGACTCCCCGCATGGGCTGGTGGTGTTCACCAGTGGCTGGGGCGATGGTGTGTATCCCAGCTACTGGGCGCTGGATACGTCCGGCATTCCGGTAGCACTGGTCACCGATTTCCTGTGCATCGAGGGCGGTGACGGGCGCGACGAGCGCGAGATTGCCGATCAGGCCTACCGCGACAGCCTTTCACCCGACGAAGCGGAGGCGCTGGCGCGCCTAGTTGCGGCCGTGGAACGCGACGATTCGGATGCGCTGCACGCCCTGTTGAAGGACGCCCCACAGCGCGCCAACCAGATCGAACCCGGTTGCGGCGGCACCGCGCTGTTCGAGGCGATCCGCTTGGACCGTCCGCAGGCATTGCGGGTACTGCTGCAGGGCGGCGCCTTGCCGGCGATGCCGGAGCGCCTGCACATGAGCAAAGTGACCAGCTACCTGGACTATGCACGCTTCCTGAAGAAGCCGCGCAGCGCGGAGCTGATGGCGGTACTGGAAGCGCCGGTCGTCGCTGCCGCCCCCACGCCGATGCCGGCACCGCAGCGCAGCTTCTGGGACCGGCTGTTCGGGCGGAAGTGATCGACCCCGGAAACAGCAACGCCGGGCATGGCCCGGCGTTACCGTTCAGCTCTCTCAGCCCGCATCCACCGCCAGCGCGCCCAGCGCACTGGCCTTGATCCGCTCCTTGGCCTTCTCGCAGGCCCCATCGCAATGCAGGCGCGAGGCCTCCAGCTGCGGCGGCAGGTGCTCGGCCAGGAAGTCGATGAACACGCGCACCGCCGGCAGCAGGCCACGGCGCGAGGCGAACACGGCATGGCACACGCCCTGCGGCAGCGACCAGTCCGGCAGCACCACTTCCAGCTCGCCATTGCGCACGGCATCGGCGCACACGGTTTCCGGCAGCATGGTGATGCCGAAACCGTCCTTGACCATGCTCTGCAGCAGCGGGAAGTCGAAGCCGGCCACGCGTGGCTGCAGGTCGACCCGGCGCACTTCGCCTTCCGGGCCATGCAGCTCCCAGCGCTGGCGTGCCTCGTCTTCGCTGATGCTGAGGGTGACGTGCTGGGTCAGCTCTTCCGGGTCCTTCGGGCGGCCAGCGCGGTCCAGGTATTTAGGGCTGGCTACCAGCAGTTCCTGCACCTGGCCGAAGCTGCGCATCACCAGGCTGCCGTCGTCGTCCAGGCGCGAACGCACGCGCAGGGCCACGTCGTAGCCTTCATTGATGATGTCCACGCGGCGGTTGCTGATGTTCAGCTGCAGGCGCACCTTCGGGTACTGCTCGAGGAACTTGGGCAGCAGCTTGGGCAGCTGCATCTGCGCCAGCGAGACCGGCACGCTGGCACGCACCACGCCACGCGGTTCCGCACTGAGGCGGTCCACCACTTCGCGGGCGGCCTGCGCCTCGGCCAGCATCGTCTGCGCGTGGCGGTGCACGCTGGTGCCAACGTCGGTAACCGCGAAACGGCGCGTGGAGCGCTGCAGCAGGCGCACGCCCAGGTCGGTCTCCAGCTGGCTGATGCGACGGCTCAGGCGCGACTTGGGGATGCCCAGCGCGCGCTCAGCGGCGGCAAATCCGCCGTGGTCGACCACCATCGCAAAGTAGTACAGATCATTCAGGTCATGCATGCCCGAGTTCCATATCTAGAACAATACGTGGCATTCAATCACCTTTATCCCGCCTTTGCAACAACCTATCGTTCTCTCCGTCGGCGGGGCCTACCCGCTTCTTCCTTCCAGAACATAAGAACATAGGTGACTGCCATGAAGCTTCTGCATCTCGACGCCAGCGTGCTTGGCGAGAACTCCGTCTCCCGCCACCTGACCGCCGCCGTGGTGGCCCGGTTCAAGCAGCAGATCGAAGGCCTGCAGGTCGATTATCGCGATCTTGACGCCAATCCGGTACCGCATCTGCGCAGCAGTTCGCTGGCCAAGGCGGATGCGGTGGAGGCCGCCGATGCTGAACAGGTGCTCGAGCAGTTCCTTGCCGCGGACATCGTGGTGATCGGCGCGCCGATGTACAACTTCAGCATCCCGTCCACGCTGAAGGCCTGGATCGACCGCGTGGCCGTGGCCGGGCGCACCTTCAAGTACACCGAGAACGGCCCGATCGGCCTGGCCGGCGGCAAGCGCGTGATCGTGGTCAGCAGCCGCGGTGGCATCTACACCGATTCTCCGGCCGACTTCCAGGAGCCGTTCCTGCGCCAGACGTTCGCCTTCTGGGGCATCAACGACATCGAATTCGTGCGTGCCGAGGGCATCGCCTACTCGCCGCAGCACCGTGAAGACGCCATTGCCGGCGCGCTGGCGGCACTGCCGTCGCACGAAGCGGCAGACGCCGTCGCGGCATAAGCGTTCCAGCGTTCGGCGCCGCTCTCTCCTCGTCGAGGCGCTGAACGCGGGCCGGGATCCCCTCCCCCATCCCGGCCCACCCTGACGGCCCCGCTCTGCGGGGCCGTTTTTTTGTGGACCGATTCCCGCCCGCCGGGCATGGCCCGGCGCTATCGGATCCGGAAGGTGGCGCCGGGCCATGCCCGGCGGAAACGGTACAGTGGGCCATGAACTACATCGTGACCACTGCGCACCGCAGCGAATTTCCACACCCGATCACCCTGCGCCGCGGCCAGGCGCTGGCGGTGGGCAAACGCTATGAAGGCCCGGAGGGCTGGAAGGACTGGTTCCTGTGCGAGGCCGAGGGGCAGCAGCCCGGATTCGTGCCGGCACCGGTGATCGGTCGCGATGCGCAGGGTGACGCGTTTGCCACGGAGGATTACTGCGCGCGGGAACTGGATGTGGATCCCGGGCAGTTGCTGCGTGGGCTGCGCACGCTCAATGGTTGGGCGTGGTGCGTGCCGGAGACCGGCGAACCGGGATGGGTACCCCTGGAGAAGCTGCGGGCAACAGAGACCCAGTAGCGCCGAGCCCATGCTCGGCGGCGGCGCCGAGCGCCCACAATCAAAGCGGCCGGCGATGGGCAGGAGCAGCCGAGCATAGGCTCGGCTCTACATGGATCTGTAGCGCCCGAGCCTATGCTCGGGCGGCGGCGCGGAGCCCCGACAATCAATGCGACTGGCGATGGGCAGGAGCAGCCGAGCATAGGCTCGGCTCTACATGGATCTGTAGCGCCCGAGCCTATGCTCGGGCGGCGGCGCGGAGCCCCGACAATCAATGCGGCCGGCGATGGGCAGGAGCAGCCGAGCATAGGCTCGGCTCTACATGGATCTGTAGCGCCCGAGCCTATGCTCGGGCGGCGGCGCAACGCGCCGGTTGTCAGGCGATGGTTTCCAGCCCACCCATGTACGGGCGCAGCGCTTCCGGCACGGTGATGCTGCCATCGGCGTTCTGGTAGTTCTCCATCACCGCGATCATCGCGCGGCCGACCGCCACGCCCGAGCCGTTCAGGGTGTGTGCCAGTTCCGGCTTGCCGGTGGCCGGGTTGCGCCAGCGCGCCTGCATGCGACGGGCCTGGAAGTCACCACAGTTCGAGCACGAGGAGATCTCGCGGTAGGTCTGCTGCGACGGCAGCCAGACTTCCAGGTCGTAAGTCTTGATGGCTGAGAAGCCCATGTCGCCGGTGCACAGCAGCACCTTCCGGTACGGCAGGCCCAGCTTTTCCAGCACCACTTCGGCGCAACGGGTCATGCGCTGGTGTTCGGCGTCGCTGTCTTCCGGGCGGCTGATCGACACCAGCTCGACCTTCTCGAACTGGTGCTGGCGGATCATGCCGCGCACGTCGCGGCCACCACTGCCGGCCTCGGCGCGGAAGCACATCGAGTGGGCAGTCATGCGCAGCGGCAGGCGCTCGGCGTCGACGATCTCATCGCGCACGATGTTGGTCAGCGGCACTTCCGAGGTCGGGATCAGGTAACGCGTGGAGTCGCCCACGGCGGTCTTGAACAGGTCGTCCTCGAACTTCGGCAGCTGGCTGGTGCCGCGCAGCGAATCGGCGTTGACCAGCAGCGGCACGTTGGTTTCCTCATAGCCGTGCTCACCGGTGTGCAGGTCGACCATGAACTGGGCCAGCGCACGGTGCAGGCGCGCGATCGGGCCGCGCAGCACCGTGAAGCGCGAGCCGGACAGCTTGGCCGCGGTCTCGCCGTCCAGCCACCCGTTGCGGGCGCCCAGTTCGACGTGGTCAAGCACCTTGAAATCGAACTGGCGCGGGGTGCCCCAGCGCGCCTGCTCGACGTTGTCGTTCTCGTCGGCACCGGCCGGCACGTCATCGGCCGGCAGGTTCGGAATGCCCATCGAGATCGCTTCGATCTTCTCGCGCAGCTCGTCCAGCGCCACTTCCGAGGCCTTGAGCTCGTCGGCGAAGGCGGCAACCTCGGCCATGATGGCCGAAACGTCCTCGCCCTTGGCTTTGGCCTGGCCGATGGCCTTGGAACGGCTGTTGCGCAGGCTCTGCAGCTCCTGGGTCCGCACCTGGATGCGCTTGCGATCGGCCTCCAGGGACTCCAGGGCAGACACGTCGAGCTCGAAGCCACGGCTGGTGCGCAGGCGTTCGGCGAGGTCGGCGGGCTGGTGGCGGAGCAGGGCTGGATCAAGCATGGCAGGTGTCGTGGTGGGTATCAGGAATGGGATTATCGCTTGTTATACGGATTTCTGCCGCCCGGTTCATTCCCGCCGTGGCAGAATCGAGCCATTCCGTACTGGTCCGGTCCATGTCTGCACCCCGCTCGTCGTCCGCCAAGTCGTTCACTGTGCATATCCCGCGCAATGCCCTGAAGATCGCCGGTATCGCCTTCGGGGTGGGCGTGCTGCTGTTCGTGCTGGTCTGGCTGACCGGTCGCGACAAGGAGTTCTTCCGCGCCGATCCTGCCGCGCAGACCCCGCAGGAAACCGCCCAGATCGAGCCCCTGCCGGAGCCGTTGGCCGCTGCGGCCGGTTCCAGCGACATGCCCGATGCCAAGCCGGCCCCGGTAGAGGAAGAAGCACCAAAGCTGGTCGAAACGGCCCCACCGCCGCCTGCCCCCATCGCTGAAGCGACCCCGGCCGCACCGGGCCCTGCGCCGGCGGCCACCGGCAACAGCCAGCCGATGCCGATTGCCGGCCAGTCGCCGCCACCCGCCTACCCGGCTGCCGCGCTGCGCGCTGGCGAGACCGGCACCGTGGTGGTGCGGGTGGACGTGGACGCCACTGGCTATCCAAACAACGCCACGGTGATCCAGCGCAGCGGTTCACGCGAGCTCGACCGTGCCGCCACAGACGCCGTGCGCCGCTGGCGCTTCACTCCGGCGCAGAGCAACGGCCAGGCCGTCCCCGGCAGCATTGAAGTGCCGTTCGACTTCAAGACGCAGTAACTGAACGCTTCCCGGCAGGCAAACTGAACCCTGCCGGTGGCGTTGACGCAACGCTGACACTTCTCGTCCGTGGCTCGCGCAACACTTCCCATGTCGTCCATTGACGGAAGGAGTTAGCGATGGCTGCCACCACCCACGAAGACCTTCATTCGCCGCATCTGCAGGAAGATTCCAACCTGCAGCACAAACCCACCTCGCCCTGGATGTGGATCGCGCTGATCGTGGCGATGTTTGCGGCCGCCCTGCTCTGGCTGCGTCATTCGAACCAGGAAGACGTGGCACCGGCGCCAGTTGGTGAGCGCATGCTTCCCGCCCCCGAGGAGGCAGCGGTGACGGATGCAGCGGCCCCTGCCGCGCCCCAGGCAGCCCCCGCTACTGCTTCGCGGAAGGCCGCCCCGGTAGTGCGCAATCGTGAGGCCCGGCCGCTGGCCAGCAACCGCATGCCCACCTACCCCGCCGCCGCGCTGCGTAGTGGCGTGCAGGGCAGCGTGATCGCCAGCCTGAGTGTCGATACCCGCGGCAACGTCGCCAATGCCGCGATCGTTTCGCGCAGCGGCGAGCGCAGTCGCGATCTGGACCGCGCAGTGCTGAGCACTGTGCAGAACTGGAAGTTCCAGCCGGCGATGCACGAAGGCCGTGCCATCGCCAGCGTGGTGCGGGTCCCGGTGGATTTCCGTACCGAGCAGCGTTGATCGCGGACGAGGGGTTCGTGATGTTTAGACGGAGGCTTCGGCCTCCGTCCTTTTATCTGCCGCCTCGAATGTAGAGCCGAGCAATGCTCGGCTCATCGCAATCTCCCTCTGGAGTCGAGCATGGCTCGACCCTACAGAGCCTCACGATCAGGCCAGGTTGAAACCGGCGCTGCGCGCAAGGCCGTCGAAATCCGGGAACGACGTGGCGACGTTGGCGATATCGTTGATGCGCACTTCGCCGTCACTGATCTGGCCGGCAATGGCGAACGCCATGGCAATGCGATGGTCGCCGTGGCTTTCGATGGTGCCGCTGCCCAAGCGCACGCCACCGTGCAGGGTGGCACCGTCTTCGGTTTCGTCCACCTGCATGCCCAGCGCGCGCAGGCCGGTGGCCATCGCAGCGAGACGATCGGATTCCTTCACTCGCAGCTCGGCCGCACCGCTCACCACGGTCTGGCCTTCTGCGGCGGCAGCCGCCACGAACAGCGCCGGGAATTCGTCAATCATGTCCGGCACCAGCGCTTCCGGAATGCGCGCGCCCTTCAGCGGGGCGTAGCGCACCACCAGATCGGCAACGGGTTCACCCCCCTGCTCGGCCGGATTCTCTTCGGTGATGTCCGCGCCCATCAGGCGCAGCGCGTGCAGCAGGCCGGTGCGACGCGGGTTCAGGCCAACCTGCTTCAGGCGCAGTTCGGAACCTGGAATGATGCTGGCGGCCACCAGATAGAACGCCGCAGACGAGAAGTCGGCCGGCACCACGATGTCCGTGGCACGCAGGCGCTGGCCGCCACGCAGGCACGCCTTGCCCGGCGAGAATTCGATATCCACGCCGAACGCCGACAGCATGCGCTCGGTGTAGTCACGGGTCGGATGCGGTTCGGTCACCTGGGTTTCGCCCTGCGCGTACAGTCCGGCCAACAGCACCGCCGACTTGATCTGTGCGCTGGCCACCGGCGAGGCGAAGTCGATGCCGTGCAGCGACTGGCCGCCATGCACCTGCAGCGGCGGCGTGCCGTCGTCCTGGGTGTCGATCTTCGCGCCCATCTGCGACAGCGGGCCGGTGACGCGACGCATCGGGCGGCCCGACAGCGATTCATCGCCGATCAGCGTGCAATCGAAGGCCTGGCCTGCCAGCAGGCCGGCCAGCAGGCGCATGCCGGTACCGGCATTGCCGCAGTCCAGCGGTGCGTCTGGGGCCTTCAGCCCATCGACGCCGACGCCATGCACGATCCGCTGCGACGGGCTGGGCGTTTCGATGCGCACGCCGAGCTGGCTGAAGATGCGCGCGGTGGCGCGGGTGTCTTCGCCTTCCAGGAAGCCTTCGATATGCGAGGTGCCATCGGCCAGCGCGGCGAACATCACCGAGCGGTGCGAGACCGACTTGTCGCCGGGAATGGTCAGGCTGCCCTGCAGCGGCTGGCCCTTGCGGGCAATCCAGTGTTGCGCGTTGCTCATCGTTCGATCATTCCGTAAACACCGGCAGTGCCGGCGATGCATCAGGGAGCGGCGGCCGTTGCCGCCGCAGCAGCACTCAGGGCACGGCCACCGGGTAGGAGCCGAGCACCTTGATCTGCGCCGAGTGCGCTTCCAGTTCGGCCAGGGCAGCCTGCATCGGCGCGTCGTCGATGTGGCCGGCCAGGTCGATGAAGAAGCCGTACTCCCACTTGCCGTGGTGCGACGGGCGCGACTCGATGCGGTTCATGCTGATGCCATGGCGGGCGAACGGGCTGAGCACGTCGAACAGCGCACCAGGCTTGTCATGGATGAACACCAGCACCGAGGTACGGTCGTGGCCGGAGGTCGGGAAGATGTTGCGGCCCACCACCAGGAAACGGGTGGTGTTGTCGGCATCGTTCTGGATGGGCTTGGTGACCACCTTCTTCAGGCCGTACACATGGCCGGCGCTCTCGCCGCCGATGGCCGCCGCGTCGTCGGCGTTGCGCGCACGGCGTGCACCCTCGGCATTGCTCGACACCGGGATCTTCTCGGCCTTCGGCAGGTTGGCACGCAGCCACGCCGAGGTCTGCATGAACGACTGCGGGTGCGCGTAGATGCGCTCGATGTCTTCGATGCGGCCGCTGCGCGACATCAGGTACTGCTGCACGCGCAGCTCCACTTCGCCACAGATCTTCAGGTTGGAGGTCAGGAACATGTCCAGGGTGATCTGGATGGTGCCCTGCCCCGAATTCTCCACCGGCACCACGCCGAAATCGGCATTGCCGGCTTCCACTTCCTGGAACACTTCCTCGATGCTGGCCATCGGCAGGCCCAGCGCCGAGCGACCGAAGTGCTTGAGCACGGCCTGCTGGCTGAAGGTGCCTTCCGGGCCGAGGTAGCCGATCTTCAGCGGCTCCTGCTGGGCCAGGCAGGCCGACATGATCTCGCGGTAGACGTGCACCAGCAGCTCGTCGCTGAGCGGCCCCTCATTGCGATCGACCACCATGCGCAGCACCTGTGCTTCGCGCTCGGGGCGGTAGTAGTCGACAGCGGCGGCCAGCTTGCCCTTGGCCTTGCCGACCTGGTGGGCGAAACGCGCGCGCTCGGCGATCAGGTTCTGGATGTCACGGTCGATCTGGTCGATCTTCGAGCGCACATCGGCCAGCGCCAGCGGCGCCAGGGTGGGCGCCGGGTTCGACGCGGCCTTGGCCTTGCCCTTCGCCTTGGTGGGCGCGCTGTCCTTGGCCGGTTCGGCCTTCTTCGGCGCCTTCTTGCTGGATTTGCTGCTTGCCATCGGAATTCCCTGTTGCGGGGCACGCACCCGACGGTGCGCGCCATTCATTGCTCAACCGTGACGCTGCTGGAAATCGGCCATGAAAGCGACCAGCGCCTCGGCCCCGGCCAGCGGCATGGCGTTGTACAGCGAGGCCCGGATGCCCCCGACCACCTTGTGGCCCTTCAGCGCCAGCAGGCCGGCAGCCTTGGCTTCGGCGACGAAACGGGCGTCGAGTTCGGCATCGGGCAGGAAGAACGGGATGTTCATCCGCGAACGGGCCGCATGTGCGACCTCATTGCGGTAGAAGCCGCCGGAGCCGTCGATGGCGCCGTATACCAACGCGGCCTTGGCGGCGTTGCGCTTGGCGAACTCGGTCACGCCGCCCTCGGCCAGCATCCACTTGAACACCAGGCCGGCCAGATACCAGTTCCAGGTCGGCGGGGTGTTGAGCATCGAATCGCGGGCGACGTGCGAGCGGTAATCGAAGATGTCCGCGCGCGGCTGGCCACTGCGTTCGAGCAGGTCACGGCGGATGATCATCACCGCGATGCCGACCGGACCGAGGTTCTTCTGCGCGCCGGCGTAGATCACGCCGTAGCGGCGCACATCCAGCGGCTCGCTGGCGATGGACGAACTGAAATCGGCGATCAACGGGACGTTGCCGGTGTCGGGCACATCACGGAACTCGACGCCGTGGATGGTCTCGTTGGCGGTGATGTGCACGTAGGCCGCACCGGGCGAGAGCTGCCAATCGGCACGCGGCGGCAAGGTGCGGTATCCGTCGCCCTCACTGCTGGCGGCGATGTTGACGTCGACGTAGACACCGGCCTGCTTGACCGCGGTCTTGCCCCAGTGGCCACTGACCACATAGTCGGCGCGCTGGCCGGGGGCGGCGAAGTTGAGCGGGATCAGCGCCTGCTGAGTGGTGGCGCCACCGGACAGGAACAGCACCGCATAGTCGTCGGGGATATCGAGCAGGCGACGCAGGTCGGCCTCGGCCTCGGCGGCCACCGACATGAATTCCGCGCCGCGATGGCTCATTTCCACAATGGAGGCACCGGAACCGTGCCAGTCCAGCATTTCCGCCTGCGCCTGGCGCAGGACCGATTCCGGCAAGGTTGCAGGGCCGGCACTGAAGTTGAACGCGCGCGTCATGTCACACCTGTGGGGCAAGACCCCTAGTATGCCGCAGTGCACCAGCCTTGCGGCCTTGTGGCGCAAGGGAAATTTGGTTTCATTGGAATCCATTGGCCCGCAGCAATGCTCCGGTAGTCGCCGACCTTGGTCGGCGTACGCCGTCAGGCGTCATGCCCACCGGAGGAGCGTGCCGACCAAGGTCGGCACCCACCAGAGCGGACCCGGCGGATGCGGATCAGCGCGCGCCGAACCAGAGCAGCAGGCTGAGCACTGCCGCCAGCAACAAGGCGCTGGCCAGCAGCCACGGCCAGCGCCGGACCCTGCGCGGTGCAGCCGGCAGCACCGGCGCTTGTTCCGCGTCCTCGCTGGACTCGTCCTCGGCCGGCAGCGGACGCCGACGTGGATCATGCGGCACTTCCAGCACGAAACGGTGTTGGCCATCGAACACCACCTGATCGCCGGCCTGCAGCCAGCAGTGGCGCACGGCCACGCCGTTGACCCGGGTGCCGTCGGCACTGCCGAGGTCGCGCAGCAACACACGATCACCGTGCACTTCCACGCGGGCGTGCTGTTCGGCGAAGGCCGGGTCGTCGATGGCGATGTCGGCCTCACTGCCGCGACCGACCAGGCGGGCCCGCGACAGGGTGAAGCTGCGGCCATGATGCAGGCCGCCGACACCGCGCAGCAGGCGCTGCTGCTCGTCGCTGCCGTCATCGTTCTTCGGCGCGGGTGCCTGCAGCAGGCTCTCGACCTCGCCCTGCAGCACCATCTCCACGCCGTCCACATACACCGCGTCGCCTGCACGCAGCAGGGCCATGCGGCGCACTGGTCGACCATTCACATGGATGCCACGGATACCGTTGCCGACCTGCAGCCAGAGGCCGCGATCGTCCATGCAGAACTGCGCCAGCAGCAGGGCGCCGTGGCCGGCGTCGCCGAGCCGCACACTGCCGTTGGCCTGGCGCACGATGCGTTGCACCCCGGGCCGCAGCGGCTGGTCGGGCTGTTGTTGTTGACTGAAGTGAACAAGCAGGTTCTGCACGCGGCGCAGCCTAGCAGGTTGGCCGCCAACGAAGAAGAACCTGCGATGAGTGCTTGGCGCGACGCCCCTCGATGCGCACAATGCTCGCCCTCATAGATCATCCCCGCCCTGCGCCAGGAGCCTGCATGTCCACCATCGATGTCCGCCACGCCCACGCCCTGCCCGACGCACAGGCACGCGCCGCGATCGAACAGGTCGCCGCCAAGCTGTCCGAGCGCTTCGGCCTGAAGTCGTCCTGGACCGCCGACGTGCTGAACTTTTCCGGCAGCGGCGTGGATGGTGCGATCGAGCTGCAGCCGGGCGCCGTGCACGTGACCGCCAAGCTGGGCTTCCTGTTGTCGGCGATGAAAGGCATGGTGGAAGGCGAGATCCAGCGCGTACTGAAGGAAAAGCTGGGCTGAACCCCGGCGGCGGCCGTCACGGCCGTGCAACGCCAACGCGCGCTACTCTCGGGCCAGGCCCAACTCCCACGGGAAGTGCGATGAACCAGTACGAAAACGATGACCGCCGCAACGACGACGCCTCGTTCGGTGACCAGGCCGAGCGCTTCTCGCGCAGGCTCAGCGACTCGGCCCAGCAGGTCTGGCTGGCTGGCCTGGGGGCCTTGGGCCGCGCACAGGCCGAGGGCAGCCGCTTCTTCGATGGCCTGGTGAAGGAAGGCGAAGCCTGGGAAGCCCGCCGCCGTGAGCGCAATGGCGAACAGGGTCCGGGCTGGCGCGACAACGTGGAAACCTCACTGGATGAGGCCCGCGAGAAGGCCTCCGGTACCTGGAACAAGGTCGAAAAGGCCTTCGACGACCAGGTGCAGGGCGTGCTCAAGCGCCTGCACGTGCCCACTGCCGACGAGGTGACCGCGCTGGAAGCCCGTATCGACGCCCTGCACGCGCGGCTGGCCAGGCTGGAAAACCGTGCGGCCTCGGGCGCCGATGCCCCCGCACCGGGCAGCCATCAGTCGCCGGGCAGCGTGCCCTGAACATCGATTGTTGCAATGCAATAAATTTTGATTGACAATCGCGAGCAACCCGCCAATCGCTTCGGCTGCCGTTTGTTCCCTCCCCTCACGGCTTCAGGATTGGCGGGTTTTTCGTGCCTGCCATATGCCGATCTGAGCGTTCCGTCACGCTTCCTGTCAGGAACGTCCTGACCCAGCCGGATAGTGCGACCTTTACACTGTCGTCTTCCGCATTCGCCCCTTCCGCGCACCTCCTGCATGCTTCCTTGGATCCTGGCCCTGCTGTCGGCCCTGCTTACCTGTTCCCTGGCCGTTGTCTATCTGTGGTGGATCAAGCGGCGGCAGAAGGAGATGCAACTGGGCCTGCAGGCGCTGGCCGGCATGCATTGGCGCGAGTTCTCGGTGCTGGTCAAGCGCGCGCTGCGGGAACAGCGCGGCCTGCGTGAACTCAGCGATACCACCGAAGAATCACGCGAGCCCAGCAGCGACTTTCTGCTCAGCGATGGCCCCAACACCTGGCTGGTGTCGTGCAAGCACGGCCTGGCCTATCGCATTGGTACCGCCGCGGTTAACGAACTGGGCGCCGCCGCGCGCCTGGCCGGCGCCAAGGGTGGCGTGCTGCTGACCGAAGGCCGGATCGAACGCGATGGCCGCAGCGCTGCCGAGAAGCAGGCGGTGGAAGTCCTTGATGGCCCCCGCCTGTGGCCGTTGCTGCAACCCTACCTGCCGGCGGACATCGAATCGCGCGTGCGCACCCGTGCCCGGCATGAGGCGCTGCGCCGCATTGCTATCGCCGCGCTGGGTTCGGTGACGCTGGGCCTGCTGGTCGGGCTCGGCCTGCAGGGCCTGCATGTGGAGGACGCCGCGCCCGTTGCCGCAGCGCCGGTGGAGACTGCCCCGTTGCCAGCGGACGCCCCCGCAGCCGACGCAGCACCCGAAGCGAGCGAGGCTGCATCGCCCATCACTGCGGCGCCCTCGCCGACGGCGGCGGCCACCGATGAGCGCAGCAATCCCAATCCGGACGCGGCCACCCTGGAGCGCTTCCAGGCCGATCTGGCCCGCGCCCTGGCCGGCAAGCCTGGTATCGCCAGCGGTGTCTGGCTGACCCGGCAGACCCTGGCGATCAACCGCACCGGTGAACTGGAAGCCGTGTGGCCACGCGTGTGCGAGGAAGTGCTGCGCTATCCCGCGCTGCGCAACGTGCGCATCCAGCTCAATGCCCGCCCCGGCGTGAATGAGCCGGTACGCTGGCGGCAATGCGCCACGTATTGATGGGGGCGAGCATCCACGCATGGCGTGGATCTACTGAATCCCGATGCACGAATCCCCCGACTCATCGCCCATCACGCGAACAGCAGCCGAGCATGGGCTCGGCTCTACATGGCGCCTGCTCAGCCCAACGCCGCGAGATGCGCAATGTAACTGGAGCGGGATTCACCCGCAGCTCTGGCCTGCGCATCCAGCCTCGCCAGGATGCGACGCGGCAGGCTGATGTTGACCCGCTCGATGGTGTCATCCAGCAGCGCCGGATCAATGCAGATGTAGGCAAGAATCCATTTCGTATCGCCAGAGGCCTCGGCGACGATCTTCTGCGGCGCGGAAGGACTGGGGATCGAGCGCCCCTCATCCAGGGCCACATCGATCCAGGCAAGCGCAGCCTCTTCGGCAGCGCCAAGCGCATCGTCAAGCGTGTCGGCCGCCGAAAAGCACCCCTGCAGATCGGGAACGATGACACCCCACGCGGTGCGTTCATCGCCCGCCTCAATCAAGACTGGATAGCGCATGGGACCTCCTACGTCAGTCCTGCCAGCTTCCGCAATGCCTGCACCAGCCCCTTGCCCAGATCCTTTTGGGGTGAGGCACGGTGATGATGTGAGGCCGCTGCGGGTGCACGAATACATGATGGGATCCGCGGATCCTGCAACAGGTCCAACCCGCCCCCTCCAGATCCCGGATGAGGTCCCTGCTCTTCATGCAGGGACGATACACATCGTACACACGCATCAACAGAGTTCAAGACGACAGCCGTTCCAGACCCGTTGATCCACGCCATGCGTGGATGGAATCCCTATCGCGCGCCCGGCGCGAAGCGCGCCACCAGGTCCCAGGCATCCCCCAGGAACACCTGCCGCACGCGGGTGATCGGCTGTTCGCCGCGCCAGGTCAGGCGCTCGATCACCAGGCAGGCGGTGCCGGGCTTCACGTCCAGCAGCTGGGCGCTGGCGGTGTCCGCGCCCCAGGCACTGATGCGGTGCTGCGCGCGCGTCCACGACACGTTCTGCAGCAGCCAGCTGCCAGGCGCGGTGGTGCTGAAATCGACCTCCAGCACCTCGGGCACGCCGACGGGGCTGATCAGGCGATGCTCCAGTGCCAGCGGGCGGCCATCGGCCAGATGCAGGCAGCGCATCGCCAGCAGCTGCTGCTGGCCGGCCAGCTCCACCTCGCCGGCATTGCTGCTTTCGGCCAGGCGCAGCTCGCGCTGCAGCAGCCGGTAGCCGTACAGGTGGCCGCGCGAGCCGACCTCCATGGCGATATCGGGAATTTCCAGCGCCACCTGCTCCAGGTGCGGCGGCTGCCGCGCTACGAACGAACCCGCACGACGGCGACGCTCGATCATGCCGCTCTCGGCCAGCGCGGTCAGCACCTTGTTCACCGTCATCCGCGAGCAGCCGTACTGTTCCATCAGCTCGTGCTCGTAGGGAATACGGAAGCCCGGCGCCCACTCCCCGCTGAGGATGCGGCTTTCCAGATCGCTGCGGATACGCTGGTTGAGCGTGGCGGACTTGCTGGCCTTCACGTAATGGGGTCCCGGTGGCGGAGGCGATCAGCCCAGCACGCCCTTCAGGGCGGCGGCGAAGGCGGTGGTGATCGCCTCGCGCTGCAGGTGGCGGCCCTCGGCCACGCACTGGCGGCCATGTCGCCAGACCGATCGCAGCGCGCCATTACGTGCGGCGAACACCCAGCTGTCAAGCCATGCGTCATCCTGCCGCGCCTGCAACGCCGGGTGCGCGGCGTCCAGCTCAACCAGATCGGCGCTGGCGCCGACCTGCAGGCCAGCAGCCACGCCCAGCGCCTGCGCACCACCGTGCAGTGCGCCTTCAAACAGGAAACGACCGGTACTGCGGGTGGCATCCGGGGCCAGCACGTTGCGCCCGCGCAAGGTAAGCCGCTGGCCGTATTCGAGCAGGCGCAGTTCTTCGGCGGCATCGATCAACACGTTGGAATCGGAGCCGACACCGAAACGGCCGCCCTCGCGCGCAAAGGCCTGCATCGGGAACAGGCCGTCGCCCAGGTTCGCCTCGGTGATCGGGCACAGCCCGGCCACGGCACCGCTGGCCACGATGGCCGCGCGCTCGTCATCGGTGATATGGGTGGCATGCACCAGGCACCAGCACGCATCCACCGGCACATGGTTGTACAGCCACTGCACCGGGCGCTGGCCGCTCCAGGCCAGGCAGGCCTCGACTTCGCGCATCTGCTCGGCGATATGGATATGCACCGGGCCATCGGTCAGCGGCAGCAGCGCGTCCAGCTCCTCCCCGGTGACCGCGCGCAGGCTGTGCGGGGCGATGCCGAGCACCGCGTCGGGCAGCGCGTCCAACGCCGGCTTCGCCGCGTCCAGCAGCTGCGCGAAGCCCTCGACATCATGGATCAGGCGGCGCTGCGCCGGATTCGGCGGCGCGCCACCGAAATCGGCGTGGGCGTAGAACACCGGCAGCAGGGTCAGGCCGATGCCGGTCTGCGCGGCGGCGGCAGCGATGCGCGCACTCATCTCGGCGCGATCGGCATACGGCTGGCCGTCGGCATCGTGATGCAGGTAGTGGAACTCGCCGACGCGGGTGAAGCCGCTTTCCAGCATTTCCATGTAGGCCTGGGCGGCGATGGCCTGCACCGCGTCCGGGCGCAGGTGGGCCAGGAAGCGGTACATCAGTTCGCGCCAGCTCCAGAAGCTGTCACCGTCGCCGCCGCCGATCTCGGTCAGGCCGGCCATGCCGCGCTGGAACGCGTGGCTGTGCAGGTTGGGCAGGCCCGGCACCAGGATGCCGACGCGGGTGTCACCGTCCTGCGCGCCCTGCCCCATGCTGATCGCCGTGATGCGGCCGTCCTGGACCTGCAGCCGGACATCGCGGGCCCAGCCCTGGGCCAGCAGGGCGTAGGTGGCATGGAAACTGAGCTGGGAACGCGAATCGGACATGGCTGGACAACCCGAAATGGACGCCTATATTGTATAGACATATAAGCACAGCCGCGTTGTGGATGCCATGCACGTCGATACCCTCTGGTCCAACGTCCACCTGATCACCCTCGACGGCGAGGGCCTGGGCGTCATCCGCGATGGCGTACTGGCCTGCGCGGACGGGCGCATCGTCCACGTCGGTGCCGCCGGCAGCGATACCCACCTGCAGCCGACCACCCGCATCGACGGCGAGGGTCGCTGGATGTCGCCGGGCCTGATCGACTGCCACACCCACCTGGTCTACGCCGGCAACCGCGCCAACGAATTCGAGCAGCGCCTGCAGGGCGTCAGCTATGCCGACATCGCCCGTGCCGGCGGCGGCATCGTCTCCACCGTGCGCGCCACCCGCGCTGCCACGCCCGGGCAGCTGGCCAGCGAGAGCCGGCCACGCCTGCTGGCGATGCGCGCCGAAGGCGTGACCACCATCGAGATCAAGTCCGGCTACGGCCTGACCCTGGCCGACGAGCGCAAGCAGCTGCAGGTTGCGCGCGCACTGGGCGAGGAATGCCGGGTCAACGTGGTCACCACCTTCCTCGGCGCGCACGCGATTCCGCCGGGCCGCGAGGCGCAGGAATACACCGACGAGGTGTGCAACGTGATGATTCCGGCCATCGCTGCCGAAGGCCTGGCCGAAGCGGTGGACGTGTTCTGCGAGAACATCGCGTTTTCCCCGGCGCAGGCGCGACAGGTGTTCGAGGCAGCGCGGGCGAACGGGCTGGCGGTGAAGATCCACGCCGAACAGCTGAGCAACCAGCACGGTGCCGAACTGGCGGCCGGCTTCGGTGCGCTCTCCGCCGACCACATTGAACATCTGGATGACGCTGGAATCGCCGCGATGGCCGCCGCCGGCACCGTGGCCGTGCTGCTGCCGGGCGCCTTCTATTTCACCCGCGATACCACCCTGCCGCCGATCGCTGCATTGCGCGCGGCCGGCGTGCCACTGGCACTGGCCACCGACAGCAACCCGGGCACTTCGCCACTGACCAGCCCGCTGCTGGCGATGAACATGGGCGCCACCCTGTTCCGCCTGACCGTGGACGAGTGCATCGCCGGCTTCACCCGTGAAGCGGCGCGCGCGCTGGGCCATGGCGAGCGCATCGGCCGCCTGGCCGTCGGCATGGACTGCGACCTGGCGATCTGGGACATCGACGCCCCCGCCGATCTGGTCTATCGCATTGGATTCAACCCGCTGCACGCGCGCGTGGTGCGCGGTCAGCCCGACCTGCCTGCCTCCTGGAGCAACACATGAGCAACACCCTGGTTCTTCGCCCCGGCCATGTCACTCTCGCCCAGTGGCGGCAGGTCTATCGCGGTGCGCCGCTTGCACTGGACCCGGCTGCGCTGCCGGTGGTGCGCGCCAGCGCTGCGGCGGTGGCCGCCATCGTCGCCAAGGGCGCGCCGGTGTATGGCATCAACACCGGCTTCGGCAAGCTGGCCAGCGTGCGCATCGAGCGCGAAGACCTGGCCACCCTGCAGCGGAACATCGTGCTCTCGCATGCCGCCGGCGTGGGCGAGCCGATGCCGGCCAGCGTGGTGCGGTTGATGATGGCGCTGAAGCTGGTCAGCCTGGCGCAGGGTGCGTCGGGCATCCGCGAGGAAACGCTGCTGCTGCTGGAAGCGATGCTGGTCAAGGGCGTGCTGCCGGTGGTGCCGGCGCAGGGCTCGGTGGGTGCTTCCGGCGATCTGGCACCGCTTTCGCACCTGGCCAGCGTGATGCTGGGTGTGGGCGAAGCGTTCATCGGTGACGAACGCCTGCCCGCAACCGACGCATTGGCGCGTGCCGGCCTGCAGCCGATCGAACTGGGCGCAAAGGAAGGCCTGGCGCTGCTCAACGGCACCCAGTTCTCCACCGCCTATGCGCTGGCCGGCCTGTTCGAAATCGAAACCGTGTTCCAGGCGGCACTGGTCACCGGCGCGTTGTCGGTGGAAGCGGCCAAGGGTTCTGACACACCGTTCGACCCGCGCATCCACGCCATCCGCGGCCAGCGCGGGCAGATCGCAACCGCGGCCACCCTGCGCACGCTGATGCAGGGCTCGGACATCCGCGAATCGCACCGCGACAACGACGTGCGCGTGCAGGACCCGTACTGCCTGCGCTGCCAGCCGCAGGTGATGGGCGCGGCGCTGGATATCCTGCGCCAGGCCGCGACCACGCTGGAAATCGAAGCCAATGGCGTGTCCGACAATCCACTGGTATTCACCGATACCGGCGAAGCACTGTCTGGCGGCAACTTCCACGCCGAGCCGGTGGCCTTCGCCGCTGACATGCTGGCGATGGCGGTGTGCGAGATCGGCTCGATCAGCGAGCGCCGCCTGGCGATGCTGGTGGACCCGGCGCTGTCCGGCCTGCCGGCCTTCCTGACCCCGCGCCCGGGTTTGAATTCCGGCTTCATGATTCCGCAGGTGACCGCCGCCGCGCTGGTCTCGGAAAACAAGCAGCGCGCCTACCCGGCCAGCGTCGATTCGATCCCCACCTCGGCCAACCAGGAGGACCACGTGTCGATGGCCGCGCACGGTGCACGCCGCCTGATGCAGATGGCCGAGAACGCCGCCAACGTGATCGGCATCGAGCTGCTGGCCGCCGCGCAGGGTTGTGATTTCCATGCCCCGCTGCGCTCCAGCGCCGCGCTCGAGAACGTGCGCGCCACCCTGCGTGCCCAGGTGCCGACGCTGGAAGAAGACCGCTACTTCCACCCGGACATGGTGACCGCCACCCACCTGGTGCGCAGCGGCGCGCTGGCACGTGGCCTGACCGACCTGTTGCCGACCGTGGAACCGCAGGCATGAACACCCATCACGAATGGTTGACGGTGCACGAGGGCGACGCCCCGTTGATCGTCAGCTTCCCGCATACCGGCAGCGAGCTGCCGCACGACCTGATCGGCGACTACCACTCGCCGTGGCTGGCACGCCGCGACGCCGACTGGTGGGTGCACGAGTTGTACGACTTCGTGCGCGGCATGGGCGCGACCACGGTGCGCTCGGCGATCTCACGTTCGGTGATCGACCTCAACCGCGATCCCAGCGGCGTGTCGCTGTACCCGGGCCAGAACACCACCGGCTTGTGCCCGCTGACCACCTTCGACAACCAGCCGCTGTACCACGCCGGGCGCGAACCGGACGACGCAGAAATCGCCCGTCGCCGCGACACGTATTTCCTGCCTTACCACGATGCGCTGGCTTCGCAGATCACGCGTCTGCGTGAACGCCACGGCACCGTGGTGGTGTACGACGCGCACTCGATCCGCTCACACATCCCGCATCTGTTCGACGGGGAGCTGCCGCAGTTCAACCTCGGTACCGCCGGCCCGTCCGGCGCACCAGACACCTCCTGCGACAACGCCTTGAGCGACGTGGTGGAGAACCTGCTGAAGATCAGCGGCATGAGCCAGGTGCGCAACGGCCGCTTCAAGGGCGGCTGGATCACCCGCCACTACAGCAACGTCGCCGGCGGCGTGCACAGCCTGCAGATGGAGCTGGCCTGCCGCGGCTACATGCACGAACCGTTGCCCGACCAGGTGGACGAGCACAGCTGGCCCACCCCGCTCGACCCCGACCACGCCGCACCACTGCGCCACACCCTGGCGCAGGTGCTCAACGCCTGCCTTGAATTCGCTACGAACCGGAGCGCCGCATGACCCGCAACGACCCGTCCCGCACCATCGCCGCGCCGACCGGCACCACGCTCAACGCCAAGAGCTGGCTGACCGAAGCGCCGCTGCGCATGCTGATGAACAACCTGCACCCGGACGTGGCCGAGCGGCCGCAGGAACTGGTGGTGTACGGCGGCATCGGCCGCGCCGCGCGTGACTGGGAGAGCTTCGATGCCATCGTCGAAACGCTCAAGCGCCTGGACGACGACCAGACCCTGCTGGTGCAGTCCGGCAAGCCGGTGGGCGTGTTCCGCACCCATGCCGATGCGCCGCGCGTGCTGATCGCCAACTCCAACCTGGTTCCGCGCTGGGCCAACTGGGACCACTTCAACGAGCTGGATAAGAAGGGCCTGGCCATGTACGGCCAGATGACCGCCGGCAGCTGGATCTACATCGGCGCGCAGGGCATCGTGCAGGGCACCTACGAGACTTTCGTGGAAATGGGCCGCCAGCATTTCGGTGGCGACCTGACCGGGAAGTGGCTGTTCACCGGTGGCCTGGGCGGCATGGGCGGTGCACAGCCGCTGGCTGCCGTGATGGCCGGCGCCTCCTGCCTGGCCGTCGAGTGCCGCAAGAGCAGCATCGACATGCGCCTGCGCACCGGCTATCTGGACACCTGGACCGACAATCTTGACGAAGCGCTGCGCCTGATCGAGGAGTCGTGCAAGGCCGGAACGCCGAAGTCGGTGGGCCTGCTCGGCAACGTTGCCGACGTGCTGGCCGAACTGCTCAACCGCGGCGTGAAGCCGGACCTGCTGACCGACCAGACCTCCGCGCACGACCCGGTGAACGGCTACCTGCCGCAGGGCTGGACCGTCGAGCAGTGGGACGACAAGCGCGTGTCCGCCCCCAAGGAAGTGGAGAAGGCCGCGCGCGCGTCGATGGCCAACCACATCCGCGCCATGCTCGGTTTCCACGCGTTGGGCGTACCCACCGTGGACTACGGCAACAACCTGCGGCAGATGGCGCTGGAAGAAGGCGTGGCCAATGCCTTCGACTTCCCCGGTTTCGTGCCGGCCTACATCCGCCCGCTGTTCTGCCGTGGCATCGGCCCATTCCGCTGGGCGGCGCTGAGTGGCGACCCGGAAGACATCGCCAAGACCGATGCCAAGGTGAAGGAACTCATTCCGGACAACCCGCACCTGCACCGCTGGCTGGACATGGCCGCCGAGAAGATCAAGTTCCAGGGCCTGCCGGCGCGCATCTGCTGGGTCGGCCTGGGTGATCGCGATCGTCTGGGCCTGGCCTTCAACGAGATGGTGGCCAACGGTGAACTGAAGGCACCGGTGGTGATCGGCCGCGACCACCTGGACAGCGGGAGCGTGGCATCGCCGAACCGCGAAACCGAGGCGATGGCCGATGGTTCCGATGCCGTGTCCGACTGGCCGCTGTTGAACGCCCTGCTCAATACCGCCAGCGGCGCGACCTGGGTCTCACTGCACCACGGTGGCGGCGTCGGCATGGGCTTCTCGCAGCATGCCGGCATGGTCATCGTCTGCGATGGCACCGAAGCGGCGGCGAAGCGGATTGGCCGCGTGCTGTGGAACGACCCGGCCACTGGCGTGATGCGCCATGCCGATGCGGGTTATGAGATCGCGATCGACTGCGCGAAGGAAAAGGGACTGGATCTGCCGGGAATCCTCGGCTGATCGCATCCCTGCACGACTGCCGCCGGGCATGGCCCGGCGCTACCGGAACTACCTGTAGAGCCGAGCCCATGCTCGGCTCGATTTTTTCCGAGTGCACGACGTCTGGCCCAAAGTCAGCCGAGCATCGGCTCGGCTCTACCTGCTTGACCTGCTCTTCCACCGTGACCAAGATGCGCCATCGCCGCTGACGGAACACCGCGATGTACCGCACGCTTGCTGTCCTATTGCTCTGTGCCCTGGCCATCGCCCTGCCCGCTTCGGCCCGTGACGTTCCAGGGGGGCTCACCGCGCAGCTGGACGCGCAGCTACAGACCAATCGCGAGCGCTACGGCATTGCCGGCCAGTCGGTGCTGGTCGCCCACAACGGTCAGGTGCTCTACCAGGGCGCCAGCGGCGATCGTGATCCCACCAGCCATGCACTGGCCACCCTCGATTCCATCTTCGCCGCGCAGTCGATGGCCAAGCTGCTGACCAGCACGCTGGTGATGCAACTGGTCGATCAGGGCAAGGTGGATCTGGATGCGCCGGCGAGCCGCTATGTGCCGGACCTGCCGGCCGCATGGCAGACGATCCCGGTGCGCGACTTCCTCAACCACAGTTCGGGCATCGGCGAGTACTACGACCGCGTCGACAACCGTTGGATCAGCAAGGGCTACAGTGGCGTCGCGCCGGATCTTGCGGCAGCCCTGAAGGTCGCCGCGGCCGCGCCGATGCAGTTCGCCACCGGCAGCCGTGTGCAGTACACCCAGGCCAACTACCTGGTGCTGACGGCGTTGCTGGAAGCGCACTATCGCAAACCCTTCCCGGCCATCGCGCGCGAGCGCATCCTGCAGCCGCTGAAGATGGCCAGCACCTCCTGGGGCGTGGCCAGCGTACCGGCCCAGCTCGCGGCAGTTCCTTACATTGGCAAGGACGGCCAACTACAGACGGCCAATGAAGATCCCTGGCCGGACTACGGCTGGGGCCATGCCGATCTGCAGACCACCGTGGGTGACATGAACCGCTTCCTGCAGGCACTGGCCACCGGCAAGCTGCTGCGCACAGCCACGCTGGAAACGCTGTGGCAGCCGCAGAAGCTGACCGGCGGCGGCAGAAATTTCTTCTCCACCGGCTGGGACACCACCCGCAGCGACGGCTACACCCAGGTCGGCCATGATGGCGGCACCCGAGTGCGTGCGCGGCTGGCCTACAAGGGCACGCTGGCGAATGGCTACTGGGTATTCGTGTACCTGACCAATGGCAGTGCGCGCAATGTGTGGTCGAGCACGCTGGTGGAAAGCACGATGGCGGTGGTCGCGCCCGAGGAGTTTCCGCATGCGGTGCTGTCCGAGCGGCTGATCGCGTATGCGCTGGATGATGACGCTGGCGGTGCCCAGGCGATACGCAGCTGGTTGCGCGATGACAATCGGGTGACGGGCAGCGAGCTGGAACGTGCGATCAACGCCAGTGGCTATGCCATCCGCGAGAGTCTGGGTGCCAGCAAAGCACTGAAAGTGTTCGCGCTCAACGCCGAGCTGTATCCGGATTCGGCCAACGCGTGGGACAGCCTGGCTGAGTGCCATGCGGCATTGGGCGAAAGAGAAGCGGCTGATCGGCTGTATGCAAAGGCCAAAGCGCTGGCCAAGCCCTCGCCGTAACTTTCTGTAGAGCCGAGCCCATGCTCGGCTGCTCTTCGTTTCGAGCGAAGGAAACCCGCGCTGCGCGCGATAGCCGAGCATGGGCTTGTATGTTCCTCCCGGCTCCTACGAGGTATGTAGGAGCCAGGGTGGAGGGACCGTCAACATGATATCTGCGGGTACCAGCCGACAGACGAGCCGAGCGATCCCCATCCCGCACCTTAACGTCG